>CP126124.1:2400000-3050000 GCA_030123545.1 Burkholderiaceae bacterium | reverse complement strand
ACTGGGACGAGGCGCTGGCGCTGGCCGCGGGCGGTCTCGCACGGCTTCGCGATGGCCATGGTGCGAAGGCGCTGGCGGGCTTCGGCTCGGCCAAGGGCAGCAACGAAGAGGCCTATCTGTTCCAGAAGCTGGTGCGCATCGGCTTTGGCAGCAACAACGTCGACCATTGCACGCGTCTATGCCATGCGTCCAGCGTTGCGGCGCTGCTCGAGGGCGTCGGTTCGGGCGCGGTGAGCAACCAGGTCAGCGACGTGGCCGAGGCCGGGCTGATCCTGGTGATCGGCTCGAACCCTTCGGCGAACCATCCGGTCGCCGCGACCTGGATGAAGAATGCGGCGAAGAACGGCACCAAGATCGTGCTCGCCGATCCGCGCGTCACTGACATCGGCAAGCATGCGTGGCGCGTGTTGCAGTTCCGTGCCGACACCGACGTCGCGATGCTGAACGCGTTGATCCACACGGTGATCGAGGAAGGCCTGGTCGACGAAGACTTCGTGCGAAGCCGCGCGAGCAACTACGAGGCGCTCTGCGAGAACGTGCGCGGCTACAGCCCGGAGGCGATGGCGCCGATCTGCGGCATCCCGGCAGAGACGTTGCGCGAGGTCGCGCGCGAGTACGCGCGGCCGAACGGTGGCAAGGAGGGCGCGCGCAACGGTGCGATGATCCTCTGGGGCATGGGCATAAGCCAGCATGTGCACGGCACCGACAATGCGCGCTGCCTGATCGCGCTCGCCAGCGTGACCGGCCAGATCGGCAAGCCCAGCACCGGCCTGCATCCGCTGCGCGGCCAGAACAATGTGCAGGGCGCGAGCGACGCCGGCCTGATCCCGATGATGTATCCGAACTACCGGTCGGTCGACGATGTGGAGGCGCGGCGCTGGTTCGAACAGTTCTGGGGCCGGCCGCTGGATCCGGTGCCGGGGTACACCGTGGTCGAGATTATGAACAAGGCTTTGGCGCCCGACACCGACCCGCACAAGATCCGCGGCATGTACGTGATGGGCGAGAACCCAGCGATGAGCGACCCGGACCTGAACCATGCGCGCCATGCGCTGGCCTCGCTGGAGCACCTGGTGGTGCAGGACATCTTCCTGACCGAGACCGCCTGGCTCGCCGACGTGGTGCTGCCGGCGACCGCCTGGCCCGAGAAGACCGGCACCGTGACCAACACCGACCGCATGGTGCAGCTCGGCCGCCAGGCGATCGAGCCGCCCGGCGAAGCGCGGCCGGACCTGTGGATCATCCAGCAGATCGCGCAGAGAATGGGCCCCCACGCTCCGCACGCCGTGTCGTCGCTGCCCCCCGAGGGGGCCGTCCGCGCCTTGGGGCGGCCCGGCGGCGCGGTGGGCTCGTCCTGGAACTACCCCGGCGAGCACCACGGTGTGGCTGCCGTCTATGAGGAAATGCGCCAGGCGATGCACGCGGCGATCGCCGGCATCAGCTGGGAACGGCTCGAGCGCGAGTCGAGCGTGACCTATCCGTGCCTGAGCGAAGACGACCCCGGCCAGCCGATCGTGTTCGTCGAGCGCTTTCCGACGCCGGACGGCCGCGTCAAGCTGGTTCCGGCCGACATCATCCCGGCGAACGAACGGCCCGACGATGCGTTTCCGTTCGTGCTGATCACCGGGCGCCAGCTCGAGCATTGGCACACCGGCAGCATGACGCGGCGCGCGAGCGTGCTCGACGCGATCGAGCCGGTCGCGACCGCGTCGATGTGCGGCGCCGATCTGGCGCGGCTCGGCGTCGAGCCGGGCGCGGTGGTCACCGTGCAGTCGCGGCGCGGCGAGGTGGCGATCCACGTGCGTCGCGACGACGGCACGCCGCCGGGCGCGGTGTTCATTCCGTTCGCGTACTACGAGGCGGCCGCGAATCTGATGACGAACCCGGCGCTCGATCCGTTCGGAATGATTCCGGAATTCAAGTACTGCGCGGTCGCGGTGCGCGCCGGCGGCACCGCCCTGCCGGTCAGCGGCTACGGCACCAGCGCGATGGCCTGAGGCGCTCGCACCCGCACTGGCTGGCGCCAGGCCCAGGCATTGACATGGCATCGAAATCGGCCACCCCCAGGCTGACCCAGGCGCGTGCGCCACTGACGCGCGAAATCGAGGTGCTCGACGAGTACGGCCGCAAGAGCGTCGTGTCGATTCCCGCCGAGCGCGCGCTGACCGTCTACGTCGACCGGCGCGAGCTCGTCACGCTGATGACGCTGGGCGCCGAGCCCGAACTGCTGGTGCTCGGTTACCTGCGCAACCAGCGGCTGATCGCGGGGCCGGGCGAGGTGGATTCGATCACCGTCGACTGGGAGGTCGGCGCCGCGGCGGTGAAGACGCGCGCCGGCATCCGCGATCTGGCGCGGCGCACCGCGCGCAGGGTCGTGACGACAGGCTGCGGGCAGGGCAGCGTGTTCGGCGCGCTGATGGACGATCTGGACAAGATTCGACTGCCGGCGTCGGTGCTGACGCAGCGCGAACTCTATGCGCTGGTCGACACCATCCGCCTGCAGGAGACGACCTACAAGTCGGCCGGCTCGGTGCACGGCTGCGCGCTGTTCGAAGTCCGGGGCGGCACGCCCAGGATGCTGATCTTCATCGAGGACGTCGGCCGCCACAACGCGATCGACACCATCGCCGGGTGGATGTGGCTGCACGATGCGCCGGCGCCGGACGGGGCAATGGACCGGGGCGCCCGGGTGTTCTACACCACCGGCCGGCTCACCAGCGAGATGGTGATCAAGTCCGCGCAGATGGGCGTGGCGATCGTGGTCTCGCGCAGCGGCATCACGCAGATGGGGCACGAGCTGGCGGAACGCCTGGGCCTGTGCACGATCGGCCGCGCGACGAACAAGCGCTTCGTCTGCTACAGCGCGCAGCAGCGGCTGGCGCTCGAGCCTCTCCTTGCCGGCGCGCCCCCGGCGCCCGCAGCGCCCCGGGCCTCGGGCTCCGCGGCGCAGGCGCATTGACTGCGGGGTGCCGGCGCGATGCAAGGGAATTGAATCGAACCGCCGCAGGGTTCGGTGCATGCCAAGCTGCCAGCCATTCGTCAGCGCTGTTTCGGGTTGAAGTGCTTCTTCAGACCCTCCCAGACGCGGACGTATTCGCGCTGCCTATGCGGGGACTCCAGCGCCTGCTGGGTTGCGTGAATGATGACCGGGGTCTCGAACATGATGGCCATCGTGTCCTTGATGTAGTCGGGCTTGCTGGTGTCGGCGGCACTGGCCTTCTCGAACGTTTCGGTATCCGGGCCATGAGCGGTCATGGTGTTGTGGATCGACATGCTGCCCGGCTCGAAGCCGCCAGCCTTGGCATCGTAATGGCCGTGGACATTGCCCATGAACTCACCAGCGACATTGCGGTGGAACCAGGGTGGACGGAACGTGTCGAGCATGGCCAGCACGCGCGGCGCGAACGCGATGAAGTCGAGCGTATCGACGCCGGGTGCGGCACTGGGCGCATGCAGCACCAGGTTCATGCATGGATCGGGGTGGTCGTAGCTGATGAAGCCGGCGACGTTGAATTTGCGCAAATCGTACTTGTAGGGCGCGTGCGTGCCGTGCCAGGCGACCACGTCAAGTGGCGAGTGGTTTATTCTGGCCGTCCAGAACTGCCCATCGAACTTGGTGAGTATTTCAAAGTCGCCTTCGACGTCTTCCCAGGCCGCCACGGGCGTGAGGAAGTCCCTGGGGTGGGCCAGGCCGTTGGAGCCGATCACGCCCAGGGTCGGGAGCTGCAGCGGCGCGCCAAAGTTCTCGCAGACAAAGCCACGTGCCGCTCCATCGCGCAAGCGCACCTGAAAGCGGATTCCGCGCGGGATGACGGCGATTTCCTGCGGCTCGACTTCGAGGTTTCCCAGTTCGGTGGCCAAGGTCAGGCGGCCTTGCTGCGGAACGATCAGAAGCTCGCCGTCGGAGTCGTAGAAGTAGCGCTTTTCCATGGACCGGGTGGCGGTGTACACATGGATGCCGCAGCCGGCGTTGCCGCCGATGGTCATCATGCTGTCGACAAAATCGACTTTGGTGCCGGCTGCCGGCATGGCGATGGGATCCCAGCGCATCCGATTCGGTGGCGTCGGCGCCTGGTTGAAGCTGGAGAGCCAGTGTGCCCCGGCGTTGCCGGGCGCGAACGCATCGTGGGCCGCGCCTGGACGGATGCGGTACAGCCAGGAGCGGCGGTTGGCCGCGCGCGCGATGGTGAACGGGGTCCCATTGATCTGTTCAGCGTACAGCCCATAGGGCGCCTTCTGGGGCGAGTTGCCCCGGTCCGGCAGGGCGCCAGGGAGCGCCTCGGTCGAAAATTCGTTGGCGAAGCCGTTCATGTATTGCAACGGTGAATCGGTGGTCATGACAGTCTCCATTCATCAAGGGGGAAAAAGCCGGATCGTCTTGCAAAGCCGTTATGCTGGATCGCCCGAGCTGTCTGCCGCTGGCCATCATCACTGCATGCGGCCGCCGTTCCGGGCTTGCACGATGAAGCGTCGGCGGCGACCAGCGCCGCGTAGACTTCATCCATGGATTCATGCTCGTCCAAGATTGCGCCAGCACCCCGTCAGTGTCAACCAACGCCCGCATCTGTCCCGCGGGATTGATGCGCCGACACTCGGTCGTGCGTTGCCACCGCGGCCGATGAACACATGTCGTTTATCCGAGCCACGGCTCAGCGCGTTCGGGTCTGCTACCAGAGCCCGATCATCGATCATGCGGTCTGAAGACTTCTTGATGCGGGACAAATAGATGGGCCTTGCCTTTGCCCGACTCGGCTGGCGCACGCTGCGGCGCGATCTTCGCGCCGGCGAGTTGCGGCTGCTGATTCTGGCGGTGCTGCTCGCGGTCGGCGCGCTCACTGCGGTCGGCTTCCTCGCCGATCGTCTGCAGTCAGGGCTGCAGCGCGATGCGCACCAACTGCTCGGCGGCGACGCGGTGATCGCCAGCGACAGCCCGACGCCGGCGCCTTTTGTCGAACGCGCACGCTCGCTCGGGCTCCAGGTTGCAACCACGCTGGCCTTTCCGACGATGGCACGCGCGACCGACGCGCAGGGCGGGGCCAGCCATCTGGTGGCGCTGAAGGCGGTCGGTCCCGGCTATCCGCTGCGCGGCAGCCTCACGGTCGCGGCCCGGCCCGGCGCGACCGGCCAGGCGACCCGCGCGATTCCGGCACTGGGCCAGGTGTGGGTCGACGCCTCGCTGCTCGATGCGCTGGACCTGAAGGTCGGCGATCCGCTGCTGCTCGGCGACGCGAAGCTCGCCATTGCCCGGATCATCGTGATCGAACCCGATCGCGGCGCGGGCTTCCTCAACTTTGCGCCGCGCGTGATGATCAATGACGCGGACCTCGCGGCCACCGGGCTGGTGCAGCCTGCGAGCCGGGTCGGTTACCGGTTCGCGGTCGCCGGGCCCGAGGGGCCGGTCGAGCGCTTCGTGCGCTGGGCGCGCGCGCAGCTCCGGGATCCGGCGGACCCGCTGCTGCGCGGTGTGCGTCTGGAGTCGCCCGACAGCGGTCGTCCGGCGATGCAACAGACGCTCGACCGCGCGCAGAATTTCCTGAATCTGGTCGCGCTGCTGGCCGCGCTGATGAGCGCGATGGCGGTCGCGTTGGCGGCACGGGGCTTCGCCGCCGCGCATCTGGACGGCTGCGCGATGCTGCGCGTGCTGGGCCAGAGCCAGCGCACGCTGGCCGCAAGCTACGCGTTCGAGTTCCTGCTGTGCGGCCTGGTCGCGAGCGGCCTGGGCGTGCTGCTCGGCTATCTCGTGCAACTGGGGATCGTGCAACTGCTGTCGGGGCTGATCGAAGTGGCGCTTCCCGCTCCCGGGCTCCGGCCGGTCGTGCTCGGCCTCGGCATGGGCTTTACGCTGATGCTCGCGTTCGGCCTGCCGCCGGTGCTGCAGCTCGCCAGCGTGCCGCCGCTGCGCGTGATGCGGCGCGACCTCGGGGGCCTCAAGCCCGCGTCGGTCGGCACGCTGGCGCTCGGCGTCGCCGGCTTTGCCGCGTTGCTGCTGGTTGCGAGCCGCGACCTGAAGCTGGGCCTGATCGCGGTCGGCGGATTCGCGGCAGCGGTGCTGCTGTTCGGGCTGCTCGGTTGGCTCGCGGTGCGCTTGCTGCGCCGGGGCGTGAACGACGCCACCGCGCCGCGCTGGCTGGTGCTTGCGACGCGCCAGATCTCGGCGCGGCCGGCCTACACCGTGGTGCAGGTCGGTGCGCTCGCGGTCGGTCTGCTCGCGCTGGTGCTGCTCGTGCTGCTGCGCACCGACCTGATTGCCGGCTGGCGCCGGGTCACGCCGCCGGATGCGCCGAACCGCTTCGTGATCAACGTGCTGCCGGAGCAGGGCGCGGCGTTCCGCAGGGCACTGCGCGCCGGCGGCGCCGAGAGTTTCGACTGGTATCCGATGATTCGCGGCAGGCTGATTGCGGTCAATGGCAGCAGCGTCGGCCCGGCCAACTACACGGATGATCGCGCAAAGCGCCTGGTCGATCGCGAATTCAACCTCTCGTACAGCGCCGAGCGGCCGCCGTCGAATCGTATCGTTGCCGGCCGCTGGACGCCGGATGAGCGGGGCGCGATCAGCATCGAGCAGGGGATCGCCGACACCCTGGGCCTGCACCTGGACGACACGCTGCGTTTCGATGTCGCAGGCAGGCAGGTCGATGCGCGCATCACCTCGCTGCGCAAGGTCGATTGGGGCTCGATGCACGCGAACTTCTTCGCGATGTTCCCGGTCGGCGCGATGCCGGAGCTGCCGACCACCTTTCTCGCTGCGTTCCGTGCGCCAGCCACGCCGGGGTTCGACAACGCGCTGGTGCGCCAGTTTCCGAACATCACGGTGGTCGACCTGACCAGCACGATCGCCGAGTTGCAGCGGGTGCTCGACCAGGTGATCCGCGCGGTTGAATTCCTGTTCGTCTTTGCGCTCGCCGCCGGGCTGGTCGTGCTGCTCGCCGCGCTCGGTGCGACGCGCGAGGAGCGCGCCCGCGACTTCGCGATCATGCGCGCGGTCGGTGCGCGCGCCGGCCTGCTGCGTCAGGTGCAGCGGGCCGAGCTGGCGGGGGTCGGCCTGCTGGCCGGCGTGCTGGCCAGCCTCGCCGCAGTCGCAATCGGCTGGGCGCTGGCGCGTTACGTGTTCGGTTTCGAATGGTCGCCGTCGCCCTGGGTGCCGATCGCCGGCGCGCTGGCCGGTGCGGTGCTCGCGCTGGCCGCTGGCTGGTGGGGGCTGCGTGAAGTGCTGCGCCGCCCCGTAGTCGAGACACTGCGGGAAGCCGCGGACTGACGCTCGACGAGACCGATCAGTTCTCGGTCGCTGCGCGTCCAGCCGCTCGGTCCGTACGCAAGCCGGAGCTTTCAGTGGCGCCCGCCACGCCCTCGGGCGCCACGTCCACCCCAATGGCCGCCGCCATGGCCCCAGTGTCCGTGACCCCAGTACCCGCCGTGGTATCCGCCGTACCAGCCGAAGCCGAACCAGACCGGCGCGCCGATGTACGCCGGGTCGTAGCCGTAGGAGTAGTAAGGGTAGTACGAGTAGCCGGGGGCGGCATACGGCACCGTGTAAATCGGATTGCCGTAGGCATCGGTGCCGGAAGCAACGGCGCCGGCCGGCGGGTACACGGCACAGCCGCCCAGCAGCGCAGCCGCCAGCACCAGCAAGGCCAGGCGCACGGGTTTCAATTTCGGCGGTCTGTTCATGGGGGTTTGGATATCCGGGCGGGGGCGTGGTTCAGTCCGGCGCGCTCTTGGTTACACCTTGACTTCGCATCTCGGCCGTGGCGTCGCGCCGAGCAGCACCAGCAGCGCTCCGGCGCCGCCCTGCGCCGGTGGCGCCTGCACGAACGCCAGCACCTGGTTCTTCTGGACCAGCCAGCCGTGCACCTTGGACTTGAGCACCGGCATCTTGCCGGGCGAACCCAGCCCCTTGCCGTGCACCACGCGCACGCAGCGCAGGCCTTGCCGGCAGGCGTCGCGGATGAAGGCCGCCAGCGCCTCGCGCGCCGCGTCGCTGCGCAGCCCGTGCAGGTCGATGTCGCGCTGGATGCGCCACTGGCCGCGCCTGAGCTTGCGCACCACATCGATACCGATGCCGGGACGGCGAAAGCTCAGGTGCTCGTCGGTGTCGAGCAGCGTGGACACGTCGAACTCGTCGCTGAGCGCCTGCGCCAGCGCCGCGCGTTCGTCGCGCGCGCGGTGCGCCGCGATCGGCGCAGGCCGGGAGACTTTTGGCGCGGCGCGCGGCGCGCTGTGCACCGGCCGCACCGGTCCGACGGTGCGCGCGAACAGGTTCCGGTCGCGCGCGACGGCGCGCTCGGCCTGCTCGCGCGCGTTCTGCTCGGCCGCGTCGCGCGCCCGAGCGTCGGCCAGAGCCCCGCGCACCGCGCCCAGATCCTTGAATGAGTGCAGCCTGGTCATAGCCACCCCTGCTCGGCCATCGACAGCGCACCGGCAGCGCCGACGATCACATGGTCGAGCACGCGCACGTCGATCAGCGCGAGCGCGGCCTTCAGTGTCTGCGTCAGCGCCTCGTCGGCACGCGACGGCTGCAGCGCGCCGCTTGGATGGTTGTGCGCGAGCACCACCGCCCCCGCCTGGAGCGTGAGCGCGCGCAGCACGACCTCGCGCGGATAGACGCTGGTCTGCGTCAGCGTGCCGCGGAACATTTCTTCCAGCGCGAGCAGGCGGTTCTGCGCATCGAGGAACAGCACCGCGAACACCTCGTGGCCGCGCGCGGCCAGATGCAGCCGCAGGTAGTTCTTCACCGCGTCGGGCGTGCCGAACACCTCGCGCTCGCGCAGCTGCTGCGCCAGCGCGCGGCGCGCCAGTTCGAGCACCGCGACCAGTTCCGCGCGCTTGGCCGGTCCCAGCCCCTTGACGCGCTTCAGGTCGTCGGCGCTCGCGTGCAGCAGCCCGGCAATGCCGTCGAAGCCGGTCTCCGCCTGCAGCATCTCCTGCGCGAGTTGCAGCACGCCCTTGCCCGGCAAGCCGGTGCGCAGCAGCAGCGCGAGCAGTTCGGCGTCGCTCAATGCGGCAGCACCGCGCGCCAGCAGCTTCTCGCGGGGTCGGGCGTCGGCGGGGAGATCTCTCAAAGGCATCGTCAAGGGCCCGCGCCGCGCGGAAGGTGGGGACTTCGGCGGCGGCGGCTCGGCGCTGCGGGCGGGTTTCTTAGAATGGAGCCCAGTTTAAACGGGACTTCGATGACCTCTGAGGCAAGCTCGACCCAGGTGCAACCGGATTCGTTTCTGACGCTGCACTACCGCCTGGCCGGACCGAAGGGCGACGTGATCAATACCTTCGCCGACAAACCCGCGACGCTGTCGCTCGGGACCGGCGCGCTCGCGCCCGCGGTCGAGCAGCGGCTGCTCGGCCTGGCCGAGGGCGCGCGCGCGGTGTTCGAGATTCCTGCGGGCGAGGCGTTCGGCGAACGCAACCCGGCGATGCTGCAATGGGTTGCGCGGCGGCTGTTGGTCGAACTCGGCGACCCCGGCGCGCAGTACGGGATCGGCGACGTGGTCGAATTCGCCGCGCCCGACGGCAACGGCAGCTACGCCGGCGCCGTGCAGCAACTGCGGGGCGGCGACGACGGCGGCGCCGTGTTGTTCGACTTCAATCACCCGCTCGCGGGCCAGCCGGTGACGTTCGAAGTGCACCTGATCGGCGTGCTATGAGTGCCGCGCGGCCGCCCGAAGGCGCTCGCACCGAAGTGCGTCAGCGCGGAGGTATTCCAGTAGACGAACAGCAACGCGATTCCGCGGCCGACCCGCAAGAGATCCTGCTGGCCGAACCGCGCGGATTCTGTGCCGGCGTGGACCGGGCGATCGCGATCGTCGAGCGCGCGCTGGAGAAATTCGGCGCGCCGATCTACGTGCGTCACGAGATCGTGCACAACAGCTACGTGGTGAACGACCTGAAGTCGCGCGGCGCGATCTTCATCGAGTCGCTGGATGAGGTGCCTGCCGGCGCGACGCTGGTGTTCTCCGCGCATGGCGTGAGCCGGGCGATCCAGCAGCAGGCCGCGGCGCGGGGTTTTCAGATTTTCGATGCGACCTGTCCGCTCGTGACCAAGGTCCATGTCGAGGTCGCGAAGCTCGCGCGCGAGGGCTACGAATTCATCATGATCGGCCACCGCGGCCATCCGGAAGTCGAGGGCACGATGGGCCAACTCGACGGCGGCATTCATCTGGTGCAGGCCGTCGCCGACGTCGCGCAGGTGCAGCCCGCGCAGACCGAAAAGCTCGCGGTCGTCACGCAGACCACGCTCAGCGTCGACGACGCGGCCGAGATCATGGCGGCGGTGACCGCGCGTTTTCCGAACGTGCGCCAGCCGAAGCAGCAGGACATCTGCTATGCGACGCAGAACCGGCAGGACGCGGTGAAATGGATGAGCCCGCAGGTCGATGTCGTGATCGTGGTCGGCAGCCCCAGCAGTTCCAACAGCAACCGACTGCGCGAAGTCGCGCGCAAGCTCGGCACCGAGAGCTACATGGTCGACAACGCCGACGAGCTGCGGCCCGAATGGCTCGCCGGCAAGGCGCGGGTGGGACTCACCGCCGGCGCGTCGGCGCCCGAGCTGCTGGTGCAGCAGGTGATCGCGCGCATCCAGTCGTTCGGCGCGGCCTCGGTGCGGCGCATGGACGGCATCCGCGAGAACGTCAAGTTCCCGATGCCCAAGGGCATGAAGCTCGACGCAAAGGACTCCAGTCACTAATCCCCGAGCGGGTGCGGTCGAGCGGCCAGCGCGTGATTTGCTATTGAATATATAGCTAGTACCGAAGACCGGATGCGGGCTACGGCGCGATTTCTTTCAAATCGCGGCGCAACGCCGGTTCAGTTGGGTGGCCCGCCGCCCATTTCGCAGTTCACCATCCAGCCGACGCCGAACTTGTCGACCAGCATGCCGAAATGCGCGCCCCAG
Source organism: Burkholderiaceae bacterium (assembly GCA_030123545.1). Lineage (NCBI taxonomy): Bacteria > Pseudomonadati > Pseudomonadota > Betaproteobacteria > Burkholderiales > Burkholderiaceae > Burkholderiaceae bacterium. The sequence continues at coordinate 3,039,115 of CP126124.1, read as the reverse complement.
AAGGTGGTCGCGAACGGCATCGTCACCAGGCCGCCGGTGGCGAGCGCTCTGAACACCTGTTCTCCGCGCACCGGGTCGCCCGGCACATTGACCGCCATCGAATAGCCGGCGTGGCCGCCGAACGGCTGGCCCGGCGTGCGATCACTCGCCATGAAACGGTAACCGTCGGCCTCGAACTTCGCGTGCATCACCTTGTCACGCCAGGCCGCCGGCAATTGCGACTCCATCGGCGAGCCGCGGTAGCGCTGCAGATCGACCACCGCGCCGCCGAGGCAGCGACTGTAGAACGCCAAGGCGTCCTCGCAATTGCCGTCAAAGAACAGATAGGGTTCGACTCGCACCGGTGCTGTGGCAGCGGCTTGCGCCGCCGCGTTGATCCTGACCTGCCGATTCTGCCGCCAAAGAAGGCCGCTCAAGCGGCTCCCCCTAGAATTGTCCCATGCTGGATATCAACTTGTTACGAACGGACATCGAGGCCGTTGTCGCGCGGCTGCAGACGCGCCGCAATCCACAGAATTTTCTGGACGTCGCCGCATTCCGGGCGCTGGAGGCCGAACGCAAGACACTGCAGACCCGCACCGAAGCGCTGCAGGCCGAGCGCAATCGCGCCAGCCGGGAGATCGGACAGCACAAGGCGAAAGGCGAGAGTGCCGATGCGTTAATGGCGCAGGTCGCGGCGCTGAAGGGTGACCTCGACGACTGCGCGGCACGACTCGACGCGCTGCAGGCCCGGTTGCAATCGATGCTGCAGGCGGTGCCGAACCTGCCGCACGAGAGTGTTCCGGTCGGCGCGGACGAATCCGGCAACGTGGAACTGCGGCGCTGGGGCACGCCGCGCGCGTTCGACTTCCCGGTGCGTGACCATGTCGACGTCGGCACGCCGCTCGGGCTGGATTTCGAAACCGGCGTGAAGCTGGCCGGCACACGCTTCGGCTTCATGCGCGGGCCGGCGGCGCGGCTGCACCGGGCGCTCGCGCAGTTCATGCTGGACGTGCAGACCGCCGAACACGGCTACACCGAGTGCTACACGCCGTACATCGTCAACGCCGAAACCCTGCTCGGCACCGGCCAGCTGCCGAAATTCGAGGCCGACCTTTTTTCGGTTGGTTTCGGTGCGCCGCCGCGGGGAACACCACCGACCGCCGTGCATGCAACGACAGGTGGATCGGACGAAGATTTTGTATCGGTCATGCATCGCTGGTTCCTGATTCCGACCAGCGAGGTGCCGCTGACCAACTTCGTGCGCGATCGGGTGCTGGCCGAAGGCGAGCTGCCGATCCGCCTGACCGCGCACACACCGTGCTTTCGTTCCGAGGCCGGCAGCGCCGGGCGCGACACGCGCGGCATGATCCGCCAGCACCAGTTCGACAAGGTCGAGATGGTGCAGATCGTGCATCCGGACAAGAGCTACGAGACTCTGGAGCAGATGACCGGTCACGCCGAGGCGATCCTGCAGCGGCTCGGATTGCCGTACCGCGTGGTCGCGCTGTGCACCGGCGACCTCGGCTTCGGCGCGGCCAAGACCTACGACCTGGAAGTGTGGCTGCCGGCGCAGAACACCTACCGCGAGATCAGCTCGGTCTCGAACTGCGAGTCGTTCCAGGCGCGGCGCATGCAGGCACGCTTCAAGAACGCAAAGGGAAAGAACGAGCTGGTGCACACGCTGAACGGCTCGGGGCTGGCGGTCGGGCGCACGTTGGTCGCGGTGCTCGAGAACTGCCAGAACGCCGACGGCTCGGTCACCGTGCCCGGGGCGCTACGCCCCTACATGGGCGGCCTCGCCGTGCTGCGGCCCTGATAAACTAGCGCCCGCGACCCGGAGAGATGGCAGAGTGGTCGAATGCGCCGGACTCGAAATCCGGTATAGCCTCACGGCTATCCAGGGTTCGAATCCCTGTCTCTCCGCCAGTGATAGGTTTTTCAAGGTCCGAAGAGGTCCAGAAACACCGCCTAAAGCCCCGTAAACACGGGGCTTTTTGTTTGTAGAGGTCCAAAGCGGCTTGTTTACAGCCGGCCCCGTTTGGGGGCATATTTGGGGGCACGAATCGGCGTTTTCCGATGCCCCCAGCAAATATGCCCCCAATGCCCCTGACCAAGATCGAATGTGACCGGGCCACGTGCCCACCCGGAAAGCCCAATGTCCGCTTGGCCGATGGCCTGGGCATGTACCTGGAGGTGACGGCCGCCGGCGGCAAGTACTGGCGCCTGAAGTACCGCCACGCCAGCAAAGAAAAGCGCTTGGCCCTGGGCGTGTTCCCCGACGTGTCCCTGGCCGAAGCCCGCAAGCGGCGCGACCAGGCACGCGATGCACTGGCGGCGGGTGACGATCCATCGCAGCTCAGGCGCGATGCCAAGCTGGCCAAGGCCATCGGCGAGGCCACCACGTTCGAAGCCGTGGCCCGGCAGTGGTGGGCGCATTGGAAGGGGCCGCGTAACCAGCGCCATGTCGACTACGTGATCCATCGCCTCGAGGTCGACGCGTTCCCGATGCTGGGGCCCAAGCCAGTTGCCAGCGTCACGGCTCCGCAGCTGCTGGCCATGGCCAAAGCGATCGAGGCCCGCGGCGCTCTCGACATGGCCAAGCGGGTGTTGCAGACCTGCGGCCAGATCATGCGGTACGCCGTGGCCCATGGCCTGATCGAACGCAACCCGGCGGCCGACGTGCGCCCCTCGGACGCCCTGAAGTCGCGCCGCAAGGAGAACTACGCCCGGTTGGATGCGAAGGAGATCCCGGAGCTGCTGCGCAAGATCGAGGCGTATCCGGGAAGCCCCTACACCCGCCTGGCGATGAAGTTGATGGCCTGCACCTTCGTGCGCACCGGCGAGCTGATCGGCGCCCGCTGGGAAGAATTCGACCTGGCCGCGGCCGAATGGCGCATCCCTGCCGAGCGGATGAAGATGCGCACGCCGCACATCGTGCCGCTGGCGCCGCAGGCGGTGGAAGTGCTGCAGGCGCTGCACACCATTTCGGGCGATCGGGTCTTGCTGTTCCCCGGCGAGCGCGACCACGCCAAGGCCATGAGCAACAACACCATCCTCGCGGCGCTCGCACGCATGGGCTACAAGGGCCGGATGACGGGCCACGGCTTCCGGGGCGTCGCCTCCACGATCCTGCACGAGCAAGGCTACCCGCACCACCTGATCGAACTGCAGCTCGCGCACTCGGAACGCGACCAGGTGGCCGCGGCCTACAACCACGCGACCTACCTGGCAGAGCGCCGGGCCATGATGAACGCGTGGGCCGACCACCTGGACAAGCTGCGCAAGGGCGCCGACGTGCTCACGCTGCCCCAGCAAGCCGCCTGAATCGCGATGCCGCGCTGTCGCTACCCACCATTCCCGGCGAAACACCGGGAACACCGGGAACAAACCACCGAAACCGAGCATTCATGCGGGTTGCAGCCCGACAGGGCACCGGGAACATATAGGGAACAGATAGGAAACAAACAGGGAACACTCAATCATGCTGTCCAAACCCGGGCCCAGCCCGCCACGCCGACCCATGCACCGTGCCGACCGCCTGTGGGCTTTGTCGGACTACGGCGCAAGGGCCATTCCCTGGGGCCGCGTGCCACGCGGCGGCCGTGGGCGTCGCCATGCATCTATTTCATCCCCGAGGCCTGCGCCTTGGGCGCCGATCTGCTGGCACGCTCCGATGCCGGCACCAACACTGAAAGGACTTGACCATGACCACCGTAACGATTGAGCAACTTCGCAGTGCAGTCAACGAAATCGACGGCCTGGCAAGAGAAGGATTCTCTGAAATTGCTGCCACTGCACGCCTGGCGCTCGCGGCGATGGAGAACCCGCGGACGTGCAACGATCTGGACACCTTCGCAGCCGCCTTTGAGGCGATCGCAGGCAGGGCGGGTGACATTGAGGATTGCATCGGTAGGGCCGCCGAGATCGTCGGCTGCGACAGCGTCGACGAACACCAGAACCGCCGATGGAATGCGCGGGAGCAGTCGCGCGAAGCAGCGAGGCGTGAGCTGGGCGCGAATGCCGGCGTGTAGGGTGGCTAATCCGGTGTTACGACCACCGGACGTCGGACCTCGCCACGCCTAGCCCGAGGCTGATCCCCGAGGGCGAAAAGCCGGACACCTTCACCGGCCTGGCGCTGGCACCCAATGAAGGGCGCACCGTGAAGGGGGCGCATGTTCGATCGTTCAACTGATCCGTGGCAGTGGCCAGACTTGAGCCCTGAGGAATTGCGGGAGCTTGCAGAGGCCGGCGACGGTCCTCGGCCTGGTTTACCGCTTTTCCAGTACGTGGCGGTGAGGCGCTGCAACCAACTGCGGGCGGAAATCGATGCCGGCTCAGGGTTCGCGGTACTTGCTGCAGTGCGAATCTGCGGCACTCACGGGCTTGTAATGCCAGAGTGGTTGGTGCTTGCATTCAACTGCCGCTATGACGCCGTGCTGAATTGTCGCGCTGCATCGTGGGACGACCCTAAGAGTTTCGGTCGCCCCTACAAAAAAGGGGCGCACATCACCGCTTTGCGCAAGGCGCGAGTAAAACGCTTCGCCGTGCACTCCGCTGTTCACGAGATTCTGAGCATGGAGCCGCGCACGGCAATCGATAAGGCGCTGTTCGAGCGTGTAGGGATACCCCTTGGATTGGGCGCCACTCTGGCGGAAGAGTACTACTACCAAGCCGAAGCCCTGTCAGGTCACATCGTCGGAAGAACACGGCAACGCCGCGCGACCAATACCGGAAAAAAAACAAAAATTGCGGGAAGACAGAGGCCGCGTCGATAGATTCAATGGCGTCATGTTCCACCACGAAGGATGCAACGTGACGCAAGCACTTCCAAGCAAGACGGCGCAACCCGAACGACTAGTGCGCCTGCCCGAACTCATGGCCCTGGTGGGCCTCAGCAAGTCGAGCATCTACGATGCAATGAAGCGGGGCGAATTCCCTGCGCCGGTGAAGCTGTCGCGTCGCGCCGTGTGTTGGCCCGCCTCGGCGATCGACGCATGGATCACTGACCGCATCAACGCTGCAGGCCGTTGATGCGCTCGGCTACGCAGAGGGTGCGAGCCCTGGCCATCGATGCCGCAGCATCGCGGCTCGAGGGCGCAGCCACGTATGCCGAGCTGCACGCCCGCAAGCCCTTGTTTCAGAAGACCATGCGGCGACACGGCGGGGCGCCTGTGCTGGTGCGCTTGGATTGGCCTGGCGTGCTGCGGGTCTTCGATCCCGCGACCGGCGAATTGCTGGCTGAGTCTGTGCCGGGCCAGCCGCGACAACTCAAGTTGATCCCGGCTGCATGAGACAAACCAACATCACGCCCGAGCTGATCCGCGCAGCCATGGCGCATGTTCCCGCGAACTGCGACCGCGACACTTGGGCGCGAGTCGCGATGGCCATCAAGTCGGAATTCCCGGACGAAGTAGGCCGCGACCTGTTCACCGAATGGAGCGCCACGGGCGATAGTTTCGACGCGAAGGCGGTGCGCGACACCTGGCGCAGCGTCAAGGCCGGCGGCGGCGTGACCATCGGCACGCTGCTGCACATCGCGAAGGAGCACGGATTCGATCTGCCGCGGCCCGAGCAGGCGCCAGCCGCGCCACCGCCCGAGGTACTGGCCCGGCGCCGGCGCGAGAAAGCCGAACACGAGGCGACCGAGCAGGCCCGCACCGAGGCCGCGCAAACCCGAGCAGCCGGCGAAGCTGCGGCGCTGTGGGATGCGGCCAGCGAATCAGGCGCCAGCGCCTACCTGGCCCGCAAGGGCGTGCAATCGTATGGCGTGCGCTTCGCGGCCGATGGGTGGCTGCTGGTGCCGGTGCGCAACGAGGTCGGCGAGCTGGTGAACCTGCAACGCATCGCGCCTGCCAAGCCCAGCGACGGCGCCCCGGACAAGCTGTTCCTCAAGGGTGGCCGCAAGCGCGGTTGCTGGCACTGGTGCGGAGATCCCGCAGGCGCTGCGGTGCTGATGCTGGCCGAGGGCTACGCGACGGCTGCCAGCGTGCATGAAGCCACGGGCCGCCCGGTGGCGGTGGCGTTCGATGCCGGCAACCTGGCGCACGTGGCCAAAGCCTTGCACAAGCGGCATCCGGCTGCGTTGATCGTGATCGCCGGTGATGATGATGTGCAGACACATGCGCGGTCCGGCGCCAATCCGGGCCGTGACAAGGCCGCGGCGGCAGCGCGTGCAGTGCGCGGCCTGGCGGTGTTCCCCGAGCAGCTGCCCGAGGGTGGCAGCGACTTCAACGACCTGCACCAAGCGGCGGGGTTGGATGCGGTGCGCGAACAGATCGAAGCCAGCATCGATGCGCACCAAGCTGGCCAGCGTCCCGCACAAGCGTCGAACGGCCGTCGAACGGGTCAGAGTGGCCACGAACGCGATGCGGCACCTAGCGGCGGCGCTGGCGACGATGGCCAGTCGTTCGATCCGTTCATCGTGAACGATGCCGGCGTCTGGCACCAGGGGGTCGACCATGATGGCAAGCCCAAGTCGCCGGAGTGGGTCTGTTCCCGTCTGGAGGTCGACGCCCTGACGCGCGACCAGGATGGCGCCGGCTGGGGCTATCTGCTGAGCTTCGCCGATCCGCTTGGCCACGCCAAACAATGGGCCATGCCTTCGCGCATTTTGGCCGGCGATGGAACCGAGGCGCGCGCCACGCTCATGAGCATGGGCCTGCGCATCGCCACGGCTGCGCGTACCCGCAACCTGCTCACGCAATACATTCAGACCCGCCGGCCCGGCGACTTCGCGACCTGCACCGATCGCATCGGCTGGCACGGCCGCGCCTTCGTGCTACCGAAGGAAACGATCGGAGACGATGCAGAGCGCATCGTGTTCCAAACCGACACCGCGATCGAAAACACGTTCCGCTCTAAGGGCACGCCCGAGCAGTGGCGCGATCGCGTCGCGGCACTGTGCGTCGGCAATTCGCGCCTTGCGTTCGCGGTGGCCTGCGCCTTCGCCGGTCCGCTGCTGCGCCCGGCCGGCGTCGAGTCCGGCGGCTTTCACTTTCGCGGCGACAGCTCGAGCGGCAAGACTACGGCGCTGAAGGTCGCGGCCAGCGTGTACGGGGGTGCGAGCTACCTACAGCGCTGGCGCACCACGGACAACGCACTTGAGGCCACGGCCGCGCAGCACAGCGACTGCCTGCTGATCCTCGACGAACTGGCACAGGTCGATCCCAAGACGGCCGGCGAGTGCGCCTACATGCTGGCGAATGAGCAATCGAAGGCCCGCGCTATGCGCACCGGCGCACCACGCGCCCGGCTGGCCTGGCGTCTGCTGTTCCTGTCGGCTGGCGAGTTGGGCCTGTCCGACCACATGGCCGAAGGTATGAAGCGCACGCGCACCGGGCAGGAAGTGCGGATGGCCGACATTCCGACCGATGCCGGCGCCGGCATGGGCGCGTTCGAACGTCTGCACGGAATTGAAGGCGGGGCCGTCTTCGCAAGTCACATCACGGCGCAGGCCGGCAGCGTGCACGGAGCCGCGGGCCGCGCTTGGCTGCAATGGTTGACCGAGAACGCGGCCACGCTGAAAGCGCGCATCCGCGAGGCTGCGGGGCGCCTGGCCGGGCAGATCGTGCCCGAGGCTGCCAGCGGGCAGGTGGAGCGCGTGGGCGCGCGCTTTGCGCTGGTGGGGGCTGCGGGTGAGCTGGCCACGGAAGCGGGACTGACAGGCTGGCCAAAGGGCGAGGCGGAACGGGCCGCGCGTGCGTGCTTCAACGCGTGGCTGGCAGCTCGCGGCGGCATCGGCAATGGCGAGGTGGTCGCCATGCTGCGGACTGTGCGGCGATTCCTCGAGGCGCACGGGGAAGGGCGGTTCACTTGGTGGCATCGCGCGGCGGATGACCACAACGTGAAGACGCTGAACCGTGCAGGCTTTCGGCGCATGCTCAATGAGCAAGGCGAGCCGATCAAGAGCAACAGCGCCCACCAAGTTGAGTACGGCGAGCGCATGCCGGCCGCGCTGGGCGAAAACGTGTCGGTCGAATACTTCGTGTTGCCCGAGGTGTTCAAGGCCGAGATGTGCCACGGTTTCGATCCGCAGGCCGTGGCCGGTGTCTTGGTCCAACACGGCTGCCTGACCGTGAAGGAGCAGGGCCGCCACAGCGTGACGGAGCGACTGCCGGGTTTGGGTCTCTCCCGCTGCTACCGCATCCCGCCCGCGATCTTCGAGCTCGACCTGTGAATCCGACATGACCACACAAAGGGATCATTCATGAAAACCACACCACCTTCAACCGTCCCGCGCGAGGCTGCGCCGGCCGGCGAAAGCAGCGACGACCGGCTGCTGCGCTTGTTCGCGCAGCTTGCCGGCGCTGTCATGGATCGCGGCCTGGCCCATGCGCGACGGGACGACCCGCACGCTTATGGCCACGCCGTGAAGCTGGCGCACGCGGGCGGCGGCAAGTTCCAGTTGCGCATCGACCTCGACCCCGCAGCGTTGAACATCACCACACGCGGGATGCTGGTCGACGACGATGGCGAAGCACTGGTGCAGGTGTTTGCCATCGCCGGTGCATTGGGCGACACGGGAGGCGGCGATGCTCAGAAGGCTCATTAAGGCAATGTCGCCGGCCTGGCGCCGCGCACAGGCCCGCCAGCGGCTCGAGCGCATCGCAATCGAGTTGGGCGCATCGCGCTCGCAGGCCCGCGCGATCGCGGCACGATACTTCGGCAAACGGCCCAGGGCTGCGAAGTGAAAAGCGGCATGACATTGGGCGAGCACTTTTGCCGGCGCCTCGTTGATGCCATGCCCACACTGCAGGCGAAGACCGCGTGCATGATGGAGCTGCAGAAATGGGGCGGCAAGACGCTGTATCTGCCCGCTCAAAAGCGCGGCCCGCGGCGCGTGACGGCGGCGGCCAACATGCTGGCCAACCAAATGACCAAAGGTGACGCCGCGCAGGCCATTCATGAGCGCTTTGGAGTTTCCATGCGGCAGGCGCAGCGCGATGTCAAAGCGGCCTGTCAAAAGTCGCCGGAGAGTGTCGCGCCCGCAGCCTAAATTCAAGTCTTCAATCACTACTTGGAACGAAGACATGGACTACGAAGCCGAATCATTCAACAAGATCGCCGGCGCTATCGAGAAAGCGAACAATGCGTTCGAGGCCTTCAAGAACCGCATCGATCAGCGATTCGAGGATCTCGAAAACAAGGAAGCCAAGGCCAACCGCCCCGGCTTCGGAGCGCACAAACTCGACGCCGACACCACGCCCGAGCGCAAGGCGTTCCGCGCTTTCATGCGCACCGGCGACGACGCGCAGCTGAAATCGATGTCGGCGGGCAGCTTGCCCGATGGCGGGTATGCGGTGCCGAAGGTGATCGAGCAATCGATCGAAGACTTGGTGGTCAACATCTCGCCGATCCGTCAGATTGCATCCGTGCAGCAGATCAGCACCAGCGACTTTCACAAGCTGGTCAACCTGCGCGGCACCGCCTCGGGCTGGGTGGCAGAGACCGCAGCGCGCCCCGCCACGAACACGCCCCAGCTCGCCGACGTGAAGCCGCCCATGGGCGAAATCTACGCGTTCCCGATGGCCTCGCAGCAGATGCTCGATGACGTGTATTTCAACGCCGACACCTGGCTCGCCGAGCAGGTTTCGACCGAGTTCGCGCGCTCCGAAGGGGCCGCCTTCGTATCGGGCAACGGCACGAACCAGCCAGCCGGTTTCTTGAACGGTACGCCGCTGGCCACGGCTGACGGCACGCGCGCCTTTGGCACCTTGCAATACCTGCCCACGGGTGTTTCGGGCGCCTGGCCGGCGAGCAACCCCGCCGACCTGTTGCTGGCGCTGGTGTTCAGTCTCAAGGCGCAATTCCGCCAGAACGCCCACTGGGTCATGAGCAAGGCCACGTTGTCGCAGATCACGCAATTCAAGGACAGCAGCGGCCGCTACATCCTCTCGCCGATGACCGCGCCGGGTGTGCCGGCGACGATCTTCGGCTATCCCGTCGTGGAGGCCGAAGACATGCCCAGCGTCGGCGCCGGCAGCCTGTCCATTGCCTTCGGCGACTTCGGCCGCGGCTACCTGATCGTGGACCGGATCGGCACGCGCGTGATTCGTGACCCGTTCACCAATCGCCCGTATGTGGGCTTCTACGCCACGAAGCGCGTCGGCGGCGCGGTGGTCAACAGCGAGGCGATCAAGCTGATCAAGTTCTCGGTTTCCTGAGCGACGCGCGACGCGCGACGCGCGACTCGCCAGCCGTGTGCCCGTGGTTGTGACGAACGACCACGGGCACACGCGCTTGAGGATCGACACTTCGCCTTCGGGCCGCTGCCACGAACGCGTGAGCGATGGCCGGGGCGCCGAAGAGGCGGCGGCATGGGTTCATTTCGCGCTGCATCTTGCCGTTGCAGGGGTCGCCAGAAACCAGCTCAAGGGGGCGAACGCTGCGGCCTGCACTTACTCGCACTGCTGCGGAATGAATTGTTCCCGGTGTTCCCGGTCGATTCGGCTTTGTTCCCGGTCCGACCGGGAACAGAAAAATTCAATCGTGACAACGAGTTAGCGCTGTTTTTCGCATTTGTTCCCGGTGTTACCGGTAAATTCGAACGACAGGGAAGACCGAAGGCGGCGGGGGGCATCAAATCTCTGCATCGCCCAGCCCAAAGACCGCTGCTGTCCCTCGGTTCGCAAACCCGCGAAATGGGATGGGGGAGGGGGCATCGAAAGTCTGCAAAAGCAGCCCAGGGGACTGACCGCCTAGCCAAATTTTTGCGTGCGCAAGTTTTCATGGGGGGTACGTTGCACTTTCGACACGCTTGGACGTGAGCCGGGCGGCTTAGCTCACCTGGCCCGGCGGCGGTAAACTACCCCGATCCTCGATGCCCAAGCATCAATTCCGCGGGGGCACATTTGGGGGCACAAGTGATTGATCTGGCGAGCGCAGCCCAATGTTCATGCGGGTTTCAAAGGTTCATGTGAACGTCTGTCTCCCGCCAGCAATAAGAAGACCGCGCTATGCAAAACGTAGCGCGGTTTTTTCTTGATCGTGTCATGACATGCCATACCAGCCGAAGCCCAAGCCCGTAAAAGCGGTTCATCCGAGGACAATCAGTGGGCAAGCCCAGAAGGCCAGGACGCGCGCCGCCATCATTCGTGCGGCCATTCCGATCTTCGCCAGTCACGGGCCGGACCTCCCGGTGATCGACGATTTCGTGAAGGCCGCCGGCGTTTCGAGAGGCACCTTCTACAACTACTTTCAAACCACCCGGGATTTGCTGGAGGCTTCGATGGCTTGCATCTCGGACGAACTGATCGAGACCATCATCCCGGCAGTCGCCGATGAGTCGAACCCCGTGATCCGTTTTTCAACCGCAGCGCGGTTGTTCTATCGCAAGGCCAGACTCGATCCGGTGTTCAGGGCATTCCTGGGTTCGGTCTCCGGTGTCGGCAATCTGGCGGTTCAGGAAGCGCGCGCGGACCTGGAGGAGGCGATCGAGAAGGGCTTGGTCAAGGTCCGGGACATCGAACTGGCTGAGGCGATCGCTTTCGGCGTGATGGTGTTTGCGTTGCGGACTTCCAAGGCGGAGAAGGGAGGTCAGGAGCGTTCCCGGGAGGTGGTTCGCGCCATGCTGAACGCGCTGGGCGTGGAGCCCGACTTGATCGAGCGGGCCATGCGGGTTCCGCTGCCGCCCCCGCCACAGGGCAATGTCTAGTCAGTTTTTACCCTTACATTGACATATTTATCATTGACAAAAGTGTCAATGTAGATAAACTTCCCACTGCCTTCTCTGGATCTGTTCGCCCGTCGTGAACCGTCCATGCGCGCAGGGCGCGGCTCCAAGGCGAGATGGTGAGATGGGAAGTCAGCATGACGCAGTCCAGGTTCGTCGAAGGACAAACCGAGAGCGGTGCATCGTGGCGCATCGCATATCAGGTGACCGGTTCGGGCGATGACGTGATTCTTCTTCACGGCGGCGGCCCAGGTGCCACCGGCGCCAGCAACTACAGCAAGAACATCGAGGCTTTGTCGCAGCACTTCCGCTGCTGGGTGCTCGATTTTCCCGGATGGGGACAGAGTTCGAAGAACCTGAACGCGTTCGGGGGCTTCGGACCATTCCACAACGGCGGGCGGGCGGTGCGGGCCTTCATGGACGCGATTGGCTTGTCGCGCGCGCACCTGGTCGGCAACTCCTTTGGCGGGGGATCGGCTTTGTGCCTTGCCATGGACGCGCCAGAGCGAGTGGGCAAGCTGGTGCTGATGGGTCCGGGCGGCGGTGTGGTGGCTGGCGCGAAGGGCCCGACCGAGGGCATCAAGCTGTTGCTGAACTACTACCTGGGCGACGGGCCGAGCCTGGAAAAACTGCAGGCCTTCATCGGCCATCTGGTGCACGACACCTCGCTGCTGACGCCCGAGCTGATCCGTGGCCGCTTCGAGGCCAGCATGGACCCCGAAATTCGCGCCAACCCGCCCCTGGTGCCGCCGCCGGGCGGCCCCGGCAAGGAAACCTTCATCAGCCTGGACCCGCGTCTGGCGACCCTGCCGCACCGCGCGCTGTTCATCTGGGGCCTGCAGGACAAGGTCAACCCGGTGCAGGGCCTGGAGCCGTTCAAGGTGATGCCCAACGCCGACTACCTGCTGCTCACGAACTGCGGCCACTGGGCGCAGTGGGAGCATCCGCAGCGCTTCAACGACGTGATGACAAGCTTCTTGCGGCACGACGGCTGACGCCCGCACCGGCGCTTGCCGCCGATGCACCTTCTTCCGTTCTTTCGATCCGTTTCTTCGGGCCGTCAGGGTCCGGGATGGGCCTTTTCTTCTTTATCCGACTGGAGACAACCATGACCTCTTCCATCCAGGAACTTGGCTACCTCGGTTTCGAGGTGTCCGACATGCCGCGCTGGGAACGCTTTGCCACAGAAGTGCTGGGCGTCGGCGTGCGCAGCGGCCCGCAGAACACCCGCCGCCTGCGTCTGGACGCCGCGCCGGCGCGCGTGATTCTGAGCCAGGGCGCGGGCAACGACTTCGCTTTCGCCGGCTGGAAGCTCGCCTCGCCAGCCGAGGTGGATGCGTTCGTGCGCCATCTGGAAAGCCTGGGCCTGAAAGGCACCTGGGGCTCCGACGATGAACTGGCCGTGCGCCAGGCCGAGCGCATGCTGCATTTCACCGATCCCGAGGGCAACCGCCACGAGGTCTATGTCGAGGCGCCGTCACAAGAAGCGCCGTTTCGTTCGGACGTGGTGAGCTCCGGCTTCGTCACGGGTGCCGGCGGCGCCGGCCATGTGGTGTTCGAGGCCGATCACTACCCGGACACCATTGCGTTCGCCCGAGACGTGCTCGGCGCCAGGCTCAGCGACAACATCAACCTGAAGCCGGTACCGGGTGTGGATGTCGAAGTCTCGTTCTTCCACGCCAACGAGCGGCACCACTCGCTGGCCGTGGCGCCGCGCTCGCCGGCACCGGGGCCGAGGAAGCGCATCCACCACTTCATGATCGAGGTCGGCAGCGTGGCCGATGTGGGGCGCGCGCGCGATCGCTGCCTGAGCTTTGGCCTGCCGGTGGTGATGGACATCGGCCAACACCCGAACGACCAGATGATCTCGTTCTATGCGTACACGCCGTCCGGGTTCCTGTTCGAGATCGGCTGGGGTGGCGTGAAGGTGGACGACGCGAGCTGGCGGATCGGGTCCTACGACCGCGTCAGCGCCTGGGGGCATCGCCCATTCGGCGCACGACCGGAACAGGGGTCGCCAACGCCGGCATCGGTGGTGGAGGTGGCCTGAAATGAGTGCTTCGCAGAAGAACTTCGATGCCGACGTCGCCATCGTCGGCTACGGCCCCAGTGGTCTGGCCGCCGCCCTGTGCCTGGGCCACTACGGGATTCGCACCATCGCGTTCGAGCGGGATCGCGAGATCTATCCTCGCGCCCGCGCTGTCACCGTCAACGACTGGACGATGCGGTGTTTCCAGTCGCTGGGGTTGGACGAGGAACTGGCCGGCGCCATGGACCCGACCGTGGCGCTGCGCTGGGTCACCTACGACGGCCGGCAGCTCACGCGCATGGACTTTCCGCCGTCGCGCCTGGGGCGGCACCCTACGTCCTACGCGATCTACCAGCCCGTGATGGAGCAGGTGCTGCGCAACGCGAACAAACGCCATGCCGAGCACGTGGACGTGCGCTACGGCATGGAGGTGACCGGTCTGGTGCAGGATGCCGACGGCGTGACGGTGACCGCGCGCGACCTGGCCACCGGAAAATCCACATCGGTTCGCGCACGCTATGTGCTGGCTTGCGACGGCGGCGCCAGCGCCACGCGCGAACAACTGGGCATCAAGCTCCTCGGCGAGACGCGCGAAGTCAAGTGGGTGGTGATCGACGCGCGAGTCAAACGCTGGTGGCCGGAGCGTCACATCCTTACCTTCTGGTCGGACAAGAAGCGACCGGTGGTGGACATCGCGCTCGCGCAGGGCAACCACCGCTGGGAGTTTCCGCTGGAGCCGCACGAGTCGGAGGCCGACTTCGAGACGCACGAGCAGTTGTGGAAACTGCTGAATTCATTGGGCGTGACGCAGGACGACGTCGAGATCCACCAGCACGCCTTCTATCGTCATCATGTCCGCCATGCCGAGCGCTGGCGCGCGGGGCGGGTGTTCCTGCTGGGCGATGCCGGCCACCTGATGCCACCGTGGGCGGGTGCCGGCATGCAGTCTGGCATCCGGGATGCATTCAACATCACATGGAAGCTGCGCGAGGTGCTGCGCGGCCGATTGCCCGAGACCCTGCTCGATACCTATCAGGCAGAGCGCGAGCCGAATGTGGCTTTCTACACGGGTGTCGCGGTCCAACTCGGTCGCATCATCCAGCAGCAGCTCAGCGAGGAGGAACTTGCGGCCATGGCGCCGAAGCCAGGCGAGCCGCCGCCGGAGCCGCCGTTGCTGCTGAACCCCTGGTACGAGGCCGGCTGGCTGCGCGGCGCGCCGACGCCCGAGAGCGCCGTCGGCAAGATGATTCCGCAGCCCCGGGTGGGCGATGCGCGCGGCAGGCTGTGCTGGCTCGACGACCAGCTGGGCGATGGCTTCGCCTTGCTCGGTGACGGCGTCGATCCGCGCACGGCGCTCAACGCCGACGAACAGGCAGGCTGGGACGCGCTGGGCGCGCGCTACCTGTGCGTGTTGTCGCCCGAACAGCGCGGCAAGGGCAGCGGCGACATCGTCGATCTGGACGGTGCGCTGCTGGCCTGGATGCGCCGCTACGGGACGAAGGTCCTGGCGGTGCGGCCGGATCGCTTCGTTGCCGCAGCCGACGGGTCGGGACTGGCCGTGCCGCTCGCCTAACCGCCATTCCTTTGCCGGACGGCTGGCCCATCGGCCGGGCCTTCCGGTATTCAGCAATCCATTTTTTCGCTATCAAGATGATTCACCAAGAGCAAGCCGCGCAGGCCGTCCGCGAGGCGCGCGCATGGCGCCACACCTATCGCGCGCATCCATGCCCAGACCGTGCTGAGCGAAGCCGCTTAAGGAGCAATACATGAAACTCGCGCGTTTTACGTTGGGCGGGCGCACGCAGATCGGGGTCGTGCAGGGGGATCGGGTCGTGGAGCTTGCATCGGCGCTGCCTGATGCACCGCCGACGATCCGCGAGGTGCTGGCCGCAGGAGCGGCACTGCAGCATCGGATCAAGGCGGCGCTGCACCAGGCTCCTTCCGGCCATGCCCTGGCGGCCGTGCACCTGGAGGCGCCGATTCCCGACGCTTCGAAGTACCTCGCGATCGGCATGAACTATCAGGACCATGCGGAGGAAGCGCGCCGGGCCGGCCTGCCCATCCCGAAGACGCAGCTGTGGTTCAACAAGCAGGTCAGCTGCATTCACGGACCCTTCGATCCGGTGCTGATTCCACGCGTGTCGGACAAGGTCGATTACGAAATCGAACTGGGTGTGGTGATCGGCCGGCGTTGCCGGTATGTCCCGGAAGACGAAGCGCCCTCGGTGGTTGGCGGGTACTTCGTGGTCAACGACGTGAGCGCGCGCGACTGGCAGCAGGCCAGCCCGACCTTCACGCTGGGTAAGTCCTTCGACACCCATGGACCGATCGGCCCCTGGATCGTGACCCCGGACGAGGTGGCCGATCCGCATCGGCTGGAGATGCGTCTGTTCGTGAACGGCCAGCTCCGGCAGCGGCAAAGCACAGGGAACATGATCTACGACATCTGGCAGCAGATTCACCACCTGTCTCAGGTGATGACGCTCGAGCCTGGGGATCTCATCGCCACCGGCACCTGTGCCGGCGTCGGCATTGCTTCAGGATCGTTCCTGCAAGACGGCGACGTCGTGCGCGCCGAGATCGATCAACTGGGCCATATCGAGAACCGGTTCGTGTCGGAGTCCACCTTGTCCGACTAGGTCAAGACCTTCGACGACGGCTGTCCGCAGCGCACGGCAGATGCGGTCCGGTAGCCCATTCTTCGCTCCGCTTCGCCGCTGGCTTGCGGCCACCCTCATGGAGTCTCTTGCAGCGTTCGGCGCCGACCGCCCGCAGGGGCCTTCAACCCAAGATAACTGGAGATATCGATGAATCAATCCGTCAGCCTAGCGAATGAGCGGGGCATGAACGATTCTGTTGGAAAAGGCGGCGCGGCTGTCCTTGTCGTCGGTCATTTGGCTGGCATGGTCGATATGGTCGCGTTGCCCCTGTGGGTCGGGACCCTGATGCAGGCGTATCGGTTCACGCCGCAGACGGCTGGGCTGACCGTGACGCTGTTCCTGCTGTTTGTCGCGCTGACCAGCATGGCGCTTTCCCCGCTGTTCCCTCGGCTGCCCCGCAGGGTGGTGGCGGCATGCGGGTACTTGTTGGCCGCCTGCTGCTTCTATATTGCAGTCGGCCTGTCGGAGGGGGCCGATCTGCTGCCAAAAATGCTGGCTCTTCATGCGCTGGCAGGCGTTGGCGTCGGAGCGGGCCTGTCCATGACCCATGGCGGTATGGGCCGGACCAAAAATCCGCACCGCATGTTCGCCATCGCGAATTCCATCCTGGGGGTTTTTGCCGTCGGCTTTCTGGGGCTGATGCCGCATGTGATCCAGAGCGTCGGCGGACACAGCATTTTCCTGGCGTTCACCGCGATCATGCTCGTCGCGGCCGTGGTGTACGCCTTCCGCTACCCTCGGCTTCAGACGGGAGAAGCTCGGCAGTCGGCGCCGGTTGCAAAGATTCCGCGGGCGGCCTGGTTCGCGATTGTGGCGGTGGTCTTTCTGACGCTCAACTACGCCATGGTGTTCAGTTTCATTGAGCGCGTGGGCGTCCACCGCGGTTTTGGCGCGAACATGGTCGCGGGTGTGCTGTTGACGCTCGGTCTGGTCAACCTAGTGCCGGGGCCTCTGGCGGCGCTTCTCGATCGCAAATTTTCGGCCGTCTCCGTCGCGGTGGTCGTCCCCGTCATTCAGGCGTTGCTGGCGCTCGTCATCTTCAATGCGCTTGATTTCAAGACGTACGCGGTCGCCGCGGTATTTTGCGTCGTTCCAGCCATGTTCGGGCACATCTTTCTGTTCGGCTTGATCTCGAAACTGGATCCGTCGGGGCGGGCTCCCGCATCCACGCCCGCGATGGTGATGACCGGTTCATCGATCGGCCCCTTGCTTGGCGGCACCCTGGTGCAGGCATTCGGCTACACGGCTGTTGGTGCTGCATCGGTCGTCATCGCTTGCGCCGGCATCGCTGCAGCCTGTCTGATCAGGTTGCAGCTACGCGGAATGGCATCGGTGCGCGAAGCCGTCTGACGGCTCGGCGGCGCCTTCACTGCAGATAGAACATCCACTTCGCCAGCAGCACGATCAGCACCATGTGCGTGAAGATGCTGTAGTGGATGAAGTGCGAGCGTCTTGCGGTCATCGTCTTGCGCTTCATCGAAACCATTGCGGTGATGAAGTGCGCGAGCACGCTGAAGGCGAGCACGATCTTGATCGTCAGCAGCAGGCCGAACAGGCTCGTCAGCGGGTGCGCCAACGCCGGCCGGTAGTGCCAGGCCATGCCGATGCCGGCGCCATACAGCACCAGGATCACAAAGGGCATGAAGCTGCGCGCGCGCGTGCCGATCGCACGCTCGACCACGCGCATCGCCTCGGCCGGCACCATGCGGCGCACGCGCTCGAGCACCAGCACCTCGAAGAACACGGTGCCGACGAAGATCAGCGCGGCGAACAGGTGCAGCGTCAGCAGGACCGGATAGCTCATGATGGCGACCCTTGAGTGTCGAACTCGAGCTCCCGCGGCAACCGCCCGGGGTCTTGCTTGAGCTGATAGCCGTACCAGAAGCTCTGCGCGATGCGCCGCGCCATCGCGTCGGCGTGTGCCTGCATCGCCTCGTTGCCGAGCGAGGCCGTGGTGCGGTGGAACAACTCGAGCCAGCGCTGGAACAGCGCGTCATGAAGCCCCGGTAGCGCAAGATGAGCCGGCATCGGCGCGCCTTTGAAGCGCCGCGTTCCGCGCAGGATCGCCGACCAGAAGTCCACCAGTTTCGCCAGGTGCGTGTCCCAGTCGGCCACGTGTCGCTCGAAGATCGGCCCGAGCAACTCGTCGCGGCGCACGCGGGCGTAGAAGTCGTGGACCAGGCGCGTCACTTCCTGCTCGCTGCAAAGCTCGGTCGGTGTCATCGAGGGGTCCTGCGTCGAATGTCCAGGTGGCCAGGCGGCTCCATGCCGCAGCCGCCATCCAGTTTAAGATGTATTTTTGATAAATATTATAAACCGCGTGGCGCACGCGGGATCGCTGCGCGGGCCGGGGCGGTGGCCGTGGTTTACCATCCGTGAGCAGGCTTGCCGTAGTCCGGCAGCAGGCTACAGTTCATCGATGACCGCAGAAAACCCGCCGGTGCCGCCGATCTCCGAAGAGGACTGGATCGACGGCGAGTTGATCCGCAGCCTGATGCGCTCGGCCTCGCAACTGCAGTTCACCGCGCTGCTGCTGGTACCGTTGGCGGTGGCCGTGATGGTCGGCAGCGTGCCGAAAGTGCCGCTTGCGATCTGGACCGCGGCGGTGCTGCTGGTGTCGGGCGTGCGCCTCGTGCTGATGCGTCGCTACACCAAGGAGCTGGCCCATGCCGATGCCGCGGCGCAGCGCGCGTTCATGGCGCGCTGGGGCTTCACTTGGCCGCTCAGCGCCTGCATCTGGGGTTCGATGACGCTGCTGTGCTTCGATCGCACGCCGCAGATCACCCAGTTCGTCTGCTGGCTGATGATCATCGGCCTCGGCACCTTCACGGTCAACAGCTTCTCGAACCACCTCGAGACCATGTACGCTTACGCGAACGCGCTGGCGCTGACCGTGCTCGCGGTCGTCGGCTGGCGCATCGCATGGGACCTGCATTTCGCGGCGCCGCACTCGCACTACTGGATGCTGCTGCTGGTCGTGTTCTACTGGATCCTGCTGCGCCAGACCGGGCGCAAGCTGCACGAGGCACACCGCGGCTACGTCGAACTGCAGTACCGCAACGCGCGGCTGATCGAGTCGCTGACGCGGCAGACCCAGGCCGCGCTCGACGCGGTGGCGACCAAGAACCGCTTTCTGGCGAATGCCGCGCACGACCTGCGCCAGCCGGTACATGCGCTCGGGCTCTACGCGGACTGGCTGGCGACCGACCCCGCGCTAGCGCCCGAGATCGTGCCGCGCATCGCGCAGTCGACGCGGGCGGTGAACGCGCTGTTCGATTCGCTGTTCGATCTGGAGCGACTCAATTCGGGCCGCGCGACGATCCGGCTCGAGCCCGTGGACCTGGCCTGGCTGTTCGCCGAAATGGAACTGCAATACCGGCCGCTGGCGCGCGCGCGGGGCCTCGCACTGCGGCTGCATTGCGTGCCGGGCCATGTGCTGTCGGACCGTATCCTGTTGCAGCGCATTCTCGGCAACCTGATCGGCAACTCGCTGAAATACACGCACCGCGGCGGTGTACTGCTGGCCGCGCGCCGCTGCGCGGGTGGTATCCGGATCGAGGTCTGGGACACCGGCATCGGCATCGAGAGCCGGCACCACGCCGATATCTTCCAGGAGTTCTACAAGGTGCCGGAGCGCCAGGGCACGGACGATGGTTTCGGCCTCGGACTTGCGATTGTCGCCCGCCTGTCGAGCCGGCTCGGTCACGGCGTGACGATGAACTCCCGGCCCGGCCGCGGCAGCGTATTCAAGCTCACCCTCGAACGCAGCGAGCCGCAGCGGGGCGCCGCGTCAGCTTCCGAGCAGGCCATGGGTGCGGGCGAAGTGCACGGTCTGCGTCCGGCTCTTCACGCCCAGGCGCCGGAACAATCGCCATAGGTGCACCTTGACGGTGTGCTCGCTGATGCCCAGCTCGTCGGCGATCTCGCGATTGCTCAGGCCCCGATCGAGCATGATGATCAGTTGCTTCTGCCGTTTCGACAGCCGGTTCTCCGACACGGTCGAATCGTCGAACGTGCTGTCCGGCGTGAGCAGCGCGTGCAGCGCGGACGCGATCTCCTTCGCGCCGGACGACTTCTCGATGTAGACGTCGGCGCCAGCCTCGATGCACAGCTCTTCGACCTCGGACGCCGGCGTGGCCGAAAACACCGCCAGCGGCGCCGCGGGATAGCGATTCTTCAGCTCGACGATGCCGGACACGCCGAACGTGTCGGGTAGCTTCAGGTCCAGGCAGAACAGCTCCGGCGCTCCATGCTGCTGCACGGCCGCGCCCACGTCGCTGAGCCGGTCGAGCTCGATCACGTCGGCGCCGCTGCGCAGCCGGCGTAGCAGCATCACAAGCGCGTCGCGCATCAAGGGGTGGTCGTCGATGACGTAAAGACTCATGTCGGTGATTGGCTTTGTCTTTGCTGGTGATTCGATTGTGCCGCGAAGAGCAGGGGAAGCGGATCAGCGCCGCTCGGCGCCACCGGCGTCGATCTGGTCCAGCGCGGCGGCCACCTGGTCGGCGCCGACGCCGCTCGCAGGCCGCAGCGCGTCGCCGGCCTCGCGCAGCGCGGCCGCGCCGCGCGCGCGTAGACGCGCCATCGCCTGCGCCGCCTCCTTTGGGTTCTCGAAACCCGGACTCTCCAGCAGCAGCTTGCCGTGCGCGTCGACCAGCTTGAAGTGGAAACGCCCGTCGGCTTCGCGGTACTGCTTGAACATCGGCAGTGCGAGCTTCGAAGCCTTCGCGGTGCGCTCGGACGGCAGCGAATGCAGGTCGCGCAGGCCGACCGCGCCGCGCAGCGTCGTCATCAGCGGCGCCGCAAGCGCGCGCGCCTTCGTGGCACCGGCACGCAGGATGTCCTCGACCCGGCCCGGGTTCGCGATCAGCGATTCGTAGGCGCCCCGCATCGGCGCGAGCTCGAGGTCGATGCGCTCGAACAGCCGCTGCTTCACCTCGCTCCACGCGATGCCGTCGGCATAGGCGCGGCGCATTGCCGCCGCCTCGTCCGCGCTGGCAAAGGCCTGGTAGATCTGGAACAGCGCGGAGCCCTCGATCTCCTTGGGCTCGCCCGGGGCGCGCGAGTCGGTCACGATGCCGAGAATCGCGCGGCGCAACTGATCGCGCGGCGCGAACAGCGGGATCGTGTTGTCGTAGCTCTTGCTCATCTTGCGGCCGTCCAGGCCGGGCAGCGTCGCGACCGCTTCCTCGACCACCGCCTCGGGCAGCACCAGATGCTCGCCGTACAGGTGGTTGAAGCTGGCTGCGATGTCGCGCGCCATCTCCAGGTGCTGCACCTGGTCGCGCCCGACCGGCACTTGGGTAGCCCGAAACATCAGGATGTCGGCCGCCATCAGCACCGGGTACATGAACAGGCCGGCCGTGACGCCATCGTCCGCGTCGCGGCCCGCCGCCGCGTTCTGGTCGTTCGCGGCCTTGTACGCATGCGCCCGGTTCAGCAGCCCCTTGCCGGTGACGCAGGTCAGCAGCCAGGTCAGCTGCGGGATCTCGGCGATGTCGGACTGGCGGTAGAACGTGACCCGGTCCGGGTCGAGCCCGGCGGCGAGCCACGAGGCGGCGATCTCCAGCGTGGAGCGCTGCACCCGCGTCGGGTCACCGACCTTGATCAGCGCATGGTAGTCGGCGAGGAACAGGAAGCTCTCGGTGCCGGGGCGCAGGCTCGCGCGCACCGTGGGCCGGATCGCCCCGACATAGTTGCCGAGAT
This sequence comes from Burkholderiaceae bacterium, assembly GCA_030123545.1. Taxonomy (NCBI): domain Bacteria; kingdom Pseudomonadati; phylum Pseudomonadota; class Betaproteobacteria; order Burkholderiales; family Burkholderiaceae; species Burkholderiaceae bacterium. Next base: position 3,017,067 of record CP126124.1, on the reverse strand, counting down.
GCGGCGTGCCGGAGGTGGTGATGCCGGTGAGGACGCGTAGGGGCTGATTCATGGGCCAGGGGATTATCGGAGCAGCGCGGCCAGCGGCGACAGCACGAAGTCGAGAACGGCGTAGGTCAGGTGCATCAGCGGCAGCAACCACAGCGAATTGACCACGCCGACCAGCACCAGCGCCATCACGATGAAGAAGCCCCAGGGTTCGATGCGCGACACGGCGGCCGCCTGCCGGTACGGCAGCAGCCCGACCAGGATGCGGCCGCCGTCGAGCGGCGGCAGCGGAAACAGGTTGAACACGAACATCACGACGTTGACCAGCACGCCGCCGCTGCACATCTTCATGAAGAACGGGTCAGTGACGCCGATGCCTTGCAGCAGGTAGAACAGCACGCCCCACAGCAGCGCCTGCAGCAGGTTGACCGCGGGGCCGGCGAGCGCGACCCAGACCATGTCGCGCTTCGGATTGCGTAGCCGGCCGAAGTTCACCGGCACCGGCTTCGCGTACCCGAACAGGAACGATCCGCTGGTCGCGAAATACAGCACCAGCGGAATCACGATCGTGCCCAGCAGATCGACGTGCGGGATCGGGTTCAGCGTGACGCGGCCCAGCGCCCAGGCGGTGTTGTCGCCGAAATGATGCGCGACGTAGCCGTGCGCGGCCTCGTGCACGGTGATCGCGAACAGCACCGGCAGCGCGTAGATCGCGATCGCCTGGATCAGGTTGGAAGCGTCGCCCATGGCCCGATTCTGTCAGAGCGCGAGGCCGAGGCCGGCGGGATCGCCGGCGCCGCGGCGGATCAGCACCGGATCGCCGCCGTGGCCCATCGCGGTCAGGTCGATCACCGTGGTCGGGCGCGACGCGCAGGCGCCGGCATCGATCACCGCGGCGATCTGGCGCTCGTAGCGGCTGCGGATGTCCTGCGCGTCGTTCAGCGGCTCGGCCTCTCCCGGCGGGATCAGCGTGGTCGCCAGCAACGGGCCGGCGTGCAGCGCGAGCAGCTCGATCAACACCCGGTGCGTGGGCACGCGCAGGCCGATCGTCTTGCGCTGCGGGTGGCTCAGGCGCCGCGGCACCTCGCGCGTCGCCTCCAGGATGAAGGTGTAGGGACCGGGCGTCGCCATTTTCAGCAACCGGTACTGGCGGTTGTCGACGCGCGCGTAGGCCGCCAGTTCGCTCAGGTCGTGGCACATCAGCGTCAGGTGGTGCTTGTCGTCGACGCCACGGATGCGCCGCAGGTGGTCTGACGCGTCCTTGTCGTCCAGATGGCAGACCAGCGCATAGCTGGAGTCGGTCGGCACCGCGACGATGCCGCCGCCATCCAGCAGCGCCGTCGCCTGCTTGAGCAGTCGCAGCTGCGGGTTCGTCGGGTGCACTTCGAAATACTGGGCCATGCGCTCAACCCAACGAAGTTGCGTTCACCGCGTGATCGAACGGGAACGCGCCTGGAACGGGCAGGCGCCGCACGGCACGCATGCAGGCGCGTGCCACCGGGTGCCGCACGCGGCGGCGCACGGATGCCGATACCGTCACTGGATGCGATCCGCCAGCAAGGTCCAGACCGGCGTCAGATCGCCCGGCAGCGCAGGCAGCTGCCCCAAGTCGATCCGGCTCTCGCCCGGGCTGTGGAAGTCGCTGCCGCGCGACGCGGCGAGGTCGAATTCGCGCGCCATGGCGCCATAGCGAACGTACTCGGCCGGGGTGTGGCTGCCGGTGACGACTTCGACCGCGCGCCCGCCGTGCGCCTTGAATTCGGTGAACAGCGCGTATTCCTCGGTCGGCGAAAAGTGGTAGCGGCCCGGGTGCGCGATCACCGCCATGCCGCCGCCCTCGGTGATCCACTGAACCGCGTCGGCCAGCGTGGCCCAGCGGTGCGGCACGAAGCCGGGCTTGCCTTCGGTCAGGTACTTGCGGAACACCTCGTGCGTGTCGCGACAGACGCCGGATTCGACCAGATAGCGCGCGAAATGGGTGCGCGAGATCATCTCGGGATTGCCGGCGTATTTCAGCGCACCCTCGTAGGCGCCGGCGATGCCGGCCCGCGCCAGGCTCTCGGCCATCTCGTGCGCGCGTGCATTCCTGCCGCCGCGGGTGCGCGCCAGGCCCTGCACCAGGCGCGCATCGCCCGCGTCGAAGCCGAGACCGACGATATGCACGGTCTCGCCGGCGAAGGTGATCGAGATTTCGACGCCGGTCAGGTAGTTCATGCCGTTCGCGCGGGCCGCGGCGAGCGCGCGGGCTTGGCCGCCGACCACGTCGTGGTCGGTCAGCGCCCACAACCCGACCCCGTTCGCGCCGGCCCGCGCGGCGAGTTGCTCGGGCGTCAGCGTGCCGTCGGAGACGACGGAATGGCAGTGAAGGTCGGCGTTCAGCATGGTGCTCTGCGTTGATTTTAGAGGTTGTATTGCACGGGCGTTCGTGTGCACGCCGCAGTCCCCGAGACGCGACGTGATCGCCGGGCGCGGCCACAAAGCGGCGCGTAGTGGACGGCGGACCGTCGCCGGCCGCACCATGACGGCGCTATCGATTGAATAGCGAACTGCGAAGCATGGGAGCCGGCTCTGGCATGAAAACGCTAGATTTCCGCGGCCTCGACCACGAACCGCACGCGCGGCGCACCCTGCCAGTCGTCGAACTCGAGCCGGTACGCGAGCCGCGCGCGCGCCGGCACCGGCTCGCTGCGGCCGAACCAGATGCCGTCGACCGGCTGCCCCTGGTGCCTGATTTTCAGCGCCAGATGGCCGCTGCCGACGATGCGCTGCGACACCACCTCGACCTCCTCGCAGAACAGCGGCGCCGCGAAGCCCTGGCCCCAGACCGCGCGGCGCAGCGTGTCGGCGAAGTCCGCACGCCGGTACGCCGGATCGAGCGCGCCGTCGGTCTCGAGGCGGCGCTCCAGTGTCGCCGCATCCAGCCACTCGGCTGCGACCGCGGCGAACGCGCCCTTGAAGCGCTCGAAGCCGTCGTCGGCGATGGTGCAGCCGGCCGCCATCGCGTGGCCGCCGAAGCGCAGCAAGAGGCCGGGGTGGCGCTTGGCGACGAGGTCCAGCGCGTCGCGCAGATGAAAGCCGGCAATCGATCGGCCCGAGCCCTTCAGTTCATGTCCGCGGCCCGGCGCGCGGCTCGCCGCGAACACGAAGGTCGGGCGATTCACGCGATCCTTGATGCGCGCGGCGACGATACCGACCACGCCTTCGTGAAACCCGGCATCGAACAGGCTGAGCGCGCTCGGCGTGTCGGCGCCGGCATCCGCGCCGCCCAGCAGCGGCTCGGCCAGCGCGAGCGCCGCCTCGCGCATCCCGCCCTCGATTTCGCGCCGCTCGCGGTTGATCGCATCGAGCGCCTGTGCCAGCTCGTCGGCGCGCGCCGCGTCGTCGGTCAGCAGGCATTCGATGCCGAGCGTCATGTCGGCGAGGCGCCCGGCCGCGTTGATGCGCGGCCCGAGCGCAAAGCCGAGGTCGAACGTGGTCGCGGCGCTGGCGTCGCGGCCGGCGGCGCGCAGCAGGCTCGCGATGCCGGCGCTCGCCTGTCCGGCGCGGATGCGTTTCAGCCCCTGCGCGACGAGCCGGCGGTTGTTCGCGTCCAGCCGCACCACGTCGGCCACGGTGCCGAGTGCGACCAGCGGCAGCAGCGCGTCGAGCCGCGGCTCGGGTAGCAAGGCCCCCAGGCTTGCCGCTTCGCGTGCTTCACCACCCCCCGGAGGGGCGGGCTGGTCTTGGGCCAACCCGGCGGCCGGTCGGGCAGCAAACACACCGCGCACGCGCAGTTCGGCGCGCAGCGCGAGCAGCAGGTAGAACATCACGCCGACGCCGGCCAGCGCCTTGCTCTCGAACGCGCAGCCCGGCTGGTTCGGATTGACGATCGCGTCGGCCGCCGGCAGCTCGGGCCCCGGCAGGTGGTGGTCGGTGACCAGCACGTCGAGACCCAGCGCCTTCGCGCGCGCTACGCCTTCGACGCTGGCGATGCCGTTGTCGACCGTGACCAGCAGTTCCGCGCCGCGTTCTGCCACGCGTTCGGCGATCGTTGGCGTGAGGCCGTAGCCGTCGACCATGCGATCCGGCACCAGGTAGTCGGTGTGCCGAGCGCCGAGCAGGCGCAGCCCGCGCAAGGCCACGGCGCAGGCGGTCGCGCCGTCGCAGTCGTAGTCGGCGACGATGCAGATGCGCCGGCCATCGCGAATCGCGTCGGCCAGCAGCCGGGCCGCGTCAGACGCGCCTGTCAAAGTATCGGGCGCGAGCAGCCGGGCCAGGCCGTCGTCGAGTTCGTCCGCGCGCTGCACGCCGCGCGCCGCATAAAGGCGCGCGAGCAGCGGATGCACGCCGGCTTGCTCGAGCGCCCAGGCGGCGCGCGGCGGGACATCGCGAACTATGAATTTCATAGCATAAAACCAAGACTGGATATCGGCTTATGGCCGATTCTTTTCATGATCTGGCGCGTCAGGCCGATTTGCGCGGGCCCGAAGGTCCAGGCGTCGGCCTCGCCGCACAGCGTGATCTGCACCGGCTCGCCGCCGTGCAGCGCGCGTTCGGCGGCCGCAAGCTCTCCCGCATCGAGCGCGCGCCACGCGTCAGCCCAGGCCGCCGCATCGTCCTCGAGCGCGGCGTCCTTCAGCGCGTCGATCACCCGCGGCGCATCGTGCTGCGGCGGCTGCCAGAGCGCCGGCAGCGCGCCGGCGCCGCTGACCCAGAACGAGTTCACCGGAGCGAGCGCGAGCGCGCTGCGTTCGTCGTTCACCGGGTGCGTGTACAGCAGCATCTGCATCTCGTTCTGCAGCCGGCGCAGCGGCGCAGCCTCAGGCGCGGCCGGCAACCAGCGGCCGATTTCGCGCCCGACGACCCGGTCCAGCGACGCCGCCCTGAGATCGCGCAGCGGCTCTCCGCGCGCGAGCCAGCGGTCCGGCGCCGCATAGCGCAGCGCGATGCCGTCTTCTTCGAAGAAAGGGCGCATCGCCGCCAGCAGCGCCTGCGACTCGTCCGGCCGCAGCGCGAGCGCGCGCGGGTTCGCCATCATCAGGTCGGCGCCGTGGACCTGCCAGTGGCAGGGCGTGATCCAGGCCCACGCATCGCTGGGGGCGCCGAGGGTGCCCTGCGCGTCCGGATCGGCATCCATTCCGGCGTTGATGCCGCCGGCTTCATCGAGACCGGCGCCGGCGGCCTCGTGCGCGGCCCAGGGCACGCAACCGTCCGGCGCCGAAAGACCAAGCGCCTTCGCGAGCACACGCTCGTGCGGCGGGGTCAGGCTGGCCGGATCGCCGCGGTCGACAGCCGCGGGCGCCAGCCGCTGCAGCAGGCGATCCAGATGCGGCAGCGCCAAGTCATTCAGCGCGTCGCGGCATGCGCCGGAGGCGACGCATGTGAACGGTACAACCAAGTGCATGGCCGGTATTGTCCGGGATGCCACAATTCACCTCCGGACCTCCCTGGCTGCGGCCGATGCAAATCCCGTTCGAACTCACCCTGGGCTGGCGCTACACGCGCGCCGGCCGCGCCACGCGGCACAACGGCTTCATCTCGTTCATCTCGGGCGTGTCGATGCTCGGCATCGCGCTCGGCGTGGCCGCGCTGATCATCGTGCTCAGCGTGATGAACGGCTTTCGCAAGGACGTGACCGACCGCATGTTGAGCATCGTGCCGCACATCGAGATCTTCACGCCCGACGGAGCAGCGCTGCCCGACGCGGCGCGCACGATCGCCGAGGCGAAGGCCAACCCGCGGGTGATCGGCGCGGCGCCGTTCATCGCGAGCCAGGCGCTGCTCGCGCGCGGCGACGACATGAAGGGCGTGCTGATCCGCGGCGTCGACCCGGCGCAGGAGCCGCAGGTGATCGACGCGCCCGCCATCATGCCGCCCGGCACGCTGGACAAGCTCGCGCCGGGGCGCTTCGGCATCGTGCTCGGCGTCGATCTGGCGCACTCGCTCGGCGTGGTCATCGGCGATCCGGTCACGCTGCTGGCGCCCAGCGGCGACGTGACGCCGGCCGGCGTGGTGCCGCGCTTCAAGCAGATGACGGTGGTCGGCCTGTTCGACTCCGGGCACTATGAATACGACTCGACGCTGGCGATGGTGAGCCTGGCCGACGCCGAACGCATCTTCCGCGTCGACGGCCCGACCGGCGTGCAGCTGCGCCTCTCCGACCTGCACGACGCGCCTCAGGTCGCGCGCGAACTGTCGCACACGCTCAGCGGCAATCTGCTGATCCGCGACTGGACGCAGCAGAACAAGAACTGGTTCTCGGCGGTGCAGGTGGAAAAGCGCATGATGTTCATCATCCTGACGCTGATCGTCGCGGTCGCCGCGTTCAACCTGGTCAGCACGCTGGTGATGACGGTGACCGACAAGCGCGCCGACATCGCGATCCTGCGCACGCTGGGCGCGAGCCCGGCCAGCATCATGGGCGTGTTCGTGGTGCAGGGCGCGATGGTCGGCGTGATCGGCACGCTCGCCGGGCTGCTGCTGGGCCTGCTGGGCGCATACAACATCGGCGACATCGTGCAATTCATCGAACACCTGTTGCACACCGACCTGCTGCCGGCGAACATCTACCTGGTCAGCCGCATGCCGAGCGACCCGCAGCGCAGCGACATCGTGCCGATCGCCATCATCTCGCTGGTGCTGGCGTTCCTGGCCACGCTGTACCCGAGCTGGCGCGCCAGCCGCATGAACCCGGCGGAGGCGCTGCGCTATGAGTAGGCTCACCCCCGACTCTCGCCCACTGCGTGTGGCTCGCATCCCCCCTGAAGGGGGCAACACCAGCGGCCCGGCGAAGCCGGCTCCGCGGTGTTCCTCGCCTATGCCGCCTGTGCCCACCGTGCGCATCGAGGGTGCGAGCGAGTCTGTTTTGGAAGCAAGAGCCCTAAGCAAGCGCTTCACCGAGGGCCGGCTCGACGTGAGCGTGCTGCAGGGCGTCGATCTCGCGGTGCATGCCGGCGAGACGCTGGCCATCGTCGGCGCGTCGGGGTCGGGAAAGAGCACTCTGCTGCACCTGCTCGGCGGGTTGGATGCGCCGAGCGGCGGCAGCGTGCGCCTTGCCGGGCAGGATCTGGCGGCGCTGTCGCCGGCGGAAAAAGGGCGGCTACGCAATCGGCAGCTCGGCTTCGTCTACCAGTTCCATCACCTGCTGCCTGAATTTTCCGCGTTGGATAACGTCGCGATGCCGCTGCGCATCCGGCGCGAAACGCGGGAGGCCTGCGCGGAAGCCGCAACGGCGATGCTGCGCGCGGTGGGCCTGGGCGACCGGCTCGCGCACCGTCCCGCCGAGCTCTCCGGCGGCGAGCGCCAGCGCGTCGCGATCGCGCGTGCGCTGGTCACGCACCCGGCCTGCGTGCTCGCCGACGAGCCCACCGGCAACCTGGACCGCGCGACCGCCGACACCGTGTTCGAACTGATGCTGCAGCTCGCGCGCGAGCACGGCACCGCGTTCGTCGTCGTGACCCACGATGAAGCGCTGGCCGCGCGCTGCGCTCGCCGCCTGCAGCTCGTGCGCGGCCGCCTACAGCCCCTCGCGCCCTGAGCGTCACTCCCCACGGTGCGTCGCTTCATCCGCGGCGCACAAACTACAGAGATGCAAGAGGCCGCGGAGCAGGCCATGCGGGGACACTCGCGGGGCCGGCTTTGCCGGGCCGCTGAGTGTGCCCCCTCGCAGGGGGTTGGCGAAGCGACACGCAGTGCGCGCAGCCTGGGGGTGGTTCAAATCTCTACGCGAGAACCGACTTCCATCACCCGGTTCGCGGGGAGCTTGAGGTACTCGGCGACGTTGCGCGTGTTGTGCGACATGGTCGCGAACATGCGCTCGCGCCACACCGCCATGCCGCGCCCGCCGCGCGCCACCACCATCGCGTGGCTGAGGAAGTACGACACCTTTTCCGGATCGACCGCGAGGTCGTGCGCGCCGCAGTCGCGCAGCGCTTCCGGCAGGTTCACTTCGTCCTTGAAGCCGTAACTGACGACGATGCGCCAGCAGTTGCGTCCCAGCAGGTCGACGCGCAGCCGCTCGTCGGGTTTCACATAGGGGATTTCGCGCACCCTTACGTTCACGAACAGCACCTGGTCGTGCAGCACCCCGTTGTGCTCGAGGTTGTTCAGCAGCGCATGCGGCACACCATCGGGGTCGATGGTGAGGAACACCGCGGTGCCGCCGACACGCAGCGGCGGGTCGCTGAACAGATCGTCCAGATACGGCCGCAGCGGCGTCGCGCCGGCGCGCTGCTGCGCCGCTTCCCGCATCAACTCGCGGCCGCGGTTCCAGGTCGACATCACGGTGAAGATGATGCCGCCGGCCAGCAGCGGATACCAGCCGCCCTGCGGGAGCTTGAGCAGATTGGCCGAGAAGAAGGCGACGTCGATGACGAAGAAGAAACCGGTCGCGAATACGCACAGCAGCCAGTTGTAATGCCAGCTGTAGCGGATCACGAAGAAGGTCAGCAGCGTGGTGATCAGCATCGTGCCGGTGACCGCGATGCCGTAGGCGGCGCCTAAAGCGGTGGACGAACCGAAGCCGAGCACCGACAGCACCACCGCGACCAGCAGCATCCAGTTGATCGCCGGCACGTAGACCTGGCCGATCTCGCGCTCGGAGGTGTGGATCACGCTCATGTTCGGCAGGAAGCCGAGCTGGATCGCCTGCTTGGTCATCGAATAGGCGCCCGAGATCACCGCCTGCGACGCGATCACGGTGGCGACCGTCGCGAGCGCGATCATCGGGTACAGCCCCCAGCCCGGAAACAGATGGAAGAACGGGCTGGCGATCTTGTCCGGCTGCGCCAGCAGCAACGCGCCCTGGCCCAGGTAGTTGAGCGCGAGCGCGGGGAACACCAGTCCGAACCAGGACAGCCGGATCGGCAGCGCACCGAAATGCCCCATGTCGGCGTACAACGCCTCGGCGCCGGTCAAGGCCAGCACCACCGCGCCGAGCGAGACGAACGCAAGCCAACCATGCGTCAGCAGAAAGCCCAGGCCGACGAACGGATCGAGCGCCGCCAGCACCTGCGGCGCCGCGAAGATGTTCGCGAGGCCGATCAGCCCGAGCACGCCGAACCAGAGCACCATCACCGGCCCGAACACCCGGCCGATGCCGGCAGTTCCCTTGCGCTGGACCAGGAACAGCGTGATCAGCACCGCCAGCGAGATCGGTACCACGTAGGCCTTCAGATGCGGCGCCGCAACCTCGAGGCCCTCGACCGCGCTCAGCACCGAGATCGCCGGCGTGATCACGCTGTCCCCGAAGAACAGCGCCGCGCCGAACACGCCGGCCAGCAGCAGCATGCCGCGCAGCCGGGGGCGGTCCGCCACCGACGAGGCCGCGAGCGCAAGCAGCGCCATCACGCCGCCTTCGCCGCGGTTGTTCGCGCGCATGATCAGCGTCACATACTTGAGAGAGACCACGATGATCAGCGACCAGACGATCAGCGAGATCACGCCAAGCAGGTTCGCCGGGTTCAGTTTCAGCCCGAAGTCCGGGTCGAACACGGTGCTCATCGTGTACAGCGGGCTGGTGCCGATATCGCCGAACACGATGCCGATCGCGGCTAGCGCGAGTCCCGGCAGCGGTCCGCGTTTCGCTTCGGCGTGCGCCGTGGCGGCGGACCGGTCTGGCTCTTGGGTCGCGGGCGCGGTGGTCATGAGGAACCCCTTCGGGTCAGGTTCGCGAGGCCATTCTAGGCTGCGCCCCTGCACCCGTCGAGGCATCGATCGAGCACCGGCGAAACGGCGACGGGCGAGCGCGGCACGCTGCCGCTCCCGCCCGTCGAACAAGGCAATGCGAGGCAGCGGATGCCGCCTCGACCTCCCTTCAGGCTTTTTCTTTGGTCAGTGCACCGCCATTGTCAGTGCGCCGCCTTGTGCGTCATGGTGCCGAAGTCCTTGTCGGTCAGCAGCGTCCACAACGCCAGGATCAGCGTCACGATGCCGGTAATGACCGAAGTGCGCATCGCGTCGCCGCTCGAGCTGAACTGCACGACCCAGGGCGCGATGATCATCAGGATTCCGAGCACGACTTGGGACCATTCTTCCCAGGCCTTCGGAATCAGCATCGCGCCGAACGAGGCGATGATCATCAGGATGCCGAGGACGATGGCGGTGGCCACTGCCGACGACGAGTCCTGATAGCCCACCACCCAGGGCGACAGAACGAACCACAGACCCAGCAGGCAATTGACCGGGTCTTGCCAATGTTTCACATGATTCATAACCATACCTCCTGTCGCCGGTGAACTTCACCTTCGCGACAATGATTGGACTGGTTTGGGGCGCCGTGGTTCCGTAGCGGCGCTGGCTGCAGGTCGCGGAGCAGGCCCTTCCAGCGACCGCCGCGGATCGGGCTTAGCTCGGCCGCCGGCGGTGTCCCCTGGCAGGGGGTTGGCGAAGCGACACGCTAGTAGCGCGAAGACCGGAGGTGTTTCACTTCAGCAATGACGCGATGAACACCCGCGTGTGGGTCCCGAAATGCTGCATCAGAGCGGCGACCAGACCGGCCAGGTCGGCCTGGCGATCCGGCGCGGCCTGCTGCATCACCGCCGCCATGTCGATGTCGGGCTCGGTCTGCTCGAACACATAGTCCGGGTCGGAGATGTAGCGCACCGGCATGTCGCGCACGAGCGCGGCGTCGGTCCGGTTCGCCCAGGCGTGCGCCTGCAGGCTGACGATCCGGCGCGGCGTGTTGTCGGTGTATTGCAGCTGCAGCGCATCCCGCGAGGTGTCGCGCAGCGCGCGCAGCAGCGGATCGTCCATGTCGTGCTGCAGGTAGTCGTTGCGCATCCGGTGGTACTGGTAGTTCTCCAGCGCCAGGTGGCGGTTCGACACGAAGCGGATCGCCCGTTCCTTGGCGCCGTGCATGCCCAGGATGTCGAGCGTGTTGATCCACAGCATCCGCGCCACGCTCACGCCCGGCAGCACGGTCGCGTGGTACGGCTGGGTCAGATCCTGCTCGTAGTGCAGCGCCCAGCCGGCGAAGCGCCAGCCCCAGTACGGATGACCGGTTCCGAGCGCGAGAGCCGCGAGCGACCGGTACAGGTGAATGCGGTATTCGGGGTAGGTTCGGCGCAGGAACGGGGCCGCTTCATAGATGATCCACGCCTCGTGGTAGAAGCCCATGTGGAACGGCGCCTGCGACGAGAACTCCAGGGCCGGATCGCCGAACGGCTGGAGGCCGAAGCCGTAGCGCCGGCCCCAGGGGGTGCCGTTGTCGTCCCACAGGCCGATGTCCAGGCCATCGTCGGGCTCGCCCGACGCGCTGGCGACCACTTCCAGCACCCGCACCGGCTCGCCTTCGCGCAGCCGCACGAAGCTCTGGTCGCGCGCGGTGGTCTCGCGCCGGAGCGTGGTCACCTCGGTCCAGGGCACGGCACGGCCTGCGGGCGGCTGCATCCCCGGGCGCAGCTGCAAGTACAGCGGCAGTTCGCAGTGCGGGTTGATCCGAAGCGCGGCGAGAAAGCGCTGGCGCCGGGTCGCGGCCGGCCCGCCGGCTTCGTAGGCCAGCGCCGCCGGGCGCGGCGGGTAGGTCGGCACATGGGCGCGCGCCCATTGCTCGTCCTGCGCCAGCAGCGGAGCCAGACTGGAGTCCTCGGCCGCGAGAAAGGCATCCAGGCTCTCCACCTTGACCGGGGCCGCATCGCGGATCGCCGGCAGCACCGCCAGCGCCTGCCAGGTGCCGAACGTGTGCTCGCTCCAGGCCAGCGCCGTGCCGGCCCAGACGAACGCCATCGCGGCGATCAGCCAGCGCAGAGCGGGGCGCCATGGCGCGCTGGAACGCGGGGGGTGGCTCATAAGATCCGATTGAACCATAGCAGCGACAGTGCGCCCGCCAGTATTGCGAGCACGGCGGCCAGCAGCGCCAGCAGGCCCGACACTTCGGTCTCTTTCTTCTCCACCGACAGGCGCGAGCGCAGCGTTTCGTAGACGCTCTTGAGCGTTTGCGCGTCGGTCGCGCGAAAGTATTCGGCCGCCGTCGCGTTGGCGACCGCCTTCAGCGTGTCCTCGTCGAGCCGCACCCGCATCGACCAGCCCTCGAAGCTGATGACCTGGCCTTCCGGCGTGCCGACGCCCACGGTGTAGACGCGAACGCCGCGGTTCGCCGCCATGCTCGCGGCTTCCATCGTGTCCACGCCGGTGGTGCGCTGGCCGTCGGTGAGCAGGATGATCGCGCCGGTGGCGTACGAGCCTGGCGCCACCGGCTGGAACGGCTTGCCCCGCCCGGGCCGCAGATCGCGGCCGAGCGGGCTCTGGCGATCGTCGATCATCGCTTCCAGGTCTATTCCCGAGTCCGGCAGCAGCGTGGCCAGCGCGAGCACCAGGCCGTTACCGATCGCGGTGCCGGGCTGCAGCTGGAAGCGGTTGATCGCCGTCAGCAGGTCGTCGCGGTTCAGCGTCGGCGCCTGGACCACCTGCGCGGTGCCGGCGAACGCGACGATGCCGACTTTCATGCTGCGCGGCAGCTCGTTGAGGAACGCGCGCGCGGCGCTCTGCGCGGCGCCGAGCCGGCTCGGCAGCACGTCGGTGGCGCGCATGCTGCCCGACACGTCCATCGCGAGCACGATCGTGTCCTGCTGCGTCGGCAGTATCAGTTTCGCGGTCGGCCGCGCGGCCGCCAGCAGCATCGCCGCGATCGCGAGCAGCATCAGCAGCGGCGGAATGTGCCGCTTGAGGCTTTGCGCCGGCCCCATCGCCTCGCGCACGATCGCCAGGCTGGCGTAGCGCAGCGCAAGCTTGCGTTTGCGGTGCAGCAGCCACAGGTACAGCAGCACCAGCAGCGGCAGCAGCAACAGCAGCCACAGGAATTGCGGCCAGAGAAAGCCGATCGGCAGCGGCGGAAGATGGATGGACGGCATGGGCGAGCGTGGGTCGGCGGGCCGGTGTCAGGCGACGCGATGCAGCGGCGCAGAAGCCTGCGCGGGCAGCGGCGCGGCACGATGGCCAGCAACGAAGCGCCGGCTTCGCTGCTTTCGCATTTCCACGAAGCGCAGCACCGCGGCGACCAGGTCGTCGTCGGTGGCGAGCTCCAGCGTGTCGACGCCGGCGCGGGCGAGCGTCTGGCGCAACTCGGTCTCGCGCTCGGCCGCGATGCGCGCGAAGCGCCGGCGAAAACCGGCATCGTGGGTGTCGACCAGCATTTGCTCACCGGTCTCGGCGTCGCGGATGCTGACCAGGCCCAGGTCGGGGAGTTCCAGCTCGAGCGGGTCGAGCAGGCGCACCGCGACCAGGTCATGGCGCCTGGCGAGTTCGCCCAGCGGCTTTTCCCAGCCCGGCTCGCTGATGAAGTCGGACACGATGAACAGTGCCGAGCGCCGCCGCACCACGTTGGATGCAGCGGCCATCAACTCGTGCAGCCGGGTGCCGCCGGTTTCGGGGCAGGGCGGACGGCTCTGCAGGCGGTGCAACAGCTCCAGCACATGGCGGCGCCCGGCGCGCGGCGGAAGCACCGTGTCGACGGCTGCGCCGTACAGCATCGCGCCGACCCGGTTGCCGTGGCGCGTCAGGAGCCGCGCCAGCACCGCGACGAAGTCGCGCATGACTTCGTGCTTGCGCCGGGCCCCGGAACCGAATTCGACCGACGGGCTCAGGTCGAGCAGGAACCAGGCACTCATCTCGCGGTCTTCGGTGAACACGCGCACATAGGTCTGCGCGAGGCGGGCGCTGACGTTCCAGTCAATGTGGCGCACGTCGTCGTACGGCTGGTATTCGCGCAGGTCGGCCAGGTCCAGCCCCGCGCCGTGCAGCAGCGTGCGGTAGTCGCCCTGCAGCAGCCCGTCGAGCCGGCGCACCACGGTCCATTCGAGCCGGCGCAGCACCTGCTCGGCGCTGGCGGGCGGCGCCGCGCTTCCAGGCTGCGGCGGTTGGGCGCGGGTGCGACGCCACATGCCGACCTCAGGCTACAAGTTTTTCGTGCGCGAGCGGCTTGGCCGGACGCGGCACCTTGGCCATGATCTTCGTGATCAGGTCGTCCGCCGACAGCCCCTCCGACAGCGCCTCGTACGACAGCACGAGACGATGGCGCAGCACGTCGGCCGCGAGGTCGGCCACGTCTTCCGGCAGCGCATAGCTGCGCCCGCGCAGCATCGCCAGCGCGCGCGCGGCCTCGGTCAGGTGGATCGTCGCGCGCGGGCTCGCGCCGAACGTGATGAAGCGCGTAAGGTCATCGAGGCCGTGGCGCTGCGGCGCGCGCGTGGCGGTCACCAGCCGCACCGCGTACTGGATCAGCGAAGGGTCGACGTAGATGCGCCGGCATTCGCGCTGCAACGCGCCGAGCTGGTCGGTGCTGGCGACCGCGGCGACCTCGATCGGCGGGCCGATGTCGCGCTCGACGATCACGTATTCGTCGTCGTCGCTCGGATAGTCGAGCAGCACCTTCATCATGAACCGGTCCACCTGCGCCTCGGGCAGCGGATAGGTGCCCTCGGTCTCGATCGGGTTCTGCGTGGCCATCACCAGGAACGGCTGAGGGACAGGGTGCGAAACGCCGGCAATCGTCACCTGGCGCTCCTGCATCACCTCGAGCAGCGCGCTCTGCACCTTGGCCGGCGCGCGATTGATCTCGTCGGCCAGCAGCAGATGGGTGAACACCGGGCCGAGCACGGTTGAAAATTCGCCGCTCCTCTGGTTGTAGATGCGGGTGCCGACCAGGTCCGCCGGCACCAGGTCCGGCGTGAACTGGATGCGCCGGAACTGGCCGCGCACCGTGGCGGCGAGCGTCTTCACCGTCAGCGTCTTCGCGAGGCCAGGCACGCCCTCGACCAGCAGATGCCCCTGCGCCAGCGTCGCGACCAGCACCCGCTCGAGGAAGCGGTCCTGCCCCACCACGACGCGCTTGACCTCGTAGAGGATTTTCTCCATCAGCTGCGTCGTGTCTGCGTCCGGCGTGTCGTCGGTCATGCTCATCGGGTCCTCGTTCGGGTCGGGGGGGGGGAGGGCTGAGGGAGTCAGAACGGCGACGCGCCGGCCGCCTCGGACGCATTCTCGATCGGCACCGCGAAGCCGATGCCGATGAAGGTGCGTGCCGGCGTCGGATTCAGGATCGCGGTCACGATGCCGACCACCGAACCGTCCATCGTGACCAGCGGGCCGCCGGAGTTGCCAGGGTTCGCAGCGGCGTCGAACTGGATCAGGTTCGACATTTCCTGCCGGCCTTCGGGCGACTGGAATACCCGGTTCAAGCCGGAGATCACGCCGGCCGAAGCCGACGGCCCGATCCCGAACGGGAAACCGACCGCCATCACCTGGTCGCCGACCGAGAGATCCGCGGTCGAGCGCAGCGTCGCCGCCGGCAGGTCGTCGGGCACGGTTCTGGCCTGCAGCACCGCCATGTCGTTCTCCGGTTCCTCGTTGATGATGTCGGCCACCGACTCGCTGCCGTCGGCGAACACCACCTGCACCGCGTCGGCGTTCTCCACCACGTGCAGGCTGGTCAGGATCACGCCGCGGTTGACGATCACGACCCCGGCGCCGACGCCGCGCTCGAGCAGCCGCTTGTTGCGCTTGAGCTTGCCGTAGGCCAGCACCCGCACCACCGATGGCGCGATCGTCGCGTACGCCGCGGCCGCCGGCGAGGGCAGCGGTACCGTGCGCAGCGACTTCTGCACGGCCGCGTCGATCTGGCGCTGCGTCAGCGGCGGCTGCGCCGGACGCAGCGCGAGGCCCAGGTCCAGCGCGAGCGCGATCAACAGCACCGTGAGCAATGCGACGATCACCCAGACCGTGCGCCGGCCGGACAGCCGGTGCGTTGGCTGCGCGGCTGCAGCGGTCGTGGCGGGTGGCGGCGCAGCGATCACCGCCGCTGCCGCCTCGGACCCGGCCTTGGCGTGTGAGCCGGACGCGGCCGGCTGCCGGCGTGAACTGCTGTAAAGGGCGGCCTTGCCCATTGCGACACCTGTCGGGAACGATGCCTGGAAATCAAGCGGACTCGGCAACTAAATGACAGTATCACGGTTTGCCCCGTGCTGCACCCGCGGGGATAGTCGATTCGGGCATGATCCGGGCATGGACGCAGGCTTGGCCGGCTGGATCGACACCCACTGCCATCTGGACGCCCCTGAGTTCGCCCAGGATCGCGCCGCGATGCGCGCGCGTGCCAGGGCCGCCGGGGTCGTGCACTGCGTGCTGCCGGCGGTCGGAGCCGCCAATTTCGCCGCGGTGCGCGAACTGGCGCATGGCTTCGGCGACAGCTACGCGCTCGGCATCCACCCGCTCTGTACCGCGCAGGCCACCGAGGCCGATCTGACGGTGCTCGATGCGCAACTGGCCGAACACGGAGCGGACCCGCGCCTGGTCGCGGTCGGCGAGATCGGCCTGGACTTTTTCGTGCCCGAATACGCCGCGCCGCTGCTGCGTGAGCGCCAGGAACATTTCTACCGCGAGCAGCTTCGCATCGCGCGCCGGCACGGCCTGCCGGTGCTGCTGCACGTGCGCCGCTCGGCGGATCGGCTGCTGAAATACCTGCGCGAACTTGCGCCGAGCGACGGACGTTGGCGGGGAATTGCGCACGCGTTCAATGGCAGCGAAGCGCAGGCGGCGGCGTTCATCGCGCTCGGCTTCAAGCTCGGCTTCGGCGGCGCCGTCACGTTCGAGCGCGCGCTTAAGCTGCGCCGGCTCGCGGCCAGCCTGCCGCTGGATGCGATCGTGCTCGAGACCGACGCGCCGGACATCCCGCCGCAATGGCTGTACCGCACCGCGAACGAGCGCGCGGCCGGGGCCGCGCAAGGCCGCAACGAGCCGGCCGAGTTGCCGCGCATCGCAGCCGTGGTCGCCGCGCTGCGCGGGATGGCGCCGGCGGAACTCGCCGCCGCAACCACGCGCAACGCGCTGGCCGCGCTGCCGCGGCTCGGGGCCTTGATCGCGGCCTGAGCGCGATTGAGACACGGACTACTTCTGGCGCACCCAATCTGTGCGTAGTGAACAAATGAGTGAAACTGTTCCAATGGATTACAATCAAACCCGTGCAAACGGTCGCCGAACTGCCTGAATTCATCCGCATGGCGGACAAGTTGCTCAGCATCGTGGAGCGGCAAGATCTGATCCGGTATCTGGCCTCGCACCTCAGGGCGGGTGATCCGATGGAAGGCACCGGCGGCGTCCGCAAGCTGCGCTGGCGCAGGGGTGATCACGGCAAGAGCGGCGGTGTGCGAGTCATCTACTACTTCCATGACGAATACATGCCGCTCTATCTGCTCACCCTGTTCGCGAAAGGCGATCGGGCCAACCTGAGCAAGGGGGAGCGCAACGAACTGGCCGGCTTGACCCGCACGCTGGTCGGCATCTGGAAGGCGAAAGGACTGAAGAAATGACCAAGGCATTCGACAGCATCAAGCAGGGCCTGCAGGAAGCCCTCGCGCATGCCGAAGGGCATGGCCGGGGCGTGCGCGTCCATCGACCCCGCCCCGTGGACGTGAAGGCGCTGCGCGCCAAGGTGGACATGACGCAGGAAGAGTTCGCGGCCAGGTTCGGCTTTTCCACCGCCACGCTGCGCCATTGGGAACGCGGTGACCGCACGCCGCACGGCGCGTCGCTTGTGCTGCTCAACGTGATCGAGCGCAACCCGCGCGCGGTCATCGAGGCATTGACCGCCTGAGGGCTTGCGTGCGCAGGTACGGATACGCGGCGTCAGAGGTCCGCAGCGTCAGACGTGCCGATGCGCGACCGGCGTCTCCGGCACCGGATAGCCGGCCGTGCCGAACGCCGCGACGATCGCGCGGTTGGTGTCGAAGAACACCTGCCAGTAGTGGTCGGTGTGCGCGTACGGCCGCACGCACAGCACCGGGCCCTCGGGGGTGAACTGCAGCAGGTCGACGTCCGGCGCCGGCGCGGTCGCGACGTTCGGGATCGCCGCCACCGCGGCCTTGAGCCGCGCGATCGCATCGGCCACGTCCACGCCGTTGGCGACCTTGGCGGTGCAGTCCACGCGCCGCACCGGCAGCGCGCTGAAGTTCTGAATGGTGTCGGTGAACACCTTGTTGTTGCCGACGACGGTGACGACGTTGTCCGGCGTGATCAGCGTGGTGCCGAACAAGCCCAGTTCCTTCACGGTGCCGGTCACGCCGCCGGCGGTGACGAAGTCGCCCACCTTGTACGGCCGCAGCACCTGCATGAAGACGCCGGCCGCGAAATGCGTCAGCAGCCCGCCCCAGGCGGTACCGATCGCCAGCCCCGCGCCGGCGAGCAGCGCCGCGAACGAGGTGGTGTTGACGCCGAAGATGCCCAGGATCGCGAGGATCAGCACGATGTTCAGCACCACCGAGCACACCGACTGCAGGTATTTCTCGAGCGTGGCGTCGATCTTGCCGCCGCGGCGCAGCGCCGCGCCGAGCAGCCGCAGGCCGAAGCGGATCAGCAGCCGCCCGATAATCCATGCGGCGATCGCGCCCAGAACCTTCAGGCCGAAATCGACGCCTTGCGTGCTCAGAAATGTCCAGATGGCATCGGTGCTCATGTTCCCTCTTCGTTGAATCGATCCGCCGCGAACGGTGACGAATGGCGACGGGAAAAGCGGTGCGCGAACAGCGGCCTCTACGGCTGGTCGGCCTGCCGCCGCTCGTGTGCGCCGGCACCCGGCTGCTGGTGCTGGGCAGCTTTCCCGGCGCGGCCTCGCTCGCCGCGCGCCAGTATTATGCCCATCCGCGCAACCAGTTCTGGCCGATTCTTGCAGCGATTTGGCAGGAAAGCCCAGATGGGATCTGCGAAGATAGCTATGAAAATCGTAGCGATAGGATGCTCGCGCACGGCCTGGGGCTGTGGGACGTGTACCGGGCCTGCGAGCGCGAGGGCAGCCTGGACAGCCGAATCCGCAACGCCGAGATCAACGATTTCGCCAGCCTTCGAGTGCGTTGCCCGGCATTGCAGGCCGTCGCGCACAATGGCGGCGAGAGCTTTCGCCATGCACGCGCGCTCGAATCGCTGGGCCTGCCGGTGGTCCGGCTGCCGTCGACCAGCCCGGCGAACGCATCGTGGCGCTTCGAGCGCAAGTTGGCCGCATGGCGCGAGGTGTTCGCGCGGCACGGGCTGGCATAGCGGGGCTGGCTCTGACAGGATGCGCAGTCGGTGCGCGGCGATAATCGCCCCACCTTGAAAGCGCGCGCGACTGCACTGCCCGAAGTTCATTTTTCCGATTACGGCAAGGTTCGCTACCTGCACCTGGGCAGCGAATGGGTGCAGGGGTCGATGCGGCTCGACGCGCCGTTCGAGATCGAGCTCGAATACCTGCAGCGCATGATGGCCTGGCTGCTGTTCGTTGAACCGACGAGCGTGGCCGCGCGCCACGCGATGCAACTGGGCCTGGGCTCGGGGGCGCTGACCAAGTTCTGCCGCAAGCGCCTGCGCATGAAGACCACCGCGGTCGAACTCAATCCGCAGGTCGTCAGCGCCTGCCGCCTGTGGTTCAAGCTGCCGCCCGATGATGCGAAGTTGCAGGTGGTGTTGGGCGACGCGGCCGAGGTCGTGCGGCAGCCCCAGTGGCGCGGCCAAGTCGATGCGCTGCAGGTGGACCTGTACGACGCCGAGGCCGCGGCGCCGGTGCAGGACGCGGCGGCGTTCTACGCCGACTGCCGGCGCCTCCTGACCGACGACGGCTGCATGACGGTGAACCTGTTCGGCCGCGATGCCAGCTTCGAGCGCAGCTGCGAGCGCATCGCCGCCGCGTTCGGCGCGGATGCGCTGTGGGCGTTCCGGCCGACGCGCGAGGGCAACACCATCGTCGCCGCGTTGAGAAATCCTGCACGCATGGCGGCACGCCCGTCGCGCGCCGAGCTTGCCGGGCGCGCCGCTACCATTCAGACTCGGTGGCGACTGCCCGCGGAGAAATGGCTGCGGGTGTTCAAACCGCTCCAACTCGGATAGCCGAAACTGCCATGAGCGTCCCTGCGCATACCGCCTTGAAATCGCCTGCCGCCGCGGCGCCGGCGGACGGGCCGCTGGACTGGCGCCGCCTGGTCGAATGGCTGAACGCCGACGGCGTCGTCTCGGACGAGGAAGCGCGCCGCACGATCGCGCGCTGCTCGCAGGCCGAGAGCGCACAGCATCCGCTGGTGCGCCTTGCCAGCGTCGCGATGCAGCGCGCGAGCGACGGCAAGCCGCTGGACATCGAGACGCTAACGCAGTGGCTGGCCGGCCGCGCCGGGCTGGACTACCTGCGCATCGACCCTTTGAGAGTCGACGTCGGCAAGGTCGCCGACGTGATGAGCGCGGCCTACGCCGAGCGGCACCGGGTGCTGCCGGTGCAGGTCACACCGAACGAGGTGGTGGTCGCGACCGCCGAACCGTTCCTCACCGACTGGGTCGCCGAGGTCGAGCGCCAGTCGCGCCGCAGCGTGCGCCGCGTGCTAGCGAGCCCGCAGGAGATCCAGCGCTACACGGCCGAGTTCTTCGCGCTCGCGAAATCGGTGCGCGCGGCGCTGAAGGCCGGCAGCGCGGGCGCTGCGGCGAGCTTCGAGCAACTGGTCGAGCTGGGCCGCAGCAGCCGCCAGCTCGATGCGAACGATCAGAGCGTGGTGCAGGTGGTCGACTGGCTGTGGCAGTACGCGTTCGACCAGCGCGCGAGCGACATCCACCTGGAGCCACGACGCGAGCAGGGGGTGATCCGGTTTCGCATCGACGGCGTGCTGCACCCGGTGTACCAGATGCCGATGGGCGTGCTCAATGCGATGACGGCGCGCATCAAGCTGCTCGGGCGCATGGACGTGACCGAGAAGCGCCGTCCGCAGGACGGCCGCATCAAGACGCGCAACCCGCGCGGCGAAGAGATCGAGATGCGCCTCTCGACGCTGCCGACCGCGTTCGGCGAGAAGATGGTGATGCGCATCTTCGACCCCGACACCGCGGTAAAAGATCTGGACGCGCTGGGCTTCTCGCGGCACGACGCGGCGCGCTGGGAGGCGCTGGTCACGCGGCCGCACGGCGTGATCCTGGTCACCGGACCGACCGGCTCCGGCAAGACGACCACGCTGTATTCGACGCTCAAGCGCGTCGCGACCGAGGAGGTCAACGTCAGCACGATCGAGGACCCGATCGAGATGATCGAGCCCGCGTTCAACCAGACCCAGGTTCAGCCGCAGCTCGACTTCAGCTTCGCCGAAGGCGTGCGCGCGCTGATGCGGCAGGACCCGGACATCATCATGGTCGGCGAGATCCGCGACCTGGAAACCGCCGAGATGGCGATCCAGGCCGCGCTCACCGGGCATCTGGTGTTCTCGACGCTGCACACGAACGACGCATCGTCGGCGATCACGCGGCTGATGGAGCTTGGCGTGCCGCCTTACCTGA
Organism: Burkholderiaceae bacterium; assembly: GCA_030123545.1. NCBI lineage: Bacteria > Pseudomonadati > Pseudomonadota > Betaproteobacteria > Burkholderiales > Burkholderiaceae > Burkholderiaceae bacterium. The sequence goes on along the minus strand of CP126124.1, from coordinate 2,995,836 downwards.
TCAACGCCACCGTGCTCGGCGTGCTCGCGCAACGTCTCGTGCGCACGCTGTGCCGCCAGTGCCGCGAGAAGGACGACGAGAGCACGCGCGAAACGCTGGCGGAGCTGGTCAAGCCCTGGAAGATCACCGGCGGCTACCGTCCCTACAAGCCCGCGGGTTGCGTCGAGTGCCGCATGACCGGCTACATGGGCCGCATGGGACTGTACGAACTGCTCACGGTGGGCGAGGGCTTCAAGGAGCAGGTCACGCGCGAGCCGAACCTGGCCGCGCTGCGCCGCCACGCCGTCGCCGACGGCATGCGCCCGCTGCGCCTGGCCGGCGCGCTGCGCGTGGCCGAAGGCCTGACCACGATGGACGAGGTGCTGAGCGCGACGCCGCCGCTGGAGTGAAAGCCGGCGGGCGTGCCATGCACGCGGCCGAGTCCCGCACGCTCAGAACATCGTCTCGACCTGCGATTCGGGCTGCGCCGGGGCGGTGCGTTGGGCCGCGGCCTCGGTCGCGTTGAGCACCTCCAGCGGCGCGGCGCCAACCGCGTCGGTCACCGTCATGGCCAATCCCACCTCGGGATGGAACTTGCGTGGCTCCGTGTCGCCCCAGCGAACGGTCATCGGTTCGCAGGCGAAGGCACTCAACCGCCGCAGCGCGACTTCCGGCGGCTGGCGGTAGAGGTCGACGTCGATCACCACCACGAAGCATCGCGGGTGGTACATGCCGACCACGCAGCGAAAGCCCGCGGCACGCCGGATGCGCGCGGCCATGGCCACCAGGATCTGGTACTCGGCGGCTGCGTCCAGGCTCTGGCTCAGTTGGTACAGGTTGCGCAGGTACAGGCACATCACGGCGCATTGATGATTCAGGCGCTGGGTTCGCCAGAATACGTGCTCCAGTTCCGACACCAGCTTGGCGCCGATCGGCAGTCCCGTGGCCGGCTCCACCGTTGGATCGGCGGTGCGCGACAGCCGCGCCAGGCGCCTGCTCTCGCGATCGCGCCGATCCACCAGCGCCATTGCGACGGCGAAGAAAACCAGAGCGGCCAGGCTGGTCAGCGCGCGGATACCGGGACCGACACCGGGGATCTGCAACAGATGCGCGTAGATTCCCGCCGTCATCAGCGTGAGCGCCATGCAAGCCAGCAGCATCCCGCGTGCCAGCGGGTCGCCCAGCACCGTGCTGCGCACGCTGACCAGCACGGCCATCAGCGCGCCCAGCACGCTGATGGCCGCGGTCACCCACAGCAAGTCATGCAGAGACGTCGGCGGCAGCATCGGCGCGACCAGCGCCAGCACGCCGGCGCAGATGCAGAGCAGCAGACCGCCCCACTGGGTGATGCGATGGACCAGCGGGTCTTCGCGGATGCCGCCCATCCACTGGCCCAGGTAGTACAGCGACACGCCAGCCGCCAGCGGGCCGATGAAACTCTGGAGCCAGGCTTGCGCGCTGTCGCCCGGCAGATCCCACAGCGTGTGCAGCAGATCCGTGTTGACGACCAGTGCGCCGCCGATCAGCAGCACGAACGTCACGCGATACCAGCTTGCCAGACTTCGCGGGTCGCGGGCGACGGCTGCGGCTGCGAGCACCGTGAAAGTGAGAAGCGATCCGAGCAGCGCCGACCAGATGAACAACTCAGCTTGAGGCACGCATGAATTCTAGAGCGGTCCCAATTCAGGCGCAGTCGAATAACGGAAGTCGAGACGCGGTACGCCCGCGTCCGAGTCGAGCTGCGCTGCCATGCCTTCCGACTGCCGATAATCTGCGCATGCCCTTCGATTGCGCCAACCCTGCCCATCGCACCGCGTTCCCGCCGCGCGGCGGGGTACTGAGCCTGGGCAACGCCGATGACGCCCCCGGTTTTCGAGCAAAAAGTGGCCGAAGCCGGCGTTGACACTGCGTCGGTCGCTACGAAAGGTGTAGCAACCGGCCTGCTGCTCGCATCCATCGGCGCGGTCGCGTTCAGCGGCAAGGCGATCATCGTCAAGCTCGCGTACCGCTACGGCGTGGACGCGGTCACGCTGATCATGTACCGCATGCTGTTCGCGCTGCCGCTGTTCGCGGCGATGGCGTGGTGGGCCGGTCGGGATAAGCCGCGGCTCGCCCGGCGCGACTGGGTCGGCGTGCTCGGCCTGGGTTTCTCCGGCTACTACCTCGCGAGCTTCCTCGACTTCGCCGGCCTCGCCTACATCACCGCGAGCTTCGAGCGGCTGATCCTGTACCTGAACCCGACGCTGGTGCTGCTGTTCGCGTGGCTGCTGTACCGCCATCGCCCGACGCGCCAGCAGCTGCTCGGCATGGCGATCAGCTACTGCGGCGTGCTGCTGGTGTTCGGCCACGAGTTCGAGGCCGGCAGCGGCGGGGGCGGCGCTTCGGGCGTGGTCGCGGCCTGGGGCGCGCTGCTGTGTTTCGGGAGCGCGGTCAGCTACGCGGGCTACCTGACCTACAGCGGAGAGTTCGTCAAGAGGCTCGGTTCGCTGCGGCTGGTGGGGCTGGCGACCAGCGTCGCCAGCCTGCTGTGCATCCTGCAGTTCCTGCTGCTGCGACCATTGGCGGCCGCCGACGTCGCGCCGCAGGTGATCTGGCTGTCGGTGCTGAACGCGTCGCTGTGCACCGCGATGCCGGTGCTGCTGGTGATGATGGCGATCGAGCGCATCGGCCCGGCGCTGGCCGCGCAGACCGGCATGATCGGTCCGCTGTCGACGATCCTGATGAGCGTGCTGCTGCTCGGCGAGCCGTTCACCGCGTGGATCGCGGCCGGCACGGTGCTCGTAATTGCCGGCATTTTTGTTTTCACGCGGCGGTAAGCTCGCAGGGATTTTGTTGGAGGCATGATGGACCTGGGTATCGAAGGCAAATGGGCGCTGGTCTGCGGCGCGAGCAAGGGGCTGGGGCTGGGCTGCGCGCGGGCGCTGGCGCGCGAGGGCGTGAACGTGGTGATCGTCGCGCGCGGCGCCGAGGCGCTGCAGGCGGCAGAGGCGACGGTGCGCGCCGAGGCGGCGTGGGCCGGCAGCGGACCGAGCGAACAGAAGGTGGTCGCGGTCATGGCCGACATCACGACCACCGAGGGGCGCGCCGCGGCGTTGACGGCGCCGGGCGGGCCTGGGCGCGACTTCGACATCGTCGTGACCAACGCCGGCGGGCCGCCGCCCGGCGACTTCCGCGACTGGGACCGCGCGGCGTGGATCAAGGCGGTGGACGCGAACATGCTCGCGCCGATCGAGCTGATCAAGGCCACGGTGGACGGCATGGCCGCGCGCGGCTTCGGGCGCATCGTCAACATCACGTCGAGCGCGGTGAAGGCGCCGATCGATATCCTGGGCCTGTCGAACGGCGCGCGCAGCGGGCTGACCGGCTTCGTCGCCGGGGTGGCGCGCAGCGGCCTCGCGGCGCGCGGCGTCACGCTGAACAACCTGCTGCCGGGGCGCTTCGACACCGACCGGCTGACCGGCACGCTCGAGGCCACCGCGAGGAAATCCGGTCGCGGCGTGGACGAGATTCGCGCCGCGCAGCAGAAGCAGATCCCGGCCGGCCGCTTCGGCAGCGCGGAAGAGTTCGGCGCGATCTGCGCGTTTCTATGCAGCGTGCACGCGGCCTACATCACCGGCCAGAACCTGCTGGCCGACGGCGGCGCGTATCCGGGGACATTCTAGGCGGGGCGTCCTGGGCGATCGGCGCATCCGCGTCATCCTGCGCCGCGCTCGGGCACGCCGTGGGCGCGGTCCGAGAGATCGAGGCCCTAGTCGATCACAACCCGGTGATGTCGTCACACACCCAAATGCTGTGTCAGCAGCTCAGGTTCCGCCTGAATCTGGCGTGAGGTGCGTTCGAGCACCACTTCGCCCTTGACAAGAATGACGTTGCGATCGGTGATGGCGGTGACGTGGCGCCAGTTCTTGTCGACGATCACGCTGGAGATGCCGCTGGCCCGGATCAGGCCGCAGATGTGCCAGATCTCACGCGCGATCAGCGGCGCCAGGCCTTCGGTGGCTTCGTCGAGAATCAGCACGTCGGGGTTGGTCATCAGTGCTCGACCGATGGTGAGCATCTGCTGCTCGCCGCCGGATAGCTGCTGCCCGCCGTGATGGAGGCGCTCGGCCAGGCGCGGAAAGGTTTCCAGCACGCGCTCGTACGTCCAGTCGCGCTGGCCGCGCGTGCCGGCTCGGGCCGCCATCTTGAGGTTTTCGGTCACCGATAGGTTGCCGAAAATGCCGCGCCCCTCGGGCACGTAGGCCACGCCGAGTTGCGCGATTTCGTACGGCGCGCGACCCGTCATCGGCTTGCCCATCACCAGCACGCCGCCGGCGCGCGGCTTGACCAGGCCCATGATCGACTTGAGCAGCGTGCTCTTGCCCATGCCGTTGCGGCCCATCAGGCCCACGGTCTCACCGCGGCGCACCTGAAAGTCGATGCCCTTGAGGATGTGGCTGGCGCCGTAGTAGCTGTGCAGGCCGATCGCGTGGATCAACAGGTCGGGGTCCGCGTCATCCCGTCGCGGCCCCCGATCTTCCGGGCGGGCGCGCGGTGCCAGCGGGTCGTTCGGGTCGTCGGGGGCGTTGGCGTTGAGCTCGGTGGCCATCTCAGTGATCCATTGCGCCGATGCGTCGCCCGCTGCGCATCCAGTCAACGGCGCCAGGGGCGGCGGAGCGGGCCATGCCAGCGACCGCCGCGGACGGGCTTGGCCCGGCCGCTGGCGGCGCCTCCGCGAGGGGCGAGGCGCAACAACGCGCAGCGCGCGGAGCCCGGGGGAGCTTCATATTTCTTCGCCCAGATACGCGGCCTGCACGTTGCGGTCGGCGCGGATCGCCGCCGGCTCGCCGCTGGCGATGACAGTGCCGTTGACCATCACGGTCAGGTGGTCCGCCAGCGTGAAGATGGCGTCGATGTCATGCTCGACCAGCATCATCGCGTGACGCGGCTTGATGCGCAGCAGCAGTTCGACCATGCGTTCGGCCTCCGCGGCGCCCATGCCGGCCAGCGGCTCGTCGAGCAGCAGCACCTGCGGTTGCGTGGCCAACGCCATGGCAACCTCCAGCTGACGCTGCTCGCCGTGGCTGGTCGCACCGGCAACGGCGTGCCGCCGCGCCGTCAGACCAGCCAATTCAAGCGCAGCCTCGGCGCGCTCGTTGCTGGCGCTGTCGTGCGCGGCGCGCTGCCACCAGCGCAGCGGGTTCCACGGCTGCTGCGGCGCGCGCGACTGCGCCGCCAGGCGCACGTTCTCCCACACCGTGAAGGGCAAAAAGATGTTGGTCTTCTGATAGCTGCGACCCAGCCCGCGGTGCGAGATCTGCTCGGGCGACGCGCGGGTGATGCCGTGGTGACCGAGCGTGATGGTGCCGGAGGAGGGCGGCAAATCGCCCGAGAGCAGGTTGGTCAGCGTGGACTTGCCGGCACCGTTGGGGCCGATGACCACGTGAATGCGGTCGCGCCACAGATCGACCGACACATCGTTCACGGCCGCCAACCCGCCAAAGATCTTGGTCAGGCCGCGCGCGCTGAGCAGCACCTCAGTCATGGTCGACGTTCCAGCGGCCCGTCACGCGCTGCAGCAGGCCCAGCAGGCCGCGCGGCGCAAAGCAGATCACCGCCACGATGAACAGGCCGATCCATAGTTGCCAATGCTTGCCGGCGTCGAAGCCGCCGAACGAGGGCAGGTCCTTGAACAGTTCGAGCACGGCTTCGAACGCGACCGCGCCGACGATCGCGCCAGCAAAATTTCCCATGCCGCCCAAGATCAGCATCATGATGACCTGGGCACTCATGTGAAACCCCATCAGTTCCGGGTTCACGAAGCCGGTCTGCGCGCCCCAGAGATACCCGGCCATCCCGGCGAGCGCGCCGGCCACGGTGAAGGCCGAGAGCTTGTAGCCGAAGCTGCCGTAGCCGACCGCGCGCATGCGGTGTTCGTTGACACGGATACCCGCCAGCGCGCGGCCAAACGGGCTCCACAGCAGGCGGCGCAAAAAGGCGTAGACCACGAGCAGGCAGGCCAGCGTGAAGTAGTAGAAGACCCGCTTGTTCTCCAGGTCGAACAGCCCCGCGTCAGGCCGGAAGTTGATGTACAGACCGTCGGAACCGCCCAGCGCCTTGTTGTTGAACACCAGGTAATAAATCATCTGCGCGAAGGCCATCGTCACCATGATGAAGTAGATGCCGCGCGTGCGCACGACGAAAAAACCGATCACCAGTGCCGCCGCGCCCGCCGCCAGCATGGCCACGGGCAACGTCCACCACAGACTCACCGCCTCGCCCTGCGGCGTCAGAAAGGCCAGCGCGTACCCGGCGATGCCGAAGAACGCCGCGTGGCCGAGTGACACCAGGCCCGTGACACCCTGCAGAAGGTCCAGGCTCATCGCAAGGATGGCCAGGATCATCATGCGCGTGACCATCTGCTGGTAGAAATCGCTGGCCGCAAAAGGAAACAGCGCGAGGGCCGCCAAGCCGAGCAGCAGGATGAAATTGACGCTGCGCGGCAGGGCCTCGAGATGGGCGGCGGGCGCGCTCATGACCGGAACAGCCCCTCGGGCTTCCACAAAAGCACGGCCGCCATCAGCATGTACACCAGCATGCTTGCGATCTGGGGCAGCAGCACTTGGCCGAAGGTGTCCACCAGGCCGACCAGCAGGGCGGCGATCAGCGCGCCGCGCACGGAGCCGATGCCGCCGATCACGACCACGACAAAGCACATGATCAGCACCGGTGAGCCCATGTTGGGATAGACGCTGGACAGCGGCGCGGCGATCATGCCGGCCACCGCAGCCAATGCCACGCCAAGGGCAAACACCACGGCGTGAATCAGCTTGATGTTGACGCCCAGCGCTTCCGTCATGTCGCGGTTGAAGGCGCCGGCGCGAATCTTCATGCCCAGGCGCGTCTTGCTGATGAGCAGGTACAGGCCCAGCGCCAGCGCCACACAGACCGCCATCGTGAACAGGCGGTAGAACGGGTACGACAGCGTGTCCGTGAGGGCCAGCGAACCGCGCAGCAGCGGCGGGATCGGCACGCCATGCACGTCGTCACCCCACAGCAGCGAGCGCGACTCTTCGAAGACGTAAATCAGCCCGAGCGTCAGCAGCACCTGGTCGAGATGGTCGCGTCGGTAGAAGTGGCGAAACAGCACGCGCTCGAGCACCAGCCCGAACACGACGGAAAGCGCCGTGCCGACCACGAGCGCGGCGGCAAAACTGCCGAGGTGCGACGACAGCGACCAAGCCAGGTAGGCGCCCAGCATGTAGAAGCTTCCGTGCGCCAGATTGACCACACCCATGATGCCGAAAATGAGCGTCAGCCCTGCAGCGAGCATGAACAGCAGCAGACCGTACTGCACGCCGTTGAGCAATTGAATCAGGAAATTGGCAAAGTCCACGAGGTCGTCGAGGTGGGATGAAAAACCATAAAAAACGGCGGACCGCTCCGCCGTCGTCGGCACCGGATCGGCACGCCGGTCAGGTCATTTTGCAACCCGCGCCGGAGTCGGCCAACGCCTTGGCCGCGATGCCGACCACCTTGTTGTCGCCTTTTTCGACCACGCGCAGGTAGATGTCCTGAATCGGGTTGTGGGCCCGGCTCATGGTCCACTTGCCGCGCGGGCTGTCGACGACCACCGCTTCCATGGCCTTGTACAGCGCGGCCCTGTTGGCCAGATCGCCCTTGACGGCATCAGCACCGATCACCAGCAACTGACCCGAGTCGTAACCCTGCACCGCGTACACGTCCGGCTGCAGCTTGAACTGTTGCGCGTAAGCGGCGCGAAACTTCTTGTTGCGCGGCGTGTCCAGCGAATCGGCATAGTGCAGCGTGGTCATCACGCCCTCCGACGCGGGACCCGCAGCTTCCAGCGTGCCCTCGGTGAGGAAACCCGATCCCCACAGCGGTATCTTGTCCTTCAGACCGGCGGCGGCGTAGTCCTTCATGAACTTGGCGGCGCCGGCGCCGGCAAAGAAGCACGCGACCGCGTCGGGCTTGAGCGCGGCGATCTCGGTCAGAAGCGCCTGAAACTCGACGTTCGGGAACGGCAGGCTCAGCTCCTTGATGATGGTGCCACCGGCCTGGGTATAGCTTTCCTTGAAGCCCCCCAGCGCATCGTCGCCGGCGGCGTACTTCCAGCTGATCCAGACCGCCTTCTTGAGCCCCCTGTCGACCATCGGCTTGCCCAACGCCAGCGTCGGCTGGTTGTTGCTGAAGCTGGCGCGGAACACATTGGGCGCGCACAGTGACCGCGTGGCGGCCATCACCCCGGCATTGGGAATGATGTTGAGTACGCCGCTCTCGCGGGACACCTTGAGGATGCCCATCTGCACGCCCGAGTGCACCGTGCCGATCAGCACATCGACCTTGTCACGCTGTACCAGCTTGTTGGCGTTTTCCACGCCCTTGGACGGATCGGACTCGTCATCGACCTTGAACCATTCGATCTCGCGTCCGCCCAATTTGCCACCCTTCTCGGCAATGGCCATGCGCACGCCGTTCTCGATGGCAACACCGAGCTGAGCATAGGTGCCGGTGTAGGGCAGCATGAGCCCTACGCGCACCTTGCTGGATTGCGCGCGCGCGACCTGCGGCAGCAGCACGCTGACGGTGCCGGCGCCGACGACGGCGGCGGCGCGCGAAATCACCTGGCGGCGGCTCGGGCCGCGGTTATCGGGCAACGAATTCATGCTGTACCTCCTTGGCTGGGTATCAATGGGTGATGCATTGTGTTGCGGATTGCCTTGCATCAGGCTTTCGGGTTTTCCTGAGGCGATCCTGCATCCGGATCGGAAACGGGCGCAATTATGCATTAAACTGCGTGCATAGGATACATAATAGTGCATGTTCCAGGAGAAAAAGCCAGGGGTTTCTCCGGACTCAGCGCGCATGCGGCCCGCATCGCCGGCCAGAACCTGCTGGCCGATGGTGGCGTCTGCCCGGGGACGTTCTGGCAGGATCCCGGCAGCGGTGATTCAGCGACCAATCCCGCCGTACAACCCGCCCAATTACCGGCTCGCCTGGGCTTGCGAAAACCAGGCCTGCGCCGCAACGACCAAGGCTTCCACGCCCGTGCGCAAGGTCGGATGGATGACTGGCGCGAAGAGCGGGCTGTGATTGACCGGCAGGTCGTTGATGCGACCCGCTTCCTTCGCCTTTGCATAGGTCGCGGGATCAGTCCCGCCGACGAACCAGAAGACCGACGGAGCATGCCACTCGGTGCCGAAACATCCGAAATCCTCGCTCGCCGGTGCTGGACCGGTGTGCCGGACGCGATCGGCGGGAAAATACGCGCGAAACGCCTCGGCGATGCGCTGGCTCGCCGATTCGTCGTTGACGTTGAGAGGATAGCGGTCCAGCGGCGTGATTTCGGGTGGCCGGGGCGCTCCCGACGCAGCGGCTTCGGCGTTGACGATGCGTTCGATCGCGGCAAGCACGCGCTTGCGCACGCCCGCATCGAATGTGCGGACGTTCAGTTTGATGATGGCTTCGTCCGGGATGACGTTCTCCTTCGTGCCCGCCTGCAGCGCGCCGATGGTGACCACGGCCGCCTCGGCGGAAGCGATTTCGCGGGACACCACGGTCTGCAACCGCATCACGGTCGCGGCCGCCATCACGACCGGATCGATGCTGGCTTGCGGCATCGAGCCATGCGCACCGCGTCCGAACAGGCGAATCTGCAAACTGTCGGCCGCCGAGGTGATGGGACCGGCGCTTCCGGCGATCGCCCCGGCCGGGCCCACCATGACGTGCTGGCCGAGAACGACGGCCGGCTTCGGGAAGTGTTTGAACAGGCCGTCATCGATCATGGCCTGCGCGCCTTGCGCAGTCTCCTCGCCGGGCTGGTATACCGCCATCAGCGTTCCCTTCCATGCCTCGCGCGCCTGCGCGAACAGCGCGGTCGCGCCCGCGAGCCAGGTCACATGCATGTCGTGACCGCACATATGCCCGACCGGCACCGTTTTTCCGTCCGGGTCCGTCATCTTGACCTTGCTGGCATATGGGAGCCCGGTCGCTTCCTCGACGGGCAGTCCATCCATGTCGGCGCGCAGCATCACCGTCGGGCCATCGCCGTTTCGGAGCAGACCGACGACGCCCGTCTTGCCAAGTCCCGTCGTCACCTCGTAGCCGGCCGCGCGAAGCCGCTCCGCCGCCAGATTGGCCGTTCGTGTTTCCTGCATCGACAGTTCAGGATGCGCGTGCACATCCTTGTACAGCGCTTCGAGCTCGGGAAGCAGCCGATCGAGATTCTTCAGGACGAGTTCCGAGGCATTTCCCGTCGTCTTGTTCATACTATCCTCCGCAACATTGATGGACATATCGGTTCGGCGTGTTTCGCGGTGTCCGACTGAGCGCGGCGTCAACTGGCCTGCTGCATATCGTTGTCGATCGGCATCATCTGCCCGGAGATCGACTTGGCGGCATCGGAGGCGAGGAACACCGCCAACGCAGCAATGTCCTTGGGGTTGACCAGCCGCTTGAGCGATTGCACGGACATGGCTTCCCTCCGGATCGCCTCCATGCTCTTGCCACTCACTTTCGCACGCCCCTCGAACACCCGTTGGATGCGTGGCCCGTCGACGGCACCCGGCAGGATGGCGTTGGCGCGAATCCCGTATTCGCCCAGTTCGATAGAAAGTGTCTTGGTGAAGCCGATCAGCCCCCATTTGGCCGTGCAGTAGGGACTCCGGTTGGCATATCCGAAACGCCCGGCCACCGAAGACATGTTGATGATGACGCCGGCTTGAGATTTCTTCAGGTGGGGAATAGCCAGCCGCGTCACGTTGAAGGTCCCGGTCAGGTCCACCTGCATGACCTTTTCCCACTCGTCGGGGTCCATGTTCTCGACCGGGGCGGTAGGACCTGCAATGCCCGCGTTGTTGACCAACACGTCGATGCCGCCCAGCGCCTGCGCGCATTCGGCCACCATGCGCTCGATATCCGCGCGCTTCGACACGTTGCAGAGGGCGGTCTTCAGGCCGGGGATTTCGCCGGCAAGCACATCGAGGGCATTCGCGTCGATATCGCAGACGAACACCGCGGCGCCGTTCGCGGCAAATGCCCTGACGATCTCTCGACCGATCCCGGACGCACCTGCGGTCACCAGAACTCGCTGATCCATGGCTTTCTCCCGTCAGCCGAGCCGCACAAAAGCATGCCTCTGGATACGGTCACCGCACTTCAAACTGCTCAACGCCGGCGGCAAACCAGCAAGCGGTGCCAATGGCGGTACCAGTCTTTCGAGTTTATGAGCGCTTGCCGTGATTGACAAATCATGTGTGGCCCCAAGACAGTAATGTCCCCTGCGCCCCAAGTAGAAGTGTCCCCTTTGATGGCGAAGGGGCGAATTGGTGGCGCAGGAGTTGGGGCTGATGAGTCAGAGGGAAGTCAACCGGCTGGGGGTGATCAAACGGGTGATGGATGGGGCCCTTGACCAAGGGCAGGCGGCGCAGCTGTTGGGGCTGTCGGTGCGCCAGGTCAAGCGGCTGTGCCGCAGCGTGCGCGAGCAAGGCCCAGGGGGTTTGATCTCACGCAAGCGGGGCCGACCCAGCAACCGTCGCATCGCTGCTGAGCGGCGCGAGCACTACGTGCAGTTGGTGCGCAACCGATACGCTGACTTTGGTCCGCAACTGGCGCATGAATACCTGCAGCGAGAACACGGCTTCGCATGGAGCGTGGAGACCTTGCGCGGCTGGATGCTGCAAGCCGGGCTGTGGCAGGCCAAGCGTCGGCGAGCCAAGCGCGTGCACAGTCCACGCGCGAGGCGCCAGTGCCTGGGCGAGTTGGTGCAGATCGATGGCAGCCATCACGACTGGTTCGAGGCGCGCTCGGCCAAGTGCTGCTTGATCGCTTTCATCGACGACGCCACCGGGCGGGTGCTGGGGGCGAGATTCTTCGAGCAAGAGACCACCCAGGGCTACCTGGACGTGCTGCACGCACTGGTGCAGCGCCTTGGCGCGCCGCTGGCGCTGTACAGCGACCGTCACGGCATCTTCACCAAGGCCGACCCCGAAGATGCCAAGCCCACGCAGTTCGAGCGAGCGCTGCTGCAATTGCACATCGAGCCGATCTGCGCGCACTCACCCCAGGCCAAGGGGCGCGTGGAGCGGCTGTTCCAGACGCTGCAGGACCGCATGTGCAAGGCCATGCGCTTGCAAGGCATCGACAACATCGAGCAGGCCAACACCTGGCTGGACGAATACCTGCGCGAGCACAACCGGCGCTTTGCGCTCAACCCCGAGCAGGCGCAGGACATGCACCGGCCCTGGGCCGGCACCACGCAGGCGCTGGCCGACATCTGCTCGCTGCACCACCAACGCCAGCTCAGCGCCCAGGGCGCGTGCAAGTTCAACGGCAGCATCCTGCAGTTGCTGCCCCATCAGCCCCATGCGCCCAAGGCGCGCGCGATGGTGGACATCGCGCAGCATGGCGACGGCACGTTGCACCTGAGCTATCGAGGTCAGCCGCTGGCCTTTCGCAGCTTTGCCGTGCACGAGCCCAGGCACGCCAAGGCCGAAGACCACAAGACGCTCAATGCGCGGGTGGACAAGGCGCGCGACACACAGCAGGCCAAGCTGCACCGTCTGAAGGCCGAGTTGGCCTTCCAGGACAGCCAGCGCAAGCTCGGCATCTACAAGCCCGACACCCCGCCGATCGCGCCGCGCGCGGGTGCTGCCCGCTTCGGGCTACGCCCTGCGCAGCCAGCACCCGCGCCAGCCTGACCCAACCCCCACCAATACCAACCCAGAGGGGACATCTGTACTTTGGCCAAACCGGGGACATTTCTACTTTGGGTTGACACGTGATTGACAAATCATGCGATCTGCGCGTTCCCGTGCAGCGTGCACGCGGCCTGCATCACCGGCCAGAACGTTCTGGCCGACGGCCGGGCGTATCCGGGGACGTTCTAGAATCGCGAATACCGTTGCCACTGCCGCGAATGTCTCGCGGCGCGATGGAGTCGCGAGCGACGCCAGGCACGCATGCTCGGGAGTTTGAAGCCATGACATCCATCCAGGCCAGGGCCGTCCGCATCGACAGGCAGGGCGGACCGGAAGAACTCAAGCTGGTCGAGGTGACGGTCGGCGACCCGGGCCCGGGCGAGATTCGCATCCGTCATCACGCGATCGGGCTCAATTACATCGACGTGTACCAGCGCGACGGCACCTACAAGCTGCCGGTGCCGCTGCAGCTCGGCATGGAAGGCGCCGGCGTGGTCGAGGCGGTGGGGGACGGCGTGACGCACCTCAACGTCGGCGACCGCGCGGCCTACACCGGCAACCCGCCCGGCAGCTATTGCGACGCGCGGGTGATGCCGGCCAAACAGGTGTGCCGGCTGCCCGACGCGATCTCGTTCGAGACCGGCGCGGCGATGATGTTGAAGGGCATGACCGCCGAGTACCTGCTCAAGCGTGCGCTGCCGCAGGGCGGGCTGGGGGCGGGTGACTTCGTGCTGTTCCACGCGGCCGCCGGCGGCGTCGGGCTGATCGCCTGCCAGTGGGCGAAGGCGCTTGGCCTGAGGCTGATCGCCACCGCCGGCTCGCCGGAGAAATGCCGGCTTGCGCTCGCCAACGGTGCGACGCATGCGATCAATTACCGGACCGAGGACTTTGCCGCGCGCGTGAAGGAGATCACCGGTGGAGCGATGGTCAAGGTGGTGTACGACTCGGTCGGAAAGGACACGTTCGACAAGTCGCTCGACTGCCTGCGCCCGTTCGGTCTGATGGTCAGCTTCGGCAACGCCTCGGGCCCGGTGCCGCCGATCGCGCCCGCCGTGCTCGCGGCCAAGGGTTCGCTGTACCTGACGCGCCAGACCCTGTTCACGCACATCGCGACGCGCGAGAGCACGCAGGCGATGGCCGAAGAGTTGTTTGCGGTGGTGAGCAGTGGCCAGGTGAAGATCCACATCGATCAACGCTTTGCGCTGGCCGACGTGCAGGAGGCGCACCGTGCGCTCGAGGCGCGGCGCACCACCGGCTGCACGGTGCTGCTGCCGTGATCCGCTGATTCCGGGCGGCGCCCGTGACCCCCTGGCATCCCGATCCGGCCTGGATCTCCGCTGTGCGCGCGTCGGCGAACCAGCCGCCGCGCGACAAGCGCCTTCCGCTGGTAGCCGGCGGTGCGACGATCGGGTCGGTCGAGCCGGGTTTCCTCGAAGAAATTGCGGTTTCGTCTAAGGACAATCCCGCTGGTTTGCTATTAAAAATAGAGCAAAACGGGATCATCGGCTGGCACCTTGGCGGCGAGGTCACGGCGACGCTCGGCTGCCTGGCCGAAGCGCTGCGCAGCGCCGGGCGCTCGCCGGCCTGGCGCAACGAGCAGCTCGCGGTGTGCGACGAGGCCGGACGCCGGCTCGGCACGGTCGAGCGCGCGATGGTACGGGTGCTCGGCATCACGACGCACGCGGTGCACCTGGTCGGCGCGCGCGCCGACGGCCGGGTCTGGGTGCAGCAGCGCGCGTTCGATAAGCCGAACGATCCGGGCCTGTGGGACACGATGGTCGGCGGCATGATTGCCGCCGACGAGACGGTGCTGGCCGCGCTCGCCCGCGAAACGGCCGAGGAGGCCGGGCTCGCGCTCGATGCGCTGCAGCCGCTGGTGCACGGCGGCCGGGTGGTCACGCACCGGCCCACGCCCGACGCGAGCGGCGCCGGCTACATGGTCGAGCAGACCGACTGGTATCACTGCACCGTGCCCGACCGCATGAAGCCGGAGAACCGGGACGGCGAGGTCGAGCGCTTCGCCCTCTTGACGCGCAAGGAACTGCTGGCGCGGCTGCAGCGCGACGAGTTCACGACCGAGGCGTCGATGATCCTCTCAGCGTGGTTCGAGTTGGGTTGAGGCGTCTTGGCAATGGGCCGCCCGCGCTTTTTGCCCGACGACTTCACGCTCGCGCTGGTCGGGACCGTGCTGCTGGCCAGTTTTCTGCCGGCGCGCGGCAGCTTCGTGCCGGTGGTGGAACTGCTGACCACGGTCGCGATCTCGCTGCTGTTCTTCCTGCACGGCGCGAAGCTGTCGCGCGAGGCGATCATCGCCGGCGCGACCCATTGGCGGCTGCATCTGCTGGTGTTCGCCAGCACCTTCGTCGTGTTTCCGATCGTGGGCGTCGCGCTGCGCCCGGTGCTGGAGCCGCTGGTCACGCCCGAGCTGTACCGCGGCGTGCTGTTCCTGTGCATGCTGCCGGCCACCGTGCAGTCGGCGATCGCGTTCACCTCGGTCGCGCGCGGCAACGTCGCGGCCGCGGTCTGCAGCGCGTCGGCGTCCACGCTGATCGGCACCTTCATCACGTCGGTGCTGGTGAGCCTGCTGGTGGTGCAGCACCACGCGGGCGGGGGCAGCGCCTGGCGTGCGATCGTCCACATCATGCTGCAGCTGATGGCGCCGTTCGTCGCCGGGCAACTGCTGCGGCGCTGGATCGCGCCGTGGCTCGATCGGCATCGCACTGCGCTCAAAGCGGTGGACCAGGGATCGATCCTGCTCGTGGTCTACACCGCGTTCAGCGCCGCGGTGGTGCAGGGCCTGTGGCAGCAGGTGCCGGCGCGTGCGCTCGCCGGGCTGCTGCTGGTCAGCGCGGTGATCCTCGGGCTGATGCTGCTGTGGACCAGCCAGAGCGCGCGCCGCCTCGGGTTCTCCGAAGAGGACCGGATCACCGTGGTGTTCTGTGGCTCGAAGAAGAGCCTGGCCAGCGGCATCCCGATGGCCAGCGTGCTGTTCGCGTCGCAGGCGGTCGGCGCGATCGTGCTGCCGCTGATGCTGTTCCATCAGCTGCAGTTGATGGTCTGCGCGGTGCTGGCGCGTCGCTGGGCGCTGCGGCCGCAGCACGAGGCGGCGCAGGCCGCGCCGGAGGCGCAGCGCGTGGCCGCGGTGGGTGCGGTCGATGTGGCGCAGGCGCGACCGGATTGGTCGGACTGATCGCGGATCGCCGGCTAGCCCGGATATTTCATCAGCAAGCCGATGGCTGTTGACCGGGCGTGCTGGCGGGCATTGAGCGCGGCCCTTTGGGCCGATGCGAGCTACTGGATGGGGTTGTTGGCTGTTTCGGGGCGCAGCACCCCCTTTCCCCCGTTGTTTGTCAGTGTGCCGGGGACAGCACTGGATGAGGTTCAGGGGGCCAGGGCCTGTGCGGCGCTGAGGAAGATGCTGCGCATCGGGTGGTGCGAAGCCAGCAACACGCGCACACGGCGTGTGTTGCGCACGATGGCCGCGCCGATCTTGAGCAGTCGCACGCGGATCGTGGCCGCGGCGGCGCGCTCCAACTCGGTGTTCTTGAGCGCCAGATCGCGCAGCCGCTGCATCAGCGTGTAGGCCAGCGCCGCCAGCAACAAGCGAAGCTGGTTGGCCGCGAAGCGCTGGCAACTGGCCCGGGTGCCGAACAGGTCGAGCTGGGCCTCCTTGATGCGGTTCTCCGCCTCGCCGCGCTGGCAGTACAGCCGCTCATACAGCTGGACGGCGTCGCCTTGGAGGTTGGTCACCACGAAGCGCGGGTTGTTGCCTTGGGCACCGTACTCCAGCCGCGTGATCACGCGCCGCTCGATGTCCCAGCTATCGGCTGCGTAGACGAACTCGCCGATCAGGCGCTGCTTGGCGCCCGTGCGTTCGTATTCGTCGGCCAGCATCGCCTCGGCGTACTGCACGATGGCCTGCAGCCGCGCGTTGCGCGCCAGACCTACGATGTAGCTCACGCCCGAGCGCTCGCACCAGCGCAACAGGCGCTGGCGGCAGAACCCCGAGTCACCGCGCACGATGATGCGCACCTGGGGCCACGCGCGGCGAAGTCGCGCAACGATCAGCTTGATGACGGCCGCGGCGTTCTTCGCCCCGTCGATGCGGCTGCGCCGCAAGACGCAAGCGAGCATGGCCTGGCCGCAGAACACGTACAGCGGCAGATAGCAGTGGTGGTCGTAGTAGGCGTGGAACTCGCAACTCTCCTGGCTGCCGTGCAAGGGCACATCCGAGGCGTCGATGTCCAGCACCAGTTCCGCGGGCGCGCTCCGGTGGCTGGCGATGAACTGCTCGATCAGTACGCCATGCAGGGCCAGCGCCTGCGCGCGTGTGGCCCGGCTCTCCAGGCGGCACAGTGTGGGCGAGGAGGCCAGTGCATCGACCCGGCCTACGGCGGTCTGCATCAGCAGGTCCGAGCGCAGCATGTCGTGGTCGTTGAGGTCTTCGTAGCCGCAGCACAACCCGTAGACGCGCTGCGCCAGCAGCTCGCGCAGGCCATGCGTGATGCGCCCCGGATCGCGTGGGTCGCTGAGCACGGCTGCGGCAGATCGGCTCAAACCAATGCGCTCATCGACGCGTCGCAGCAGCAAAACTCCACCGTCCGAGCCAATGTCACCGCCTTCGAAGTTGGCCTCGATGATGCGCCGGCCCACGCGCCCCAAATCCATCGTCCCATCGGTACACTTTGGCATCGGCAGTCCTCGGTTGAAATTGGCGTCAGATACCAATGTCAACGCGCTCACGCACGAGGCTGCCGACCCACTATTGGTGAAATATCCGGGCTAAGCCTCGTGGTGTGCCTCGTCCGCGGCTTCCGTCGGCCGCAGCCGGTTCGGCGCGAGCGCGCCGGCCGAATCCAGGATCGGGTAGGCGATCGAGCAGATGTGCGAGTTGATCCGCTTGAAGTCGCTGATCAGGTCGATGTGCAGCGAACTCGTTTCCATGCTCAGCACGCTGTTCTCGCTCAGGCGGTCCAGGTGCGCGGCGCCGGCGCGCATCTCGAGCTCGCGAAAGCGCATCTTCTCCTCGATCAGCTTCTTCGCGTCGTGCAGGTTGCCGTTCAGGAACACGCTCATGCCGAGGCGCAGGTTGTCGACGAGACGCGCGTGCATGGTGCACAGGTCGGCCATGCCGGCTTCCGAGAAGGCGAAGCCCTGCTTGATCTTCTTGTCCTCGACGTCGAGGATCACGCGCTCGACGATGTCGCCGATCTGCTCCATGTTGATCGTGAAGCTGATCACGTCGGTCCAGCGCCGGCTCTCCTCCTCGTCGAGCGCCTCGCGCGGAATCTTGGTCATGTAGTACTTGATCGCCGAATACAGCTGGTCGACCGTGTCGTCCATGCGGCGCAGTTCGCGCGCGAGCCGCAGGTCGTCGGTCTTGATCACGGTCAGCATGCCGGTCAGCATGGTCTCGACCACGTCGGCCTGGTGCAGCGCCTCGCGCACCGCGCAAGACAGCGCCAGCGACGGCGTCGCCAATGCCGAGCGATCCAGGTGGCGTGGCCGCATCGACGTGGCCGCGGTCTCCGGCGGCCTGGGCATGAAGCGCGCGACCAGCCGCGCCACCGGGTACGTGAGGCCGATGAACAGTACGCTGACGATCAGGTTGAATCCGAGGTGGAACAGCACCACGCCGTGCGTAGGCCCCGGCAGATGCGGCTGCACGTAGCGCAGCCACAGCCCGATGCAGGGCGACATCAAAGCGACCCCCATGATCTTGAACATCAGATTGCCGACCGTGACCTGGCGCACCTCGATCGCCGACTTCGACGTGGTCAGCACCGCCGCCACGCCGCTGCCGAGGTTCGCGCCGAGCACGAGGCCGAGCGCGACCTCCATCGAGATCATGGTGGAGGCGGCCAGCGCCGAGATCAGCAGCACCACCGCGAGGCTCGAGTACGCGAGCACCGCCAGCACCATGCCGAGGATGATCTCGGTCGTGAGGTCGCTGCCGACCGAGTCGAGCAGCGCGCGCACCGCGGGCGTGGCCAGCAGCGGCTCGGCGGCGCCCATGATCAGCTGCAGCGCGAGCAGGATCAGCCCGAGCCCTATCAGCACCCGGCCGACGCGCCCGACGACAGTATCCTGCCGCGTCAGGTACAGCACCACGCCGATGAAGATGAACAGCGGCGACAGCCACGACAGGTCGAACGAGAACAGCACCACCATCAGCGCGGTGCCGACATCGGCGCCGCGCATCACCGCCAGCGCCGCCGGCAGCCGGATCAGCCCTTCGCCGACGAAAGACGCGGTCATCAGCGAGGTCGCGGTGCTCGACTGCAGCAGCGCGGTGACGCCGATGCCCGACAGCGCCGCGGTGAACCGGTTGCGCAGGCTGTACGCGAGGAACTGCCGCAGATGGCTGCCGAACGCGCGCAGCACGCCCGAGCGCACGAGCTGGGTGCCCCACACCAGCAGCGCGACCGCCGCCAACAGGTTCAGCAGGTGCTTCATGACCGGATTATCGGCCGCGGCGCACGCGTCGCAATTCGTCCAGGATCAGGCAGACGGCTCCGAGCGTGATCGCGCTGTCGGCCAGGTTGAACGCCGGGAAATGCGCGCCGCGCCAGTGGAAATCGAGAAAGTCGACCACGTAGCCGTGCACCAGCCGATCGGCCACGTTGCCGACCGCGCCGCCGAGGATGCTCGCCAGCGCGAACGAGAACAGCCGCTGCGCCGCGTGCGTCCGCAGCAGCCAGAGGATCAATGCCGCCGCGGCCACGCCGACCGCGGTGAACAGCCAGCGCTGCCAGCCCGACTCGGCGGCGAGGAACGAGAACGCCGCACCGGTATTCTCGGCGCGCACGATGTTGAAGAAGCGCGTGACAGCGGTGGCGTCGCCGAGTCGGTAGTGGCCGAGGATCACGAGCTTGCTCGCCTGGTCTGCCAGCAGAACGAAGCCGGACCAGGCCAGCCAGGGCAGCCAGCGGCCGGATGCCGCGCCGGCGCGCGCCATCAGGCGAAGTGACGGGTCTCGCCCGCGCCGAACAGGTTGCTCACGCAGCGGCCGCACAGCGTAGCGTGCGCGGCGTCGGCACCGACGTCGGCGCGGTAGTGCCAGCAGCGCTCGCATTTGGGGTCGAAACTGGCGGAAGCCGCGATATTTATTTGATTGGATGCTACTAATTCAATAGCCGACGTGATGAACGCGAACTTCAGATCATCACCCAGGCTGGCCAGCAGCGCGTGGTCTTCCGGGCCGGCGCCGAGCGTCACCCGGGCCTGCAGCGACGAGCCGACCTCGCCGCGCTCGCGCAGCAGCTCGATCTCCTTGTTGACCGCCTCGCGCAGCGCGCGGATGCGCGACCATTTGGCGAGCAGCACCACGTCGGGCGCGGCGAGCTGCGCGTAAGTCTCGAGGAAGATCGATTCGCTCGCGCCGACCAGCTTCCACGCCTCCTCGGCGGTGAACGAGAGGAACGGCGCCATCCAGCGCAGCATCGCCTGCGTGATCTGCCACAGCGCGGTCTGCGCGCTGCGCCGCGCCAGCGACTTGGCTTGCGTGGTGTAGAGCCGGTCCTTCAGCACGTCGAGGTAGAACGCGCCCAGGTCTTCGCTGCAGAAGTTCTGCAGCTTCGCGACCACCGGGTGGAATTCGTAGGCCTCGTAGTGCGCGAGGATCTCGGCCTGCAGCTGCGCGGTGCGCGCCAGCGCCCATCGGTCGATCTCCAACATGTCCTCGGGCGCGACCGCATCGGCAGCGACGTCGAAGTCGCTGGTGTTCGCGAGCAGGAAGCGCAGCGTGTTGCGGATGCGCCGGTACGCGTCGACCACGCGCGCGAGGATCTTGTCGTCGATCGCGAGGTCGTTCGAGTAATCGGTGCTCGCGCACCACAGGCGCAGGATCTCGGCGCCGTACTTCTGCGCCGACGCGGCCAGCGGCATGTAGTTGCCCAGGCTCTTGCTCATCTTGCGCCCGGACCCGTCGACGGTGAAGCCATGCGTCAACAGGCCCCGGTACGGCGCGCGTCCCTCGATCGCGCAGGCCAGCAGCAGCGACGAGTGGAACCAGCCGCGGTGCTGGTCGTGCCCTTCCAGGTACAGGTCCGCCTCGGGGCCGTGCGCGTGGTGGTCCTGCGGATGCGTGCCGCGCAGCACATGCCAGAAGGTCGAACCCGAGTCGAACCAGACTTCGAGGATGTCGCTGCTCTTGGTGTATTGCAGGGCTTCCTCGGGACCGAGGATGTCCTCGGCACTCGCGCGGCTCCAGGCCTCGACGCCGCCTTGCTCGACGATGGCCGCGGCCCGGTCCAGGATTTCCATGGTGCGCGGGTGCAGTTCGCCGGTCTCCTTGTGCAGGAAGAACGGGATCGGCACGCCCCAGCTGCGTTGGCGCGAGATGCACCAGTCGGGGCGGTTCGCGATCATGTCGCGCAGCCGTGCCTGGCCGTTCTCCGGATAAAAACGCGTCTGCTCGATCGCCGCCAGCGCGGTCTGGCGCAGCGTCTGCGGCGCCTTGTCGCGGGTGAACACGCCGTCACCCGCATCCATGCGCACGAACCATTGCGCGGCCGCGCGGTAGATCACCGGCGTCTTGTGGCGCCAGCAATGCGGGTAGCTGTGTTGCAGCGGCGCGCTGTCGAGCAGGCGACCGGCCTCGCGCAGGGTATCGATGATGACCGGCACCGCCTTCCAGATGTTCATGCCGCCGAACAGCGCGAAATCGGCCGCGTAGCTGCCGTGCGGTCCGACCGGGTTCAGGATGTCGGCCACTTTCAGGCCGTGCGCGACGCAGGAGTTGAAGTCGTCCAGACCATACGCCGGCGACGAATGCACGATACCGGTGCCGTCGACGTCGGTCGCGTAGTCGGCCAGATACACCGGCGACAGACGCCGGTAGAACGGATGCAGTTCGTACAGCGGATGGCGGAACTGCAGACCGCCTAAAGCCTGGCCCTCGACGCTTGCGACCACTTCGCCTTCGAGCTTGAAACGCATCAGGCATTGCTCGACCAGCGATGCGGCCAGCACCAGGTAGCCGCGCGTGGTCTTGACCAGCGCATAACGCAGGTGCGGGTTGACGTTCAGCGCCTGGTTCGCCGGAATGGTCCACGCGGTGGTGGTCCAGATCACCGCGAACGCCGGCGCATCGAGCGCGGGCAGGCCGAACGCGGCGGCCAGCAGCCCAGGGTCGTCGCTCTCGAACGCGGCGTCGATCGCGGTGCTGGTGCGGTCCGCGTATTCGATCTCGAATTCGGCCAGCGACGAGCCGCAGTCGAAGCACCAGTACACGGGCTTGAGGCCGCGGTAGACGAAGCCGCGCTCGATGACGCGCTTGAACGCGCGGATCTCGCCGGCCTCGTTGCGCGGGTTCATCGTCTTGTACGGGTCGTCCCAGTCGCCGAGCACGCCGACGCGCTGGAAGTCGGCCATCTGCTGCGCGATCTGCTCGGTCGCGTAGGCGCGGCTTTTCGCCTGCATCTCGTCGCGCGACAGGTTGCGGCCGAACTTCTTCTCGATCGCGTTCTCGATCGGCAGGCCGTGGCAGTCCCAGCCCGGCACGTAGCGCGCGTCCATGCCCATCAGCTGGCGCGTCTTGACGATCATGTCCTTCAGGATCTTGTTCGCGCCGTGGCCGATGTGAAGCTGACCGTTCGCGTACGGCGGGCCGTCGTGCAGGATGAACTTCTCGCAACCGGCGCGCGCGGCGCGCAGCCGCTGGTACAGCCCTTCCTCGTTCCAGGTCCGGACCCAGCCGGGCTCGCGCCGCGGCAGGTCGGCGCGCATGGCAAACGGGGTGTCGGGGAGGTTCAGCGTGCTGCGGTAGTCGGTCTTGGCGCCGGGGCCGGCAACGGAAGGATCGTTCTTCATGGACATGCCTTGGCTGATGGGGGCTGCGTCGGCGCAGTCCGGGGGCAGGGATAGCGGATGCGGGCCGCGCCGGCCAACGGCGCCGCGCCGCGGCGGCACGCGCGTCAAATTCGGTCGCGGGTGACCTGCCGGTGCGTGCGACCCTGCAGCGTCGCGAAAAAAGCGCGCGCGTCGACGCAGTCCTGCGCGATACCCGCCTTGAGTTGGGCGAGAGAATCGTACCGGCGTTCGTCGTGCAGTTTGTGCAGCAGCTCCACCTGGATGATTTTACCGTAGCCGCCGTCGCTGCCGAGTTCCGCGGGCCACTCAAAACAGTGGGTCTCCAGCAGCACCCGGCCGCCGTTCACGTCGTTCGGGTCCAGCGACGGGCGCACGCCGAGGTTTGCAACGCCGGTAAGTGGCTCGGCAACCAGGCCCTGCACCCGCACCGCGAAGATGCCGCTCGCGGCCGGCTTCCAGTGCGAAAAGCGCAGGTTCAGCGTCGGGAAGCCGAGTTCGTGCCCGAGCCGCCTGCCGCGCACCACGTGGCCGCTGATGCTGTACGGTCGGCCGAGCAACTGCGCGGCGTCATCGAGCCGTCCTTCGGCCAGCGCGTCGCGTACCGCCGAACTCGACACGCGCAGGCCGTGCACCTCGTAGCTGTTCATGCGCGCCACGTCGAAGCCGCGGCTGCGGCCGGCGGCGTCCAGCATCGCGTAGTCGCCGGCGCGCTTCGCGCCGAAGCGGAAGTCGTCGCCGACCAGCACGTAGCGCGTGCCCAGGCCCCGGATCAGCACGTCATCGATGAACGCCTGCGGCGGCTGCGACGCAAAGCGCGCGTCGAAGCGCATCACGACGACCTGGTCGACACCGCAGCGCGCCAGTTCGCCAAGCTTGTCGCGCAACGTGCTGATGCGCGCCGGCGCGAGCTCGGGCTTGGCCAAAGCGGCGGCGAAATAGTCACGCGGATGCGGCTCGAAGGTCATCGCGCAGCTCGGCAGTCCGCGGTGCCGCGCCTCGTTGTTGAGAAGCGCCAGCATCGCCTGGTGGCCGCGGTGCATGCCGTCGAAGTTGCCAATCGTCAACGCGCAGGCTCCGGCCAGGCCGGGGTGGTTGAAGCCGCTCAAAACCAGCATGGATTGATATCGTTTTGATAGCAGATCGCGCGCGCGGGGTATAGGCGGGACGCCGGATTGTCTCGAAAGGAGTATATTGTGCCCGTGCCGGTCCGCCGCATGGCGTGACGGCCGGCCGCAATGTCGAAAGGGATGTGTTGAAGGTCTTGAAGCTGTCCGCCCAGGGTCTGCCCCAGTCGTGGATTTCGCTGGAGCAGGCGGTGATCCACTACGCCGCCAGCGAGGTGCGCTGGGAGGTGGGGGGGCAGGTCGCGGTATTCCGCGGCGGGACGAACGCGATCACCGGCGCGCAGTCGATCATCACCGTCAACAGCATCATCGGCACCAAGGGCGTGCCCAGCATCAGCCCGTTCCAGTTGCGGCCCGGCCTGACCAACGCCAAACTGTTCGCGCGCGACCGTAATGTCTGCGCGTACTGCGGCAACCAGTTCCACGACGAGGATCTGACGCGCGAGCACATCGTGCCGTTCGCGCAGAACGGGGTCGACAAGTGGATGAACGTGGTCACCGCCTGCCGTGCCTGCAATCACCGCAAGGGCAGCCGCACGCCGGAGCAGGCGCACATGCCGCTCCTGTACGCGCCCTACGTGCCCAGCCTGTGGGAGGACTTCATCCTGCGCAACCGCCGCATCCTGGCGGACCAGATGGAGTTCCTGATGGCGCACCTGCCGAAGACCTCGCGGCTGTACAGCTGATCTCGCGCGCAACGGCGTGCGCTGCTGATTCCGGGCGCCTCGGCGTGCGCGCTTGCTGCTTGCTTTTTCAGTTCGTCAGTTCCAGCACCACCGCGTTGCCTTCCGCCGCGGGCCAGGTGCGCCCCGTGATGCGCTCGCCGTCCAGTTGACCGGTGATGGCCCGCACCTCCGACGCGGCGGCAGTCTTGATGGTCGAACTTGAAACGCCGGCGACCCCTGCGGGCGGAACGCCGGGCGGCGGTGTGTGGCCGTCGAAGCTGACGCGGTCCCGCATCGCATCGAAATACCCGCGCGGGCGCTCGAACGTGATGACCGAGCCGGCGCCCCGGTCTGCGGCGGCGAGGCGCACCGGATGCATGTCGACGATGTTGCTGGAACGCGGGAACGGGCTGCGGTAGATGTGCGTGGTGGCGTAACCGGTCGCGCTGATGACGAATTCGTACGGCACGCCCGCGGCGGCGGTGAACGGGCCCCAGCGGCCATCGGCCGTGATGGTCTTGCTGTAGCTGGCCGCTCCGATGCGCTCGCCCGTGGCCGGGTTGGTCGCATAGATGGCGAGTTTCGCGCCAGGCAGCGGCAGATTGTTGCTGAAGTTGCCGGAGGCCGGGTCGTTCGAGTTCACGCCCAGCCCGGTGATTTCGCCGCTCAGCACCGGGGTCGCCTGCACCACGGGGTCCAGCGTGCGCGCGGGATGGCCGGTGATGAAGCCGTACATCGCGCCGAACGCGGCCGGCGAAAACGCGGTGCCCCGGTGATCGACCCCCGGAATCACCACGTTCGTGGCGCCCTTGAGTGCCGGGCCGTCATAGGTAACGCCGGTGGGCTTGCCTTTGGCGCCGATCCACAGGCCGTCCGGCTGGGCGTACTTGTCATTGTGGTCGGAGCGAATGGTCATCCATTTCACCCCCGGCGTCACTTCGTCGCCGTTCGGGTCCTTGGGCGCATTGAGCCCGGTCAGGAATGGCCCGGTGCCGGAGAATTCATTGCCCTCGTTGAATCCCTTGATCGCCCAGACGCCGTGGTTCGGCGTGCCGCCGAGAATGGCCTCGCTCACAGTCTCGGCGCCGCCGCCATTCTGGATGTAGTTGCGGATCGTGTTGCCGCCGCGCGAGTTACCAACCAGAATCACCTTGCTAGCGCCGGTGGTCTTGCGAACCTTGGCTACGGCGGCGCGCAGGTACGCCATGTTTTCAAAGGTGGACGAGCGTCCGGCCTGCGGCTTGCTGTCGTCGTCGCGCGCCAGCGGATACGGCACGTTGATGGCCGTCAGGCGGTCGGCCGGCCAGCCGTTCGACTCGAAGCGCCAGATCGTGGTCTGCCACACGGCGGCGCTATCGCCGTTGCCGTGCACGAAGAGGATCGGCGCTGCATTCTGCCCGGTCGGCCCCGAGGCGCAACCGGCCAATAGCACGGCACTGGCAAACAAACCCAGGAACAGGCGACGCGTGGCACTCACGGTGTTCTCCTCATTCTTTTAATGAAAATGCCCGCAGGCCAAGGCTCCGCGGGCATGGTTTGCTACCAACGGTGAAGCATCATGCAAACACGCCGGCACCGTCCTGCATCCGTGCCGACACCTCTCCGAGCTGGTGCAGCGTGTCGCCGAACGTCATCTCCATCTGGGTCAGCCGCTTGAAGTAGTGGCTGACGATGTATTCGTCGGTCACGCCGATGCCGCCGTGCAGCTGCACCGCCTGCTGGCCGACGAAGCGCATAGAGCAGCCGAGCTGGTACTTCGCGCGCGCCATCGCGCGACGCCGCTCGTCGGCCGGTGCGTTCAGCTTCAGGCTCGCGTAGTAGCTCATCGAGCGCGCCAGTTCCAGCTGCATCTTCATGTCGGCGACCCGGTGCCGCAGCGCCTGGAAAGTGCCGATGAACACGCCGAACTGCTTGCGCGTGTTCAGGTACTCGACCGTCACCGCCAGCGTCTTGTCCATCACGCCGACGCCTTCGGCGCACAGCGCGGCGATGCCGATGTCCACCGCATGCTCGAGCGCCGCGAGTCCGTCCTCCGTGATTAGTGCCGCCGCCGCATTGTTGAGCGTGACCTCGGCCGCGCGGCCGCCGTCCTGCGTGCCGTAGCCGCGGGTCGTGACGCCGCTGGCACCTCGCTCGACCAGGAACAGCGCGATCTTGCCGGAGGCGCCGGCCGGCACGATGAAGGCATCCGCCTGGTCGCCGGCCGGGACGATGCTCTTGGTGCCGCTGACGGTCCACGACGCTCCGGCCTGGGTCGCAGTGGCGGCGCAGACATCGAGCCGGTAGCGCGCCGCGCGCTCCTGCTGCGCCAGCACGATCAGTGCCTCGCCGCCGGCGATCTTCGGCAACCAGGATTTTTTGAGTGCATCCGGCGCATAACCCGCGAGCAGCGCGCCGGCGATC
Organism: Burkholderiaceae bacterium; assembly: GCA_030123545.1. NCBI lineage: Bacteria > Pseudomonadati > Pseudomonadota > Betaproteobacteria > Burkholderiales > Burkholderiaceae > Burkholderiaceae bacterium. The sequence continues at coordinate 2,969,154 of CP126124.1, read as the reverse complement.
AGCGCCTGCGCCAGCGGCTCGACCACGATACCGCGACCGAGTTCCTCCATCACCACCATGCCCTCGACCGGGCCGAGACCCAGGCCGCCGTCGGCCTCGGGCACGTACAGACCGGTCAACCCGAGTTCGGCGAGTTCGCCCCAGACTTCGCGCGAGAAGCCGCCGGCGGAGGCGATCGCGCGCCGGCGCTCGAACCCGTAGCCCTTGTCGACCCAGCGGCGCACCGCGTCGCGCAGCTGTTCCTGGTCATCGGAAAAATCGAAATCCATGTCGTCCCCTTTCAGCCGAGCAGCATCTGCGCGACGATGTTTCGTTGCACTTCGTTGCTGCCGCCGTAGATCGTGGTCTTGCGCATGTTGAAGTAGGTCGAGCCCAGCGGTACGCAATGAGCGGCGCCAACGTAGTCCCCTTGCCAGCCCGCATCCATCGCTTCGTGGATCAGCGGCAGGCTGTAGGGCCCTGCGGCGAGCATCATCAGCTCGGTGTAGCGCTGCTGGATTTCGCTGCCGCGAATCTTCAAGAGCGCCGCCACGTCGAGCGGGTTCTTGCCCGCCTTCATCGCCGAGAGCACGCGCAGCACCATCATCTCGAGCGCGACCACGTCGACCTCGAGCTTGGCGATCTCGTCGCGGAAACGTGCATCGTCGTACACGCCTTCGGCGCGCGCGATGCGCTTCAGGCGCTCGAGTTCGCGCTTCGCGCGGTTCACGTCGGCGATGTTGGTGCGCTCGTGGCTGAGCAGGTGCTTGGCGTAGGTCCAGCCCTTGTTCTCCTCGCCGATCAGGTTTTCCGCCGGCACTTCGACGTTGTCGAAGAAGACCTCGTTGACCTCGCATTCGCCGTCGAGCAGCCGGATCGGCCGCACCGTGACGCCGGGCGACTTCATGTCGAGCACGAGAAACGAGATGCCGGTCTGCGGCTTGCCCTCGGTCGAGGTGCGCACCAGGTTGAACATCCAGTCGCCGTACTGGCCGAGCGTGGTCCAGGTCTTCTGGCCGTTCACGATGTATTTGTCGCCCTTGCGTTCGGCGCGGGTCTTCAGGCTCGCCAGGTCCGAGCCCGAACCTGGCTCGCTATAGCCCTGGCTCCACCAGACCTCGCCGCTGGCGATGCCGGGCAGGAAGCGTTTCTGCTGCTCTGCGCTACCGAACGCCATGATTACCGGCGCCACCATCACCGGCCCGAACGGGATGATGCGCGGGGCACCAGCCAGCGCGCATTCCTCCTCGAACAGGTGTTTTTCCACCGCGGTCCAGCCCGGGCCGCCGAATTCCTTGGGCCAGCCGTAGCCGAGCCAGCCCTTTTTTCCCAGAATCTTCGCCCAGCCCTGCATGTCGTCGCGGGTCAGGCGCAGGCCGTTGTGCACTTTGTTCGATACATCCGGCGGCAGGTGGGCGCGCACCCAGGTGCGCACCTCGTCGCGGAATTTCTGCTCTTCCGGGGTGAATGCGAGATCCATTCCAGTCGTCTCCAGTGAATGTCCAGCGTGTCCAATGGACTCTTCGTTTCTAGCACGCCGGGCCGATCCGTCCTGTCCAGATCGCGACAAACCACGGCGTCAGTCAGTGTGCACCATCTCGTAACGTCGGGCCAGCCGCGATAATTCGCCGCGACATGAGGAACATCGTGATCCTGATCTCGGGCCAGGGCTCGAACATGGCGGCGATCGTGCGCGCGGCCCGGCGCGAGGACTGGAGCCGGCGCCTGGACGCGCGCGTCGCCGCAGTGATCAGCAACCGCGCCGACGCGGCCGGCCTGGACTTCGCGCGCGGGGAGGGCATTGTCGCGGAAGTGGTCGAACACCGGGCCTACGCGACGCGTGAAGCGTTTGACGCGGCGCTGGCCGCCGTGATCGACCGGCATGCGCCCACGCTGGTCGCGCTCGCCGGCTTCATGCGCATCCTCACGCCCGGGTTCGTTCGGCATTACGACGGGCGGCTGCTGAACATCCATCCGTCGCTGCTGCCGGCATTCCCGGGTTTGCACACGCACCAGCGCGCGATCGCCGCGGGCTGCCGCGTTGCCGGCGCGACCGTGCACCAGGTCACCCCGGAACTGGACCACGGGCCGATCCTGGCCCAGGCCGCGGTGCCGGTACTGGGCGAAGACAGCGCCGAGGCGCTGGCCGCGCGGGTGCTGACGCAGGAGCATCTGATCTATCCGCGCGCGATCGCGCAGTGGCTGCGCGACCTGCCGCCGGCCCCATGACTCCGGCTGTTTGACGTTGCCACCTGACGGCGACGGCTGCGGCGGCCGCGGCCGATGGGACAATGCCCCGCCATGCATCCGCGCGCCCTGCTGAACGCCTGCACTGAGCTGCTGCGCCTGTGCCTCGCGTTCGAGCATCCGGCGGACGCGGTGGTGTCGCGCTATTTCCGTGAGCACCGCGGACTCGGGGTCCGCGAGCGCGGGGCGCTGGCCGATGCGGCTTACGCCGTGCTGCGCAGAAAGCTGCTGTACGAACATTTCGCCGCGGCTGGACCGGGCGAGCAGGGCGAACGTACGCGCCAGCTCGCCGTGCTGGGGCTGGCGCAGGTCGGCGAAGCGCTCGCTCCGGGGCCTGCCGCCGATGCGCTGCCGTGCGAACGTCTGGACGCGGCGCTGGACCCCGACGAGCAGCGCTGGCTTGCCGCATGCGAAGCGGTCGACCCGGCCGAACTGCCGGCGCCATGCCGGCACAACCTGCCGGAATGGCTGGCCGAGCGCTTGCGCGTGCAGTTGGCGGAGAAAACGGGCGGGGAGGTGGGCAAGGAGTCGGGTGAGCCGTCGGACAAGGATTCGGGCGCGCCGTTCTGGGCGCTGGCGTACAGCCTGCTTCGCAACGCGCCGCTCGACCTGCGTGTCAATATCTTTAAGGAAAAACGTGAGAATGTCCAGGAAGAGCTTGCACAATGCGCTATTGAATCAGTAGCAACTCCATATTCTCCCTGGGGCCTTCGGCTGCAGGCCAAGCCCGCGTTGGCTTCGGTGCCCGCGTACCAGCGCGGCGCGTTCGAGGTGCAGGACGAAGGCTCGCAACTGCTCGCGCTGCTGCTGGGTGCCAAGCGCGGCGAGATGGTCGCGGATTTCTGCGCGGGCGCCGGCGGCAAGACGCTCGCGATCGGGGCCTGCATGCGCGGCACCGGCCGCCTCTATGCGTTCGACACCTCGGCGCATCGGCTGGAGGCTTTGAAAGAGCGGCTCGCGCGCAGCGGCCTCGCCAACGTGCACACGGTCGCGATCGCGCACGAGCGCGACGAGCGCATCCAGCGCCTCGCGGGCAAGCTGGATCGGGTGCTGGTCGATGCGCCCTGTTCCGGCCTGGGCACGCTGCGCCGCAATCCGGACCTGAAGTGGCGGCAGTCGGCCGAGGCGGTGGGGCAGTTCGCCGAGCGCCAGCGCGAAATCCTGCAGGGCGCCGCGCGGCTGGTGAAGCCCGGCGGCCGGCTGGTCTACGCCACCTGCAGTCTGCTGACCGAGGAGAACGAGGCGGTGGTCGCGGCGTTTTCGGCCGCGCACCGCGAATTCGATCCGCTCGACGTCGGCGCGGTCCTGGCCGGCCTCAAGGTCGAGCGGGCTGCCGAACTGTGCAGCGGCCCGGCGAGCGGCAGCGACTATCTGCGGCTGTGGCCGCATCGGCATGCGACCGACGGGTTCTTTGCCGCTGGCTGGACGCGGAAAAAATAGACGAAGGCCCCGAATATCACCGCCGGACGTGGGCCCTCCGGTGGCAAGTTTCGGTGGCTGCTTTTACAATTGGACTGCTTCTACGCGGCCGCAGCGAATGAAGCGATACACCCAGGCTGCACGCAGCCCGCCGTGCCAGACCGGGTTTGCGGCCCAGGCTCCGCGCCACTGAATTCAACAAAAGGATTTGCCGAACATGCAGTTGTCTGACTGGACCGTGCTGAACGCGGCCCTTGATTGGCTCGCCCACGGGCTATTGAACCCGTCGTGGTGGGTGGTCGTGCTGTACGTGCTGGCGACCACGCATCTGACGATCGCCAGCGTCACGATCTATCTGCACCGGCATCAGGCGCATCGCGCGCTCGAACTGCATGCGCTGCCCTCGCATCTGTTCCGGTTCTGGCTGTGGCTGACGACCGGCCAGGTCACCCGCGAGTGGGTGGCGATCCATCGCAAGCACCATGCGCGGTGCGAAACCATGGACGACCCGCACAGCCCGCAGACCTATGGCATCAACAAGGTGCTGTGGCAGGGCACCGAGCTGTACCGCGCCGAGGCAAAGAACCAGCAGACGCTGGCCAAGTTCAGCCAGGGTTGCCCGGATGACTGGATCGAGCGCCACCTGTACGCGCGCTACAGCTGGCAGGGAGTCGGGCTGATGCTGATCATCGATCTGGCGCTTTTTGGCGCGATCGGCCTGACCGTGTGGGCGGTGCAGATGGTCTGGATTCCGTTCTGGGCCGCCGGCGTGGTCAACGGCGTCGGCCACTACTGGGGCTACCGCAATTTCGAAGTGGCGGATGCCAGCACCAACGTGCTGCCCTGGGGCGTGCTGATCGGCGGCGAGGAGTTGCACAACAACCACCACACTTACCCGACTTCGGCGCGGTTCTCGGTCAAGCGCTATGAATTCGACGTCGGCTGGGGCTACATCCGGCTGCTCGAGCGGCTGCGGCTGGCGCGGGTGAAGAAGACCGTGCCGCGGCTGCGGCTCGGTGCGGTCGAACCGGTGGCGAACGAGAAGACGCTGGAGGCGTTGATCGCGAACCGCTACGAGGTGATGGCGCGCTACGCCCGCGATCTGCGCCGCACCTGCAAGCAGGAGTTGCAGGCGCTGAAGGCGCGGCATGGCGATGTGTCGGCGCTGAAGGTGGCGCGGCGCTGGCTGCACCGCGACGCCGACAAGGTGCCGCCGGCCAAAGCGCCCGAGTTGGCGCGCGCGCGTGCGGCGTACCCGGTGCTCGACAAGATGGTGACGATGCGCGAGGAGCTGCGCCAGCTCTGGCTCAACACCAGCCGCTCGCGCGAGCAACTGGCGATCGACTTGGCGGCCTGGTGCCATCGCGCGGAGGAAAGCGGCATCGCCGCGCTGCGCGAATTCTCGATCCGGCTGCGCGCGGTGCGCGGGTGAAGTGAAATACCCCCAGGCTGCGCGCACTTGCGTGTCGCTTCGCCAACCCCCTTGAAGGGGGCACACCCGGCGGACCGGCGGAGCCGGATCCGCGGGTGTCCGCGAACGGCCTGCTCCGCGGCCACTCGAACTCGTTTCGTGGAGCGGTGACGCCGGCCTGTGGACCTCCCGCTCCCCACTTTCAATGAAAAAGCCCGCAGTTGCGGGCTTTTTCATTGACACGCCGGTGGAGCTGATGCCGGCGGCTCGGAAGCGAGCTACTTCAGCTTGACTTCCTTGTATTCCACATGCTTGCGCGCCTTCGGGTCGAACTTCATGATCGACATCTTCTCGGGCGTGGTCTTCTTGTTCTTGCTGGTGGTGTAGAAGTGGCCGGTGCCGGCGGTCGACTCCAGCTTGATTTTCTCGCGTCCGCCTTTGGTTGCCATGATGAATCTCCTCGGTGGTTTCAGGCTTGGCCGCGTGCGCGCATGTCGGCGAGCACTGCGTCGATGCCGTTCTTGTCGATCAGCCGCAGGCCGGCGTTCGAGATGCGCAGCCGCACCCAGCGGTTCTCGCTCTCGACCCAGAAGCGGCGGTACTGCAGGTTCGGCAGGAACCGGCGCTTGGTCTTGTTGTTCGCGTGGGACACGTTGTTCCCGACCATCGGGCTCTTGCCCGTGACTTCACAGATGCGTGCCATGCGGACACTCCGATATTTCTCAACGGCCGTCACTTCGTGAGGGCCTCACCTCGCCAGGGGGTCGGGTGGCGGTAACCCGGTGGGCCGCCGGTGCCGGCGGCCTTTTGTCGCTCTCGTCGTTTTTGTCCCGTTCGCCGCTCCATCGAGCATGGGCGCGAGTCGGGCGCAGCCGGGCATTATAGCGTGGCGCCCGCCCGCGGCGGCTCAGCCCTCGCCGTCCTGCTCCAGGAAGCGCTGCGCGTCGAGCGCGGCCATGCAGCCGGTGCCGGCGCTGGTGATCGCCTGGCGGTACACATGGTCCTGCACGTCGCCGGCGGCAAACACGCCGGGCACGCTGGTCATCGTCGCGAATCCCTGCAGGCCGGCGCGGGTCAGGATGTAGCCATTCTTCATCTCGAGCTGGCCGGCGAAGATCTCGGTGTTGGGCCGATGGCCGATCGCGATGAAGCAGCCCTGCAGCATCAGGTCTTCGGTGCTGCCGTCCGACGCGCGCAGGCGCGCGCCGGTCACGCCCGAGTCATCGCCCAGCACCTCATCCAGCACACGATGGAGCTTTAGCTCGATCTTGCCGGCGCCTACCTTTTCCATCAGCTTATCGACCAGGATCGGCTCGGCCCGGAACTTGTCGCGCCGGTGCACCAGATACACCTTGCGCGCGATGTTCGACAGGTACAGTGCCTCCTCGACCGCGGTGTTGCCGCCGCCGATCACGCAGCACACCTGGTCGCGGTAGAAGAAGCCGTCACAGGTGGCGCAGGCGGAGACACCGCGGCCCATGAACGCGGTCTCCGACGGCAGACCGAGGTACTGCGCGGACGCGCCGGTGGCAACGATCAGCGCGTCGCAGCTGTAGCCGGCGCTGTCACCGGTGAGCCGGAACGGGCGGCGGCTCAGATCGACCGCGTTGATGTGGTCGGACACGATCTCGGTGTCGAAGCGCTGCGCGTGCTCGAGCAGACGCTGCATCAACTCCGGCCCCTGCACGCCGTGCACGTCGGCCGGCCAGTTGTCGACGTCGGTCGTGGTCATCAGCTGGCCGCCCGGGGCCATGCCGGTCACCAGTATCGGCTTCAGGTTCGCGCGCGCCGCATAGATGGCCGCGGTGTAGCCGGCCGGTCCGGAGCCCAGGATCAGAACCTTTGAGTGCTTGCTGTCGGACATGGTTAACAAATTGAAATAATCGACCGTGCAGATCGGTGCAGTACGCAGTGTAGAGTGCCGAGTTGGCCGCGAAGTATCATTCACCAAGCCCGATGCGGCCTTGTCGAAAAGCAATAACCACAAACCCCGGCCGGGGTGGACTCTGGAGAGGTCTGAATGTCGATGCTGTCTAACCTGGATCTGTTGCGTCGCGTGCCGCTGTTCTCGATGCTGAACACGACACATGCGGAAGCGATCGCCGAGGCCATCGTCAAGCGCAGGTTCAAGCGCGGCGAGATCATCGTCGAGCAGGGCAAGAAGGCGAACGCGCTGTTCATCATTCTGACCGGGCGCGCCCGGGTGATGACCTCGGATCGGCGCGGCCGCGAGGTGATCCTCGCGAGCATGCAGCCCGGCGACCACATCGGCGAGATGAGCCTGATCGACGACGAGCCGCATTCGGCAACCGTGCGCGCCGAGGTGCAGACCGACGTGCTGATGCTGGGCCGCGCCGAATTCGCGCGCTGCCTGCCGGAGGAGTCGTCGATGGCCTATGCGGTGATGCGCGGCCTGGTGCAGCGGCTGCGCCACGCGGACCGCAAGATCGAGTCGCTGGCGTTGATGGACGTTTACGGCCGGGTCGCACGTGCGTTGCTCGAATCGGCGCGCAGCGAACCCGACGGAACGTTGCTGATTCGCGACAAAGTTTCGCGCCAGGACATCGCGAAAATGGTCGGCGCTTCGCGCGAAATGGTCAGCCGAGTGATGAAGGACCTTGAGGAGCGCGGCCTGACCGAGTTGCGCCCGAACGGCATGATGGTGATCCATGAGCGGCTCGACCCGCCGGAGTGACTGCGCGCCGCGCTTTCTCGGGTAAGCTCGGGAAGCGCCTTGTCGCCCGTCTATGACCTCCTCGCTCCGTACCCTGGCCTCCTCGTCTTCCGCCAGCCCCCCGCATCGATCCGGCAGTTCCCGCTTCGCGCATGAAGTCGGGCTGATCCTCGGCCTGCTTGCGGTCGTGTTCTGGTTGCTCTCCATGCTCAGCTACTCGCCGCTCGATCCGGCCTGGTCGACCTCGGGCTACGGCACAGGACCGGTGCGCAACTGGGGCGGGCGCATCGGCGCGTGGATCGCCGACGGCAGCTACTTCCTGCTCGGCCTGTCGGTCTGGTGGTGTTTCGCCGCGGCGGTGCGCGCCTGGCTCGCCGGCCTGGCGCGCTGGCTGCGCGCCGACGATCCGGCCGCGGCGCCCTCCGCAGCGCATGACGGCTCGCTGCTGGGCCGGTTCGCGGCGAGTCGCGCTTCGTTCTGGTGCGCACTGGCGCTGCTGCTGTGCGCGAGTTGCGGCCTGGAGTGGTCGCGGCTGTACCGGTTCGACCATGGCCTGCCCGGCAACGCGGGTGGCGTACTGGGGTACCTCGTCGGCTCCGTTGGCGTCAAATGGCTGGGCTTCACCGGCTCGGGCCTGGTCGGCATCGCGCTCGGCGTGATCGGCTCCGCGCTGGTGTTCCGTTTCTCCTGGGCCAGCGTCGCCGAGCGCCTCGGCGCACGACTCTATTCGCTGATCGAATGGCGCCGCGAAAAGCGCGAGATGGCCGTGGATCTGGCCTACGGCAAGCAGGCGGCGCGTGAGCGCGAAGAGATCCTGCTCGATGAGCGCAGCGAGAGCGACGAAGCGCACCCCGGCCCGGTGCTGATCGAGCCGGTACGCGGCGCGGTGCCGAAGAGCGAGCGGGTTGCGAAGGAGCGTCAGAAGCCGCTGTTCACCGAACTGCCCGACAGCCGGCTGCCGCAGGTCGACCTGCTCGACGGCGCGCCGTCGCGCCAGGAGACGGTCTCGCCCGAGACGCTGGAGATGACCAGCCGCCTGATCGAGAAGAAGCTCAGGGATTTCGGCGTCGAGGTGCGCGTCGTGCTCGCGTCGCCGGGCCCGGTGATCACCCGCTACGAGATCGAGCCGGCCACCGGCGTGAAGGGCGCCCAGGTGGTGAACCTGGCGAAGGATCTGGCGCGCTCGCTTAGTCTCGTATCGATCCGCGTGATCGAGACCATTCCCGGCAAGAACTACATGGCGCTCGAGTTGCCGAATGCGAAGCGTCAGTCGATCAAGCTGTCGGAGATCCTCGGCTCGCAGGCTTACAACGAGGCGCGTTCGCTGCTGACGCTGGGCCTGGGCAAGGACATCGTCGGCAATCCGGTCGTCGCCGATCTGGCGAAGATGCCGCACCTGCTGGTGGCCGGCACCACCGGTTCCGGCAAGTCGGTCGGCATCAACGCGATGATCCTGTCGCTGCTGTACAAGGCCGAGGCACGCGATGTGCGGCTGCTGATGATCGACCCGAAGATGCTCGAGATGTCGGTCTACGAAGGCATTGCGCACCTGCTCGCGCCGGTGGTGACCGACATGCGCCAGGCGGCGCACGGCCTGAACTGGTGCGTGGGCGAGATGGAGCGGCGCTACAAGCTGCTGGCCAGGCTCGGCGTGCGCAACCTCGCCGGCTACAACGCGAAGATCGACGAGGCCAGCTCCCGCGGCGCATCGATCGCGAACCCGTTCAGCCTGACCCCCGACAGCCCGGAACCGCTCGATCGACTGCCGCACATCGTGGTCGTGATCGACGAGCTTGCCGACCTGATGATGGTGGTCGGCAAGAAGATCGAGGAGTTGATCGCGCGCCTCGCGCAGAAGGCGCGCGCCGCCGGCATCCACCTGATCCTCGCGACCCAGCGCCCGAGCGTGGACGTGATCACCGGCCTGATCAAGGCCAACATCCCGACCCGCATCGCGTTCCAGGTGTCGAGCAAGATCGACAGCCGGACCATCCTCGACCAGATGGGCGCCGAGGCGCTGCTCGGCATGGGCGACATGTTGTACATGCCGTCGGGCACCGGCTTTCCGGTCCGGGTGCACGGCGCGTTCGTCAGCGACGAAGAGGTGCACCGCGTCGTCGAATACCTGAAGGCCCAGGGCGAGCCGAACTACATCGAGGGCGTGCTCGAAGGCGGGACCGTCGACGGCGACGAGGGGCCGGACAGCGAGGGCTTGTCGGGCAACGAGCAGGACCCGATGTACGACCAGGCGGTCGAAGTGGTGCTGAAGAACCGCAAGGCCAGCATTTCGCTGGTGCAGCGCCATCTGAAGATCGGCTACAACCGCGCGGCGCGCCTGGTCGAGGACATGGAAAAGGCCGGCCTGGTAAGTGCCATGAGCAGCAGCGGCCAGCGCGAGATCCTCGTGCCGGCGCGCGCCGAGTGACGCGATGGGCGCGAGGGCAGGGCGCACCGCGACCTGGATCGCTATATTTTGTATAGCGTTGTTCGCACGTTTCGCGCGGGCCGACGGCATGGATGACCTCGCGGCGTTCATCAAGACCGCCAAGAGCGGCCGCGCCGACTTCACGCAGGTCGTGACCTCGCCGCCGCGCCCCGGCGAGGCGGCCCGCAGCAAGACCTCGAGCGGCACCTTCGAATTCCAGCGGCCGAACCGGTTCCGGTTCGTCTACGAAAAGCCGTATCAGCAGGCCATCGTCGCCGACGGGCAGACGCTGTGGATGTACGACGTTGACCTGAACCAGGTCACCGCGCGCAAGCAGGCCCAGGTGCTCGCGTCGACGCCGGCCGCGCTGATCGCGGCCGCACCGGACCTGGCCGCGCTGAAGGCCGACTTCCATCTGCAGGACGCGCCCGACCAGGGCGGCCTGCAATGGGTGGTCGCGACGCCGAAGGTGGAGGGCGGACCGCTGCGCAGCGTCAGCGTCGGCTTCAAATCCGGCCCGGGCGGCAGCGAACTGGCGCAACTCGATATCGTCGACAGCTTCGGCCAGCGCTCGGTGCTGACCTTCAGCCAACTCAAGGTCAACACCAAGCTGCCGGCGGACGCTTTCGCGTTCCAGCCGCCGGCAGGCGCAGACGTGATCCGTCAGTGAGGCGCGTCGAACGTCCAGCCGGGGCCTACGCTTCGTAGGACAGCAGCACGACCTCCGCCGCCTGCTGCCGGGTCGGGATCAGCGACTGGTAGGCCGGCGAGGAATGCCAGTCGTTCAGCGCCGCCATGCTGGGAAAACGGATGACGACGATGTCGGTGTGCTCATTCCGGCCCGCCAGCGCGGCGACCTGTTTGCCTCGAAAGACGAGCTCCGCGCCCCAGGGAGCAAGGGTTGCCGGGACTCGCGACTGGTACTCGATCCATTTTTCCGGGTTCTTGACCGTGATGTGGCCGACGAGGTAGGCGTTGTTCATCGGGAAATTTCTCCGGTGGGTGGCGGAACACGGAATCAGTAGGCCGTGCCTGCGTTGTCATCGGCGAAGCGGCTCATGCCGTCAGCGTCGGCAGCAGTCGCTCGGCGCTTGGCATGGCGGTGATCTCGGCCTGTACCGCTGTTGCCGCCAGCGTGAACGAAGCCTCGTTCAGCAGCCGGTGCGCGGCCGCGCCGATGCTCGCCGCCGAGAGCTGTTCTGCCGACAGCACCAATGCCGCGCCTGCGCTCTGGCATGCCAGCGCGTTCGCGAACTGATCGCCGCCTTGCGGCAACAGCAGTTGGGGCAGGCCGTGCGTGAGCGCGCCCAACATCGCGCCGGCGCCGCCGTGCGAAACGACCAGGCGACAGCGCGGCAGCAGCAGCGAATGGGGCAGGTACTGCCCCAGGAGGACATGCGCCGGCTGCGGTCCGAAGGGCGCGCGGCTGGCGTCCGGGCCCATCGTCGCCACCAGGTTGTACGGGCAGATCGCGCAGGCCGGCGATCGCGCAAAGCAACACATCGGTTGCCTCGTGAAACACCGTGCCCAGCGTCAGATGGATCGTCTCGCGATGCGGCAGCACATCGATCGCATCGGGAAGGCGCCCGCCGTCAGCCGGCATGCCGGCGCAATGGCGCAACGGCAGCGAGCGCCGCCAGACCGGCTCGCCGCGGCCTTGCAACCCCGGTGGACAGACGTTCAAGTACACCGCTGCGCGTATGCACTCGACGAGAGCCGGCACGCCGAAGCCGCGGCCGAGTTGGTCGATTCGGCCACTGAACACTGCCCAGACGTCCGCCGACGGCATCAGCCCGAGCCCATGAACGGCATGACGCGCGCCGCCGCGCGCGGCGACGAGGGCTCCGGCGAACTCGGTGTCTTCGTGGATCACGAGATCCGGTTGCCACGCGCCTGCGCGAGGGAGCAGGTCGGCCGCGCGGCTTGCAGCCGAGCGCGCGAAATAGTCGAGCCACGACGGTTGTCGGTTGCCGCCCAGCTGTGTATGTGTGGGCCCGACCGGCCATGCATCCAGTCCGCGGCTCTCGATGTGCTGCCGCATGTCGGGTCCGCTCGCGACGATGGCCTGATGGCCGGCACGCCGTGCGGCAAGCGCGAGTGGCAGCAGCGTGTTCAGATGGCCGCGCAAGGGGTTGCTGACGAACAGGATGCGCATGGGCGCGTCTCGAAATGTCGTGCGAACTTCGCGTTCTGATTCGTGAGGCGCCGAATGCCGGGCGTCGTGTCGGCAGCCGTGCTTATGGTACCTCTGGCCTTGCGATCTCGTCGTAGCCCCTGCCGACGAACTGCACGAGGCAGAAGCCATGGCCAAAGGGGTCCGCCATCAGCGCCAGCTTGCCCCAACTGCTTGACCGGACCGGCTGTTCCTGCGTCGCACCCGCGGCCGTTGCGCGGCTGACGGCATCTTCGATGTTCGCGACCGCGATATCCAGATGCACGGGTGTCCAGTGTCGCCCGTAATCGCGTGTCTGCGAGGGCGCCGACGTCGCCAACGTGCCGGTTGCTTTCAACAGCAGGTAGATCGGCGCGGAGCCGCCCAGCAGTTCCACTGCGTCGGAACCGAATCGGCGCGTCACCTTCAGATCGAACGCCCCCGTGTAGAACCGAATTGCGCGTTCCAGGTTGTCAACGTCGATGTTGACGAGGAGGTTCATGCGTCGGGCCTGAACCTACTCTTGCCTGACGATATCGAACGAGATCTCCACCGCCGCAATCGACCCTCGGTTCTCGAGCCAGTGCGTGGTGTTCCTGTCCTCGGGCCAGCCCACGCCCGGTCCATAGTCGGTGGCGACTCCGTTTCGATGGTCGGTGATCGTTCCCTGCAGGATGTAGACGGTGCCTGGTCTGTCGATATGGTTGTGAACCGGGCCGAACACGCCTCCGGGTTCGATGGTCACCATGCGCATCCGCATCTGGCGCCCGGCCATGCCCTCGATCTCCGGGCCGAGGTCGACCGTTGAAAGCAACTTCACCGTCACGCCTTTGGTCTCTGGGGCCTTTTCGTTGCTCATCGCGTTGTCCTCTCGGTAGTTCCAGTGCACCGACGCAGAACCCGTTCCCGCGGACGGTGCGCGCCGAGTCTCCCGCAAACGATCTACGGCTGCAAGACGGGCGCTGGACACTCGCGGACGGCTGATGCATGATGCGTTCCCTTCGAGCGTCGACGAGTTGCCAAGGAGACAGGCCATGATCAAAGTCAGTGTGATGTACCCCAACAAGCCGGGTGCTCGCTTCGACCATGCGTACTACCGCGACAAGCACATGCCGCTGCTGAAGAGCCGCATGGGCGACGCGTGCAGGTTCTATACGATCGACAAGGGACTCGCTGGAGGTGGTCCGGGCGAGCCGGCAACCTACGTCGGCATGTGCCACGTTTACTGCGACTCGGTGGAGTCATTCCAGTCCGGTTTCGGGCCCCACGCCAAAGAGATCATGGCCGACATTGCGAATTACACCGATCTGGCTCCGGTCATCCAGATCAGCGAGGTGATCGTTGGCCAGCCATAGCGCGGCGCACTTCATATCAGGTATTTCTTGCCGACTGCCGATGGCACGAGTTCGTCGCCGAACACGCGCGTCATCGCCGTCAGCGCCCGCCATCCGGTGCAGTGTCCCGGCGCGACGAGCTTGAGGTCGAACGACTGCAGATCGCGGATCGTGTCCGGAATGATTTTCTCGGTGGAGCCGGACAAGTGGAGGCCACCCATCGCGCCGTAGAGCGGCACGGCGGGAAACAGGTCGCGCGCGTGCTTCAGGACGTTGATCAGGCCGGCGTGCGAGCAAGCGGAAAAGACGAACTGCCCTTTGCCTTTCACGTGCACCGAGACGAAGCGTTCATCCATGATGAGCGGGTCGGGTTCCCAACCGTTTCCGTCTGCGCTTCGGCGCATGTGGCCCGGAAGACCCGTCTCATAGCCGGTGACTCGCGGGATCTCTCCGCTGATGTAGAAAGCCCCGCCGGCCGCGATCTGCGGTTCCCGAGTACTGACCACCCTGGCCCCGGCCTCGGTGAGCTGCGCGAGGCTCGGTACCGATTCGAATGGCAGGAATTGGCCAGCCGACCACTGCACGGCGCGCGGGGCGAACATGCCGGGATGCACGAAGCAAGGCGTGCCGGCGCCGCGTGCGCCGGCGATGGCTTGCACCGCGGCAACGAGGCCGCCCGCATGATCCCAGTGCCCGTGCGAGAGCACGACTGCATCGACAGCGCCAAAGTCGATCCCAAGAATGCCCGCGTTACGAAGGAAGGTCGCGCCCTCCGGACCGGCGTCGAACAACAGCGTGTGGGTTTCGCTGCCATGATGTGCGGTGATCAGCAGCGACAGACCATGGTGCGCACAGCAGATGTCCCGCCCTGAGATCATGCGCATCCGTCCACCCGTCAGCAAGCCGGTCCATTCCGGTATCACGTTCTTCGGGTTGGAAGACAAACCATCCGTCGCGTTGTCGACGACGACGAGCACCTCGAGGCGGTCAATGGTCAGAACGTCGAGCATGGTGTCTCCTGATCAGACGGCTAACGTTCCGCTTCAGGGACGCGCGGCAAGCGGCGGTTGGGCGGCCAACGCCTCGCGGTACACCCGTTCGGCGCTCGCAAGATCTTCAACGGCGACGCCGACAGACTTGAATAGCGTTACTTCCTCCTCAGACTGGCGGCCCGGCTTCGTTCCGGCAACGACTTCGCCGATCTCGGCGAAGATGGATCCGGATCCGGCTGCGATTACGTCGCCGGATTCTTGCGTCGCGGCCTCGCGCGACTCCACATACAGCTTCGCTTTGTGCAGCACTTGATCGTCGAGTTCACGCCAGTCCGGGCGGGGTGCGCCGACGGCATTGATATGTACGCCCGGCGATAACCACTCGCCTCGCAGAATGGGTATTCGTGACGTGGTGGCGACCACGATCACGTCGGCGCCGCGCACGGCGCCCTCTGCGGAGTGTGCAAGTCGCACTTGGTGGAGCCGCGCGAAAGCGCCCGCATTGTGGGGGCTCCAAACTCGGATTTCGCGGAACTCACGCACAAGCCGCAGCGCGTGAAGGTGGCTCTGCGCTTGCGCGCCCGACCCGAGGATTGCAAGGACTGACGAATCCGGGCGTGCGAGCAATCTGGTCGCGGCGGCTGAAACCGCTCCGGTCCGCATCTCGGTGATCAGCCGCCCGTCCATGACGACCAGGGGTTGTCCCGTCTCGGGCTGGAACAGGAGAACAAGGGCATGGTGAGTCGGGATGCCTTGGTTGTTCGGAAAGAAGGTGACGAGCTTTGCGCCGAGCTGCGCTCCGGCGTACCCCGGCATGCTGCCGAGAAAGCCTCCGTGTTCGGCGACTGGCACCATCACGCGCATAGGTTGAACCGCCTTCCCTGCCGACAGTGCGCTCAGGGCACGCTCCATAGCCGGAATCAGAGCTCGCAGGTCCAAGAACTTCCGAACTGCAGCCTCATCCAAGATCAACATCGATCTCTCCTCCGGTTGTAGAAGCGCAGCAGATGTCAGATTCCCCGGCCGCCCAACGTCCGCGCTCAGCCGCGCCGAGCGCAGCGAGGGGGCCGACGGAGGCGCATCGCGCCGACATGGGCATCGGCCGGAGCGCGTTGTTAGGCCGCAATTGCACACGGGATAGAAAGCCTCAGAAGTCGGCGCTACCTGCCGCCTCGAGAATTCGAGCCCGAGGGTTACGCATCACCGTGCCTGCGCCTACTTCGCCCGCTTCAACACAACCTCAGCAGTCCCACCGCCGGTCGAAGCAGGGGTTCTCCACGTAAGCTCGTCGCCGGCGATCGTGAACGGGCGTTTCTGCTCGGTTCCGTTCCAGTTCGGGAACGTGCTCGTTTCGATGTGGAACGTGATCGTCTTGTTCGCTTCGTCGACGGTGTATCTGCCGAAGTGGGCGATCGACCCTTGCACTGCGGCCTTGTTTTCTTCCGGGGTGCCCTCCATGCGATTGGTGGACGCGAACCTGGCCTGTCCGGCGCGCGCAGTCATCAAGATATAGCGGCCATTGCCGTCGAAGCTGGCCTGACCCTGCGGATTGGGACCATACAAGGGTACGCGGACGCCATCGGAGCGGACAAGATCAACCGCAACATAGGTCCAGGTTCCGACGATCTGATCCTTCAGGGTAGGTTGCGCGATCGCGCCGTTCCAGGGCAGGGCAACGCCAAGGAGCAGAAGCGTCACGGCGGTCCGCTTGCGTACGCTGAGTTCGCTCATGATGTTCCTTCCTCAAAGATCCGAACGCGGAAATTCAAGCCTACGTTGGACATCATTTGCGTTGGCGGCATATGGTCCAACGTCCGCGCGCCTACTCCGGATAAAACCCGGCGCCAATGAGCCCCGGCGTTCCATCGAAGTTAACTGCCTTGACGTAAGTCCATTTCCGCGACGGCTTGTTCTCTCCCGGCTTCGGGAACACGTAGTCCACCCATCCGGAGCCCTGGGTCTGGGCCACGTTCAGGAATTCGTCATGCATGGGTTTGCCATTCGCATCCGTTTGGCCGCGCACATTGGTTCCTTCCCGCTTGGGGAAAGCCGGGTTCAACAAGACGTTCAGGTTTCGATCATAGGCAAATAGATAGGTGCTGCCGGACCACCATTCGCTATTGCGTGTTCTGAATTTGGCGAAGGCGGCTGCCTTGCCTTCACTCTCGACCAACGCGACAGCCTTGTTCACGAGCGTCTCGATCCGTTTCGCTTCCGCAGACTGTGGCGGAGCGTCCTGAGCAAACGCAGAAATCGCAATGGTCAATGTTGCCATCGCGAGAAATTTCATCACGTACCTGTACATGGAGGGCTCCTGTAACGACGGTGTGGCAGCGGCCATACGTTGTGGCTAACCAGCGTGCGAGAGAAGGCGAAATCCACTAAAGCGGGTCCCGTTGAGCGGTTCGACGGCAGAGCAACCGCATTGGCAGTCGGCTACTGGCCGTCAAGGAAGCCTCGCAGGCGAGGAAAACGGCTTGCTTGCATCCACCACAAACATCACCAAGGCATGTAGATCCGTTGAACCCGTACTCGAAACCTGGATCGCCATATCCGCACCGTGACCCGCTTCGGCGTGGCCGGCGCTGACACGCATGACGCCGTGAGGGCCGCGGATGCTTTGCTCCCCGGTCAGCACGAAAAATGTCTCGGAACCCGGATGCGTATGCACGGACGTCGTGCTGCCCGGAGGACCGCTGGCTTCGTTGATCCGAAGGAGATACTGCTGGGCGGTGATGCGAGGGATCGGCCCGACCTCCGCAACATTCGTTCCGCCTGGTGAAGACGCGCCCGCCGGGCCGAGCGTGAAGAGCCAGACCTTCCCGGCAGACTCGGCGACCAGCGACCATTGCCCCGCAGCTTCCTGCGCTTGCGAAAGCGTGGCGAAATTTTCTATTCGCCAGAACAGTGGTCCTGGCGGCAACTCCGAAACTTTCTTTTCCGCGAGTGGGTTGATGACCAGCGGTTGCCCGGCGATGGCCGAGGGTGGCAGCAACGACGCCGATGCCAGGAGCATGACCACGGCGATAAGGAACCGTTTCATGAAGACGCATCTTTTGATGCACTGTGGTTTTCGGAAGGGACCGCCTGCCACCATAGGAAGGTCCGGATAACCTCGGTAACGCCAATCGGAGGTGAGGCGGCAATGGCGTGAAGCAACCGAGCCTGGGCGCCGCAAGATCCGAATAAAAAACCAAGACAACCGAGAGGTTCGGGCCAAGGTCAGCTTGCTTCCTGACGTCAGCTTAGTCGGCGCGTAACCGAACATCAAGCAGATCGCAACGGCGCTAGCGGCAGTCTGCAGCAGAGACTTCCGGTGCCGGCGGCGCTGATCGAACCGCGCAGGCCGCGGGCCTGGACTTGCCGACCGCCTCTTCTCATCGAAGTGACAGCGCCGCAGCATCCGATGGAACGCCCGCATCCGGCATCGCATCGGTTGGTCGCCACCGTCACTGGCGTGCGATCAGAGCAATGCCCGCGACGATGACGCCGCAACCCGCGACCATGGTGGCCGACACGCGCTCTCCGAACAACACGGCGCCGCTGAGCACCATCAGTGCAATGGTTGCGCCAGAGAAGAGCGGATAGCCGCGCGCGCCCTTGCGCGCCTTCTTCTTGAGGCGCTCGAGGAACCAGGTGTGGCTGAGCGGCATTGGCGAATGCTCAGGCGAGGTCGTGAGGTTTAACGCTCCGCTTCACCGGCGCGCGCCGCTCTTGCGCGCGTCCGGTGGAAGCGGGCGGTTAGAGTGCACTTGCGTGCGAGTATCGGTGCGTTGGCGGAATCTTCGAGGCATCAACCCTCTTCGGGAGCAATTCGAATCAGACGCTTTCCGAGATTTTCGCCTCGATAGAGGCTCGCGATCGATCCGGGCGCTTTATCGATGCCGTCGAGAATGTCCTCTCGAAAGTGAATCTGTCCGGCACGCACCCAGCTTTCGAGCTCCTGCAGTGCCTCGGGAAAGCGCTGGGCATAGTCAAACACGAGAAAGCCCTGCATTCGCGCACGCTTGACGAGAAGATGCCGCTCAACCCTCGGTCCCTGGGGTATCGGGTCCCAACTTGCGACGGACGCCGTGCCGCAGATGACCACACGGGCACCCACGTTGATATGGTGCATGACGGAATCGCCGATCCGGCCGGCCGTATTGTCGAAGTAGACGTCGACGCCCCCAGGGCATGCCGCAGCGAGTGCTGTCCTGAAATCCTCAGCCTTGTAGTCCACCGCAGCGTCGTAGCCGAATTCCTCGCGACACATGCGCACTTTGTCCGGCCCGCCCGCAATCCCCACGCTGCGGCAACCCTTGATTTTGGCGATTTGACCGACGCACGATCCGACCGCGCCCGCTGCGGTGGATACGACCACGGTTTCGCCGGGATTGGGTTGCCCTATTTCCAGCAAGGCGAAGTAGGCCGTCATGCCGTTGAGGCCGAGGACACCAAGCGATGTCGAGATGGGCAAGTCTGTCCGGACGACCTTGCGCTGGATCGCCTTGCCCTCCACCACGGCGTAGTCCTGCCAGCCGAACATTCCGGTGACGTAGTCACCCGGATGGAAATCGGGATGCCGCGACTCTTCGACGCGCCCGACGGCTAGCGAGCGCATGACTGCGCCAAGGGCGACGGGCTCGGAATAGTTGGCGACCGCGCTGACCCAGCCGCGCATTGCCGGTTCGACCGACAGGTAGATGTTGCGCACGAGTACCTGCCCATCCGCAGGCTCGGGGACCGGCGCCTCGACTATCTCGAAGTGCTCGGCCTGGGGAATGCCCGACGGCCTCGATTTCAGTCTGACCTGGCGATTTGCAAGTTGGGGCATGGCGGGTTCCTGCAGTGCAATCTAACGCCGACGCTCAGCCGCCGACAGACCGCGTAGCGGGATGACGGTCGGCTGCAGCGCCTTGTTGTGCCGGCTCAAGCTATGGATGGATTTTTTCGCCATCGTTCAGCATGTCGATGAATTGAGCAATTTTCCTTGCACGCGCTTCAGCCTTTTTTACATTCTGAATTCTGAACAAAATTGCGTACCTGTTTTGGCTATCGAGGGTTGCAAAGAACTGCTTTGCCTTCGGATTTCTGTTTAGAGCTTGCTGTAAATCATCAGGCACCGTCGATGTGCTTGCCGATGAATAGGCGGCTTCCCAGCGCCCATCCTGCTTGGCACGATTGATTTCGCGCAGCCCGGTTGGGTGCATCCTTCCGGCGGATAGCAATGCCTCGGCTTTTGCCTTGTTGATCTTCGACCAGATGCTTTTGGCAGTCCTGGGGGTGAACCGCTGGAGCCAATAGTGCTCACTCTCCGCTTGCTTTTGGCCATCTATCCAGCCATGGCAAAGGGCACCTTCGAGCGCCTGCGCATAAGAAAGGGTTGGCTGCTCCGCAGATTTCTTCGCTATGCGCAGCCAAACGCCGGTGACAATCTCTCGGTTTGAGCCAAGCCATGCTTCCCAGTCTTGCTGATTGGCGAACGTGATTTTGCGGTCGTTCATGCCGTACCTGCGTGAGGTCTTACGCCCGAAACCAGCGGCGCCAGTCCGCGCAGCATTTAGTCGTTAGACCTCTTGCTGCGACTCCAGCAGACGAATTTCGCATTTTGTGAGCTCGACATAGCCGAAATTACCGCAGGCACCATGAACTTGCATTGACAGGACTCCGGTAGATGCGTGGTGATGCCTTACTAGAAATGGGCGACGACAATCTTACTGGCACTGGTCACGTGAGACAGCGGCGTTCCCGTTGCGTCCGCAGGAAAACCCGACCCGGCATCGGTCAGGCAAACCTAAAATTTGGCGAATGGAGCCGCATCCGCTGCCGCCTTCCGCCGCGCCCGCGCCCCAGTTGCCACGGCTGCTGGAGCGCATTCGCACCGATCTGCGCACGCGGCACGACAGCACCCGTAACGAAGCGACCTATGTCGACCGGGCGCGCCGCTTCATCCTGTTCCACGGCAAGCGCCATGCGCAGGACATCGGCGCGATGGAAGTGGAGGCGCTTCTGGGCCATCCGGTGGTGGACCGGCAGGTGGGCCACGCCGACGTGAACACGACGATGATCTACACCCATGTGCTGAACAGAGGCGGGCGCGGCATCCTGAGCCCGCTCGACGCGTTATGAACCAACAGGCAGCGTCCTCCGCCCAAGCGCCGCTGGCCGAGCGCCTTCGCCCGAAAGCCCTGGCCGAGGTGGTCGGCCAGCCGCACCTGCTCGGCCCGGGCATGCCGCTGCGCGTGGCGTTCGAATCGGGGCAGCCGCACAGCTGCATCCTGTGGGGGCCGCCTGGCACCGGCAAGACCACGATTGCGCGGCTGATGGCCGATGCGTTCGACGCGCAGTTCATCGCGATCAGCGCGGTGCTCGGCGGCGTGAAGGACATCCGCGACGCGGTCGAGCAGGCCCGCACCGCGCGCGAAGGCCTGATGCGCCAGCGCACCATCGTGTTCGTCGACGAGGTGCACCGCTTCAACAAAGCGCAGCAGGACGCGTTCCTGCCGCACGTGGAGTCGGGGCTTTTCACCTTCATCGGCGCGACCACCGAGAACCCGTCGTTCGAAGTCAATTCGGCGTTGCTGTCGCGCGCCGCGGTGTACGTGCTGCAGCCGCTTTCCGACGAAGATTTGAAGCAAATCGTAGCCAGAGCCCAGGAGATACGGGCGGTTGCAGCTATCGAAAACGGAGCAATCGAGCGCCTGATCGGCTACGCCGACGGCGACGCGCGGCGGCTGCTCAACACGCTGGAGACCCTGGCCGTCGCGGCCGGCGCCGAAGGGCTCGAGCGCATCGACGACGCCTGGCTGCTGAAGGTGCTGGGCGAGCGGCTGCGCCGCTACGACAAGGGCGGCGAGCAGTTCTACGACACGATCAGCGCGCTGCACAAGTCGGTGCGCGGCTCGGACCCCGACGCGGCGCTGTACTGGCTGGCGCGCATGTTGGACGGCGGCGCGGACCCGCGCTATCTGGCGCGGCGCATGGTGCGCATGGCGAGCGAGGACATCGGCCTGGCCGACCCGCGCGCGCTGCGGCTGGCGCTGGACGCGGCCGAGGTCTACGAGCGGCTCGGCAGCCCCGAGGGCGAGCTGGCGCTGGCCGAATGCGCGGTCTATCTCGCGGTCGCGCCCAAATCCAACGCGGTGTACAAGGCGTTCGGCGAGGCCCGCGCGTTCGTCCGCGACGACGGTACGCGCGCGGTGCCGCTGCATCTGCGCAATGCGCCGACCAAGCTGATGAAGGATCTCGACTACGGGCGCGGCTACCGCTACACGCACGACGAGGAGGGCGGTTTCGCCGCGGGCGAGCGCTACTGGCCCGACGACATCGAGGCGCCGACCTTCTACCGGCCGGTCGAACGCGGACTCGAGCTGCGCATCGCCGAGCGGCTGCGCGAGCTGCGGCGCCTGAACGGAGAGCACCGTTCGTAGGATTTCGGCGGGCTTTCATCGAGCGGCCTGACCAAGGGTAAACCCCGGCCGCAAAGGCTCAATGAGCGCTCGTTGCGGGCAGAACGTAACGCTACAATTCCGCACCACAAACCCGCCGGGGTAGTACTTCAGGCGGGTTTTTGCTAGGTGAACGACACGACTCACAAGGTCAGACTGCCGACAGCCCACCCCTCCCAGGCTCGCGCAGACGTCATCTGGCAAGAGCCGCTTACAAAATCGGAGAAACTCGATGGATATTCTGCTCCAGCAGATCATCAACGGTCTGGTGCTCGGCAGCATGTACGCGTTGATCGCCCTGGGCTACACCATGGTCTACGGCATCATCAACCTGATCAATTTTGCGCATGGCGACGTGCTGATGGTCGGCGCGCTGACCAGCTGGTCGGTGATCGGCATGCTGCAGAAGGTGGCGCCGACCATGCCCGGCTGGCTCGTGCTGCTGATCTCGCTGATCGTTGCCTGCGTCATTGCCGCGGCGGTCAACTACGTGATCGAGAAGGTGGCGTACCGGCCGCTGCGCAACGCGCCCAAGCTCGCGCCGCTGATCACCGCGGTCGGCATGTCGCTGCTGCTCGAAGTGCTGGCGATGATCATCTGGAAGCCGAGCTACAAGCCGTACCCGACGCTGCTGCCGAGCATGCCGTACAACGTCGGCGGCGCCGTGATCACGCCGACGCAGGTGGTGATCCTGATCACCACCGTGGTCTCGCTGGTGGGCCTGACCTGGCTCGTGAACTACACCCGGCTCGGCCGCGCGATGCGCGCCACGTCCGAGAACCCGCGCGTGGCGGCGCTGATGGGTGTCAATCCTGACGGCGTGATTTCGGCGACCTTCGTGATCGGCGCGGTGCTGGCCGCGATCGCCGGCGTGATGTACGCGTCGAACTACGGCACGGTGCAGCACATGATGGGCTTTATGCCCGGCCTGAAGGCGTTCACCGCGGCGGTGTTCGGTGGCATCGGCAACCTGGCCGGCGCGGTGGTCGGCGGCATCGTGCTCGGACTGGTCGAATCGCTAGGTGCCGGCTACATCGGCCAGATCACCGGCGGCATCCTGGGCAGCAACTATGTCGACATCTTCGCGTTCATCGTGCTGATCTGCGTGCTCACGCTGCGCCCGTCGGGCCTGCTCGGCGAGCGTGTCGCGGACCGTGCCTGATCACCTGGGGCTGACCATGAACCGAAGCCGACAAATCGCCGCCTTCTGCGCCGCCGGCGTTGCCTTGTTCGTGCTGCCGCTGGTGCTGCAGAACGCCGGCGACGCCTGGGTGCGCATTCTCGACAACGCGCTCTTGTACACGATGCTGGCGCTGGGGCTGAACATCGTCGTCGGCTACGCCGGTTTGCTGGACCTGGGCTACATCGCGTTCTACGCGATCGGCGCCTACATGTACGGCCTGCTCAATTCGCCGCAGCTCTCCGGTGCGTTCCAGGCGATTGCCGCGCATTTTCCGAACGGCCTGGAGACGCCGTGGTGGGTCGTGCTGCCCGCGGGCGCGGCGCTGGCCGGGATATTCGGCGTGATCCTCGGCGCGCCGACGCTCAAGTTGCGCGGCGACTACCTGGCGATCGTCACTTTAGGCTTCGGCGAAATCATCCGGGTGTTCATGAACAACCTCGACGCGCCGATCAACATCACGAACGGACCGAAGGGGGTGGACCAGATCCACAACATCCATCTGTTCGGGCTGGATCTGGGCAAGCCGCTGACGGTGATGGGCTATACCGTGGCGCCGGTGAGCCTGTACTACTACGTGCTGCTGGCGCTGGTGATTCTCAGCATCGTGATCTGCCATCGGCTGCAGCTGTCGCGCATCGGCCGCGCCTGGATGGCGATCCGCGAGGACGAGATCGCGGCCAAGGCGATGGGCATCAACACGCGCAACAT
Source organism: Burkholderiaceae bacterium (assembly GCA_030123545.1). NCBI lineage: Bacteria > Pseudomonadati > Pseudomonadota > Betaproteobacteria > Burkholderiales > Burkholderiaceae > Burkholderiaceae bacterium. Next base: position 2,945,200 of record CP126124.1, on the reverse strand, counting down.
GAAGCTGCTGGCGTTCGGCATGGGCGCCACGTTCGGCGGTGTCTCGGGCGTGATGTTCTCCGCGTTCCAGGGTTTCGTTTCGCCCGAATCGTTCAGCCTGATGGAATCGGTGATGGTGGTCGCGATGGTGGTGCTCGGCGGCATGGGCTATCTGCCGGGCGTCATTCTGGGTGCGCTGCTGTTGTCGTCGCTGCCCGAGGTGCTGCGCTATGTCGCGACGCCGCTGCAGCAGATGACCGGCGGGCGGCTCGACGCGGCGATCCTGCGCCAGCTGCTGATCGCGCTGGCGATGATCATCATCATGCTGTTGCGGCCGCGCGGCCTGTGGCCGGCGCCGGAGCACGGCAAGTCGCTGAAGGCCAGACGGGGCGGAGGTGGCCAGCCGGACCGCGTCGTTGCATCGGCCGCGCCCGATTGAACGCTGCAGACCAGAAGGTGGGGAGCAACATGGCTCAAACGGATACGGTCCTCAATGTCGCCGGTGTTTCCAAGCGCTTCGGCGGGCTGCAGGCGCTGACCGACGTCGGCATCCGCATCGAACGTGGCCAGGTGTACGGCCTGATCGGCCCGAATGGCGCCGGCAAGACCACGTTCTTCAACGTGCTGACCGGCCTGTACACGCCGGACAGCGGGACGTTCGAGCTGGCCGGCCAGCCGTACAAGCCGACCGCGGTGCACGAAGTCGCGAAGGCAGGCATCGCCCGCACGTTCCAGAACATCCGGCTGTTCGCCGAGATGACGGCGCTGGAGAACGTGATGGTCGGGCGCCACGTGCGCACCAGCTCCGGCGTGATCGGCGCGATCTTCCGCGGCGCGGGGTTCATGGCCGAGGAGGCCGCGATCGCGAAGCGGGCGCACGAACTGCTGGACTACGTCAGCATCGGCAAGTTCGCAGACTACAAGGCGCGCACGCTCAGCTACGGCGACCAGCGGCGGCTGGAGATCGCGCGTGCGCTGGCGACCGATCCGCAACTGATCGCGCTCGATGAGCCGGCTGCCGGCATGAACGCGACCGAGAAAGTGCAATTGCGCGAGCTGATCGACCAGATTCGCAAGGACAACCGCACCATCCTGCTGATCGAGCACGACGTGAAGCTCGTGATGGGGCTGTGCGACCGGGTCACGGTGCTCGACTACGGCAAGCAGATCGCCGAGGGCACGCCGGCCGAGGTGCAGAAGAACGAGAAGGTGATTGAGGCCTACCTGGGCACCGGCGGCGGTCATTGAAGTGATACACCCCCAGGCTCCACACGCTGCGCGTTGTTACGCCACTCCCCTCGATGGGGCACCGCCAGCGGCCCGGCAAAGCCGCGCCGTGGCGGTTGCTGGCATGGCCTGCTCCGCGGCCTTCGGGCCCAGTTGGTTTGATGCGTCGCGGGTGGCGCGATGCGTGGTCGAAAGCTGATATGGAACAGACTCTGTTGAAAGTATCGGGCCTGAGAGTGGCCTATGGTGGCATCCAGGCGGTCAAGGGGGTCGACTTCGAGGTCCGGCAGGGTGAGCTGGTGTCGCTGATCGGCTCCAACGGCGCCGGGAAGACGACGACGATGAAGGCCATCACCGGCAGCCTCGCGATGGCCGAAGGCGACATCGAATACCTGGGCAAGAGCATCAAGGGCCAGGGCCCGTGGGATTTGGTGCGGCAGGGCTTGGCGATGGTGCCCGAGGGCCGCGGCGTGTTCGCGCGCATGAGCATCACTGAGAACCTGCAGATGGGCGCCTATGTGCGCAACGACAAGGGCGGCGTCACGGAGGACATCGACCGGATGTTCACCATTTTCCCGCGCCTGAAGGAGCGCCGCGACCAGCTCGCCGGCACGATGTCGGGCGGCGAGCAGCAGATGCTGGCGATGGGCCGCGCGCTGATGAGCCGGCCCAAGGTGCTGTTGATGGACGAGCCGTCGATGGGCCTGAGTCCGATCATGGTCGACAAGATCTTCGAGGTGGTGCAAGACGTCTACGCCCAGGGCGTGACCATCTTGCTGGTCGAGCAGAACGCCAGCCGCGCGCTGGCGATCGCGAACCGCGGCTATGTGATGGAATCGGGCATCATCACGATGTCCGGGGACGCCAAGGAAATGCTGCACGACCCGAAGGTGCGCGCCGCCTACCTGGGCGAATAGTCCGGCTGGCGCAGATCACGGCGCACGGTTGCGGCATCGGTCGCTCTGGCACGCACTTGCCATTCGCTTACATCTGATTACGTCCAGTCCGGTGCGGCCTGTCGTTCCGACCGCGTCGCATCGCGTTATATCGAGGTGGAGCGTTTTCCATGAATTCGAAGGAACCCAGATGAAGATTCACAAGCTGTTGCTCGCCGCCCTCCTGGCTGCCGGCGGCGTCGCGTTTGCCCAGACTCCGGCCGCCGCTCCCGCGGCAACGCCCGCGGTCACGCCTGCGGCGCCGAGCAAGGCCAAGGCTGCTCCGCACAAGATGCAACACAAGGCCGCCGCGCACAAGAAGGCTTGGCACAAGGCCGGTGCGCACGAGATGCCGATGTCCGAAGCCGGCCAGATGAAGGCGCGCGAGGAGCGGATGTCGGCCGCCTACGAGGACTTCAAGAGCGGCCGGCCTGAACAGACCCCTACGGCGATGCATCGCGAGACGATGAAGCACGGCGCGCGCAAGGGCGGCATGCATCGTCCGATGCAAATGCGCGAAGACAAGAAAGCCGAAGGCGCGAAGTAATCCGTCAGCAGCGGCAATCCCCGGCCGTGCGGCCACCGCGGATCAGGCAACAAGGCCGGCCTGCGTCTTGTCGGCTTCCGACGTGAACGCGTCGGCGAAGAAATCGTCGGGCGACAGCCGGCCCTCGCCGGTGTAGTCGGCGCGCGCCGAATCGACGACGATCGGCGCGCCGCAGGCATAGACCTGAAAGCCCGACAGGTCCGGATGATCCTGCAGCACGGCACGGTGAACGAATCCCGTTCGCCCGTGCCAGTCGTCCTCGGGTAGCGCGTCCGAGATCACCGGCACGTAGCGCAGCGTGGGCATGTCCAGGACGCGCTCGCGCACCCAGTCATCCAGGTACAGGTCACGCGGGCGGCGTCCGCCCCAGTACAGCGTCGCGGGGCGCGCGAAGCCCTTGAACTGCATGTGCTCGATCAGCGCCTTGATCGGCGCGAAGCCGGTCCCCGATGCGAGCAGGATCATCGGCTTGTCCGAGTCCTCGCGCAGGAAAAAGCTCCCATACGGGCCTTCCATGCGCAGGATTTCCCGCTCCTTCATCGCGCTGAACACGTGGTCGGTGAACTTGCCGCCCGGCATGTGGCGGATATGCAGCTCCACGCCGGGGCCGTTGTGCGGCGCGTTGCCCATCGAGTAGCTGCGGCGCGCGCCGTCCCGCAGGATGAACTCCAGGTACTGTCCTGCGTGGTACTTGAACTGGTCGTTCGCCGGCAACTGCAGCCGGACCATCATCACGTCGTCAGATTTGGGCTCCAGCGTGATCACCCGGGTCGGCATCTTGCGCACCGGGAAGGCGCTCTCGTCGGTCACCTGGCGCGACTCCAGCACCACGTCGCTGTGCGGCACGCCGCAGCAGGTGAGGATGGCGCCGTTGGCTTCCTCCGCGGGTGAGAGTGCCTTCGTCTGATGCGGGCCGTGCTCTACCCGGCCTTCGAGCTTGCGGCACTTGCACGAGCCGCAGGCGCCGTCCTTGCAGCCGTACGGCAGACCGACGCCGGAGCGAATTCCGGCGGCCAGAATGGTCTCGCCGGGCTCAGCCGTGAAGCTGCGACCGCTCGGGAGCACGGAAATGTTGAAACCCATCTTTCTTCGCTATCCTCGGCGGTTCGTTCCATCGTCCAGCGATCATTGTGCCCGCAAACCCATACCCCGCCGGCGCGCTGCCCAGCCGGTTTCGGCGCGAGCGCGTGCTGCTGGTCGGCTGCGGGGACGTGGGCCTGCGTGTGGCGCGCGGCCTCGCGCCGCGCGTGCGCCTGTACGCGCTGACCTCGTCGCCGCAACGTGTTGCGTTGCTGCGCGAAGAGCGCATCACGCCGTTGCGCGGCGACCTGGACCGGCCGGCGAGCCTGCGCCGGCTCGCCGGCATCGCGACCCGGGTGGTCTGCCTCGCGCCGCCACCACCCGAGGGCTGGGGCGATCCGCGCACCCGCGCCCTGACGCAGGTGCTGCGGCTGCGCGCGCCGCCGGCGTCGTTCGTCTACGGCTCGACCAGCGGCGTGTACGGGGACTGCGGCGGCGCACGGGTGGCCGAGAGTCGGCTGCCTTCCCCGCGCACACCGCGCGCCAGCCGGCGCCTCGCGGCCGAGCAGGCGGTGCGTTTTCTCGGGCGCAGCAGAGCGCGCGTGCGGGTCAGCATCCTGCGCATCCCGGGCATCTATGCGCCGGATCGCGAAGGCGGCACGCCCCGGGAACGCCTGGAGAAGGGGATTCCGGTGCTGGCCGAACCGGACGACGTCTACACCAGCCATATCCACGCGGACGACCTGGCGCGCGCCTGCGCGTTGGCGCTGTGGCGGGGGCGGTCGCAGCGGGTGTACAACGCAAGCGACGACACGACACTCAAGATGGGTGACTACTTCGATCTTGCGGCGCGGCTGTACGGTTTGGCTAAGCCGCCGCGCGTGTCGCGCGACACGGCGCAGAGCGCGTTGCCGCTGATGCTGCTGAGTTTCATGAGCGAGTCGCGGCTGCTCGACAACGCCCGCATGAAGCGTGAACTGCGGCTTGCGCTGCGCTATCCGACGGTCGAGCAGGGACTGCCGGGCGCAGGCGGTCGCAGCCGCGCAAAAGGAGCAACGACATGAATCTGCATATCGGACGCAGCTTCGACGAACTGCGGCTCGGCGACGAATTCACCACCAGCAGCACGCTGACCGAAGCGCATATCGTGCTCGGCGCGGGCCTGTTCGGCGACTTCAATCCGCTGCATGTCGACCAGTCGTTCGCAGCGGCCAGCCGATTCGAGGGCCGCATCGCGCACGGGTATCTCACCAGCAACGTGATGGCCGCACCGCTCGGCATGCTGTTCCACGGCACCGCGATTGCATATGTCGAGCATCTGATCCGATTTCTGCACCCGGTGCGAGCCGGCGACACGCTGCAGGTGCGCTGGACCGTGGCTGCGCTCGACGCGAAACCACGTCACGGAGGCGGTCTGGTCACGCTCGAAGGGCGCTGCGTCAACCAGGACGGAATCGAGGTCGCCAGCGCCGAGGCCAAGATGCTGGCGTACGACAGGGCGCATTGCCAGCAGGCGGCGACGCAATAGCTGGCGCGTGCCGGCCGCCACCGTTGCACGCGCGACTACGTCGCCTGATACCAGGCCACGTCTTGCGCGTCCAGTGACAACTGCACGGCGCCGCGCAGGCGCAGATGGTTCAGGCAGGCGATGGTCTCGCCGGTCGCCATGCCGAGCAGGCCGACGTCGGTCTCGCGGATCGGCCGTCCGAACAGCGTGCCGAACAGGTCGATCACGCGTTTGGGCTCGCGCAGCGCCTCGGTGAGGCGGCCGAGCAGATTGCGCTGCGACGAGGCCAGGTAGTCCAGTCGCGCGTGCAGGCCCCGAAAGCACTCGTTGTGCGCGGGCAGCACCAGCACCTCGTCCGGCACCTCGCGCTTGACCTTGGCCAGCGACGCGAGCCAGTCACCCATCGGATCGGCATCGGGTTCGACCGGGAACACCGAGATGTTCGACGAAATCCGGGGCAACACCTGGTCGCCGGAGATCAGCAGCTTCAGTTCGGGGCAGTACAGGCACGCATGCTCCGGCGAATGGCCGTTGCCGACCACGACCCGCCACAGGTGGCGGCCGATCTGAAGCTCCTCGCCGTCGACGAGACGGCGGTAGCTGTCGGGCAGCGGGTGGATCATGTTGCCGAAGCGCCCGAAGCGCGCACGGTACGATTCCAGCGCCGGCTCGGACCAGCCCGCGCGCCGGTAGAACGCGAGCGCTTCGGGCGGCGCCTCGCGCCCGCTGTCGGACACCATCACGCGGCAGTTCAGGTACTCGAGCCGCGTCATCCACAGGCGCAGGTCGAACTTGCGGGTCAGCCAGCCGGCCATCCCGACATGGTCGGGATGCATGTGCGTGACGAACACCCGGGTCAGCCGCGTGTCGCCCGCGTTCGCCAGCAGTTCCCGCCACACCTTTACGGTCTCTTCGTTGCGCACGCCGGTGTCGACCAGCGCCCAGCCGCCGTCGTCCTCGACCGCCCAGAGATTAATGTGGTCGAGCGCGAACGGCAGCGGCATGCGCAGCCAGAGCACGCCGGGCGCGACTTCGATCGTGCGGCCGCGCTCGGGCGGTGCCGCGAACGGATAGTCCAGCTTCGGTTTGCCGGGGGCGGCCTCGGCCTGATGAGATTCTGTCAAGTCGGTCTCCGATCGCCACGCACGGGTGACGCCGTCATTGTGCGCGCCGCCTGGGCGCCTTGCCGATGGCTCTGCCCGGCGGTGGTGGGCCCGGTGGGATTCGAACCCACGGTCAACGGATTATGAGTCCGCTGCTTTGACCGCTAAGCTACAGGCCCCGACGCGGTTCGGCGGCCCGATTGTGCCCGATCGCAACCGGCTACCGGTGGTGGCTCAGCGCGTTGCTGACGAGCCGGGACGTGATGTCGACGATCTGGATCATGCGCTCGTACGGCATGCGCGTCGGGCCGATCACGCCCAGCGTGCCGACGACCTCGCCGTCGACCTCGTACGGCGCGCTGACGATCGACAGATCCTCGAACGGCACCGATTGGCTCTCGCCGCCGATGTAGATGCGGACACCCTCGGCGCGGCTGGCGACGTCGAGCAGCCGCAGCAGCTGGGTCTTCTGCTCGAACAGCTCGAAGGTGCGCCGCAGCTGCCCCATGTCGCTCGCGAAGTCGCTGACCGCGAGCAGGTTGCGCTCGCCCGAGATCACGACCTGGTCCTGCGATTCGGTGAGCGCTTCCGAGCTGAGGTTGACCGCCGCCTGCATCAGCGCCGCGATCTCGCCGCGCAGGCTCTCGAGTTCCTGCTGCAGCCTCTCGCGCACCTGCTCGATCGCCATGCCCGCGAAATGGCGGTTCAGGTAGTTCGCGGCTTCCTGCAATTGCGGCTGGGTGTAGTCGACGTCGGTGAACAGCACGCGGTTCTGCACGTCGCCGTCCGGTGAGACGATGATCACCAGAAAGCGCCGCTCGGACAGGCGCAGGAATTCGATCTGCCGGAACACCGAGGTGCGCCGCGGCGCCATCACCACGCCGACGAAGTGCGACAGGTTGGACAGCAGCTGCGCGGCGTTCGTGATCACCTTCTGCGGCGGGTCCTGCGTCAGCGTCGGCGCGGCCAGTTGTTCGCGCTGCGTGGTCAGCATGGTGTCGACGAACAAGCGGTAGCCGCGCACCGTCGGAACCCGGCCGGCCGAGGTGTGCGGGCTGACGATCAGCCCGAGTTCCTCGAGGTCGGCCATCACGTTGCGTATCGTCGCCGGCGACAGCTCAAGCCCCGAGGCCTTGGACAAGGTGCGCGAACCGACCGGCTGGCCGTCGGCGATGTAGCGCTCGACCAGCGCCTTCAGCAGCAGCCTTGCACGTTCATCGAGCATGAAACGATTCTAATGGCGCAGAGTCCCGCCGGCCGGTGATGCCTCGACCGCCGCGACGCGCCTCGTGCCGTCGCTGCGACGCGGCCCGGGCCGTCCTGCCCTCTCGATCGCATTCACAGCTCTTTACATTCTTCGCTCGTCGGAAACCCGGGGCGCGTGCAGCCCGCGCGCCAGCGGCCTACAGTTGAAATCTGATGACCGTTGCGGTGCGGCGCTCACCAGGCCTTTATCTGCAACCAAGGAGTTGACATGAAAACACGATCACAAGCTTTATCCATGCCCCGGGCGGGTCTGATGGCGCTCACGTTGGCGCTGGGCGGCGTCATGGGGCTCGCCGGCTGCACGATGACGCCGGCGCAGGCGCCGCCGCCCGCATCGGCCGCAACATTCAGCGACCGGGCTCAACTGGACGCCGCCGCGCGTGAAACATTGAATCGTCTGTATCAGGTGGTGCCGGGTTCACGCGACATGGTGTCGCATGCGGCCGGCGTGCTGGTGTTTCCGCAAGTGATCGGCGGCGCGCTGTTCGTCGGCGCCGAGCATGGCCGCGGGGCCTTGCTGGTCGGCGGTCGCGCGGTCGCCTACTACAGCACCACCGGGGCGTCGATCGGATGGCAGGCCGGCGGCCAGTCGAAGGCCGTGGTCTACGTCTTCAACACGCGCGATGCGCTGCAGCGCTTCCAGGCCAGCAACGGTTGGACGGTGGGGGCCGACGCCACCGTCGCCGTCGGCAATGTGGGCGCCAACGGGTCGATCGATTCACAGACCGCGCAGCAGCCGGTCGTCAGTTTCGTGATGAACAACGTGGGGCTGGAGGCCGGCGTGTCGCTGGGCGGTTCCAAGGTCACCCGCATCGTGCCCTGACGGGGTCGGTGGTCCACAGATCCATCGGCTGATCCGTCAGCCCGGCGCTTCGTGCAGCGGCTCGGCTCGCGCACGCACGGCCGCATGACGGACCGCTGCGGCTGCTACTCGTGCGCGAGATGGCTCGCGGCGGTGACGAGCACGATGCCGAGCAGCAGCCAGCCGATCTGCGCGATCGTGCCGCGCGCCGACAGGCGCTTTTGCAGCTGCGGGATCAGGTCGGCCAGCGCGACGTAGACGAAGCTGCTCGCCGCCACCACCAGGAAATACGGCAGCACATCGTGCAGGCCGCTCAACAGTCCCCAGCCGACCAGGCCGCCGACCGCGGTCGCGCCGCCGGCGAGCGAGACCTTGATCGCCGCGATGCGCCGGGTACCGCCGCTCTGGCGCATCACCATCAGGTCGCCCATGTGGTGCGGCACCTCGTGCGTCAGCACTGCCAGCGCCGCGACCATGCCAAGCTGCAGGCTGGCGGTGAAGGCGGACGCGATCAGCACGCCGTCGCCGAAGCAGTGCACGCTGTCGCCGGCGAGTACCGCCCAGCTACCGGCGCGCGGCGCAGCGTGTTCGTGCGCGGCGTGGTTCGCGTGACCGTCATCGTGATCGAGCGCGTCGCCGTACTCGTGGTGATGCTCGTGGCCGTGGTGCCAGAGCTCGGCCTTGTCCAGCAGAAAGAAGAACACCAGGCCGATCAGCAGAGTCATGAACAGGTGCGCCGGCGCGAGCGAACTCTCGAACGCCTCGGGCAGCAAGTGCATGAACGCGGTCGCCAGCAGCGCACCCGCGGCCAGGCTCAGCATGTGCTGGGTGTAGCCCGCGAGCGCGCGAAAACTCAGCACCGCGGCGAGCCAGACGCTGCCGACGCCGGCAATCAACGTGCCGATCAGGGTTGCTATCAATGTCATAGCTAAAAGGTCAATAATATCGCCGACTACGGGGATATAAAGCATGCATATCTTAGCAAGCGCGGCGGAGCCGGTCCACTCGAGGCCGCCGGCGGATGCACGACCGCGCCTGGCGTGCGCGAAGCGCAGTGGTCTGATCGGGTATTGTGCCGGGTCTATACTCGTTGCTCTGTTCCATCGCGGAATGGAAGACTGATATGGCCAGTTCGACAAGAACAAAAAAACCCGCCGGCGCCAGGGCGCCGACTGTCAACGCAGTGCGGGCCGCGGCCTCAGGCGGCTCGACCAACGGCGAGACCTGCACCCTGGTGCTGCAGGGCGGCGGGGCGCTCGGGGCATACCAGGCCGGCGTCTACGAGCAGATGGAGGCGCACGGCCTGCGGCCGACCTGGGTCGCCGGGGTGTCGATCGGCGCGATCAATGCGGCGATCATTGCCGGCAATCCGCCTGAGCGCAGGCTCGACCGCCTGCACGAGTTCTGGGATCTGGTGACCTCGCAGCTCACGCTGTTCGCGCTGCCCGGCAACTACGGCAACGAGGCGCGCGAGTTGCTGAACGAATCACGCGCGGCGATGGTGGCCGCGCTCGGGGTGCCGGGGTTCTTCCGGCCGCGCGTGCCGCCGGCGCCGTTCCAGCGGCCGGGCACGCGCGGAGCGCTGAGCTATTACGACACCGCGCCGCTTCAGACCACGCTCGAGCGGCTGATCGACTTCGATCTGATCAACACCGGCGATCCACGCCACAAGGTGCGGCTGTCGGTCGGCGCGGTCGACGTGACGACCGGCAATTTCCGCTATTTCGATTCGGCCACGCCCGAGGCGAACGGGCCGATCGGCCCGCGCCACGTGATGGCCAGCGGCGCGTTGCCGCCGGGCTTTCCGCCGGTCGAGATCGACGGCGCGTTCTACTGGGACGGCGGCCTGGTGTCGAACACCCCGCTGCAGTACGTGATCGACCAGCCGCGGGCGCATGACATGCTGGTGCTGCAGGTCGACCTGTTCGCCACCCGGGGGCAGTTGCCGCGCAACCTGAGCGAGGTCGCCGAACGCGAGAAGGACATCCGCTTCGCCAGCCGGACCCGCTTCAACACCGACCGTGTGAAGCACTTGCAGACAGCCGGCGCGGCGGCGCGGCGGCTTGCAGCGAAGCTGCCGGCCTCGATGGCGAACGATCCGGATCTCGCGCAGCTGACCGGCCTCGGCTCGCCGGCCGCGCTGACGATCATGCACCTGATCTACCGCAGCAAGCATTACGAGACGCAGTCCAAGGACTACGAGTTTTCGCGCCAGACGATGCTGGAACATTGGCGCAAGGGTGCGGCCGACATGCGGACCAGCCTGTCCGATCCGCGCTGGGGTGCGCGTCACCGCACGCCGGGCGGCATCACGGTGCTCGACCTGACGCCGCAGTTGAAGGTGCGCCGCCACGAGAAGGAATCGTCATGAAGATCGAGGATGTACGCAGAACCGCCTATTCGATGCCGTTGACCAGCCCGAGCTATCCGCGCGGGCCGTACCGGTTCATCGACCGCGAGTTCATGATCATCACCTACCGCACCGACGCGGATGCGCTGCGCGCGGTCGTGCCCGAGCCGCTGGTGTTCGACGAGCCGCTGGTGAAGTTCGAATTCATCCGCATGCCCGACTCGACCGGGTTCGGCGACTACACCGAATCGGGGCAGGTGATCCCAGTCCGCCTCGGCAATGTGGCCGGCGGCTACTCTCATTTCATGTATCTGAACGACGAGTCGCCGATCGCCGGCGGGCGCGAAATCTGGGGCTTCCCGAAGAAGCTCGCAGCCCCGTCGCTGTCGGTCGACAAGGACACGCTGGTCGGTACGCTCGACTACGGTTCGATCCGCATTGCGACAGCGACGATGGGCTACAAGCACGACCGGCTCGATCCGGCGCCCGTGCTGAAGAGCATGCTGGCGCCGAACTTCCTGCTGAAGATCATTCCGCATGTCGACGGCAATCCGCGCATCTGCGAACTGGTGCAGTACGAACTGCAGGACGTGACGGTCAAGGGCGCCTGGTCGGGTCCGGCCGCGATCGAACTGTTCGAGCACGCGCTCGCGCCGGTCGCACGGCTGCCGGTGCGCGAGGTCGTCTCGGGCGTGCACATCCTCGCCGACCTGACGCTTGGATTGGGCCGCGTGGTGCACGATTACCTGGCATGACCCTCGGCGGCCTCGTGCGGGCCGCTTTTTCAATGGAAGGATGCAGACCATGAAACTGAAGGACAAGATCGCCATCATCACCGGCTCGGCCAGCGGCATCGGCAAGGAGATCGCCGTCGTCTATGCCCGCGAAGGGGCGAAGGTGGTGATTGCCGACATGAACAAGGATGCCGCGGAGGCCACCGCGAACGAGTTGCGCGCAGGCGGCGCGCAGGCGATGAGCGTCGCGATGAACGTCACCGACGAGGCCGCGGTGAACGCCGGCGTGGCCGAGGTGGTGAAAGCCTGGGGCGGGGTCGACGTGCTGGTCAGCAATGCCGGCATCCAGATCGTGCACCCGCTGGAGGAGTTCACGCTGGCCGACTGGAAAAAGCTGCTTGCGATCCACCTCGATGGCGCTTTCCTCACTACCAAGGCCTGCCTGCCGCATATGTATTCGAGCGGCCGCGGCGGCAGCGTGATCTACATGGGGTCGGTGCACTCGAAGGAGGCCTCGCTGCTGAAGGCGCCCTACGTGACCGCCAAGCACGGCCTGATCGGTCTCGCCAAGGTGGTCGCGAAGGAGGGCGCGAAACACGGCGTGCGCGCCAACGTGATCTGCCCCGGCTTCGTGCGCACACCGCTGGTGGACAAGCAGATTCCCGAGCAGGCGAAGACGCTGGGCATCACCGAACAGGAAGTGATCAAGAACGTGATGCTCAAGGAGACGGTGGACGGCGAGTTCACCACGGTACAGGACGTGGCCGAGGTGGCGCTGCTGTTCGCCTCGTTCCCGACCAATGCGCTCACCGGCCAGTCGCTGGTCGTGAGTCACGGCTGGTTCATGCAGTAACGCGAAAACATGGCCACGGACGCGGCGGACGGCGCGCCCACGCCGGTCCTGTGGTTCTTCGCCTTGATCGCCGGCGTGCTGGCGGCGATCGCAACGTCGGGTTTTCGCGCACTGATCGCCGGGGTCGAGTGGCTCAGCACCGGCCAGACCGGCAGTCTGGTCGAGGCGGCGCGCCACCTCTCGCCCTGGCATCGGGTGCTGATCGGCGCGGCCGGCGGCCTGCTGGCCGGCCTCGTGCTGATGTGGGGCCGGCGCTGGGCCGCGCGGGGTCCGCAGGGCACCGAGCACATCGACTACATCGAGGCCGCGCGCAAGGGCGTGGTCGACCTGAACAACCGGACCACGATCGTGCGCAGCCTGTCGGCGCTGCTGTCGGTCGGCAGCGGTGCATCGATCGGCCGCGAAGGCGCGATGGTGCAACTGTCCTCCTGGTTCGGAGCACTGCTCGCGAAGGTCGCGCCGCTGTCCAAGGCGCAGCGCGACGTGATCCTGATCTGCGGCATCGCCGCCGGCATTGGCTCGGCGTACCACGCGCCGGTGGCGGGGGTGGTGTTCGTGCTCGAACTCGCGCTCGGCTTCCTGTCAGCGCAGATGATCGCGCCGGTGATGATTGCGTCGGCCACCGCCGGGCTGCTGAACTACGGAATCGATCCGGCGCCGCTGTACGCGACACCGGTGATCGGGCTCCTGCCCGCCGGACTCGGCATGTCGCTGGTCGTCGGCCTGGTCTGCGGCGGCCTGGGCTGGGCGATGCTGGCGCTGGTCGACTGGTTTCGCTCCACATTCCGGCGCATGGCCTCGCTGCCGTTGCGCCTTGGGCTTGGCGGGTTGCTGGTCGGTTCGCTGTCGGCGCTCGTGCCCGAGGTCTGGGGCAACGGCTACAGCACGATCTCGCATCTGCTGCAGGGCCAGATCCTGTGGCCGTGGGTCGTGGCGATCCTGGTCACCAAGTTCTTCGCGACGCTGCTCTCCACCGGCTCCGGCGCGATCGGCGGCATGTTCACGCCAACGCTGTTCGTCGGCGCGACCACCGGTTTTTCGCTGGCCGAATTTGCGTCGTACTGGTTGCCGCCGGAATGGGTGACCGATCCGCGCACGCTGGCGGTGGTCGGCATGTCGGCGATGCTGAGCGCGGTCACGCACGCGCCGCTGATGGCGATCGTGATGGTGCTGGAGATGACGAACCAGTTTCAGCTGACCGTGCCGGTGATGCTGGCCTGCGGCGTCGCGCATGCGATCAGCACCCAATTCGGCACGAAGCCGATGTATGGCAACCCGATCGAGGTGCAGCATTAGGCGTCGGCTGCCGGACGATTGCCTGCTGCCAGCAGGTGCGCAAGCATCCGGCGCCTGACACACCTGGCTGACGGGGGGATTAACTCTGTTGACGCCCCCAAAAGCCCAGTTTATTGTGTTTGCTTATCAAATTGCCGTACCGATAGAGAATGGAAAGCCGGCTGCGCGAACGCCATTGCATTGAACCGATCGAAGCACGAGAAGCTCTTAAGCTTGTGCTCTGCGTCGTAACGGGCGAGGCGGCGCCGAAAGATCGACAGCGGCGGGTGTGCCATCACCTGCGTCAATACGAACTTGCGTTGGTGCATCCCCATTTCATGCGGGTCGGCATCGACGCAGGCGACAAGTCTGGCCCGGGACGTTCCAACCGAGACCAGCCTCAGCGGGCGGGAAGCTCTGGCGAATCATCAATTTGCCAGTGATCCGTCAGCGGACGTTGGGACATTGCTAAGTCAACTGTGCGGAGACCATCATGAAAGAAGAGCGAGAAGTCAACAGTATGGACAACGCATCGGCGTCGCCGACGCGTCGCAAAGTTCTTATCGGCGGCACGGTCGCGGGAGCTGCGTTGATGCTGGGCAGTAGCCCGAGCGTTTTCGCGGCGGAGCCCGACAAGGAAATCCGGATCGGGTTCATCAGCCCACGCTCCGGCGCGCTCGGGGCATTCAATGCCAGCGACCCGTACATGCTGCCATTGATACGCAAGGCCCTGGCCAAGGGCCTGAGCATCGGCGGCGAAACCTACCGGGTGACCATCCTCGACCGAGACGGCCAGTCCAACCCTTCGCGGGCGAGCCAGCTCGCGAACGAGCTCATCACCCAAGACCACATCCACCTGATGCTCACGACGTCGACACCGGAAACGGTCAATCCGGTGTCGGATGCATGCGAAGCCGCCGGAGTGCCGAGCATCGGTACCGATTGCCCGCTGGAGTCGTTTTACTTTGGCCGAGGCGCCAAGCCCGGGCAACCCTCGCCATTCAAGTGGAGTTTCGATTTCAGCTTCGGCATTGCGCAATTCGTGAATGGCTATCTTGCACAGTGGCCGCTGCTCAAGACCAACAAGAAGGTGGCGGTGATGTATCCCAACGATGCCGACGGATCGGCATTCCGGGAGCATCTGGCGCCGGTGCTGGAAAAAAACGGATACAAGGTCATCGACCCGGGTCCCTACCAGGATGGCACGACGGACTTTTCATCGCAGATCGCGCTGTTCAATCGTGAAAACTGCCAGATCTTCAACGAGGTGGGGCTCCCGCCCGATATCCAGGCGTTCTGGCGGCAGGCTGCGCAACTGCACTTCCTGGACAAACTGGTCATCGCGCAGTTCACGAAGTCAGGCAGTTTTTACAACCAAGTCCTGGCGCTCGGCGAACTGGGACACAACGTCTGTGCCGAGACGTTTTGGGCGCCCGTGTTTCCTTACAAGTCGCCATTGACGGGTGGAACCTCACAGGAACTGGCCGACGGCTATGAAAAGGCCACGGGCCACATCTGGGCCGAGCAGCAAGGCGCGACGCTGGCATTGTTCGAGGTGGGCGTCGCAGCTCTCAAGGGCGCGAAGGATCCGACCAGTCACAGTGCCATTCGCGACGTGATCCCGACACTCGACATGATCACCACCTTGGGCCGGGTCAATTTCAAGGCGGGTCCCTACCCGAACACCGCCACCACGCCGATGATCGGGGCGCAGTGGGTGAAGACCCCGCCGGGGTCCAAGTTCCCGTTGGATTGGGTGACCGTCGACAACACCGAGGACCGGAATGTCCCGGTGCAACGCAAGCCGGTTCCCTATCGCGTGTGAGGGCGGCGTAAGGCCAGTCCGTCCAGCATAAGCGCCAGCCCTGTCACGCATGACGATGGCGGACCCGCAGGTGACGGCAACCGGCGCGGCGGACAAGCAGGCGCCGACGCTGCTGTCGGCCAGCAACGTCGAAATGAGCTTCGGCGCGTTGCAGGTGCTGCAGGGTGTCAGCCTCGAGGTGCGCAGCGACGAACTGGTGGGCATCATCGGCCCCAACGGGGCCGGCAAGACCACGCTGTTCAGCGTGCTGGTCGGTGCACTGCGCCCGCTGGCGGGCGCAGTGACTTTTGCCGGACATGACGTTACGCACTTGTCGACTGCGCGACGCTGCCGCCGGGGCTTGGTCCGGACGCACCAGATCCCGCGCCCGTTCATCGACATGACCGTATTCGAGAACGTGTTCGTTGCGGCCGTGAATACCCATCACGCGGGTCGAGCCGACGCCTATCGGCATGCGACCGCGGCGCTCATCCGTACCGACATGCTGGGCAAGGCCAACCGGCGCGCGGCGACGCTGGGGCTCCTCGATCGCAAGCGGCTGGAGCTGTCGCGTGCGCTGGCCACCGATCCGAAGGTTCTGCTGCTGGACGAGATTGGCGGGGGATTGAGCGAAGGCGAGTCGATGGAATTGCTGGCCATGATCCGCTCCCTCAAAGAGCAGGGGATCGCGATCATCTGGATCGAGCACATCGTGCCACTGCTCCGGCAAGCGGCTGGCCGGTTCGTCTGCCTGCACCAGGGCAAGATCATCGCCAACGGCACGCCTGAGCAGGTGATGTCCGACCCCACCGTGGTCGCGGCCTACCTCGGGGGCAGCGCACAATGAGCCTGCTGCAGGTCGAGGCGCTCGATGTGCGTTACGGGTTGTTCCAGGCGGTCCGCGACGTCAGTTTTGACGTGGATCCGGGCGAGATCGTCGCGTTCATCGGCGCCAATGGTGCGGGCAAGACCACATTGTTCCGCGCGATCGCCGGCGCGCACCCGCCGGCGGCAGGTAGGGTGCTCCTTGCGGCCAACGACGTGACGTCCGTGCCGGACTACCAGCGGGTCCGCCAGGGCATTGCGCTGGTGCCCGAAGGCCGGCGCCTGTTCGCCGATCTGAGCGTGGCGGAGAATCTCGCGCTTTCCAGGGCGGCGGGGCGCAAGGGCAAGTGGGACGAGCGATCGGTTCTTTCGGTCTTTCCAAATCTCACGCCGCACCTCAAGCAGAAAAGCGGCACGCTCTCGGGCGGCGAGCAGCAGGCTGCAGCGATCGCACGGGCGCTCATCACCAATCCCGACGTGCTGCTGCTTGATGAGGTTTCCCTCGGCCTGTCGCCCGCGGCGGTGGAGCGGGTGTACGCGTCCATCCGGCAACTCGTGAATACCGATACCGCGATTCTGCTGGTCGAGCAGGACCTGAACCGGGCGCTGTCGGTGGCGACGCGCGTCATCTGCGTGTTCGAAGGCCGGATCGTCGCGCAAGGTGCTGTGGGCGAC
Source organism: Burkholderiaceae bacterium (assembly GCA_030123545.1). Classification (NCBI taxonomy): domain Bacteria; kingdom Pseudomonadati; phylum Pseudomonadota; class Betaproteobacteria; order Burkholderiales; family Burkholderiaceae; species Burkholderiaceae bacterium. Next base: position 2,928,298 of record CP126124.1, on the reverse strand, counting down.
TTCACGCGCCAGCAGATCATGAATGCGTATTTCGGGCCGCGCCATGCGCAATGGAGAGTGGCCGCGCCATGAACGTATTGAATGCGTTGATCCAGGGCACGCTGCTTGGTGGCCACTACGCGTTGATCGCGTGCGGATTGGCGTTCATGTATCAGGTGATGCGCGTGATCAACCTTGCCCACGGCGCACTGGCGGTGTTGGCAGGGTTTGTGTTCTGGGTGCTGGCCGACAGTTGGGGCGTCGATCCATTCGTCACCCTGATCGGCGTCGTGCCCGGCATGGCATTGGTCGGTTGGGGTCTACAGCGGGGCGTGCTGGAACGCAGTACGCGCCATGGCCTGCTGGTGCCGCTGTTGGCCACGTTCGGGCTCGCCGTGCTCATCAACAATCTGCTGTTCCGCGAGTTCGGTGCCGACCCGCGCTCGCTGACACCGTACATTGGCTCGCTGTCGTATGACAGCTGGTCCCTCGGCGGCGGTCTCTACATCGGCAAGCTCGCGGTCCTCATTTTTGGGGTGGCCGTGGCGCTGCTCGGCGGCCTGAGCCTGTTTCTCGCCAGGACCCCGCTTGGGCGCGCCATCCGCGCGACCGCGGCCGACCCGGCGACAGTGGGTCTGGTCGGCATCAGTGCGCGCAAGGTCAATGCCATCGCCGCGGCGATTGCACTGGCGACGGTCGGCATCGCCGGCATGTTCCTGGCCATGCGCGGGTCCATCACGCCGTACTCCGGCATGGCGGTGTTGATCTTCGCGTTCGAGGCGACCGTGATCGGCGGCCCTGATTCGCTGTGGGGCACGCTGGTCGGTGGTATCGTGCTCGGCGTGGTGCAGTCGCTGGGCGCACTCGTGAATCCGGAGTATTTCCTGATTGCGGGCCACGCGGTGTTCCTTGCCGTGGTCATCGTCCGGGTTCTGCTGCCGAAGACGTCCTTGGGGCGCCTGCGCACGAGGTTTGCGCAATGGATGCCATGACGAATGTCGCGGCCGATGCGGTGGCCCCGCGCATCGAACGATGGACCGCAACCGCGGTGGCCGCGGTCTCGCTGATCGTGCTTGCGTTGATCGTGCTGGCGTTTGGCCCGCTGTTCCTGGGCGCGGGCCCGATTCACGCACTGACGCGGTTCTTCGTCTACGTGATTCTCGCGGTCGTGTGGAACGCGCTGGCCGGTTATGGCGGTCTGGTATCGGTTGGCCAGCAGGGCTTTTTCGGGTTGGGTGCGTACGCAGCCGTCAGGCTGGCGGGTTTTGGCCTACCTCCTTATCTTGCGTTGCTCGTCGGCGCCATCGGGGTCGGGGTATTGTCGGTACCGATTTCGACGTTCATGTTGCGCTTGAAGGAAGGGCAGTTCGCGATCGCCACGTGGGTGGTGGCCGAACTGGCCTTGTTGCTGGTCACGCTCGACCCCATCGTGAACGGCGAAACCGGGACTTCGCTGGTGCAAATCATTGCCTACCCGGCGCCGCTGCGCGGGGCGCTGACCTATTGGGCGGCATTCGGCGCCATGACCGTGTTCCTGGTGGCGATGTTCATGTTGTTGCGCAGCCGGGTCGGCGCGTCGATCCAGGCCATCCGCGACGACGAGGATGCCGCGGGTGCGGTGGGCGTCGAGGTGATGGCCACCAAGCGGATCCTGTTCGTGCTGGCGGCATTCGGCGCAGCGGTCGCGGGCACGCTCTGGGTCGCCGACACCATCACGTTCCAGCCCCGTTCGTTCTTTTCGGTGGACTGGTCCGCGTACATGATCTTCATGGTGCTGGTGGGCGGCATCGGCACGTTCGAAGGCGCGATCGTCGGCGCCATCATCTTTTTCCTGATGGAAACCTTTCTCGGTTCGACCGGCGTGTGGTACCTCATCACGCTGGGCGCCGCCTCGCTGGCGTTCGCGTTGTTCCTGCCGCGTGGCATCTGGGGCGCGATTCAGCAGCGCACTGGAGTGAACCTGTTGCCGGTGGGCTATCGCGTGCGCTTGCGGCGAGATCCGTAGCGGCGCGTCAGTGCGCCTGTTCCCAGTTCGGCCCGACGCCGATGTCGGCGCGCAGCGGCACGCGCAGCTCGGCGACGCCGGCCATCAGTCGCGGTATTTCCGCGCGCACCCATTCGACCTCGGCCTCGGGCACCTCGAACACCAGTTCGTCGTGCACCTGCATGATCATCTTCGTCGCCCGCTTTTGCTCGTCGAGCACCTGCTGCACCTTGACCATCGAAAGCTTGATCAGGTCCGCCGCGGTGCCCTGCATCGGCGCGTTGATCGCCGCGCGCTCGGCGGCGCTGCGGCGCGGGCCGTTCGGTGAATTGATCTCCGGCAGGTACAGGCGCCGGCCGAACACCGTCTCGACGTAGCCTTTCGCCTTCGCGCTCTGGCGCGTTTCGTCCATGTAGCGGCGCACCCCAGGGTAGCGCTCGAAGTAGCGCGTGATGTAGTTCTTCGCCGCGGTGTTGTCGATACCCAGGTTGCGCGCGAGCCCGTAACTGCTCATGCCGTAGATCAGCCCGAAGTTGATCACCTTCGCGTAGCGGCGCTGCTCGCTAGAGACTTGGTCCGGCGCCACGCCGAACACCTCGGCCGCGGTCGCGCGGTGCACGTCCTGGCCTTCGTGGAACGCGCGCAGCAGCGACTCGTCGCCGCTGATGTGGGCCATGATGCGCAGCTCGATCTGGCTGTAGTCGGCGCTCGCGATCAGGCTGCCGGGCGGCGCGACGAACGCCTCGCGGATGCGCCGGCCCTCGCTCGTGCGCACTGGGATGTTCTGCAGGTTCGGGTCGTTGCTGGCCAGGCGACCGGTCACCGCGACCGCCTGCGCATAGTGCGTGTGCACGCGGCCGGTGCGCGGCAGCGCCATCTGCGCCAGCTTGTCGGTGTAGGTGCCCTTGAGCTTGGACAGCCCGCGGTGCTCGAGGATCTTCGCGGGCAGCGGATAGTCCTCGGCCAGCTTTTCCAGCACCTCCTCGTCGGTGCTCGGCGCGCCGGTCGCGGTCTTCTTCAACACCGGCAGGCCGAGCTTCGTGAAGAAGATTTCGCCGATCTGCTTCGGGCTGCCGAGATTGAACGGCTGGCCGGCGAGCGCATGCGCCTCGGCTTCGAGCGCGTGGATGCGCGTGCCCAGCTCCATGCTCTGGCGCGAAAGCTCCGCGCCGTCGATCAGCACGCCATTGCGCTCGATGCGGTACAGCACTTCGCTGCACGCGATCTCGAGTTCGTAGATGAAGCGTAGCGGGTCGTTCACCTGCAGCCGCGGCCACAGCACCCGGTGCACGTCCAGCGTCTGGTCCGAGTCTTCGCAGGAATATTCGGTGGCGCGCGCGACCTCGACCTGCGCGAACGGAATCTGGTGCGCGCCCTTGCCGCACAGGTCCTCGTACGCGATGCCGCTGCGCCCCAGATGGCGCTCGGCCAGACTCGCCAGGCCGTGCGGCTTGTGCACTTCGAGCACGTAGCTCTGCAGCATCGTGTCGTGCGCGTAGCCCTGCTCCTCGATGCCGTGGTTCGCGAACACATGGCGGTCGTACTTGATGTGCTGGCCGAGCTTCTTTTTCGCGGGGTTCTCCAGCCAGGGCTTGAGTCGCGCCAGCACCGCGTCGAACCGCAGTTGTTCCGGCGCGTCGGGCCCGTCGTGGCGCAGCGGCAGGTAGGCCGCGCGGCCCGGCGTCACCGAAAACGAGATGCCGACCAGTTCGGCGCGCATCTCGTCGAGCGACGTGGTTTCGGTGTCGATCGCGACCAGTTCCGCAGCTTCGATCTGCGCGAGCCAGTCGTCGAACGTGGCCCAGTCGAGGATGGTCACGTATTCGGTGGCGATTGCGTGAGTTGGCGCGGGGGTGTCGGGCAGGATCGCGGGGTCGGCGTCCCGAGCCGCATCTGTTGCAACTCCCGCGCTCTGCGCAGGCGCGCGACTCGTGGTTTTGGCGCGGCCTGCCGCTTCGGAATTGCCCGCGAGCGCGCGCACCAGGGTCTTGAACCCGAATTTTTCATAAAAAGTGGCCAGAGCCGTTGTGTCTGGATCACTCATTGCTATCGAATCAATAGCAGACAGACCGTCGGCATGGCCTGCGAGGTCGCAGTCGGTGCGTATCGTGAGCAGCTTTCTGGCTGTCGGCAACCAGTCCAGCGCGCGCCGCAGGTTGTCGCCGACGGCGCCCTTGATCGCGTTCGCGTTCGCGATCACGCCGTCCAGCGAGCCGTATTCGGCCAGCCATTTCGCGGCGGTCTTCGGGCCGACCTTCTCGACCCCCGGCACGTTGTCGACCGCGTCGCCGACCAGCGACTGGTAGTCGAGCATCAGCCGCGGCGGCACGCCGAACTCGGCCTGCACGCCGGCTTCGTCGCGCCGCTTGTTGCTCATCGTGTCGATGATCGTGATGCGGTCCGTCACCAGCTGGGCCAGATCCTTGTCGCCGCTGGAGATCACCACCTGCATGCCCTCGGCCGCGCCGGCGGCGGCGAGCGTGCCGATCACATCGTCGGCCTCGATGCCGGGCACCACCAGCACCGGCCAGCCGAGCAGGCGCACTACCTCGTGGATCGGATCGATCTGCGCGCGCAGATCATCCGGCATGGCCGAGCGGTTCTGCTTGTACTCGGGGTAGATCGCGTCGCGGAACGTCGGGCCCTTCGCGTCGAACACGCAGGCGCCGAACGCGGCCGGCACATCGCGGCGCAGTTTCTCCATCATGTTGACCATGCCGCGAATCGCGCCGGTCGCCGGGCTGGTCGGATCGTCCGGCACGGCGCGCAGATCGGGCATCGCGTGGTAGGCGCGGTACAGGTAGCTGGAACCGTCCACCAGCACCAGGGTCTTTTGCGGGCTGGCCGCGGCGTTCTCTTGGTTGTTCATTGGTAACCTCCGTGCTCCGCACTGCGGTGCGAGCCCCCGCACTGCCGAAGGCTGCGCTTCGCTCGCCGGGAGCGGCCGGGCGGGGGCTCATGAGGCCGGATTGTGCACGCGGGGACCGGGCTGCATCGGGCGGCATCGGTCTGTGCAAACTACAATGAAACCATGTTCCGGCGCATTCTTTTCCTGTTGCAGCTCTCCTGCTGCGGCGCCGCCTTCGGGCAGGCGCCGGCCGGTGCGCCGAACCCAAACGCGCCGGGGCCCAAACTCGGGCCGAACCAGCGCATCGAGCGCATCCATCACGAGGATGCGGGCAGCACGATCGACGAACTGCGCTACGGCGGCCAGACGCTGAGCATCAAGGTGCAGCCCAAGACCGACGTGCCACCGTATGAAGTGCGGCCGGCGAACGGCATCGGCGGCACGCAGCCGACCGGCAGCGACCGCGATCCGACCGCTGGCCAGCCGAGCTGGAAGATTCTGACGTACTGAGAGCGCCGCCCGCCGCATGGCCGTCTACACCGAAGTCCCGTTCGACGAGGCGCGTGATCTGCTGCGCCGGCTTGGGTTAGGAGAGCTCGCCGCGCTGCACGGCGTCGAAAGCGGCATCGAGAACACCAACTATTTCGCCACAGCCACGCAGGGCGGCACATCGGTCGAATACGTGCTGACGCTGTTCGAGCGGCTGACGACCCTGCAACTGCCGTTCTACCTGCGGCTGATGAAACATCTGGCCCGGCATGGCCTGCCGGTGCCGGACCCGGCCGTGGACGCCGGCGGCGCGTTGCTGCACCAGGTGCAGGGCAAGCCCGCGGTGGTCGTGAACCGGCTGCCCGGGCGCAGCGCGCTCGCGCCGACCGAGGCGCACTGCGCGGCGGTCGGCACGCTGCTCGCGCGCATGCACCTGGCCGCACGCGATTTTCCGCTCACGCAGCCGAACCTGCGCGGCCTGGCCTGGTGGAACCAGACCGCGCCGATCGTGCGGCCGCACCTGGGTGCCGAGCAGGCGGCGCTGCTGCAAAGCGAGCTCGCGTACCAGAACCACGTCGCCGCCGGCAGCGCGTACGCCGCGCTGCCGCGTGGCCCGGTGCATGCGGACCTGTTTCGCGACAACGTGCTGTTCGAGCATGGCGAAATCACCGGCGTGTTCGACTTCTATTTTGCCGGCGTCGACAGCTGGCTGTTCGACCTGGCCGTGTGCCTGAACGACTGGTGCATCGATCTGGAGACCGGCGCGCACGACGCGGCGCGCGCGCAAAGCCTGCTGGCCGCCTACGCCGTGGTGCGCCCGCTTGCCGCCGCCGAGCGCCGCCTGCTGGCCGCGATGCTGCGCGCGGGCGCGCTGCGCTTCTGGATCTCGAGGCTGTGGGATCTGCACCTGCCGCGCGAAGCGGCGATGCTGAAGGCCCACGATCCGTCGCACTTCGAACGGGTGTTGCGGCAGAGGGTGCGTCATCCTGTCACACTCTGAAGAGCGCGGGCCTGTGGGGCCCGCAGTTTTGCCACCGTCCGATCGATTCCGTCGGTTTGCTCGCGCATCGCGCGGCGGCCAATCCGTTTCATGAAACTCAACATCGTCCCCGCGCGCGCCGGCTTCGTGTGGTTCCGGCTCGGCGTTCGTACTTTTTTTCGCCAGCCGCTGGCGCTGGCCGGCCTGTTCTTCATGTACATGGCGGTGATGTCGGTCGCGACGCTGATCCCGTTCGTCGGCGGCGCGCTGGCGCTGGGCCTGTTGCCGGCAGCGACGCTCGGGCTGATGGCCGCGACCCGCGAGGCCAGCAGCGGACGCTTTCCGATGCCGACGATCCTGATCACCGCGTTCCGCGCCGACCGCCAGCGGCTGCGGGCCATGGTGGTGCTGGGCGTGCTCTATGCGGTCGGGTTCTTTCTGGTCATGGGCGTGTCCACGCTGTTCGACGGCGGACAGTTCGCGCGGCTGTACCTGCTCGGCGAGAAGACCTCGAGCGACGTGATCCTGAGCCAGAGCTTCCAGGTCGCGATGTGGGTGGCGATGGCGCTGTACCTGCCGCTGTCGCTGCTGTTCTGGCATGCGCCGGCGCTGGTGCACTGGTATGGCGTGCCGCCGGTGAAGAGCCTGTTCTTCAGCATCGTCGCCTGTCTGCGCAACTTCTGGGCGTTCACGGTCTACGGCCTGATCTGGGCCGCGGTGATGATGACGGTCGGCGTTGCGTTCGCGCTGCTGGCGGGGCTGCTCGGCGGCGCGGCGCTGCTGTCGGCGCTGCTGATGCCGGTGGCGCTGGTGATGGCCGCGATGTTCTTCACGTCGATCTATTTCACGTTCCGCGACAGCTTTGTCCCGTCGGACGGCGAGCCGGAAGGCGCGCCGGCCTGAGGGTTCGCGGCGCGCTACACCGGCACCAGCTTCGCGACCGACAGCGCCAGCCACTTGACGCCGTGGCGCGGGAATTTCACCTGCGCGCGCGCGTCGTCGCCCTGGCCTTCGAGCGTGATCACCGTGCCTTCGCCGAACTTGGTGTGGAACACCTGCATGCCGGGGCGCAAGCCATGCGTCGATGCGGCGCTTGCAGTTCCCGCAGCCCCGGCGATCGCGCCGGTCCGCTCGAAATTTCGATCAAATCGGCTGGACGCCGAGGCAGAATATTGAGTATTCGCTATATTATTAGTAGCAAATCCGGTCCCGAAGCCGGGCTGCTTCGGCGTCAGCCATTTCAGCGTCGCCTCGGGCAGCTCGTCGAAGAAGCGGCTTCTGACGTTGTAGCGGGTCTGGCCGTGCAGCAGCCTGGTCTGCGCGAAGCTCAGGTACAGGCGCTTTCGCGCGCGGGTGATCGCGACGTACATCAGCCGGCGTTCTTCCTCGAGCCCTTGGTGGTCGCTCAGCGAGTTTTCGTGCGGGAACAGGCCTTCCTCGAGCCCGCTGATGAACACCGCGTCGAACTCCAGGCCTTTGGCCGAATGCACGGTCATCAGTTGCACCGCGTCCTGCCCGGCCTGCGCCTGGTTGTCGCCGGACTCCAGCGCCGCGTGGGTGAGGAAGGCGGCCAGCGGGCTTACGGTTTCGCCATCGGGCGAAACCTCAGCCCCCGGGCTGAGCTTGGCGCCCCGCCTTCCCATCCCTTCCCCCGGGGGGGAGGAAGACGGGACCGCCTGATCGGCGGGCACGGGGGCAGACATGGACGCAGAGGCGCCCGGGTCCAATTCCTGGCTCGCAGGCAACTGCGTGAGCGGCCGGCCCTGCTCGTCCAGCGGCAGCGCGACCGCGTCGCGACCGAAGCCTTCCTGCGTGACGAAGCTCTCGGCGGCGTTCACCAGCTCCTCCAGGTTCTCGATCCGGTCCGCGCCCTCGCGCTCGCTGCGGTAGTGCTCGATCAGGCCGCTCGCGTCCAGCACCAGTTCGATGATCTCGCGCAGCGTCTTGCCTTGCGTCTGCTCGCGCAGCACGTCGATGCTCGCGATGAACGCGCGCAGGTTCGCGCCGGCCTTGCCCGACACGCTGTCCGCCGCGTCGTGCAGCGAAATGCCTTGTCCGCCGTTTGCTGAGTGCGCCGCGTCCTGCAACTGCTCCAGGCTGCGCGCACCGATGCCGCGTGCGGGGAAGTTGACCACGCGCAGAAAGCTGGTGTCGTCGCGCGGGTTCTCCAGCAGCCGCAGATAGGCCAGCGCATGCTTGATCTCGGCGCGCTCGAAGAAGCGCAGCCCGCCATAGACCCGGCACGGCACGCCGGCGTTGAACAGGGCCGTCTCGAGCACCCGGCTCTGCGCGTTGCTGCGGTACAGCACCGCGATCTCGCGGCGCGCGAGCGCGGGCAGCGTGCCCTGGTCGCGCAGCAACTGGCGCAGTTCGTCGACCAACCACTGTGCCTCGGCGAAGTCGCTGACCGCCTCGAACACGCGCACCGGCTCGCCGGCGCCCTGGGTCGTGCGCAGGTTCTTGCCCAGGCGCTGCCGGTTGTGCGCGATCAGCTCGTTCGCCGCGTCGAGGATGTTGCCGAAGCTTCGGTAGTTCTGCTCGAGCTTGATCTGGTGCGCAACGCGGTACTCGCGCACGAAGTCGGCCATATTGCCGACGCGTGCGCCGCGGAACGCATAGATGCTCTGGTCGTCGTCGCCGACCGCGAACAGCGCGCCACCGGGCGCAGACACCGCCTCGCCGGGCAGCGGCACGAACATCTTCAGCCACGCGTACTGCAGCCGGTTCGTATCCTGGAACTCATCGACCAGCACGTGGCGAAAACGCCTGCGGTAATGCTCGCGCAGCGCGTCGTTGTCCCGCAGCAGTTCGTAGCTGCGCAGCATCAGCTCGCCGAAATCGACCACGCCTTCGCGCTGGCACTGCTCTTCGTACAGCTGGTACAGCTCGACGCGGCGGCGCGTCAGCTCGTCGCGCGCCTCGACTGCGCCTGGGCGCAGCCCGTCCTCCTTGCAGCCGGCGATGAACCAGGCGAGCTCCTTCGCCGGATGCCGCTCGTCGTCGACGTTGAACTGCTTCATCAGCCGCTTGATCGCCGATAACTGGTCCTGCGTGTCCAGGATCTGGAACGTCGAAGGCAGGTTCGCGACCCGGTGGTGCGCGCGCAGGAAGCGGTTGCACAGGCCGTGGAACGTGCCGATCCACATGCCGCGCACGTTCACCGGTAGCAGCGCCGACAGCCGCGCCATCATCTCGCGCGCCGCCTTGTTGGTGAAGGTCACCGCGAGCAAGCCGCCCGGCGACACCTGACCCGTCTGCAGCAGCCAGGCGATGCGGGTGGTCAGCACCCGCGTCTTGCCGGATCCGGCGCCGGCCAGGATCAGCGCGTGCTCGGCCGGCAAAGTCACCGCCGCGCGCTGCTCCGGGTTGAGCTGCGCAAGCAGCGGGGAATCGGCCGCGCCGCCACGACCTACAGACACCGTTTCTGACACCATACGGGGATTGTAGAAAGGCGAACCCGATGAAGACCCTTTGCATCGCCGCCATCCTGTGCTGCGCCGCTTCGATGGCGTCGGCGCAGGGCCTGTTGCAGGCCTCTTGCGACAGCGACGGCCAACCGGCGCCCGCGGCGCTGCTGGAGCGCTTCGTCAATGCCGACTGCGCCGACTGCTGGCAGGATTCCGCGACGCCGCCGGCCGGACGCGGCCAGCTCGCGATCGACTGGATCGTTCCCGGCGCGCAGGGCGACGACGCGCCGCTGTCGGCCGCGCAAAACCTGGACGCGGCGCTGCGGCTCCAGCAGCTGGGCCGCGCTGCGCCGCAGCGCAGCACCAGCGTGCCGAGCCGGGTCGGGTCGCGCGCGGCGCCGGCGCTGTCGCTGCGCGTGGCGCGCGGGCCGATGTTCAACGGCTATGTCGGCGCGTCGATCAAGGTCGGCCGGGTGCAGGCTCCGAAATCCGGCACCGCGCCGTTGCGCGTCTGGCTGCTCGTCGTCGAGCAGTTGCCGGCCGGCACTGCCGGCTCACCTGTCGCGCGCAACCTGGTCCGCAACAGCTTCGAGACCTCGTTGGGGTCGGAAAACCGGGTGGCGCGCCGTGGGCGCTGGCAGTATCGGGAACTGCGCCCGATGCAGATGCCCGACGGCAGCGATCCGGCGCGGCTGCAGGCGATCGGCTGGGTGCAGGACGCGCGCGGCCATGTCCTGGCCGCTGCGGCGTCTCATTGCGACGCCGGGAACTAGGAACGGTGGAGCAGGGGTAGAATCAAGCACCGGGCCCACGCTTTGCTGGGACCCGGTTTTTTGTGGCCGCAACGCCGCGCCGGAGCTGGCTGGCACCCGTGCCGGTCCCAAGTTCGAACCCCTCGCCCGATCTCTCCCTCGAACCTTTTGGAGCCTGGCTGCCATGGAAATCTTCGACTACGACAACATCCTGCTGCTGCCGCGCAAGTGCCGCGTGGACAGCCGCTCGCAGTGCGACACCTCGGTGGAACTGGGCGGGCGGTCGTTTCGCATCCCGGTGGTGCCGGCGAACATGCGGACCGTGGTCGACGAGGGCATCTGTACCTGGCTCGCGCAGCACGATTACTTCTACGTGATGCACCGGTTCGACCTGGACAACGTGAAATTCGTCGCCGACATGAAGGCCCGCGGCGTGTTCGCTTCGATATCTCTCGGCGTGAAGCAGGCCGACTACGACACGGTCGAACGGCTGGCGGGTGCCGGGCTCGCGCCCGACTACGTCACGATCGACATCGCGCACGGCCACGCCGACAGCGTGAAGAACATGATCGGCCATCTGAAGGCCAGGCTGCCGGGCGCGTTCGTGATCGCCGGCAACGTCGGCACGCCCGAGGCGGTGATCGACCTGGAGAACTGGGGCGCGGACGCGACCAAGGTCGGCATCGGCCCGGGCAAGGTCTGCATCACCAAGCTCAAGACCGGCTTCGGCACCGGGGGCTGGCAGTTGTCGGCGCTGAAGTGGTGCGCGCGCGTGGCGACCAAGCCGATCATCGCCGACGGCGGTATTCGCGAACATGGCGACATCGCCAAGTCGATCCGCTTCGGCGCGACCATGGTGATGGTCGGCTCGATGCTGGCCGGCCACGAGGAATCGCCCGGACAAACGGTGGAGGAGGGCGGCAAGCTCTACAAGGAGTACTACGGCTCGGCCAGCGACTTCAACAAGGGCGAGTACCGGCATGTCGAGGGCAAGCGCATCCTCGAACCGATGAAGGGCCGGCTTAGCGATACGCTGCGCGAGATGCAGGAAGACGTGCAAAGCTCGATCAGCTACGCCGGCGGCACGAAGCTGATGGACATTCGCAAGGTCAACTACGTGATCCTCGGCGGCGACAACGCCAGCGAGCACCTGCTGATGTAGCGCGCGACGGCGGACTAAGCGCGCCGCAACGCGCGATCGAGGCTCACGGGCCCGGGCCCGGCGGCCGACAGATAGAGGAACACGAAGCAGAACAGAACCGCGAGACCGCCGCCGTTGAGGAGGGGAAATACGTGGCTGCGCGGGAAATGCGCGATGAAATAGGCAAATGCCATTTCGCCGGACAGCACGAACGCGACCGGGCGGGAAAACAGGCCGAGCAACAACAGCAGGCCGCCGCCGAATTCAATGACACCGGCCAGTCCGGGCACCAGGGTCGGCAACTGCCGCGGCGCAATGAGATGGAAGGCGCCGCCGGGGACGCCAAACAGCTTGTGTGCACCGTGCTGCATGAAAAGAAACGCCGCGACGATGCGCAGCACGCTGAGCAGGATCGGAGCGGTATTGGCCAAGGGGGTGTTACGGGGCATGCTGGTTTCCTTCTGTCGACGATGCAGTAACATCCAGCCGGGGTTGCACCATGTCGGCCGGTCTGGCCGCGGTTCTGACGATACGACACCCAGCGGTTTCACGGCCGGGCGCGCCGGCAAGCCCCGGTCGCAGCGATGGCGGGATCCAGCGGCGCCTCGCCGGCCCGGAAAGCCCCTATAATTGCAACCCGGCAATTGGTTGCGCCGCGAGGCCGCCGGACGCCATCCGTTGTGGGGGGGTAGCTCAGCTGGGAGAGCGCCGCGTTCGCAATGCGGAGGTCGGGAGTTCGATCCTCCTCCTCTCCACCACAACACCGATTTCGAACGTGGGTTCTTAGCTCAGTTGGTAGAGCAGCGGACTCTTAATCCGTAGGTCGAGAGTTCGAGCCTCTCAGAACCCACCACTTCATAGCCCCTGTATTTACTGGAAAGTATGCTATTAAATGAATAGCGTACGGTCCTATTTCCATGGCGCGGTGGATGCGCTCGCAGGCAATCTGCAGGCTATTTGGCGCAATCAAACCGTCTGCCGGCGATGAGCGATCCGAACCTAGACGAGGGTACAGCCCCGTTTCACCGGGCCTCCCGGCCGCCGCGGCCTGGCTGGCGGCCCGACGTCGATCCCTCGCGCTGCACCGGCTGTGGGCGTTGCGTCGCGGTCTGCGAGCCGCATGTGCTGAGCCTCGCAGTCGAGCATTGGCGCAAACGCGCGACGCTGGACGACCCGGGCCATTGCACCGGCTGCAGCGACTGCGCGGTGATCTGCCCGTTCCACGCGATCACGATGCGCAAGCTCGCGTCGACAAACGGCTGAGCCGTTCCCGGAATATCGCGGGGTGCCGGCCGACCCCGCGCGGCGCCGTAGCGCTCGTCAGCCCAGCCGCGACAGCAGGTCCGCGGCCCATGCGGCAGCGAGCTTGCGCCAGCCGCTGCGGTTCGGGTGGATCTCGTTGGCCCAGTCGCCGCTGCCGTCGGTGGTGCCCGGTGCCGCCGGCGTGAGCACGCCGCGGGTCGGCACCGCGAAGATGGCGTCGCGCCCCGTGGTCCAGCCGGCTATCGTTTGTTCGATGTCGTCGAACAGCGCTGCGGTGAGTTGCGGCCACAGCTCGGGGGCGATACCGTTCTTGTTGTAGGCGGTGAAGAGCCAGGGGCCGACGTTCGGCGCGGCCGGCGCGTCGCGCGCCGTCGGTGTGTCGTAGCAGTTCAGGAACAGCGGCGTCGCCGCGTTCAGCGCGCCGCTTCGGACCGCATCGTAGAGCACGGTGAAGTTCGGATTCAGATAGCCGTCGACCAGCGTCGCCAGCGCCTGCGGCGCGACGCAGGCACTGCCGTCGGCCGGCGGCGGCAGGCCGGGCATGTCGCGCAGGATGCCCTGGCCCGGGTCGGGGTCCAGCGCCGCGTCGATGAAGTCATTGCCGCCGACGCTGAGCAGGATCGCGTCGTACCGGAACTGCCCGAGCCAGAACCCGAACTCGCCTTGCAGCACGCTGGCGATGCGCCGCAGCGTGTCGCCAGCCGCCGCGATGTTGATGATCAGCACCGCCTCGCCGCGGCGGTTCATCTCCTGCGCGAGAAAGTCCGGCAGCGCCGCGATGAGCGGCGAACTGCGATCCATCCACGAATCGCCTTCGGCGAGGAACCGATAGCGGAACGGCCCCCAGCTTTCCACGTCGGTCGTGCGCTGGAGGTATTGGCGTCCGGTGACGGCGAGTGAGCGCATCGCAGGCTCCTGAATACGCAGACAAATCCGGCCTTGGTTGGCTGGAAGTTTGCTCGCGTTGGCCGCGTCGCGCAATCGGCAGGGCTAGGTTGGTGCGCAAAAAAAAAAACGGCGCCCTGGGGCGCCGTTCCTGCATTGCGCTGGCGCGCGGATCAGAAGCGATGACGCATGCCGACGCCGAACGAATTGCCGGTGTTGTAATTCGTGATTTTGTCGTTCATGTACACCGCGTACAGATCGGTCCGCTTGGAGAGGATGTAGTCGTAGCCGAGCGAGGCGGTGCCGCGCTTGGCTCCGTCGAGGCTGCTCGTCGGCGAGGTCGTCCACTTGGTGCTGGCATAGGCGACCATCACCTTGCCCGGGCCGGCAGCGATGTCGGCACTGAGGCTCCAGGTCTTGCTGTCGGCATTGCCGGCCGGGCCGTTGTAATTGTCGTTCCGGGTCTGCTCGTAGTTGGCGTAGACGTTGACGATGCCGAACCCGGCTTTGCCGGAAAGCATCCACGCATTCTGCTGCGAGAAACCGAGTTCGACATTGCCGAGCGTACCGGGCAGCGGGTTGTTCACGCGCACTTGGTGCACGAAACCGCCCAGCCCGAACCGACCATTGAAGTACAGGAAGTTGGCGCCGATGTTGTGCTGGCTGTTGTCACCGGCGACCCCGCCGATCTGGTAGTCCAGGCTGGCCGTGAGACCGCCGATGTTGGGTGTCACGTAGCGGATCTGGTTGCTCCAGCCGGTGTCGCCGGCATTCAGCGACGGCCAGCCGGTGCCGTTGAACAGCGGCACGTTGGCATGCAGGACGATCGGCGAAAAGGTGAAGGAGTCGCCGAAGGCGTTGAACAGCACTGTCGGCAGGAAATTCGGAGCGAGATCGCGCCCCAGATGCACGGTGCCGAATCCGCCCTTCAGACCCACGTAGGCGTCGCGGCTGAACATGGTTTCGTTGCCATTGAAGCGGCCGGTTGCGCCGGTGTTGGTGCGGAAGAAACTGGCGAGATTGAACTCCGCGTTCATGCCGCCACCCAGGTCTTCCGTGCCGGATACGCCCCAATATGGGGTGCTCATGCCGGCCGAACCCAGGACAGTCGTGCGTTGGCTGCCCGCCGGTTGCATCGAGCCGGCGAAGGCATCGACCAGCCCGGACAGCGTGACGCTGCTCTGCGCAAACGCGCCGCCCGACAATGCGCCGGCGATCACTGCGGCGAGGATGTTTCTTTTCAGGCGGCGGGTCGATGCCCGGCCATGCCGCTTGGACAGTTGATCAGATCCGTTGCTTACCTTCAGGTGCATGTTTGTCTCACTCTCGTTGATGGGCTTTGCGCCGGGCTTGCCTGAGCTCTCGATGCTTGCAGCGCGACCGGCGATATGAGAACTTAAAGTGTCTCTTTTGTAAAGAAGCGTTCTCCTTCAAACTGTTTGTACTTTTAAGTACGTAATCCGGTCGAGGGTGGCGCCAATACCGTCGCGCCAACCGGAAACGGACCCGGCCGCGGCCTCATCGGTATCCCATTCAATTTTCCCGTTTCAGCGCACTGTCGTGCCATTTGCGCAACGCAAGATGCGACACCAGCGACAGGCAGACGAAGATCACGACGCCGCACATCGACACGAGGAACAGCGCGGCAAACATGCGCGGAATCTGCAACTGGTAGCCCGACTCGAGGATGCGCGACGCCAGCCCCGACGCCACGCCGCCGGTCCCGGCGACGAACTCGGCCACCACCGCGCCGATCAGCGACAGGCCGCCGGAGATGCGCACGCCGCCGAGAAAGTAGGGCGCGGCGGCCGGCAGGCGCAGGTAGCGCAGCGTTTGCCAGCGCGTCGCGCGGTAAAGCTGAAACAGGTTGACGAGGTTGTGGTCGGCGGAATTGAGCCCGAGCGTCGTGTTCGACAGGATCGGGAAGAACGCGACCAGCCATGCGCACACCAGCAGCGACACGACCACGTTGTTGGCCCAGATGATGATCAGCGGCGCGATGGCGACGACCGGCGTCACCTGCATGACCACGGCGTACGGGAAAAAGGCCAGTTCCATCCACTTCGACTGCGTGAAGAGGATGGACAGGGCCAGTCCCACGACGATCGCCAGGGCGAGCGCCGCGAGTGAAATCGACAGCGTGATCCACATCGAACCGACCAGCGAACTCCAGTTCGCGACCAGTGCGTGGGCGATTCCCGAGGGCGCGGGCAGTATGTAGGGTGGGATGCCCGCTGCCCGGACGCTGAATTCCCAAAGCCCCAGCAGCGCCAGCCCGGTCAGAACCGGCGCCAGGATCTTCGGCCACAGAGCGCGGGGAAGGCCGAGGACCCGGCTCTCGCGCACCGGGGGCGCCGCAGCGGCCCTGCGTTCCGGTCCCGTGGCCGGCTGCTCGTGATCCCGCAGCGCGTCGAACGTCATGGATTGCTCGGTGCTCATTGCAATTCCCTTTCCCCGGTCATGCTTAGTTCGAGCGTGTGCGCTACGTGTTCGCAGTGCTCGGCATAGGCTCTGGAAGTCCGGTAGTGCAGAGAACGCGGATACGGTTCATCGACCGCTATGTCCGCGAAGATGCGGCCGGGTCGCGGCGCCAGCATGACGATGCGCTGCGACAGGAAGACGCTCTCGAACACCGAATGGGTGACGAAAATGACCGTGAAGTCCTCGCGCTGCCACAGTTCGAGCAGGTCGTTGTTCAGCTTGATGCGGGTGATTTCGTCGAGCGCGGCGAAGGGCTCGTCCATCAGCAGGATGTTCGGGCGCGTGACCAGCCCGCGCGCGATCGACACGCGCATCTTCATGCCGCCCGACAACTCGCGCGGATAGGCGTCTTCGAAGCCGGCCAGGCCGACCGACGCCAGCGCGCGGCGTGAGCGCTCGTCTGCTTCTGCCGCCGGCACGCCGGCCAGCCGCAGCGGCAGGTCGACATTGCGCCGCGCGGTCGCCCAGGGCATCAGCGTGGGTTCCTGGAACACGAACGACAGCTGCGGCCGCTGCGCATCGCTGCGATCCTGGCCGGCCGACCAGCGGATCTCGCCTTCGGACGGTTTTCCGAGCCCCGCGATCATGCGCAGCAGCGTGCTCTTGCCGCAGCCCGACGATCCAAGCAGCGAAATGAACTGATGACGGCCGATCGCCAGATTCACGTCCTGCAGCGCCAGCGTCCCGGTGGAGAACCGTTTCGACACGTTGACGATGTCGAGCAGGGCCTCGTTCCCTATGTTGCCGGCGCTCTGCTGCGCCGCCGTGCCTGGGTTCATCGTCAGCTCGCTTCCACGTGTTTGTTGACGAATTGCAGCGTGTAGCCTTTTTGGATGTCTAGGCCTCGCGGCAGCACTTCCGCCGTCGCCATCGCGTCGTAGAAATCGCGCCAGTGCGCATCGGTCATCGCGCCCAGGCCGAGCTTCGCCGTGTCCCCCGACTGGACGATGCCATAGCGCTTCATCGCCGAGATGCAATAGGCGATCTTTTGATCGGTCATGTCCGGATTGCCCTTCTTGATCAGCGCGTTGCCCGGGCTGGGGTCGCCGCCGAGGTAGCTCGCCCAGCCCTTGATCGAGGCATCGACAAAGCGCTGCACGACGTCCGGTTGCTCGGCGATCATCTTGGGGTGCGCGAGCGTGATGCCGTAGTAACTGGCATAGCCGCTGTCGGCCAGCAGCTTGATGCTGGCGTCCACGCCCGCGCGCTTCATGTCGTACGGCTCGCTGGTCACGAAGCATTCCATCGACATCGCCTTGTTGTTCAGAAAAGGGGCCAGGCTGCCGGTATCGGGCCGAATCTGATCGTCCGTGTAGCCAAACTTGGACTTGAGCCAGGGCCAGTAGGTCTGGCGACCGATGGCGGAGACCATGACGGGCTTGCCCTTGAGTTCCGCCAGCGTGTCCAGACCCATGTTCGGATGAGAGGCCAGCGCGACCGGGTGCTTCTGCCCGTACGCGGCCACCGCGACGCCCGGCAGCCCTTGCCGCACGAAGTTGAGCACGCGCAAGCTGTCCGAGTCGGCGAAGTCGGCCCGCCCCGCGAGGAACAGGGCGTTCACGTTCATCTGCGCCCCGCCGGGACGCAGGTCCACGTCCAGTCCGTGCGCCTTGTAGATGCCCGTGGCCAGGGCCTGGTAAAGCCCGCCCTTGTCGGGTTGCGGCAGCCAGCCAGCCTGGTACACCACTTTCTGCAGGCCCTGCGCCCTGGCGTTGCGAACGAAGGGCACCGCGGCAAGAACGGCCGCCGTGCCTGCCGTCGTCATGAATCTGCGGCGTGATTGTTCGATCGGTTTCAAGCCTTGCTCCTCTTTATCCGTCAGATGTTGGAATCGTCGTCTGATTGCGATGAACCGGCGGGCGTCTGCCCGCCGGTGCCTTTATCGGCTTCTAGCGGCGCGATCTCATTTCATGAACCCGAACCGGTCCAGCGAGATGAACAGCGTCAGCAGCTTGTTGACAACCGGCTCACCTTCGTTGTGATTGCCCATGTCCTGCAATGCGGCGTCGATGGCGCGGGTGGCGGCCAGCAGCTCGGCCAGGCCCATGTTGGCCATCACGCCGTAGATGTCCAGCGGCAGCACGGCCTTAACCTCGCGATTGTCGGCGACGATGCAGCCGCCCACCTGGGCGTCGACCTGCTGCAGGCAGTGGCACATCTCGGCGCTGTCGCTGCCCACCGCCACGAAGTAGGCCTTGGGCGCCGGCCAGAACGTGGCGACCGCGCCGCGCTCGATGGACACGCCCTTGAACAGACCGTTGACCACGTGGCGCTTGCCGTTGGCATAGCGCTGCACCACCGAGATGCGGTTGAGCCGCACGCCCTGGTACTCGGGCACGACCCGGCCGTTCTCGCAGGGCACCCAGACTTCCTGGAAGAACTTCTCGTGGCCGCGGCCGTACACGTCGAACAGATGGACCTTGGCCTCTTTGCCGTCGGCGGAGACTTCCATCGGCACCAGGTCGAGCTGCGCGGGCGTGAGGTCGGCCAGGCCTGGGCGGGGCTGCTTGACCATGCCGGAGTAGTCGATCTCGACGCGCTTGAGCATCTGGCGGTCCTGGGCGACCAGCTCGCCGTCCTTGAACACGTAGCGCGGGTTGATCTTGGACAGGCTGTCGGTCAGCACGATGTCGGCGAAGCGACCCGGCGTCAGCGAGCCGAGCTGCCGGTCCATCTTGAAGGCGCGCGCCGTGTGCAGCGTGGCCATCTTGATGGCCTGGATGGGGTCGATGCCCATCTCGGCGCACAGCGAGACGATCCAGTCCATGTGGCCTTTGGTCAATACGCGGTCCACCGAGATGTTGTCGGCGCAGAGCTGGAAGTTGTCGGTGGGCCACTTGCGCTTGACGATGGCGCGCAGCATGGTCTTGATGACCTCGGGGCTGCCCACGCCGAACTTGATCTGCGTCTGCAGGCCGTAGCGCACGCTTTTCTCGATGTCGTCCTCCTTCCAGACATCGTGGTTCGCATAGGCGCCGATGGCCGGCATGTAGTTCAGCATCATGTCGGACAGCGTGGTCACGCCCCAGTGCGTGTTCATGAAGCCGCCCTTGGCCCGGCCCAGCGCCGACTTGCGGAAGTCGTCATCGTTGCCCACGCTGTAGGTCAGGTGCGCCAGCTCGCCCAGGCCGATCACCGGCTCCATCTTCAGCAGTGCGTCGGTCACCGCCACCGAGGTCTTTTTACCGGGCGCGAAAGCGAACACGCGGTAGGGCAGGTTCTGGTAGTCCTTGAACAGGCCTTCGGTGGCCTCGACGGCCTCGGGGCCGGCGGCGCTGACGAAGTCCAGGCATTCCGAGAAGATGGTGGTCGTGCCGCAGGGCACGATGGCCTCGCCGAAGGCCACCGGGTGGGCCAGCTGCGCTTCGAAGTGCACGTGCGCATCGATCAGGCCGGGAATGGCGTACAGGCCCTGGCCGTCGAACACTTCGCGCACCTGGATGACCGTCTCGTCCGGGTTCAGCGCCACGATGCGCTTGTCGTAGATCAGGATCGACCCCTGGTAAACGGATTCGCTGTGGACATCGAGGATGTTCAGGTTTTTCAGCAGAAGATCCGCCTCCTTTTTCCCATTCAGGATGGCGAAGATCGCCCGCACCTGGTCGTAGTGCGCCGCCGCCTTGTCGGACAGGCCGGATGCCTGGTCGGGCCGTTCGCTTATCTCTTGGTACATCAGTTCATCTCGCTTTCGTTGGATTGGCCTTGGGCCGAACTTGTTGGTGCGCCAAAGCGCTCTGCGTCGCGACAGGCGTAATGTGATCCGTTGGACCGCTTCTGAAAAGCAGTATTTTTCGCTCGGACCGCTCGCTTTTCGAGTGCACAATTGCAGCGGCGGAGACTCGTCATGCTTCATTCACGTCTGTTGCGCTACATCGACGAAGTCGCGCGCTCCGGCTCGATCCGCGCGGCCGGGGAGCGGCTCCATGTCGCGCCTTCCGCGATCAACAAGCACGTGCTACTGCTCGAAGAGGAGATTGGCGAACCGCTGTTCGAGCGCCTGCCGCGCGGCATGCGGCCGACGCCGGCGGGCGAGATCCTGCTCGCTCACGTGCGCAGGACCATGATGGAGTATCGCCAGGTCGAGGCCGAGATCCGCGACCTCAAGACGCTGCAGAGCGGCGAGGTGATCATCGCCGCCAACAACGGCCTCGCGAGCGGCATCGTCGCGACGGCGGCGGCCGGCTTCTGCGGCCGTCACCCGCAGATCAAGATTTCGATCCGCGTCATGCTGGTCCACGACATCCTGAAGGCGGTGGTCAACGGCGAAGCCGATCTCGGCCTCGGTTTCAACTTCCCGCCTTCGCCGCACCTCGAACATCTTTGGGAGATGGACACGAATCTCGGGGCCGTGATGTCACCGGGGCACACGCTGACGAACATGGAATCGATACCGCTGGCGCACTGCACCTCGTACCCGCTGATCTTCGCCGACCGCTCGATGATGATGCACGGTATCGTCGCCGACACCTTCGCCGAGGCAGGGCTCGTCGTCGAGCCCGCGTTCCGGACCAATTCGATCGAAACCATGAAACGCCTCGCCGCCGCCAGCGACGGCATCGCGTTCCTCAGCAAGTTCGACATCGCCGAGGAGCACCACCAGGGCGTGCTCGCGTACCGGCAGATTCGCGACCGGGCCTTCCGCAAGAACGTGCTCTCGCTCGTGCGCCGGGAGAAGCATGGCCGCGGTCTGGCGAGCCTGCTGTTTGCCGAGGAGATCATGGGTGCGCTGGGGGCGACCAGCGCCTAGCGCGCGATCGTAGATGGTGCCCGAGGTCGGACTCGAACCGACAAGCCTTGCGGCGGAGGATTTTGAGTCCTCTGCGTCTACCAATTCCACCACTCGGGCGTGCGATGATTTTACTTGAGCCGTCCGCGTCAGGCGCACGCGCGAGCGGCGCCGGCGCAACGCGCGCACAACTGTGGCACAGTGCGAAGCATGAACTACATGACGATCGAAGACGCGATCGGCAGGACGCCGCTGGTCGCGCTGCAGCGGCTCGACGTCGCCGAAAACACCGCGCGCGGCAACGTGGTGCTGGCCAAGCTCGAAGGCAACAACCCGGCCGGTTCGGTGAAGGACCGGCCGGCGCTGTCGATGATCCGGCGCGCCGAGGAGCGCGGCGAGATCAAGCCCGGCGACACGCTGATCGAGGCGACCTCTGGCAACACCGGCATCGCGCTGGCAATGGCGGCGGCGGTGCGCGGCTACCGCATGGTGCTGATCATGCCGGAAGACTTGTCGGTCGAGCGCGCGCAGACCATGAAGGCGTTCGGCGCCGAGCTGATCCTCACGCCCAAGAGCGCCGGCATCGAGTACTCGCGGGATCTCGCCGAGAACATGCAGAAGGCCGGCAAGGGCCGCGTGCTCGACCAGTTCGCGAACCCCGACAACCCGCGCATCCATTACGAGACCACCGGCCCCGAGATCTGGACCGATACCGAAGGCCGCATCACCCATTTCGTCAGCGCGATGGGCACGACCGGCACGATCACCGGCGTCTCGCGGTACCTGAAAGAGAAGAACGCCGCGGTCAAGGTGGTCGGCGCGCAGCCGTCCGAGGGCTCGCGCATTCCCGGCATCCGCAAGTGGCCGCAGGAGTATCTGCCGAAGATTTACGACGCGAGCTTCGTCGACGAGCTGGTCTACGTGAGCCAGGACGAAGCCGAGGAGATGGCCCGGCGCCTGGCGCGCGAGGAGGGTATCTTCGCCGGCATCTCGTCCGGCGGCGCCTGCTGGGTCGCGCAGCAGATCGCGCAGCGTGTCGAGAACGCGACCATCGTGTTCGTCGTCTGCGACCGCGGCGACCGGTATCTGTCGACCGGCGTGTTCCCGGCCTGAAAGCAGCGCTGCCGCAACCGGCGGCAGCCCGACGGACGATGCCCGGCCACGAATACCGCTTCTGCCCGAACTGCGCGGCGCCGCTGCGCCTGATCGCGCAGCAAGAGGACGGCGGCGAGAAAGAGCGCCTCCGCTGCGCCGCCTGCGGCTGGACGCACTGGAACAACCCGACGCCGGTGCTGGCCGCGGTGATCGAATACCACGACTGCATCCTGCTCGCGCGCAACGCCGCCTGGGCCGGCAAGATGTACGCGCTGATCACCGGTTTCATGGAGGCCGGCGAGACGCCCGAGGCCGGCATCGCGCGCGAGATCAAGGAAGAAACGAACCTCGACGCGCGCGCGCTCGACCTGATCGGCGTCTACGACTTCCAGCGCATGAACCAGGTGATCATCGCCTACCACGCGCTGGCCGAAGGCGAGGTGCGGCTGTCGGCCGAACTAGCGGACTACAAGCTCTACGCGCTGGCCGACGTGCGTTGCTGGCCGTCCAGCACCGGCTACGCGCTGGCCGACTGGCTGCGCTCGCGCGGGCACGAGCCGCAGTTTCTGGATTGGGCCAGGCGCTAAACTGGGGGGCGCGCGTTGCCGGTTTATGATCGAATCGGCCGCAAGCCAAGGCGCGGTATTCGCTTGCAGCTATCGAATTTGTAGCATTGCAGCGCCGGCGCCGCGCGCCGCGGGCATGATCAATCGACGCGGATGTGGCGCGCCTTGATGATCGCGCCGAGCTGCGCGGTGTCCGCCTTCATCCGGTTCGCCAGGCCTTCGGGCGAGCTGCCGACCGCCTCCCAGCCGAGCACGAACAGCCGCTGGCGCATCGCCGGCGTGCGCACGATCTCGCCGACCAGCGTCGACAGCCGGTCGACGATCGCGCGCGGCATCTGCTTGGGCGCGGCCAGCGCGGTCCAGATCTCGAGCTGGTAGTCGCGGATGCCGGCATCGGCCAGGCTCGGGATGTCGGGCACCAGCGGGCTGCGGCCGGCCGAGGTGATGCCGATCGCCTTGAGCTTGCCGGCCTTGATCTGCGCGGTTGCCAGCCCCGGCGGCAGCAGCGCCAGGTTGACCTGGCCGCTCAGCATCGCATTGATGACCTGCGGGTTGCCCTGGTACGGCACGTGCACCGGGTTGATGCCGGACTTGGCTTTGAGCAGTTCCATGCCGAGGTGGCCGACGGTGCCGACGCCCGGGCTGCCGTAGCTCCACTTGTCGCCGGCTTCGCGCGCGGCGGCGAAGAACTGTTTCGCGTCATGGCCCGGCGCATTCTGCGGCGCCGCGAGCACCAGCGGCGCGGTGCCGACCAGGCTGATCGGCGCGAGGTCGTGCGCCGGGTCGTACGGCACCGCCGGGTTCAGCAGCTTCGCGATCGTCAGGTTGCCGTTGATCATCAGCCCGACCGTGTAGTCGTCGCGCGCCTTCGCGACCATGTCGGCTGCGATGTTGCCGCTCGCGCCCGGGTGGTTCTCGACGATCACCGGCTGGCCCAGCGCCTTCGACAGCGGCTCCTGCAGCGCCCGCGCCACCAGATCCGGCGATGAGCCGCCGGGAAATCCGACCAGGATGCGCAGCGGATGCGCCGGCCAGCCGTCCGGGAGTTTGGACGCGTTTTGCGCCAGGGCCAAGGTGGATACGGCGCTTGCTGCTATCAAAAGAGCAGCACGCGCGAAACGACGGCGCAGCATGGTCGAAAGCCCTCACAAAAAGCGCGATGTTAGCGCCTTGCCGTTTCGGCCGCGTCGAGGAGCCGAGATGGCAGGCAGCGGCGCTGCGATCGGTATGTGTGTGGCCGGCGTCGCCTGCTGACTTCGCTCAGGCGTATTCGGCCAGCGCCTTCTTCATCTTCTTCATTGCCGCCGCCTCGATCTGGCGGATGCGCTCGGCGCTGACGCCGTACACCGCGGCCAGCTCGTGCAGCGTCATGCCGCCGGAGCCGTCGTCGTTCACCTTCAGCCAGCGTTCCTCGACGATGTGGCGGCTGCGTTCGTCCAGCGTCGCCAGCGCGCCGGCGACACCGTCGGTGGCCAGTTCGTCGCGCTGGCGCGCCTCGATCACCGCGGTCGGCTCGTGGCTGGCGTCGGCCAGGTAGGCGATCGGCCCGAACGATTCGCTGCCGTCGTCGGCCGGCGCCGGGTCCAGCACCAGGTCGCGGCCGCCGAGCCGGGTTTCCATCTCGACCACGTCGGCGCGCTTCACGTTCAGTTCGCTCGCCACCGCCTCGAGCTCGGCCTCGCTCAGCGCGTCGCGATGGGTGCCCTCGTCGATCAGCGCGTGGTCGGCCAAGATCGCCTGCTTCATCGAGCGCAGATTGAAGAACAGCTTGCGCTGCGCCTTGGTCGTCGCAACCTTGACCATGCGCCAGTTCTTCAGGATGTACTCGTGAATCTCGGCACGAATCCAGTGCAGCGCGTAGCTGACCAGCCGCACCCCCTGGTCCGGGTCGAAGCGCTTGACCGCCTTCATCAGGCCGATGTTGCCTTCCTGGATCAGGTCGCCATGCGGCAGTCCGTAGCCCAGGTACTTGCGCGACACCGCGACCACCAGCCGCAGGTGCGACAGCACCAGCTTGCCGGCGGCTTCCAGGTCGTCGTCCTTGCGGAACTTGCGCGCGAACTCCTGCTCTTCTTCCAGCGTCAGCATCGGCAGCCGGTTCACCGCCGAGATGTAGGCATCCAGGTTGCCGAGCGGCGGCACGACGGCCCAGGGATTGGCCAGGGCCACGGCATTGACGGAGAGGCGTTCGTCCGGGTGGATCATCGACGAATATCCTTTATTCATGCTCAGGTATTTTAGCACTCCGTTGGATAGAGTGCTAACGCGGAAGTTCCCGCTGTCGCGATCGAACGGCGGAAGGCTCGGTCCGCGGGCGCTGGCCCATTGTCGGGTGCCTGTCGCGTCCATCTTTGCCAATTCTTCCATCGCCTTCCTGATGGAGGAATAACGTTCTTCTTGAGCGCAAGACTGCCATCGATAAAAGAACAAACGGCCTCTTGCCAGCGCACACAATGGAAATCCCGATGAAACCTCAAGAGGCAATCCCGTGGAGAAGGCGACTATTGCAACCCGGCTGACCGAGCGTCTCGACATCCGGTGCCCCGTCATTTCGGCCGGGATGGGCGGGCCCGCCCGTTCGGAACTCGCGGCAGCCGTCTCCGAGGCCGGGGGCTTCGGACTGCTCGGGATGGTCCGCGAGCCGCCCGCATTGATCGAGACCGAAATCGCGGCAGTCATGTCGCGGACGTCGAGGCCGTTCGGTGTCAATCTCATTCCGTTCGCGACGGATCCGAAGCTGCTGCAGGACGAACTGGCCGTCTGCTTCAATGCGCGCGTGCCGGCCATGTGCTTCTTCTGGGAGGTCGACCCGCGAGTCATCGCGCAGGCCAAGAAGGCGGGCAGCCTCGTCCTCTACCAGGTCGGCTCGCTCGAAGACGCGCTGCTGGCCGAAAGTGCGGGAGCGGACGTCGTCATCGTGCAGGGAGTCGAGGCGGGCGGGCATGTCAAGGGGACGCTGCCGTTGGCGGTCATGCTGCCCGAGGTGGTCGACAAGCTGAAGATTCCCGTGGTCGCGTCCGGCGGGATCGCCACGGGAAGAAGCATCGCGGCCGCGCTCGCGCTGGGGGCGGACGGCGTCCATTGCGGAACTGCCTTCCTGGCGAGCGAGGAATCGTTCGCCCACGAGTTCCACAAGCGCCGAATCGTGGAGGCGAAGCCGGGCGACACGATCCTCACGGACCTTTTCGCGATCAACTGGCCGCCGAATTCACCGGTTCGCGTGCTGAGGAACAGCGTGTCGGATGGCGCCGCGGACCACTTGTGGGGCAACCACCCCGACCGGCTGCCGCGCGAGGTTATCGGCTACGAGGGCGAGCGTCCCATCTACAAGTACAGCACCGACTCGCCGCTGAAGTCGATGACGGGCGACTTCGAGAAGATGGGGCTGTTCGCCGGAGAAAGCGCCGGATTCGTGAACGCGATCCAGCCGGCGGCCAGGGTCCTCGAGACGATGATGGAGGAAGCCGTCCTGGCGATTCGAAATCTGAACGGCGCCTTGATCGGTCGGCTCTGAGTCTCGACATGAGCATCCGAGCGGAGCGCGCCAAAGCGCATCGCCTGGATCGCGGCCGCGCCGGCATCCGCGGGACGCCGATCGCAGGCTGGAAGAGGGACGCATGAGTTTCACCATGCCGGCGCCCGCGAAGAGCTATCTGGCGACGTAGGCGTCACAGGACGACCGACAACTCTCGCTTGACCGTGCGGATCACGAAGTTCGATTCCGTGTGCTGGATTCCGGGGATCCTGTACAGCCGGTCCCGCAGGAACGACTCGTAGCCCTTCGTGCCGTCGACGGCCACCTTGACCATGAAGTCGAGCTTGCCCGTGACCATCAGCACCTCGAGCACTTCGGGCAGGTCCGAGACGGCGCGCGCGAAGTCGTCCAGGCTCTTGGCGCTGTGCTTTTCCAGCGCGATCTCGAACACCGCGATGTCGGGATACCCCAGCGCCGCGTGGTCGACGGCGACCGTGCTGCGCTGCAGGACGCCACTGTCCTCCATCGCCTTGACGCGGTTCCAACACGGCGTCGTCGACATCCCGACCTTCTGCGCGAGCTCGACGTTCGAGATGCGCGCGTTGCGCGCAAGCTCTCGAAGGATCTTCCTGTCAATTGAGTCGATTACGGATTCCATCATGCAGTCCCTGGTTCATTGAGGAATATCGTTCCTCATTCTCCAAAATTTCGCGACAAATGAAAACGACATTCCGGTCGTCGGCCGATCTCGTCCGCGGGCTTTCTTCCTGAGGGATCCATCGTGCACGAACACTCCCTGTTCCTGGCCGGCCGATGGGCCAGCGGCCAAGGTCGCGACACCCTGCGCGTGATCGATCCCGCCACGGAGCGACAGGTCGGCCTCGTGCACGTCGCGCGTGCGGCGGACGTCGACGAGGCGCTGGAGGGGGCGCGACGCGCGTTCGATGCGTGGCGGCGCCGCTCGCCGGCGCAACGCGGCGAAGTCCTGCGCGAAGCCGCCGCCAGGCTCGAACGACGCGTACCCGCGGCTGCGCGCGTGCTGTGCGAGGAGCAAGGCAAGACGGTGCGGGAGGCGGAAGGCGAGTTCCGGCGCACCGTGGAGACCTTGCGATGGAACGCCGACCATGCCGAGGCGATGTGCGCGGCCTACGAGCTCGCGGGCGGACGCATCGTCAGACCCGAGCCGATCGGGGTCGTGGCGGCGTTCGCGCCCTGGAACTATCCGGCCGTCCTGGCTGCCCGCAAGCTGGCCACCGCGCTGGCCGCGGGATGTGCCCGCCGATGCGGCGATGCTCGTGGAGGAGCCGTTCGGGCCGGTGCTGCCGGTGATGCCATTCGAGACGATCCCGCAGGCGATCGAACTCGCGAATTCGACACGTTACGGCCTGGCCGCCTATGTCTTTACCGGATCCGAGGGCATCCGGGACGCCGTGGTCCAGGGTCTGCGCGCCGGCACGGTGGGCGTGAACGTGCTCGAGGGCGTGACCCCCGATGTCCCGCTCAACGGCGTGGACGAGAGCGGGTACGGATTCGAGGGCGGCATCGAAGGTTTCCGCAGCTTCCAGTACCTCAAGCTCATCCACCGCAGATAGGCGAGACTCATGTCCCTCGAGATCATCGACGTGCTCACGGCGCCCGGCATGGGCGTGGACGAGGCGCTGTCCATCGTCGGCAACGAGCAGGCACGGCTGCTGGCCGTGCTGCGCCGCTCGGGCGCAGAAGGCTGAAAATCGTTGAGTTCCCCTGATTTCCCCATACCTCGCTCCCTATGTCCGACCCCACACTCGCCCCCACCGCCCTCATCGACAGCGACCACCCCGCCGTGCAGGCTTTTGCCCGGCAGCACGCCGTGGGGGCGGACGTGCGCGCGCGGGCCGTCGCCCTCACGCTGGCGGTGCGCGACGGCTTCCGCTATGACCCTTACCGCATCGACCTGAGTCCCGCCGGCATGCGGGCCAGCAGCGTGCTGGACAAGGGCTACGGCTGGTGCGTGCCCAAGGCGGCGCTGCTGGCGGCGGCCTGCCGCGCGGCGGGCATCCCGGCGCGCGTGGGCTACGCCGACGTGCGCAACCACCTCAGCACCGAGCGCATGCGCCAGGCCATGGGCACCGACCTGTTCATCTGGCACGGCTACACCGACATCCTGATCGACGGCCGCTGGCTCAAGGCCACGCCGGCCTTCAACATCGAGCTGTGCGAGCGCTTCGGCCTGCTGCCGCTGGACTTCGACGGCCGCGCCGACTCCATCTACCACCCCTACGACCGCGCCGGCCAGCGCCACATGGAATACGTGAACCAGCGCGGCAGCTTCGACGACATGCCGCTCGCGCAGATGACGGCGGACTTCCGCGCCGTCTACCCGCGCTGGCTGGACGGGCAGTCCGAGGCCAACACCCGGCAGGACGATTTCCTGGCCGACGTGGCGCGCGAGGGAGCCGCACCCGGCGACAGCAAAGCATGAGTCGTCGGGCCGGCAATGCCCGGCGCGGGCGACAGCTCCACGTTTTATAAGGAATCGGCCTGCAGCCCAGGAATGGCCTTGGCATGCCGCTATTTAAACCATAGCGATCGGCAACGCTGGCGATGGCGGTGGGCACGGGGATAATCCCCGCCAACCACCATGCCGTCTGCTTTTTCCTTGCCTGCCGCGCCTTCGCGCACCCCGGCGCCCAGCCCGCTGGCTGGCGCCGTGGTGGCCGCCGCCGTGGAGGACATCGAGGCCGCCGGCCCGCTGGACGATCAGGCCGAACTGCGCCAGGCCTTTCACGCCGCTCCCACGCGCGCCGCGCAGGTGCGCACGCGCGCGTGGCTGCTGGGCCAGCGCCTCGGCTTGTCGCGGGAGCTGACGCGCTGGCGCCACGCCTTGGGCTGGGTGGCGGCGTCGCTCGCGCTGCTGGTGGCGCTGGCGGGCCTGGGCGCGGCGGGCGGCGTGCTGGCGCCGGATCGGAGCATCAATGCCGTCGCGGCCTTCGTCAGCCTGCTGGGGCTGCACGCGTTCACGCTGCTGGCGTGGTTGCTGGGGCTGGCCTGGTCGCTCGCGGGCCACCGCGCCGGTGCCGGCGGCTGGTCATTGGGGCGGCTGGCGCTGGGCCTGGCGGCACGGCTGCCGCTGGACCGCGGGCCGCACGCGCTCACGCTGCTGTCGGCCTTCACCGGGCTGATGCGGCGCAATCGCCTGTGGCCGTGGCTCACGGGCATGCTCAGCCACGGCATCTGGACGCTGGCCTTCGGGATCACGCTCGCGGCGCTGCTGTTCACCCTTTCCTTTCATGACTATCGCCTGTCGTGGGAGACCACCATCCTGAGCGCCGGCTTCTTCCAGCGCTTCGTGCACGCCACCGGCGCGCTGCCGGCTGCGCTGGGCTTTCCGGTGCCCGACGCCGCCGCCGTGCAGCAGGTGGGCAATGCCGGTGCGGCGGCCAGCCTGTCGGCCGGCGGCCAGCGCGAATGGGCCTGGTGGCTGATCGGCTGCGTGGCGGTGTACGGCCTGCTGCCGCGCGCGCTGCTGGCGGCGTTCAGCCTGTGGCGCTGGCGCGCCGGGGTGGGGCGCATGGAGCAGGTGGACATGACCGACCCCGGCGTGCGTCGCATCGTGGCGCGGCTGGATGCGCTGGAGCCGCCGCCGCAGGTGATCGACCCCGGGCGGCATCCGGCCGCCGCCCCGGCCCCGGCCGCGACCCTGCCGGCCGGCGCGCCCAGTGTGCCCGGTGCGCCGGCGGTGATCGGTTTCGAACTGCCGCCCGATGGGCCATGGCCGCCCGCCGGCCTGCCCGCCGCCGGCGCGCCGCTGCGCGTGGCCGGCGGCGCGGCCGAGCGCGCGCAGGCCCTTCAAGAATTGCGCGCCCAGCGGCCTGCCGCGCTGCTGCTGGTGTGCCATGCGCCTTCCAGCCCCGATCGCGGCACCGCGCGCTTCGTGCGCGAAGCGTCCGCGCTGGCGGACCGCACGGCGATCTGGCTCACGGCGGGCGACAACCCCTTGCCCGAGGCCGCCGTGCGCCGCTGGCGCGAATGGGGCACCTTGGAGAAGTTCATGGCCGTAACCTTGGTGGAGTCTGCGCAAGCCGCTTCGGAATGGATAGCATCCGGCCATGCCTGAACCACTGTCGCTCGCGATCGTCGGCCACACCAACGCGGGCAAGACCTCGCTGCTGCGCACGCTCACGCGCCGGGCGGACTTCGGCGAGGTGTCCGACCGGCCCGGCACCACCCGCCATGCCGAGGCGATCGATCTGCGGCTGGACGGCCGGGTGGCGGTGCGCTTCATCGACACGCCGGGGCTGGAGGATTCGGTGGCGCTGCTCGAGTACCTGCGCGCGTTGCCCGGCGATTCGCGCCCCGAGCGCGTGCGTGCCTTCCTGCGCGGCCCCGAGGCGCGCGCCGCCTTCGAGCAGGAGGCCAAGGTGCTGCGCGCGCTGATCGACCAGGCCGACGCCGCCATGCTGGTGATCGATACGCGCGAGCCGGTGCTTCCGAAGTACCGCGCCGAGGCGGAAATCCTCGCCTGGTGCGCCAAGCCGGTCATGCCGGTGCTCAACTTCGTGCGCGACGCGGCCAGCCGCCAGCGCGACTGGCACCAGGCGCTGGAGGAAGGCAACCTGCATGCGCGGGTCGCGTTCGACGCCGTCGCCCCCTTCGTCGGCGCCGAGCGCCAGCTCTACGGCGACCTGGGCACGTTGCTGCCGGCGCGCCGCCAACAGCTCGCCGGCATCGTCGATGCGTTGGCGTTGGAAGCGCGCGAGCGCCGGCTTGCCGCGTGCCGCGTGGTCGCCGCCGGCCTGATCGACGTCGCCGCCATGCGCCGCAGCCTGCCGGCTCATGAGTTCGCCGACGAATTGCGGCAAAAGGCCTTCGTGCGCGCCTTCCAGGACGAGGTGCGCCGCCACGCCCGCCGCGCCATCGACGAGCTGCTGGCGCTGTTCGCGTTCCGCCCCGGCGACGCCGAGCTGGCCGATCTGCCCGAGCTCGCCGGCCGCTGGCAGGACGACCTGTTCAATCCCGAACTGCTGAAGGATGCCGGCAAGCGCCTGGGCACCGGCGCGCTGATCGGCGCCGGCCTTGGCGCCGTGGCCGACGTGGCGCTGGCCGGCCTGTCGCTCGGCGCGGCCAGCGCGCTGGGCGCCACGCTGGGCGGCGCCGCGTCCGGCGGCTGGCGGCCGTTCTGGCGCAAGCTGGAAAACCGCATGGCCGGCGTGCAGGAACTGACGGTGGAAGACCCGGTGCTGTGGCTGCTGGCCGGTCACCTGCGAGACGCCGTCCGCGCGCTGGCCGAGCGCGGCCACGCCGCCACCGCGCGCCTCCGGGTCAGCGCCCAGGCCGGCGACCCTGCCGGCGAACTGCGTCCCGTGGTGCGCGCGCTGGAGCCCGCCCGCGGCCACCCCGAATGGGAGCGCGCCGCGGGCCGGCGCGCCAGGCGCAACGCCGAGCGCGATGAGTTGGAAGCGGATTTGGCGCGGCTGCTGGATCAGGGCCTCGACCGCGCCGGCGATCCGAACGTCCGCGATCGGCTGCCTGGGTAGCTAGGCGGTTTTGACCTCGTTGAGCAGGTCGGGGTGACGATCCAGCAGCTTGAACAGCTTGACCAGGGCCAGCGGCGGCTTGGTCTTACCGTTCTCGTAGCGCGAGAAGGCATTGACGCCACCGCCAAAGATTTCGGCGGCTTCGCGCTGGCCGAGGTCGAGCTTTTTGCGCACGTTGACGATGAAGGCAGGGTCGACGATGGCCGCGTTCACCTGCTTGTTGAACGCCTGCATCTCGCGCATGACGCGCTCGGTTTCGGCCATGTCGGTGATGGACTCATCGCACGCAGGGCAAAAATCAGCCGTCACCGCAGGAATCACAGTGGTTTCGCCCTTGTAGGTGTACGGCAGGTCGCGAGTGTCGTGGATCAGCTCCGCTGCGCCGCAAACAGGACATTTCATGTTCATAGCTCCTTGAAGGACACGATCAGCACGTCATCGATGACCGTCAGTTTCAGGTACACGTCGCCCGCCTGCGTGCTTGGGCGGTACACGTCCTGCCATACCGTGTAGTCAGCATGGGTGGTCATGCTCTTGTAGAAGTCCGCTGGCGTCAGCTCCATCACCACGGCCAGCATGTCGGAAAACTCCAACCCCAATGCAGTGGCTCCAATTCTGGCCGAGCGGGTTGCGCGAACTTTGCCCGCTTCTACGAAGGCTTTGACTATGGTCAGCTTGCAGTGCGGGGTCGATTTCTCCACGAATGTATTCTAACCTAGTTGGTATGAATTGGCAAGTTGGTTAGTGCGGAATTTTCGGTGGTCTCGGCTCACATGCCGCCTTAGGCGCAACGAACAGCCAACTCACTTAAGGGCTGGGAGATTCGGGGCAGGGAGGACTGAAGTCCCGGTTGCTCCCGCTCACCGCTCGAGATCGGCCCGCGCCGCCTTGTACGCCGAGAAGCTGGTGACGAACGCCAGGAACGCGATGACGCAGGCCACCGGCACGATGATGGCAATGGCCAGGTCCAGTCCGCCGTGCTTGCCCGCGATCGATTCGCCCAGCAGCGCGACGCTGGGCGGGCCCAGACCCAGCGCGACGAGGTTGAGCAGCGCGGTGTAGACCGCGACCACGCGGCCGAGCACCGATCCGTGCACGATCTCCTGCAAGGCGCCGGGCGCCACGCCCCAGACCAGGCTGGTGCAGAAGATCACCGCCGCTGCCGCGACGAAGGCGCTTCCTGCGTGGGTGGACAGCCCGAGTGCGATCGCCGGAGCGAAGGTGCAGGCGGCGGCGAGCGCGCCGACACCGAATTTGCCGGCGCTGCGGTCGGCCTTCTCCAGCCGATCCGCGAGCAGACCACCCGCCACCGTACCCAGCGGTCCGAGCACGAGCGCGAGCAGGCCGAGCCGCGTGCCGACCATCTGGGCGGTCCATCCGTAGTCGCGGATGAACAGCGTCGGCAGCCAGGCGGTCGAGCCATAGGCGGCGAAGGCCACCGCGGTGAAGCCGATGAAGTGAGCGACGAGGGCACGGGGATGCCGGCGCAGTATCGCGAAGAAGCCCGACGCGTTGCCCGCTGCGTGCGTGTGGCCCGCGCGCAGATGGCTGCGCACCGGCTCGCGCAGGAACCGCGTGGCAATGAGCAGCGGAATGCCCAGCGACCCGGCCGCGACCAGCACGACCTGCCACGGCTGCAGCGGGCCGAGCAGCGGCAGCGTCACGGTCTGCCCGTGCAGCCGGTGCAGGATGATGCCGCCGCCGATCAGCGCGGTCGCCGCGCCGAAGTAGATGCCCGACGCAAACACGCCGAGCGCGCGGCCGCGCGCCGCCGGCGGAAAGTAGTCGGCGATCAGCGAGGTGGCGCTGGGAAGGATCGCGGCCTCGCCGGCGCCGACCCCGACCCGAGCGCCGAAGAACGGTGCAAAGCCGCGGGACAGGCCCGCCATGCAGGTCATCAGGCTCCAGACGGCGACGCCCGCGGTGACGATGTTGCGGCGGTTGAAGCGGTCCACCGCCCAGGCGATCGGAAAGCCGAACAGCGAGTAGAAGATCGCGAACGCCGTTCCCTGCAGCAACCCCATCTGCACGTCGGACAGGCCCAGGTCGTGTTCGATAGACACCACCAGCAGCGACACGACGTTGCGGTCGACGAAGGCCAGCGTGTAGCCGAAAAACAGGATCGCGCAGGCGTAGATCGCCTGGCTGCGCGGCGGGTACTGAACTTCGAGAGCGGGGGGTTCGGGTGCGGTCCTCGGTGCAATTCCTGCGACGGCTGCCATGCTGCTCTCCTGCGGTGTTCGGGGGGTCGAACGGTTCATTGCCGCGCCATTTCGGCTTGGCCGATGCCGCGGCCATCGAGCGGCCGCTGTGGTTCCAGTTCGACCGTGACGCAATGGAGCCGGCCGGTGAAGGCAAAGGGCTCGGCGTAATGCGACACCGGGCTGCCGCGGTCGCGGCCGATGTCCAGGCCCGACCAGGAGATCAGCGTCGTGAAGCCGAACCGGCATGGGCCTTCGGCTACGCAGACGTCGTCAATCCACAGGCTGCCTTGCCGGCTCGACGGCACCGCGATCCGCCCGTGACCGGGCACTGGTGGCGACAGCGTCATCGCGCCGAGCTGCATGCGAAAGGCGAGGCGGCGCTGGCCGGGGGTCACGGCGCGATCAGAGCGCAGGATCTGGTGCACGCCGCCGACGTTCAGGTCGTGCACCAGATGCCCGTCCTGCAGGTATAGGCTGTAGCCGCTGGTCGCGTCACCGTGCGCTACCAGCACGCCTTCGGCACCGCCTTCCGGGATGCGCACCTGCGCCTCCAATGAATAGCTGCGCGTACGCAGGTCGGGCGCGACTTCGCTCGGCAGGTGGCCCATGCCGGCGTGGAACACGAAGCGCGTGCGTGCGCCTTGCGCGCGCTGCGCATTCTCGGCAAAGCGGGCGCCGAAGCGGTCGTCCAGCGGCAGCACCTGATTCGCCTCGGCCTCGCGCCACCACAGCGCCTTGAGCTGCGCCAGCCGCTCGGGCTCTTGCGCCGCGAGATCGTGGTTCTCGGCAAAGTCGCGCTCGAGGTGGTACAGCTCCCACCGGTCGGCGTCGAACGGCGTGCCCGGTGCATGCCAGGCCACCGCCTTCCAGCCTGCGTGCCAGATGCCGCGGTGGCCGAACATCTCGAAGACCTGCGGCTCGGTGCGGCCGGGAGCAGCAGGGTCGGCCAGCGTGGCCGCCAGGCTCTGTCCCGTGACCGGCTGCTGCGCCACGCCTGCGATCACCGGTGGCGGCGTCACGTGGCAGAGGTCGAGCAGCGTCGGCAGCAGGTCGCGCGCGTGGCAGAAGCCGTGGCGCAGTTCGCCGCGCGCGGCAATGCCGTTCGGCCAGGCCAGCACCAGTGGATCGCGGATGCCGCCGCCGTGCGTGTTCTGCTTGTAGCGTTTCAAAGGCGTGTTCGCGGCCATCGCCCAGCCGTGCGGAAAGTTCGCGTGCGTGCCCGGGCCGCCGATCTCGTCGATGCGGGCGAGCTTTTCGGCCATGTCCTCGCGCCGCAGGTTGTACGGGCCCATCGCGTTGACGAAGCCGGCCACGCCGCCTTCCTGGCTGGCGCCGTTGTCCGACAGCACCAGCACCAGCGTGTCGTCCGCGATGCCGCTGGTCTCAAGGAATTGCAGCAGCCGCCCAAGCTGCGCATCGGCATGTTCGAGCATTGCGGCGTAAGCACTCTGCAATCGCGTGAAAACGCGCCGTTCGGGCGCGCCCAGCGTGTCCCAGGCCGGCACACCATCGTTGCGCGGCGGCAGCTCGGTATCCGCAGGCACCAGGCCGAGCGCCTTCTGCCGCGCCAGACGCTCGGCGCGCTCCACGTCCCAGCCGTGCGCGAACTGCGCGTCGTAGCCGCGGATCAGCGCCATGGGCGCCTGGTGCGGCGCGTGACAGGCGCCGAATGCCAGCCACAGCAGCCAGGGCGCGTCGGGCGCGTCGGCCTGGTGCTCGGCCAGCATGCGGATCGATTGATCGACGAGGTCGGCGCTCAGGTGGTAGCCGGTCTCGAACGTGCCGGGCGGGTCGATGTGCGTGTTGTCCTGCACCAGCTCGGGCGCGTACTGGTCGGTCTCCGCGTCCATGAAGCCGTAGTAGCGGTCGAAGCCGCGCCCGAGCGGCCAGCCGTCGAACGGGCCCGCCGGGCCGCTTTGCGTCAGCGGCACCACATGCCATTTGCCGACCATGTAGTTGCGCCAGCCGTGCGGGCGCAGCATCTCGGCCAGCGTGCCGGCGCCCTTGCTGATCTTGCCGCGATAGCCGGGAAAGCCGCTGTCGAAATTGGCGAGACAGCCGACGCCGACCGCGTGGTGGTTGCGTCCGGTCAGCAGCGCCGCGCGCGTGGTCGAGCACATCGCGGTCGTGTGAAAGCCGGTGTAGCGCAGGCCGCCCGCGGCGAGCTGGTCGATGTGCGGCGTGCGGATGGAGGAGCCGTAGCAGCCGAAGTCGGAGAAACCGACGTCGTCGAACAGCACGAGCAGGATGTTGGGCGCGCCATCGGGGCGCTTCGGCACCGGCGGCCAGTGCGGCGTGGAGTCGGCGACGGTCTTGCCGATGCGGGCCTGGGTCATGGGGTGTCTCTGGAGAGATCGCTACTGTTTTAATAGCTGCTTACTAGGACGGATCAAGCGCTGGAAGCCGATTTGGCTTGTCAATCCCCGGCCCGCGCGGTGATCAGGTCCGCCGCCTTCTCGGCGATCATGATCGTCGGGGCATTGGTGTTGCCGCCGATCAACGAGGGCATGATGCTGGCGTCGATCACGCGCAAGGCCAGGGCGCCCCGCACGCGCAACTGCGCATCGACCACGGCGTCGTCGTCCGCGCCCATGCGGCAGGTGCCGACCGGGTGGTAGATCGTGTCGGTGCGCGCGCGCAGGAAGCGTTCGATTGCAGCGTCGTCGCCGACGTCGGGCTCGGGCACCAGCGGCTTGTGCGAATACGGCGCCAGCGCCTGCGTGCGCAGCAGATCGGCGGTGCAGCGGTAGGCGCGGATCAGCGTCGCCACGTCGTCCGGGTCGGTGAGGAAGGCGGGGTCGATCAGCGGCGCGGCGAGCGGGTCGGCGGACGCCAGGCTCACGCTGCCGCGCGACTTCGGACGCAGCACGCAGGCGTGCAGGCTGAAGCCATGGCCGAGGTGGCGGCGCCTCGCGTGGTCGTCGACGATGCCCATCACGAAGTGCCACTGCGCATCGGGCCGCGCCAACCCAGGCTGGGTGCGAAAGAAGCCGCCGCTTTCGGCGAAGTTCGTCGTGAGCATCCCGGTCCGGTCGCGCTTGTACTGGCCCCAGGCGCGCCACAGCTGGGCGAGGCCGCCCAGGCTGATGCCGAACAGGCGCGGGTCGTTCACGCGGCGCGTCAGGATCGCATCCGGGTGGTCCTGCAGATTCGCGCCGACCTGCGCTCGGTCGACGACGCAGGCGATGCCCAACTGCTGCAGCGCCGCGCCCGGGCCGATGCCCGACAGCAACAGCAGTTGCGGGCTGCCGAAGCTGCCGGCGCAGAGGACCACTTCGGCCCGGGCTTGCAACTGCCGTTTCGTGCCGCCGTGCAGCACCTCGACCCCGACCGCGCGTCGGCCGTCGAAGACGACGCGGGTGGCGTGGGTGCCCGTGAGGACCTGCAGATTGGCGCGCCCGCGCGCCGGGTCCAGATAGGCGCGCGCGGCGTTGCAGCGCTCGCCGCGGTCCTGCGTGACGTGATAGAGGCCGACGCCGTCCTGCGCGGCAGCGTTGAAGTCCGCGTTGCGCGCATGGCCGCATTCCGCGGCCGCGTCCAGCACGAGACGGTTGAAATCGCTCGGCGAGCGCAGCGCCGACACCTTCAACGGGCCGTCGAAGCCGTGAAACTGCGCGTCCAGTCCTTGTACCGTGCACCCTTCGGAGCGCTTGAAATACGGCAGGACTTCGCCCCACGACCAGCCGGTGCAGCCGGCGGCTGCCCAGTCGTCGTAGTCGCTGCGGTGGCCGCGGATGTAGCACATTGCGTTGATCGACGAGCTGCCGCCCAGCACCTTGCCGCGCGGCTGGTAGCCGCGTCTGCCGTTCAGGCCCTTTTGCGGCACGGTCTCGAACGCCCAGTTCAGCCTGTGCGTCGACACGGTGCCGATCAGGCCGGCCGGCACCGTGACCCAGCGGGTGGCGTCAACGGGTCCGGCCTCGATCAGCGCTACGCGCACGTCGGGCCGCGAACTCAGGCGATTCGCCAGCACGCAACCGGCGGAGCCGCCACCGACGATGACGTAGTCGAATGCGGGTGCGTCACTCATGGTCATTCCCTCGGTGGGACGAATCTGTAGCCGCCGAATCGACGACCGGAAAGCTGCCGGTGAAACGATCCAGCAGGCCGAAGAACTGCATCAAGAGCGCCGCATTGCCGGACGGCTTGAACCGGCCAGCGGCGATGGCCTGGGCCGGCGCTATTTTTTGCAGCAGCAGGCCGTCGAGCGTGGCGCGGTCGGTTTCGATCGTGACGTCGGCCGGGGCGGGTGTGTCGGTGCGGATGCTGCTGAGCGCCGCGTTCGACAGGCTGCACAACCAATGCTCCCCGCTGTCGGTGAAATGCCAGGCGATGTCAAAGCGAAGCTCCATGGCGCGCGCCGCGATCACGCGCATTGCCAACAGATCGAACAACAGCGCGTTCGGCAGCGCGCCGAGCATCGCCTGCCCGGCCATTGCGGTCGGCGCCGGAGGTCCGGCGCGGTACTCGTGCGCGCCGAGCAGGTAGGCGTTGCGCCAGGTGGCCGATTCGGCCTGGAACCCCATCTGCTCCAGCGCCGCCGCCGCGAGTTCGCGCGCCTCGTTGTTGCCAGGGTCGGCATGGACCAGATGCGCCATCACCTCCGCCACCCAGCGGAATTCGCCGCGTTCGAAGTCGAAACGCGCCTTTTGCAGAACGGCTTGCGCGCCGCCCATGTAGGCGACGTACTTGCGCGCCGCATCGACCGGCGGCAGCTTGTTCAGGTTCGCCGGATGCGCGTCGTACCAGCTCAGATAGTGCTGGTAGATCGCCTTGACGTTGTGCGACACCGTGCCGTAGTAGCCGCGCGCATGCCAGCGGGCGGCGAGACCCGGCGGCAGCTGCAACTGCTCGGCGATCTCGGTGGCTTTCAAGCCATGGTTCATCAGGCGCACGGTCTGGTCGTGCAGGAATCGATAGAGGTCGCGCTGCTCGGCCAGAAAGCGCAGCGCGCGTTCGTGCCCCCAGGTCGGCCAGTGGTGCTGCGCCAGGATCACGTCGGTGCGCGGGCCGTAGCGGTGCAGCGCTTCGTTCAGGTAGCGCGACCAGGCCAGCGCGTCACGCACCTTGGCGCCGCGCAGCGGGCACAGGTTGTGCAGCGTGTGCGTCGCGTTCTCGGCCAGGTTCAGCGCGCGCTCGGAGGGGATGAACAGGTGCATCTCGGCCGGCGCCTCGGTCTCGGGCGTGAGCTGAAACTCGATCTCCAGTCCGTCGATCACGTGCACCTCGTGCGACTCGGTGATCTCGCGCGTCGGCGCGATCAGGCTCGGGCGTCCGCGCGGCATGTTCTTGCCCAGGCCCGAGTCGACCTGGGCCGTCGGGCCGACGGCCAGCGTGTGGCCGAACTGGAACTGCGCGCGCCGCGCCATCGCGACGCCGGCCATCACGTTCTCGGCGACCGCGCATTGCATGAACAGCGCCGGAGCGACGATCTGCACCCGCCCGGCGCGCACGTCGGCGTCGCTGACCAGCCCCGCGGCGCCGCCGAAATGGTCGGCGTGGCTGTGGCTGTAGATCACGGTGTGCAGCGGGCGGTCGCCGCGATGCCGGCGGTACAGCGCCAGCGCGGCGCTCGCCGTCTCTGGGCAGGTGAGGGCGTCCAGCGTGATCACGCCGTGGTCGGTCTCGATGAAAGTGATGTTGGCAATGTCGAAGCCGCGCACCTGGAAGATGCGCTCGGTGACCTGGAACAGCCCATGCTCGCGATTCAGCCGCGCTTGCCGCCACAGCATCGGATTCACCGTGTCGGGCGCGCTGGCCTGGTCCAGAAAGCCGTAGGCCGCCAGGTTCCAGACCGGGCTGCCGTCGGCGCGCGCCACGTTGGCATCCGGCACGGTGCCGAGAAAGCCGCGGCGCGCATCGGCAAAATCCTCACCGTCTTCCAGAGGCTGCTCAGCAGCGACCAGGCGCTGGAAGTCGACCGTGGCGCGGTGGGCACAGCTTGCGGGTGGGGCAGTCATCGCGTTCTCCTTGGCGCTGGCGGGTTCTCAGTCGATGCCTCGCGCAGGCCCAGGTACGCCGACAGGGCCGCTGCCAGTTGCGCGTGAAACTCGGGGTCCTGCAGCTGCAACGGGCCGGGATTGGTCAGCACGGCGTTGATCAGCACGCCTTGCACCAGCTGGTGCGCGAACAGCAACGGGCGGCGTGCCGCCGCGCTGCGCCAGCGCGGCCAGCGCGCCATCGCCTGCATGAACTGCTCGCGGCTGCGATCGCGAAAGCGCAGCAGCGGCGAAGCCGCGACGACCTGCGGCGGATGGCGCCGCAACTCGATCACCGCCGTCGCGTACAGACCGCGGTGCGTCGCGAACGAATGCAGCGCGAGCGCAATCCAGCGCTCGATGAATTCCTGCGGCGTTTCCAGTCCGCGCTCGGGCGCATCGAAAAACGCGTTGCTGCGCGTCTGCATCACCTGGGTGACCAGATCGACCAGCACATCGAAGTACGCCGCTTTGTTGCGAAACCGCGTGTAGAAAGTGCCGGTCGAGCAGCCGATCTCGGCGGCGATGTCTTCGACCTTGACCTCGTCCCAGTTGCGGGTCTCCGTCAGATGAAGGCCGGCACGGATCAGTGCGTCCTGCCGATCGCGGCCCCGCTGCTGGCGCGGTGCGCGCACCAGGTGACGGGGGGGCTTGGGCAGCAATTCGGGCGGGGCGGGAGGCATGTCGGCAAATATGAACTAATATTCATGTTTTAGCGTACGCTTGGTACCAGCCTGTCGAAACCGGGTTTACCCGTAGTCGGCGGCTGATATCGATGCGCCGCACGCGGCGTCGCTGTGCGGCTCGCAGCGTTCCCGGGCCGGGTTTCTTGTGGGGCGTGGGCAGGCCCCCGGTCCGCTATGCCCATGGCTATTGCAAGGGCTGCGCCCCGCGCTGGAGGGCCGTCCGCGACGGCCGCGTAACATGGACCGCTTCAGGATCGATCGAGGAGCAAGCGATGGAACAAGGGTTCGACTACCTGATCGTCGGTGCCGGCATGGCCGGCTCGGCGGCCGCGCTGGCGCTGCGCGAGGCAGACGCCGCGGCGACGATCGGCCTGCTCGGCGACGAAGCGCATCCGCCGTACGACCGCCCGCCGCTGTCCAAGGCGCTGTGGAAGGAGGGCGGCAAGGAGCAGGACATCTGGCGCCCGATCGACCAGGCCGGTGCAGTGGTGAGGCTCGGGCGACGCGCGGTCGCGATCGACCGTGCTGCGCATGTCGTTCACGATTCGGCCGGCGACAGCTGGCGCTACCGCAAGCTGCTGATCACGACCGGCGGCGCGCCGCGCCGGCTGCCGTTCGGAGACGGCTTCATCTATTTCCGCACCTTCGACGATTACAAGCGGCTGCGCGAAGCGGCCAAGCCCGACGCGCGCGTCGCGGTGATCGGCGGCGGCTTCATCGGCAGCGAAATCGCCGCGTCGCTGGCGACGAACGGCTGCAAGGTGACCATGCTGTTCCCGGAAGACGCGATCTGCGCGCGGGCCTACCCGAAAGCGCTGGCCGACTCGGTGACCAGTTACTACCGCGAAAAAGGCGTGGACGTGCGTCCCGGCGTCACGGTGAAGGGAGCGGTCGGCGGCGTGCTGGAGCTGTCGGACGGCGGCACGCTGCACGCGGACGCGGTGGTCGCCGGCCTCGGCATCACGCCGAACGTCGAACTGGCGCAGGCTGCGGGCCTGACGGTGGAAAACGGCATCGTGGTCGACGAGCATCTGCGCAGCTCCGACCCCGACATCTACGCGGCCGGCGACGTCGCCGCGTTCCCCGCGCCGGCGCTCGGCCGGCGCATCCGCGTCGAGCACGAGAACGCCGCGGTCACGATGGGTGAGCGCGCCGGCCGCTGCATGGCTGGCAAGGACGCGCCGTACGACGAACTGCCGTTCTTCTACTCCGACCTGTTCGACCTGGGCTACGAGGCGGTCGGCACGCTCGACGCGCGGCTGGAGAC
The DNA here is from genome assembly GCA_030123545.1 of Burkholderiaceae bacterium. Lineage (NCBI taxonomy): Bacteria > Pseudomonadati > Pseudomonadota > Betaproteobacteria > Burkholderiales > Burkholderiaceae > Burkholderiaceae bacterium. The sequence goes on along the minus strand of CP126124.1, from coordinate 2,886,577 downwards.
CGTCGAGCAGTGGGTCACGCCGTTCCGGGAAGGTGTGGTGTACTACCTCGAAGGCGGGCGGGTGCGCGGCGTGCTGCTGTGGAACACCTGGGACCAGGTCGATGCCGCACGCGCGCTGATCGCGGCGAGCGGCCCGTTCAACGCCACGAGCGTGCGCGGGCGGCTGCCGGCTGCGTAGCCGCTGCCGACTGCGTAGTCACTGCGGCAGGCAGCGCCGGCCGGCGCCCCGGTTCAGGCGGGACTGGTGCGCCGGCGCCGGTTCAGCAGCAGCGGTACGGCGCCGATCGCGATGCCGCCGAGGCCGACCACGTTGGTCACCCAGTCGAAGGTCGGAATGCTGTAGAGCGCGATGAAGAACAGGAACACGCCGCTGGCCGCAGGCCACCACACGTGGGTGATCGCGCGTCCGCCCGCCGCCGCGAGCGCGCGGAAGTGCCAGGCGCAGGCCAGGCCTGTCAAGCCGAGGTAGAAGCAGATCTGGAAGCCGATCGCGGTGATCGAGTCCTGCAGGATCACGTTGATCGTCGGCAGGTACGAAGAGATCAGCAGCAACACCAGCCCGACCGCCCAGATGAAGAAGATCGCGACGTGCGGCGTCTGCCAGCGCGCATGCAGTCGGGCGTAGCGCGGGTGCAGCATGCCGTCGCGCGCCTTCGCGAACAACATGCGCGTGAACTGCAGCATCTGCGTTTCCACCGTTCCGACGGTGCTGAGCAGCACCGCGATGATCGCCACGTAGCCCCAGGTCTTGCCGAACAGCTTCTCGGCGATCGCGAAGATGATGTTGGTGTTGAAGTGCTGGATCTCGGCGTCGGAGAGGCCCATCAGCGTGATCGTGATGAACACCAGGAAGAAGGCGATCAGGAACACCATGGCCCAGAAGGTCGCGCGGCCGGGCGTGTGATTCGGGTCGCGCGTCTCCTCGCTCAGGTTGAGCGTGACGTCCCAGCCGTAGTAGAAGAAGATCGCCACCAGCGCGCCGTTGGCGAAGGTCCTAGGCGAAAACTCCAGCGGCGAGAACCAGTGCCACGAAAACGGGTGCGCCGGCGCCTTCGGGAACACGATGAACGCCGCGACGATGATCACCAGCAAAATCACCGCCTCGACGATGGTCAGCAGCACCTGGACGTAGCTGGTCAGCTTGATGCCCTTGACGACCACCGCGCTCACCACGGTAAGCCACAGCGCCGCAAGCAGCGTGACCCAGTGCACGTTGTTCATCAGCTTCGGCGCGAACACCAGCAGCGTCGCGTTGGCCGCCGGGATCATCGCCGACACCATGAACACGCAGCACAACACCAGCAACGACCAGCCGGCAAAGAAGCCCAGCGTGCGCCCGAACGTCATCGCGACCCACGCGTACGACGTTCCGGCGCTGGCCAGCACCCGGTTCAGGTGGATGAACGCGAACGCGATGCCAAACATGATCAGGCCGCAGACCAGCACGCTGGCCGGCGACAGCACGCCGGCCGTCGCGATGATCGTGGAGGTGGTGATCTCGATGCTGTACGCCGGCGCGGTGCCGGCCACCCCCATCACCACCGATTCGGTCAGGCCCAGAGCGCCCGAGTCGAGCCCTGCCTGAGGCAGCGCGGCCGGTCCGTCGCGAGCGGCGCGATCCACAGCGAAACGATCCATGCCGGAGACTTCCGTAGTGCTTGTCGGTTCCAGGGCGGCTGGTGCTGGTCACAGTGGGTCCAAACCGCGGACCTCAGGGCGACGACCGTGAGAGCTTAGCGTTTCGACGCCTCGCGCGCCTCCGCGTTCACCCTGCCACAAGCCCGGCCGTGCCGGCCGGACCAGCATCCGCAACGCGCGACTGCTAGAGTCGGATGACCGGGCCGGCCGATCACGATCCGTGGGGCCACCCGAGAGAGGCAGCGATGATTTCCTTGGGAAAAAGGGCGGCCGGGCAGCGGCTCGAACGCATGCAGGCCTCGCCGCTGTGGCGCGGCGAGGGGTTCCGCAACATCCACCCGGTGCTGGCGGGGTTGCGCGATTTGGCCGCGCCGCACCCGACGCTGCGTGAATTCCTCGGCAGCGGCGGGCGGCGCGTGCCGCCCGGTCCGCTGCCTTCGGTCGATCCGCGTGCCGGCTGGCAGCAGCGCCCGGGCACCGGCCTGCGCGCGACCTGGCTCGGGCATTCGACGGTGCTGATCGAGATCGACGGGCTTCGCGTGCTGACCGATCCGGTCTGGGGGCCGCGCGCGTCGCCGTCGCGGCTGATCGGCCCGAAGCGGTTTCAGCCGGTGCCGATCGCGCTGAAAAATCTGCCGGAAATCGACCTGGTGATCGTCTCGCACGACCATTACGACCACCTGGACTATCCGACGATCCGCGCGCTGGCGCGGCGCGAGGTGCCGTTCGTCACCTCGCTGGGTGTCGGCGCGCATCTGCAGGCCTGGGGCGTGCCGCCCGAGCGCATCACCGAACTCGACTGGTGGGAGTCGTACCGGCTGCCGTATGCCGATCTGATGGTCACGGCCGCGCCGTCGCAGCATTTCTCGGGCCGCGGGTTGAAGGATCGCAACGCGACGCTTTGGTCGTCGATGGTGATTCGTTCGGCACGCCATGCGGTGTTCTTCAGCGGCGACACGGGCCTGACGACCGAATACGGTGCGATCCGCGAGCGGCTAGGCGCCTTCGACCTGGTGATGCTCGAAGTCGGCGCATTCCACCCAGCCTGGGGCGACATCCACCTGGGGCCGGCGCATGCGCTGGAGGCGCTCGCGCTGCTCGGCGGCGGCGCGTTCATGCCGGTGCACTGGGGCACGTTCGCGCTGGCGATGCACGCCTGGGACGAGCCGGCCGAAACCCTGCTCGAGCTCGCGCCCCGGCAGGGGGTCCAGCTCGTGATGCCGCGCCTCGGCGAGCCGATCGAGCCGGCGCGAGCGGAAACGCCCAAGCCCTGGTGGCGCGCCGCCGGTGCCAAAGCGGAGCCGCAACCGGCGCCTTCGGCCGCTCCGGCCGAGCCGCCCACCGAAATGCCGCTGCCGAAGGCGTTGCCCTGGCCGCTCGATTGAGTTCGGAGCGGACTCAGGCCGCGGGCACCAGCACCTCGCGCAGGAAGTCGCCGATGTCGGCGAGTTCCCGCGGATGCACGCTATGCGGCATCGGGTAACTGTGCCACTGCACTGCGTAGCCGAGTGCGCGCAGCGCGTCGCGCGAGCCTTCCGACGCGGCGATCGGCACCACCGGGTCCGACAGGCCGTGCGCCATGAAAATCGGCGTCGCCGCATTCGCCGCGCTGCGCTCGGCGGCGAGCGTTTCGGCCAGCGGCAGGTAGCCGGACAGCGCCATGATGCCGGCGAGGCGCTCGTTGTGCCGCAGCCCTGTGTGCAGCGCGATCGCGCAGCCCTGCGAGAAGCCGGCGAGCACGATCGCGCCCGGGGCGATGCCGCGCGCGACCTCGTGCGCGATCAGCGCCTCCACGCTGCGCGCCGAGCGGCGGATGCTGGCCTCGTCCTGGCGCTGGCCCAGGCTGGGGCCTGTGATGTCGTACCAGGCCGGCATCACGTAGCCGCCGTTGATCGTGACCGGCATGCTCGGTGCATGCGGAAAGACAAAGCGGATCGGCGGGCAGCCGTGCAGGTCCAGCTCCGGCACGATAGGCGCGAAGTCGTTGCCGTCGGCGCCCAGGCCGTGCAGCCAGATCACCGCGGCGCGGGGGTTCGCGGCGGTCTCGGTTTCGATGCGGGGCAACAGGTCGCTCATGGTGTTCGGGTCGGTTGGCGGATTGCGTATGAGGTTGGTGGGTCGGGCAGGGCAGTCAGGTAAGCAGCGCTTGCGCGAACTCGCGCGCGTCGAAGGTTTCCAGGTCTTCCAGCTTCTCGCCGACGCCGATGAAATACACCGGCACCGGACGCTCCTTCGCGATCGCGGCCAGCACGCCGCCCTTCGCGGTGCCGTCTAATTTTGTGACGATCAGGCCGGTCAGGGTCAAGGCATCGTCGAACGCCTTGACCTGCGCAAGCGCGTTCTGGCCGGTGTTGCCGTCGATCACCAGCAGCACCTCGTGCGGCGCGGTCGGCTCGGCCTTCGCGATCACGCGGCGGATCTTGCGCAGTTCCTCCATCAGGTGCAGTTGCGTCGGCAGCCGACCCGCGGTGTCGACCAGCACCACGTCGCGGCCGCGCGCACGGCCGGCGATCACCGCGTCGAAGCTGACCGCGGCCGGGTCGCCGCCCTCCTGGCTGACGATCTCGACCGTGTTGCGGTCGGCCCAGACGGAAAGCTGCTCGCGCGCCGCGGCGCGGAACGTGTCGGCCGCGGCCAGCAGCACCGACTCGCCGGCGTCCGACAGATGCTTGGTCAGCTTGCCGATCGAAGTCGTCTTGCCGGCGCCGTTCACGCCGGCGACCATGATCACGGTCGGCTCGTGCTCGCCGATCACCAACTGCTTTTCCAGCGGGCGCAGCAGCCGGGTCAGCGCGTCGATCAAAATGTTCTTCACCGCGACCGGATGCGTCGCGCCGCTGTCCTTCACGCGGCGCCGCACTTCGGCCAGCAGTTGCCCGGTCGCGGCAACGCCGGTGTCGGCCAGCAGCAGGGCTTCCTCCAGGTCGTCGTACAGCGCCTCGTCGATGCGCGCGCCGGTGAACACCGCCCCGATGCTGGAGCCGGTCTTGCGCAGGCCGGCGCGCAGCCGGCCCAGCCATTTCGCGCGTTCGGCCGGCACCTGCGGCGCGGGCTCGGGCGGTGCGGCCTTCGGTGACGGGACGTCGATCGGCGCGGTGAGCGCGCTGCCGATCAGCAAGCCGCCAGCTGCGCCGGTCGCAAGCGCGGCCGGTGCCTCAATCGGTGCCTCGACCACTGGCGCGGCCTCGGGCAGTTGCCCCGAGGCCTGCGGCGCCGCGTCCTGCGATGGCGTCGCTGCGCGTTTTCTCTTGAAGAAACTGAACATGGGCACGTTCTTAGAATCCATGGATTCTATGAAACGACTTCTTTCCCTGTCGTGGCTGCTGGCGGGCCTGCTGATCGCCGAGACCGGCTCGGCCCAGACTGCGCCCGCCGCGCCGCCTGCAACGGCCGCTTCCGCCGCACCCAACTCATCCGCCGCGCCGCCGGGGACGCTTGCAGTTCCGCCGCAGCCGGCGGCGCCGCAGGTCACGCAGTTCCAGCTTGCGAACGGTCTGACCGTGCTGATCAAGCCGGACCGGCGCGCGCCGACCGCGGTGCAGATGCTGTGGGTGCGGGCCGGGGCGATAGACGAGGTGAGCGGCACCACCGGCGTCGCGCATGCGCTCGAACACATGATGTTCAAGGGCACGGCCGACCTCGGCCCCGGCGAGTTCTCGCGCCGCGTTGCAGCGATCGGCGGACGCGAGAACGCGTTCACGACGACCGACGCCACCGGCTACTACCAGCAGGTGCCAAAAGCGCGGCTGGCCGACGTGATGCAACTCGAGGCCGACCGCTTCGCGCACAACCAGTGGCCGGACGCCGAGTTCAGGAAGGAGATCGAGGTCGTGAAGGAGGAGCGGCGCATGCGCACTGACGAGTCGCCGCGTGCGCAGCTGTGGGAGGCGCTGAACGCGGCCGCGTTCGAGGCGTCCGGCTATCACCACCCGGTGGTCGGCTGGATGAGCGACTTGGGCGCGATGACGCCGGACGACGTGCGCGCCTTCTACCGCCGCTGGTACGTGCCGGCGAACGCGGTGCTGGTGATCGCCGGCGATGTCGATGTGGCGCAGGTGGAGCGCCTCGTCAAGAAGTACTACGGGGCTATTCCCGCTCGGCCGGTGCCGATAGGCAAGCCGCGGCTCGAGCCGCCGCAGAAGGGCCTGCGCCGCATCGATTGGAAAGCGCCCGCGTCGCAGGCCTATGTCGCGCTCGCGTTCAAGGTGCCCAAGCTCGAGTCGCTGGATGCGAGCGACGACGCGTTCGCGCTGACCGTGCTCGCCGCGGTGCTCGACGGCTACAGCGGCGCGCGGCTCGATCGCGCGCTCACGCAGGGGCCGGACCGGGTCGCCGACGCGGCCGATGCGTCGAACGGCTTCATCGGCCGCGGCCCGCAGCTGTTCGTGCTCGACGGCGTGCCGGCCGCCGGCAAGACCGTGCAACAGGTCGAGCAGGCGCTGCGTGCGCAGGTGGCGAAGATCGCGCAGGAAGGCGTCAGCAGTGCCGAGCTCGAACGCGTCAAGACGCAGTGGGTCGCGGGCCGGATCTACCAGCGCGACTCGCTGTTCGCCCAGGCCCGCGAACTCGGCAGCGACTGGATCGAAGGCCTGCCGCCCGATGCCGAGGACAGCATCATCGCGCGGCTGCGCGCGGTCACCGCGGAGCAGGTGAAAGCGGTCGCGGCCAAATACTTCGGCGACGACCAGCTGACCGTCGGCGTGCTGGTGCCGCAGCCGGTCGATGCGACGAAGCCGCGCAAGGCGGTGCCGGCCGATCTGCGCGATGCGGGGCCGTTGTCATGATTGCTATTAAAAAGATAGCTATACATGCAATACCGAAGCTGGCTTTAGCGCTTTTTCTTGCTCAAAATGCGGCCGCGACGCCTGCGATCGCGCATTGGACGCAGGCCAGCGGCGCGCAGGTCTATCTGGTCGAGAGCCCGGGTATTCCTATGCTCGACGTCGAAATCGACTTCGACGCCGGCAGCCGGCGCGACCCGCGCGAGAAGGCCGGGCTCGCCGCGGTCACCGCCGACATGGTGTCGGCCGGCGTGCGTGCGCAGGGCGGCGCGCCGGCGCTCGACGAGAACGCGCTGTCCGAAGCCTGGGCCGACCTCGGTGCGTCGTTCGGCGCCGCCGCCAGCCGCGACCGGATGAGCTTTGCGCTGCGCACGCTGACCTTTCCCGATCTGCTGCCGAAAGCGGTGCAACTCGCCGCGCGCGAGCTCGGCGCGCCGTCGTTCCCCCACGCGATCTGGCAGCGCAACCGCCAGCGCCTGGACGCCGCGCTGAAGGAAGCCGACACCCGGCCCGGCACGATCGCCGGGCGCGCGTTCGACGCCGCGGTCTACGGCGACCATCCTTATGGCTACGACATGACCGCGGCCACGCTTTCGCGCATCAGCGTGGCCGACATGCAGGCGCTGTACGCGAGCGAGATCCAGCCGTGCCGCGCGAAGGTGAGCCTGGTCGGCGCGGTCACGCGCGAGCAGGCCGATGCGCTGGTGCGCACGCTCTTGTCCAGGCTGCCGGCGGGCGAGGGCTGCGCGCCGCTGCCGGCGATTCCCCAGGTGCAGCCGCTGGTCAAGGCGCGCGACATCCGCATCCCGTTCGATGCGGCGCAGGCCCATCTGCTGATCGGCCAGCCCGGCTTCAGGCGCGCGGACCCGGACTACTTCGCGCTGCGGGTCGGCGACTACATCCTCGGCGGCGGCGGTTTCGCGTCGCGGCTGTCGGAAGAGGTACGGCAAAAGCGGGCCTTGAGCTACAGCGTCTACAGCGCGTTCTCGCCGGGGCTCGACGCCGGCGCGTTCACGATAGCCCTGCAGACCCGTCCGGATCAGGCCGACGAGGCGCTAGCCGTCGCGCGCGGCGTGCTCGCGCGCTTCGTGGCGGATGGTCCGACCGAAGCCGAACTCAAGGCCGCGAAGGACCATCTGATCGGCGGCTTTCCGCTGCTGCTCGATAGCAACAGAAAGCTGCTGGGCAACGTCGCGAACATCGCCTGGTACGGCCTGCCGCTCGACTACCTGGACACTTGGACGGCGCAGGTGCAGAAGGTCAGCGCGGCCGAGGTGCGCGCCGCGTTCCAGCGCAAGCTGCAGCCGGACCGCATGGTGACGGTGGTCGTCGGAGCGACCCGACCGGCTGCGGCTTCAGCGACACGCGCCGCTCCCGCCGCGAGCGAGCCTGCGCACGCCACGATGCCGCCGGGCGCCGGCCATGAATGACCGCACGCGCTCCAGCGCGGGCCGCAGCGGCGTCACGACCGCTGCACCGAGATCGGCAAACCACCGCGTGCGCATCATCGGCGGGCAGTGGAAGCGCACGCCGCTTCCGGTGGCCGCCAGTGCGTCGCTGCGGCCGACCCCGGCGCGGGTGCGCGAAACCCTGTTCAACTGGCTCGGGCAGGACCTCTCCGGCTGGCGCTGCGTCGACGCGTTCGCCGGCACCGGGGCACTGGGTTTCGAAGCCGCCTCGCGTGGCGCGGCCGAGGTTCGGCTCATCGAGCAGGATCGCGCGCTGGTGCAGCGGCTCGAAGCGGTACGGCGCAAGCTTGGTGCCGACGCGGTGCTGATCGAGTGCGGCGACGGCGTCGCGGCGCTGGCGCGGCTTGCGCCGGGCAGCGTGGACCTGGTGTTTCTCGATCCGCCGTTCGACGCCGGATGCTTCGACGCCGCGCTGCGGGCGGCCGCACAAGCGATCCGGCCGGGCGGGCGCATCTACCTCGAGGCGCCGACCGCGTGGGGCGACGAAGCGCTGGCGCCGTTCGGCCTGCGCCTCTCCCGCCATCTGCATGCGGGCATGGTGCATGCGCACCTGCTCGAGCGCGCGAGCGAGGTTTAGCGCTCACGGTCTGCTTCCGTGAAACCGGGCGATCTGCGCCGCGCGAGCGCTGCATAATGGTCCGCGAGGGCGCACCAGCGCCACGGCTTCGAACCGATGCAGCGAGGAGACACCGCGATGGCCCTGAACGTGACCGCCGTCTACCCCGGCACCTTCGACCCGATCACGCTGGGTCACGAAGACGTGGTGCGCCGTGCGACCCAGCTGTTCGACCGCGTCATCGTCGCGGTCGCGGCGGGTCACCACAAGAACGCGCTGTTCAGCCTGGAAGAGCGGGTCGAGATGGCGCGCGAAGCCGTGAAGGCGCTGCCGCAGGCCAGCGTCGAGTCGTTCGCCGGACTGGTGCGCGACTTCGTCGTTGCGCGCGGCGGCAAGGCGATGGTGCGCGGCCTGCGCGCGGTCACCGACTTCGACTACGAGTTCCAGCTCGCCGGCATGAACCGCAGCCTGATGCCCGACGTCGAGACGGTGTTCCTGGCGCCGACCGACCGGTACCTGTTCATCTCCAGCACTTTCGTGCGCGAGATCGCGCTGCTCGGCGGCGAGGTCGACAAGTTCGTCTCGCCCCAGGTGCAGCAGCGGCTGATGGAGAAGAAGCGCAGCCTCGCGGCGCAGTGAAGGCGGCGAACTGGATCGGAGGACTTGGACGATGAAGATGCTGCTGCCGGTGGACGGCTCCGAGGTTTCGCTGAAGGCGGTGCGCTGGGCGATCGAACTGGTGCGAAGCGGCCTGCGTGCCGACATCGTGCTGGCCAACGTGCAAGAGCCGGCGTCGTTCTACGAGATCGTGACGGCGCGCGACCCGAAGGTGCTGGAGAACGTCAGCGAAGGCGCGGGCGCGTATCTGCTCGAAGCCGCCGAGGCGCTGTTGAAGGACGCTGGCCTGACCTACGAGACGGAAGTCGCGTCGGGCGAACCGGCGAACATGATCCTCGACATCGCCGAGCGTTACGGCTGCGACATGGTGGTGATCGGCTCGCATGGCCGCGGGGGCCTGCGCAGCGCGCTGCTCGGCTCGGTGTCGCAGGCGGTGCTGCACGCGGCGCAGATGCCGGTCGTGGTCGTCAAGCCCGATGAGCCTGAAGTGGAAGAAGGCGAGGGCGGCGAAGCCGAGGCCGCGCCGGAAGAGGGCGGCGCCGCGCCTTGATCCTGGCCCGCCGGGTCAGGCTGCGGGCGGCTCCGGCCAGGGGCGCTGCGGTGCGCGGATCTGCTCGAATGCGCGCGCGACTTTGAGCACACCGAGGTCGTCGAAGCGCTTGCCGGCAATCTGCAGCCCGATCGGCAGGCCATCTTCGCTGTAGCCGCAGTTGATCGACGCGGCCGGCTGCTCGGACATGTTGAACGGCACGGTGAAGCCTATGTGCTCGAGCGGATGCAGCGGGTCGTTCGTCGGCGACGGGTCTTCTGCCGGCGCCGGCATGTTCGGCGACACCGGCGACAGCAGGTAATCGAACGGCGCGCAGGCGGCGACCGTTCTGATCCGGGTCAGGTGGAACTGGCTTGCCGCGTGGTACATCTGCTCGCCGGACAGGCCGGCCGCGCTTGCCGCCCAGCGGCGGATGTACGGCAGCACCTTGGCGCGCCGCTCCGGCGGGAGCAATTGCATGTCGGCGAGCGAGCGCATGCGCCAGAAATGGTCCATGCCGTCGAGCATCTGCTGGGTCATGAACGGCGGCACAGGCTCGATGATGGCACCGGCGCGCTCCAGCAGCCGTGCCGCCTGCTCGATCGCGGCACGGATCCCGGGCTCGACCGGCAGCCCGCAACCGGCATCGAGCAGCAGGCCGAAGCGCAGGCCGCGCAGCAGTGACGGGTCGGCGCCGGCCACCTCGCCCCACGCGATTGCCTGCGCCGGCAGGCTCATGCTGTCGCGCGCGTCGGGCCGGGCGAGCACCTGCATCATCAGCGCCGCGTCTTCCACGCTGCGCGTCATCGGTCCCGCCGCGCGGCCGGTGTACGGCGGATCGATCGGCACCCGGCCGAGACTCGGCTTCAAGGTGAAGATGCCGCACCAGCTGGCCGGCAGCCTGAGCGACCCTCCTATGTCGGTGCCGACGTGCAGCGGCCCGTAGCCGGCCGCGGCGGCCGCGCCGGCGCCGGCGCTGGACCCGCCCGGCGTGCGCGCCAGGTCCCAGGGGTTGCGCGCGAGCCGGTGAAAGCTCGACAGGCCCGACGACAGCATGCCGTAGTCGGGCATCGTGGTCTTCGAAACCCGCACCATGCCGGCTTCAAAGAGCCGCGCGGCCGGCGGCGCGTCGGCGTCGGCAGGGTCAAGCAGGCTCGCCGCGGTGCCGGCCGGCATGGGATCGCCGGCGGTCGCGATGTTTTCTTTCAGGGTGCCGGGCACGCCGTCCAGCGGGCCCAGCGGCTCGCCGCGCCGCCAGCGTGCCTCGCTGGCGCGCGCTTGGGCGAGCGCGGCTTCGGGACGGTACAGGTAGGTCGCCTGCAGCAACGGCTCCCAGCGCTCGATGCGCGCGATCACCGCCTGCACCGCCTCGACCGGCGAGAGGCTGCCTTCCCGGTACGCGCGGCCGAGTTCGGCCGCGCCAAAGAAGTGCAGCGGCTGCGTCATGCCCAGTACATCGTGGAGAGATCGTTGCAGAAGATCGGCATGTTTTTCCACAGCCCGCGCACCCCCTTCTTCGCGATCGACGGGAACTGCGGCTGGAACAGGTAGCAGTTCACCGCGTCGGTCGCGAGCATGCGCTGTGCGTCGCCGAGCAGCTTGTCGCGCTCCTTGGTGTCGCCGGTGTTCTGGATCTTGTCGAACAGCGCGTCGAACGCCTTCGAGTCGTAGCCCCAGTAGTAGTCGGGCTTGGTGTAGTTCACCAGGTCGAACGGCTCGACATGCGAGACGATGGTCAGGTCGTAGTCGTGCGGGCCGCCGTAAGTGGTGGACAGCCACTGCGCCCACTCGACGTTCTGCACCCTCACGTTGATCCCGACCTTGCCCAGTTCGGCGACGATCACTTCGCCGCCTTGGCGCGCATAGGGCGGCGGCGGCAGCGTCATCAGGAGTTCGAGCGGGAGCTTCACGCCGGCCTCGGCCAGCAGCTTCTTCGCCTTCTCGGGGTCGTACGGGTTGATGCCGGTGGTGTCGACGTAACCCGGCGCTCCCGGCACGTAGTGGCTGCCGATCGGCACGCCGTAGCCGTCGGCCGCGCCCTCGATCACCGTCTTGCGGTTCACCGCCGCGCAGATCGCGCGCCGCACCCGCACGTCGTTCAGCGGCTTGTGCTTGTTGTTGATCGACATGATGGTCTTGGCCAGCGTGCCGCCGATGATCACTTCGAAGCGCGGGTTGTGCTGGAACTGCGGCACGACGCGCGTTGCGATGCGCGGGTACGCATCGACGTCGCCGGCCAGCAACGAAGCGGCCTGCGCGGCAGCGTCGGAGATGAAGCGGAACGTGACCTTCTTGAGTTTGATCGCGCCGGCGCTCCGGAAGCCCGGCCATGCGGTGAGCGTCAGCGACGAGCCCCTGACCCAGTTGTCGAACTTGTACGGACCGGTGCCGACCGGATTCGTCGCGGTGTTCGCGACGCTCTTCGGTTCCATGATCACGCCGGTGGCCTGGCCGATCAGAAACGGCAGGTTCGGGTCGATCTCCTTGTTCAGCAGCACGACGGTGTAGTCGTCGACCACCTGCACGCCCAGGTTCGCGTACAGGCGCTTGTCCTTGTTCGTGCTGTTCGCGCCGCCGGCGCGGTCGAAGCTGAACTTGACCGTGTGCGCGTCGAACGGCTCGCCGTTGCTGAACTTCACGCCGCGGCGCAGCTTGAAGGTATAGGTCTTCAGATCCGGCGAGATCTCCCAGCTTTCGGCCAACAGCGGGCTCACGCTGCTGTCGGGGTTGACCTTGGTCAGCGTCTCCAGCACGTTGTACAGCACCACCTCGCCGATCGCGGACGCGGCGTTCGCGGTCGGATCCAGGCCCGGCGGCTCCAGCGTCATGCCCAGCACCATCGAATCCTTGCGAGTCTGCGCGAAGGCCGGCAGCGTGGCCGCCAGCGCGGTCGCGGCGGTGGAGGTGAGGAGGGTGCGGCGTTTCATCATGGCGGAATGCTCCGTGGGGGTTGTTCGTCGGTTCGGGGAAGAAGAAAGAGACGAAACCTTACATCATGTTGCGCGCGGCCGGGAAGGCGGCGGACCTGGGCCTGCGGTAGGGCGCCCTACGCCGGCTCCGCCCGCGGCACCGCGGCCAGCAGCTTTTGCGTGTACGGATGCTCGGCATGCGCGAACAACTGCTGCGGCGTGCCGCGCTCGACGATCAGGCCGCGGTGCAGCACGCAGACTTCGTCGCACAGGTGGTTGACGACCGCGAGGTCGTGGCTGATCAACAGGTAGCTGATGCCGAACTGCTGCTGCAGGTCCTGCATCAGATTCAGCACTTGCGCCTGCACCGAGACGTCGAGCGCGCTGACCGGTTCGTCGGCGACGATCAGGCTCGGCCGCGTGATCAGCGCGCGCGCGATCGCGATGCGCTGGCGCTGGCCGCCGGAGAATTCGTGCGGGTACTTGTGCAGGTCGCTCGTGCGCAGGCCCACCGCGGCCAGCACCTCGGCTGCCTGCTCGCGCCGCGACGCACGGTTGGCACCGGCCTCGGCCCGCGCCTCCAGCGGTTCGGTGACGATGCGCACGACGGTGCGGCGCGGATCGAGCGAGCCGTACGGATCCTGGAACACCATCTGGAAGTCGCGCCGCGCAGCGCGCAGCTCGCGGGCGGGCAGCGCGTTCAGGTCGCGGCCATTGAGCAGCACCCGGCCCGAGGTCGGGCGGTCCAGCGCCATCACCAGCCGCGCGATCGTGGACTTGCCCGATCCGGATTCGCCGACGATGCCCAGACTCCTGCCGGCCTGCACTTCGAAGCTGACCCCGTTCAGCGCCCGCACCATGGGCGGTAGCCCGAACAGCTTCTCGCGCGGCAGCGTGTAATGTCGCACCAGATTCTGCACTGCGAGCAGGATCTTTGAACCTTTTCGGCCGGATGTCGAGCCAGAGTCTTCACTCGCCGCTACTGAAATGGTAGCAACCGGGTTCATGCCGCGACCTCTGCGCGCGCGATCTCGGCGATGCGCAGGCACCGCACCTCGTGCCCGGGCGAAACCAGGGTCGGCGCCGGCCGCTCGGTGAAGCACTCGGGAATCGTGTAGTTGCAGCGTCCCGCGAACGGGCAGCCGCGCGGCAGGTCGACCAGTTCGGGCACGCTGCCGCGTATCGTCGCAAGCCGCGCGCCGCGCGCGGTGGCCAGCGCCGGCCGTGCCGCGAACAGCCCGCGCGTGTACGGATGCGCGCGGCCGGCGAACACCGCGGCGGTCGGGCCGCTCTCGACCACGCTGCCGCCGTACATCACGAGCATGCGCTCTACGTTCTGCGCGATCACGCCCAGGTCGTGCGAGATCAGGATCAGCGCCATGCCGCGCTCGGCGACGAGGCCGTGGATCAGGTCGAGGATGGCCTTCTGGATCGTCACGTCGAGCGCGGTGGTCGGCTCGTCGGCGATCAGCAACTGTGGCTCGCAGGCCAGCGCCATCGCGATGCCGATGCGCTGGCGCTGCCCGCCGGAGAACTGGTGCGGATAGGAGTCGAGCTTGGCCACAGCGTCGGGAATGCCGACCCGCTCGAGCAACGCCAGTGCCTCGCGCCGTGCGTCGGCGCGCGACAGCCCGCGATGCAGCCGCAGCGGCTCGCCGACCTGGGCGGCTATCGTGTGCACCGGATTGAGCGCGGTCATTGGCTCCTGGAAGATCATGCCGATGCGGTTGCCGCGGATGTCGCACAGCGCGCGCTCGGGGAGGCCGATCAGCTCGCGGCCTTCGAAGCGGATGCTGCCGCTCACGGTGGCGCTGTCCGGCAGCAGCCCCAGCAGCGCCATCACGGTGATCGACTTGCCGCAGCCCGACTCGCCGACCAGCCCCAGCGTCTCACTGGCCTCGAGCGCGAACGAGACGCCGCGCACCGCCTCGGCCGGCCCGCGCTGGGTCTGCAGCCGGATGTGCAGGTCGTCGACTTCGAGCAGTGCCATGGTCACCGCTTTCGTGCCAGGCGCGGGTCGAGCAGGTCGCTCAGCCCGTCGCCCATCAGGTTCAACCCCAGCACCGCGAGCGCGATCGCCAGCCCCGGCCAGACCGCGAGCAGCGGCTGCTGGAACATCAGCGTCTGCGCCTCGCTCAGCATCCGGCCCCACGACGGTTGCGGCGGCTGCGTGCCCAGGCCCAGGTACGAGAGCGCCGCCTCGGCCAGGATCGCGATCGCGAAGCGGATCGTGCTCTGCACGATCAGCACCGACCAGATGTTCGGCAGCACATGCTGCCAGGTGATTGCGAACGTCCCCTTGCCGCAGGCGCGCGCCGCCAGCACGTATTCACGCGACCAGACCGCGTTCGCCGTGGCCCGCGTGAGCCGTGCGAAGTTCGGGATGTTGTAAATGCCGATCGCGATGATCGCGTTCACGATGCCGGCGCCGAACACCGCGGTCAGCATGATCGCCGACAGGATCGCCGGGAACGCCATCGAGAAGTCGGCGAGCCGCATCACCGCCTCCTCGACCCAGCCGCGCCGCGCCGACGCGAGCAGTCCCAGCGCCGTGCCGGCGACGAGGCCGATGCCGACCGCGATCACGCCGACGAGGATCGACGCGCGCGCGCCGACCAGCAGTTGCGAGGCGACGTCGCGCCCGAACGCGTCGGTGCCGAGCCAATGCGCGGCCGACGGATTGGCGAGCCGGTCCGCCATGTGCATGTCGTACGGCGACCAGGGCGTCCACAGATACGACAGCCCGGCCGCCGCCAGCAGCAGCAGCGTCAGCACCCCGCCGATCACGAAGCTGCGATGCGAGAGCGCACGCCGCCAGAAGCCCGGCGGCTGGATCGGAGATGCGCTGGCAAGCGCAGGGCTCGAAAGCGTGTTCATGCTGGAGGCTTCGCCGCGCGGGTTGCTGAGGTCATATGTCGCTGGCCTTGATCCGAGGGTCAATGACGGCGTACAGCACATCGACGACGAAATTGACGATCACCACCATCGCGGCCAGCAGCATCACGCAGTTGCGCACCACGATCAGGTCGCGCTGGCCGATCGCCTGGAAGATGAGACGTCCCAGGCCGGGCAGGTAGAAAACGTTCTCGACCACGATCGTGCCGGCGAGCAGCTCGGAGAACTGCATGCCCATCACCGTGACGACCGGGATCAGCGCGTTGCGCAGCACATGGCCCCACAGCACGGTGCGCCGGCTCGCGCCTTTCGCGCGCGCGGTGCGCACGAAGTCCTCGCGCATCACCTCGAGCACCGCCTGGCGCGTGATGCGCGCGAGGATTGCCGCCTGCACCACGGCCAGCGCCAGCGCCGGCAGCAGCAGCGCCTTCAGGCCGCTCCACAGGCCGTCCAGGCCTTCGCCCCAGCCGTCGAAGCCGCCGGCGGAGAACCACTGCAGCTTCACCGAGAACAGCAGGATCAGAAGGATCGCGAACCAGAAATTCGGGATCGCGATGCCAACCTGCGTCAGGCTCATCAGCCCGACGTCGCCGATCTGGTTGTGGCGCGCGGCGGCCGTGACGCCGACGATGAGCGCGAGCACCGTGGTCAGCAGCATCGCCAGCACCGCGAGCGGCACGGTCAGCGCCATGCGTTCGCGGATCAGATCGATCACCGGCGCGCTGTACGCATAGCTGTTGCCGAGGTGGCCGCTCAGCATGCCGGCGATCCAGTGCCAGTAGCGCGTCCAGGCCGGTTGATCGAGCCCGAGCTTGTGCGCGAGCGCCGCCACCGCGGCGGGCGAAGCGTCCGGCCCCATCAGCACCTGCGCCGCGTTGCCCGGCAGCACTTCCAGCACCAGAAACACCACGACCGATGCGCCGATCAGCGTCGCGATCAGCGTGATGACCCGCTTGACGAGAAAGAGACCCATGTATGCGACGGCCGCTCGTGCATGAAGCCGGTATGGGAATGCAGCCGGCGCGCAACGGGAGCCGATAATAGCGCGATGGCGCTGCTCATCACCGACGCATGCATCAACTGCGACGTCTGCGAGCCCGAATGCCCGAACCAGGCGATCTTCAAGGGGCCGGAGATCTACCAGATCGACCCGGACCGCTGCACCGAATGCGCCGGCCACTTCGACGAGCCGCAATGCGTGCAGGTCTGTCCGGTGAACTGCATCGTCATCGATCCGCGGCGCGTGGAAAGCCGCGACACGCTGTGGCAGAAGTACCGGCGGCTGCAGCGCGAGGCGCCGTCGGCGGGGGCTGTCGACACGCCGCTGCCGAGGCTCGGCTGACGGCCGCTGCTGATTCGTCCTACGCGTCGGCGGGCGGCGGTTTCGCGCGCGGCGGGTTCCCGCTGTGCACCGCCATCGTCGCGCGCTCCATCTCACCGGCGACCAGATGCGGCACCGCCTTCAGACTGCGCGCGATCGCGTCTTCGATCGCGATGCGCTGCTCGGGCGCCGGTTTGCGCAGCACCCAGTCGACCACCTCGGCCCGCGTGCCGGGGTGGCCTATGCCCAGCCGCAGCCGCCAGTAGTCCGGCGTGCCGAGCTGGGCGTGGATGTCGCGCAGTCCGTTGTGTCCCGCATGGCCGCCGCCGAGCTTGAGCTTCGCCTGGCCCGCGGCCAAGTCGAGTTCGTCGTGCACCACCAGGATTTCATCGGGAGCGAGCTTGTAGAAGCGCGCGAGCGCCGCGACCGCGCGCCCGGACAGGTTCATGAAGGTCTGCGGCTGCATCAGCCACAGTGGCCGGCCGTGCAGCGCGCCGCGCGCGACGCGCGCCTGGAAACTCCGGTCGGCCTTCAGCGGCAGTCCGAGCTGATCGGCGAGCGCATCGATCCACCAGAAGCCGGCGTTGTGTCGCGTCGCCTCGTATTCAGGCCCCGGATTGCCGAGCCCGACAAACAGCTTGATCATGAGTGGCGATTATGAAACCGGGAATGAAAACGGCCCGCCGAAGCGGGCCGTGTGCTGAAGCAGCGCAGCCGGCGACTACTTCTTCGCGGGCGGCGCGGCCTTGTCGGCCGGAGCCGCGGCAGCTGGCGCCTCGGCCGCGGGCGCTGCAGCGCCGGCCTCGCCGGCAGCGGGTGCTTCCTCGGCTTCAGCGGCGGCGGCCATCACCACCGACACGATCACCGGGTCTTCCTTGCCGCGCGCGACCACGGTCACGCCCTGGGGCAGCTTGACGTCGCTCACGTGCAGCGTCGAGCCTTTCTTCAGGCCGCTCAGGTCGACGGCGATGAACTCGGGCAGGTCGGCCGGCAGGCACGAGATCTCGAGTTCGGAGATCACGTGATTGACCACACAGTGATCGACCTTCACCGCCTCGGATTCTTCCGCGTTGCTGTAGTGCAGCGGCACCTTCATGTGCAGCCGGGTGTTCACGTCGACCCGCTGGAAGTCGACATGCAGCACCGACGGCTTGAACGGGTGCATCTGCACGTTGCGCAGCAACACCTTGCTGGTCTGGCTGCTCAGTTCCATGTCGAGCACGGTGGAATGGAAGGTTTCTTTTTTGAGCGCGTGCCACAGCGCGTTGTGGTCGAGCTCGATCATCTGCGGCTGGCCGGTGCCGCCGTAGACGATGCCCGGCGTCTTGCCGCCGATGCGCAGACGGCGGCTCGCACCCGTACCCTGCTTGGCGCGCTCGAAAGCGACGAATTTCATGACTTACTCCTTTGGGAGCCCACCGCGACCAGTGTGGCTCCGGTTGATAAAGGCCCGCCGAGGCGGGCCTGCCTTCGCTTTCGGATCAGAAAAGGTTTTCCTGCTCCGAGAACAACCGCATGACCGAGTCGCCGGTGGCGATCCGCTGGATCGTCTCGGCGAACAGCGGCGCAACCGACAGCTGGCGGATCTTCGCGCAGCCCCTGGCCGCGGCGCTCAGCGGGATCGTGTCGGTGACGACGACCTCGTCGAGCGCGGTGCCGTTGGTGATCCGCTCGAGCGCGGGGCCCGAGAAAATCGGGTGCGTGCAGTACGCATAGACCCGGCCCGCGCCGCGTTCCTTCAGCACCTCGGCCGCCTTCACCAGCGTGCCGGCGGTGTCGATCATGTCGTCCATCACCACGCAGTTGCGGCCCTCGATCTCGCCGATCACGTGCATGACCTCGCTCACGTTGGGCTTGGGCCGGCGCTTGTCGATGATCGCCATGTCGCAGCCGAGCTGTTTGGCCAGCGCGCGCGCGCGCACCACGCCGCCGACGTCAGGCGAGACGACGATCAGGTTGTCGTAGTCCTTCTGGCGCAGGTCGCGCAGCAGCACCGGCGACGCGTAGATGTTGTCGACCGGAATGTCGAAGAAACCCTGGATCTGATCGGCATGCAGGTCCATCGTCAGCACTCGGGCCACGCCGACCGCCTGCAGCATGTTGGCGACGACCTTCGCGCTGATCGGCACCCGCGCCGAGCGCGGGCGCCGGTCCTGCCGTGCGTAGCCGAAATATGGAATCACCGCGCTGACGCGCTCGGCCGACGCGCGCTTGAGCGCATCGACCATGATCAGCAACTCCATCAGGTTGTCGTTCGTCGGCGCGCAGGTCGACTGCACCACGAACACATCGCGCGCGCGCACGTTCTGCTTGATCTCGACGTTGACCTCGCCGTCCGAGAAGCGCCCGACGCTCGCTGCGCCGACGGCGATGCCCAGATGGTGCGCGACCTCGGCCGCCAGGTTCGGATTGGCGTTGCCCGTGAAGACCAGGAAGTCAGGATGATGAGCCTGCATGAACGTACCGGCGGATGAAGATGAACAGGCCCTGATGTCTTTGCCTCGGCGCCAGTGCTTTGCTAGCGCGTTTGGCAGGGGAGGAAGGATTCGAACCTTCGCATGCTGGAATCAAAATCCAGTGCCTTAACCAACTTGGCGACTCCCCTGCACGGGTCGGTGGCCATCGTTCACTGCAACGTCAGCCACCCACCGAACCATCGTCGCTGGCGGCCCACCCGAGCAGCGGATGCGCCTCCAGATTGCAGCATTCTCGCACTTGCCAGTCGGCCGGCCAGTCCGTCAACGTCCGCCGCGCGGCACCTTCCGCCGCATCCGGCATCCGTGCAAACACCGCGCTGCCCGATCCGGTCATTCGACCGGCCAGGCCCCGTGAGGAAAGCCAGTCGAGCGCTTGCGCGATGTCCGGACAGAGCCTTTCGGCCACTGGTTGCAGGTCGTTGTGGCCAAAGCCGAACGGGTCTGCTGCAAAGCGCGAAATTATAGCAGTCGGTGTCGCGCGCTCGAGCTCGGGTGCCGCGAACACGCGGCCGGTTTCGAGTCCGCGTTGTGGCCGGGCGACGACGAAGCGGGCCGGCGGCAGCGCCAAGGCCCCATCGAGTGGCGCGATCCGCTCGCCGATGCCCTCGACCCAGGCGTTTCGCCCGCGCAGAAAGAACGGCACGTCGGCGCCGAGTTGCAGTGCGATCCGCTCCAGCGCGGGCAACGGCAGCCGCAGGGTCCAAAGGCGGTTCAGCGCCAGCAGGCAGGTCGCCGCGTCGGACGAGCCGCCCCCTAAGCCGGCCTGCGCCGGAATGCGCTTGTCGACGCCGATCTGCGCGCCCAGTGGCGTGCCGGCCGCGGCCTTGAGCGCGCGTGCGGCGCGCAGCGTCAGGTCGTCGGCCGGCAGCGGCGCGGCTAGGTCTTCGCGCGCGATGCCGCCGTCGCCGCGCAGTTCGAAGTGCAGCGTGTCGCACCAGTCGATCAGCATGAACGCCGACTGCAGCAGATGGTAGCCGTCGGCGCGGCGCCCTGTCACATGAAGGAACAGGTTGAGCTTGGCCGGCGCCGGAACGTCGTACAGCGCCTTCATGGCGCGCGCATCCGCGGTCTCGCTAGCGATCGAGCACGACTCGCAGTCGCGCGGTCGGAAGCGGCATCGAGCGCCGGGCGCTCAGTCGCCCGCTGGCGAGTTGCGACAGGTCGGCCGTCCAGCCCGGCGCCTGGGTATCGGTGCCGCGCAGCCAATCGAACAGCGCCGTCACCGGAATCGCCGTGCCCAGCGCGTGCGTGACCAATGCGTCGAGCGAGTCGAAGTCGCGCGCGCCGCCGTTTTGTTCGAGCATCGCCCGCCCTGGCGCCCAGACCAGGACCGCGATCGTGCCGCCCAGCGGGTTGTACAGCGCCAGCCGGCCCGCGTCGGCGTTTCCGCTCAGGTCGAACTGGGCCGAGAACGACTGCGGCGGATCGGACTCGACCCACACCGCAAGACGCCCGCTCCAGGTCGACTCTGAAGGGTATTTTTGCTCCGGAGCCAGCGCCGGTTGAGCGCATCCAGCTATGAAAAAAATAGCAATCAGCCATAGCCAGGAGAACCAGGCGACCGCCGTTGCGCGCTTCGTCACAGCTTGACGTGCAGGCGCTGCAAGGTGTCGCGCAGCGTTTGGTTGTCGGCATCGGTCTTCTGGCCCTGCTTCCAGACCGAGATCGCGCGGTCGCGCTGGCCCAGGGTCCACAGCACCTCGCCCAGGTGCGCGGCGATCTCGACGTCGGGCCGGATCTTGTACGCGGTCTCCAGCAACCGCGCCGCCTCTTCGTTGTTGCCCATCCGGTACTCGACCCAGCCCAGGCTGTCGGTGATATAGGCATCACCCGGAGCAAGCTGCAAGGCCTTCTGGATCAGCTGCTTGGCCTCGGGCAGGCGCTCGTCGCGATCGGCGAGTGAATAGCCGAGCGCGTTGTAGGCCTGCGCGTTGTCCGGCTGCAGCGAAATCAGCCGGCGCAGCAGCCGCTCCATGTCGTCCGGCTTGCCGAGCTTTTCCGCGATCATCGCCTGGTCGTACAGCAGGTCCGGGTCGGCGCCGGATGCGCTCGCCAGCAGGTCGTAGGCGCGCTGGTACTGCTGGTTGTCGCGCAGCAGTTGCACCTGCGCGAGCAGGCGCGCCCGCGCCTCGCCGGCGGAGCTGGGCGAGATGCCCTGGATCAGCTTCAGGCCGGCCTCGAGCTTGCCCTGCTTCGCGAGGATGGACGCACGTTGCGCGACCACCGCGACCGGATCGGTCGGCTCCTGGATGCGGTCGAGCAAGGCGATGGCCTGCGTGTAGTCCTTGCGCTTTTCGGCGATCTGCGACAGCAGCAGATACGCCTGCTGCAGTCCGCGCTTCACGCCGGCGCCCGGCTTCTCCGCCTCCGCCATGTCGATGAAGCGCCGCACCGACTTGTCGGCCTCGCTGTTCTGGTTGTTCTGCGCCTGCAGCGCGCCCAGCAGCAGCCATCCGTTCGCATAGTCCGGATGGGTCGTGGTCAGCGTGTGCAACTGCAGGTCGGCCTCGTGGTCACGCTGGTCGTCGATCAGCATGCGCGCATAGGCGAAGCGCACCGCGGGCGCGGCATCGCCGGCCAGCACCTGCTGCACGATGGTCTCGGCCTGCGGCACCTTGGCGGCGACCAGTTCCAGCGCGAGCAGCCCAGGGCCTTCCGCCTTCGGGTCCAGCGCCAGGCCGCGCCGCGCCGCGTCCAGTGCGCCGGCGTCGTCGCCGGCCGCAAGCCGCATGCGGCCGATGGTGGTCCAGGCTGCAGGACCGGCGTCGGGCTGGTTCAGTTCGGCGCCAAGCGCCTTCTCGACCACGGCCTGCGCCTGCTTGCGGTCCGACGCCCGGGCGTACAGCCGCGGCAGCGCCAGGATCACCGCGATCCGCTTGTCGGCCGGCGTCAGCGCGAGCTCGGTCTTCAGCGGGCCGGCGCTATCGCTGACGCGGTTCAGCGCTACCAGGATCTGCAGCAGCGTCTCGTTCGCTTCGCGCGACTGCGGGTCGGCGCGGCGCCAGGCGCGCGCCGCCTGCAGCGCCGATTCGCCCGAACGCGATTGCAGCGCGATCCGCACCGCGCTGCGGTACAGCCCTGCGTCGTTGGTCTTGCGCGCGGCTTCGAGCATCATCGAATACGCTGCGCCGGGATTGCCTTCCTCGACCTTCAGATCCGCCAGCAGAATCTGGTAGAACAGATCCGCGTCCAGCGCCGAATTGACGACCGGCGGCGGCGCGGATTTCTCCGCGGCGGTGGGGCTTTCGGCGGCCTGCGTCGCGAGGCCGGTCGCCGCCACGACCGCGACCAGCAGCCCGCGCGCAAGGCGTTGGAGGGGGTTCATCCGGACCATAATAATCGAAGGCGCAATGCCGTTTGGGCCCCATGCCGGAACTCCCCGAAGTTGAAGTCACCCGCCTGAGCTTTGCCGATCGCATCATCGGTGCGACGATCGCGCGCGCGCGTCTGGGCAAGCCGCTGCGCTGGCCGCTGGGGTGCGAACCGGCCGCGTTGCAGGGACGGGTGGTGCAGCGGGTGGACCGCCGTGGCAAGTACCTGCTGCTGGAGCTCGACCGCGGCCTGCTGCTGCTGCATCTGGGCATGTCGGGGAGCCTGCGCTTCGCGGACCGGATGCCGCCGGCCGGGCCGCACGACCACTTCGACATCGTCACCAGCCGCGGCGTGCTGCGTCTGCACGATCCGCGCCGCTTCGGCGCCGTCGTCTATGCGGCCGACCGGCAGGCGCCGGCGGCGCACAAGCTGCTCGGGCGTCTCGGTGTCGAGCCGCTGGCGCCGGAGTTCGATGCCACCGAATTGCACCGCGGCCTGCGGCAGCGCCAGGCGAGCATCAAGCAGGTGCTGCTCGCCGGCGATCTGGTGGTCGGGGTGGGCAACATCTATGCGTGCGAGGCGCTGTTCCTCGCCGGGATCCGTCCCACCACGCGGGCCGCGTCGCTGAGCCGCCCGCGCGTGCTGCGGCTGCACGCGGCCATCAGGCAGGTGCTGGCGCGCGCGGTGGAGCGTGGCGGCAGCACGCTGCGCGACTTCGCGAACGCGCACGGCGAGGCTGGGAGCTTCCAGCAGGACGCGATGGTCTACGGCCGCGCCGGCCAGCCGTGTCGGGTCTGCAGCAGCCCGATCCGGTTGCTGCGCCAGGGCCAGCGCTCGAGCTATTTCTGCCCGACCTGCCAGAAGTACTGAGTGCGCCGGACGCGTCCGGTGCTATAAGATGGACGGCCCAAATTGGCCTGGTATGGGGGCGAGGTGGCGGGTTCCTTCAGCGATCAGTTCGATCAGCATGGCATCTGGCGACGCGACTTCGCGCATCGCCTGAAGGTGCTGGCCGAGTGGCTGAAGGACCACGATCTGCTCGATGCCGCGGTCGATGAGCGGCTGCGCCAGATCGAGGAGCGCATGCGGCGGGACAAGGTCACGGTCGCATTCGTCGCCGAATTCTCGCGCGGCAAGTCCGAGCTGATCAACGCGATCTTCTTCTCGGGCTACAAGCGGCGCATCATGCCGGCCAGCGCGGGACGCACCACCATGTGCCCGACCGAACTCGCGTACGACGCGGGCCTTCCTCCGTGCCTGCGGCTGCTGCCGATCGAGACGCGGTTCCAGCCCAAGGTGCTGGCCGAGTGGCGCACCGTGCCCGAGGCCTGGACGCAAGTCGATCTCGATATAGCCGATCCGGCCGCTCTCGCGCGATCGCTCGAGCGCGTGGCCGAGGTGCGCAAGGTGCTGCGCGAAGAGGCGCGCGAGTTGGGCTTCTGGAACGACAGGACGCCCGAGCAGAACCCGAAGGTCGACGCGAACGGCATGGTCGAGGTGCCGCGCTGGCGCCACGCGCTGATCAACATCGCGCACCCGCTGCTCAAGCAGGGCCTGGTGATCCTCGACACGCCGGGGCTGAATGCGATCGGCGCCGAGCCGGAATTGACGGTGAGCCTGATTCCGCAGGCGCAGGCGGTGGTTTTCATCCTGGCGGCCGATGCCGGCGTGACCCAGTCGGACCTCGACATCTGGCGCGAGCACCTCGTTACCGACGGCGGTGCCGGCGACGTGCGGCTGGTGGTGTTGAACAAGATCGACACCCTGTGGGACGGTATCAACTCCGAGCAGGAGGTCGACGCGCAGATCGAGCGTCAGCGGCTGTCGACCGCCGAGACGCTGGGCGTTTCGCCGCAGCAGGTGTTCCCGGTTTCCGCGCAGAAGGGCCTGCTCGCCAACATGAACGGCGATGCGGCCCTGCTTGCCGCGAGTCGCCTGCCGGCGCTGGACGCGGCGCTCGGCGCCGACATGCTGGCCCGGCGCCGCGACATCCTGCGTTCGGCCGTGACCACCGGAGTCGCCGACCTGCGGGCGCAGGCCGGCCGGCTGCTGCAGGTCCGGCACCGGGACTTCGCCGAGCAGGCGCTGGAGTTGAAGGGGCTGCGCGGCAAGAATGCGGCCGTGGTGCAGCGCATGCGCGAGCGCGTGTTGCAGGAGCAGGCCGAATTCGACCTGAGCGGCTCTAAGATCCATGCGATCCGCTCGGTGCATCTGCGGCTGCTGCGCGAGCTGTTCCAGTTGCTGGGCGCGACCACGATGCGGGCCGAGATGGCCGAGCTCAACCGGGCGCTGCATCAGCGCGGCATCAAGCTGGGCATCAAGAAGGCATACAACCACACGTTCCAGCGGCTGCACGAGAACCTGCGCCGCGCGCAGCAGACCGGCGACGAAATCCAGGCGATGTTCGTCGCGATCTTCCGCCAGCTCAATGCAGAGCATGGCTTTACGCTGCAGCCGCCGCGCGCGCCCGATCTGCTGCGCTTCGAGCGCCAGCTCGAGCTGGTCGAGCGCAGCCATCTGCAGTACCTCGGCGTGACGAACGCGCTGCGGCTGGCGACGCCAGAGTTCGCCGACCGCCTGGTGCGCGCGCTGTCGACCCGTCTGCACGCGGTCTACGAATCCGCGCTCGGCGACGTCGAGCTGTGGAACAAGGGCGCGGCCGCCCAGCTCGATGCCCAGCTGCGCGAGCGGCGCCGCGCGTTCGGCCGACGTGTCGAGGCACTGGAGCGCATCCAGCAGGCCGCCACCGGCCTGGACGATCACATCGCGGAAGTGGCGCAGAACCAGGCACAACTCGAGCGGCTCGAAGCGAAGCTCAACGAGCTGACCCAGCATTTGCTGGAGGATCAGCCGGGTTCCGCCGAGGCCGCTGAAGCGCCGGCGCTAGAGACCGCGTGAGCGCGGAGGATCGCGTGGCGAGCGGCGCGGCGGCCGGCATTGCCGCTGCCGTGCTGCGCTGGCAGCGCCGCCACGGCCGCCGGGGCCTCCCCTGGCAGGACACGCGCGACCCGTATCGGGTCTGGCTGTCGGAAATCATGCTGCAGCAGACGCAGGTTGCGACCGTGCTCGACTACTTCCCGCGGTTCCTGCAGCGGTTCCCCGACGTGCATTCGCTGGCACGCGCCGAGCTGGACGAGGTGCTCGCGCTGTGGAGCGGCCTGGGCTACTACAGCCGAGCGCGCAATATGCACCGCTGCGCGGTCGAGATCGTGACGCGGCACGGCGGGCCGTTCCCCGAAACCGCGGCGGCTCTCGTCGGCCTGCCCGGCATCGGGCGATCGACCGCCGCGGCGATCGCCGCGTTCTGCTTTGGCGAGCGCGTGGCGATCCTGGACGGCAACGTGCGGCGCGTGCTGACCCGGGTGCTCGGCTTTTCCGGCGACCTGGCGCAGGCCGCGAACGGGCGCGCGCTGTGGGATCTGGCCACGTCGCTGCTGCCGCGCCGTGCGCTCGCGGACACGATGCCGCGCTATACGCAGGGCCTGATGGACATCGGCGCCGGCATCTGTACGCCGCGCGCGCCGCGCTGCACCGACTGCCCGCTGCGCAAGACCTGCGTCGCCTTCCGCGAAGGCGAACCCGAACGCTACCCGTGCAGCACTCGCAAATTGCGGCGCGGGGCCGAGTCGCTGTGGCTGCTGCAGGCGAGCGGTCTGGACGGCGCGGTCTGGTTGGAGAAGCGCCCGGCGCGCGGCATATGGGCTGGCCTCTATTGCCTTCCGGCGTTCGACAGCCGCGAAGCCTTGCTCGGACAACTGCAAGGGACTCTGCCTGCGGGCTCGCGCCCCCGGCTTCACGAGCCGGCGCCTAGCGTGCACCCGCTGACGCACAAGGATCTTTTGCTGCATCCGGTGCGGGTACGCCTTGAGGCCGCGCTGCCCGGACGCGCGGGCGCCTGGTTCGCCGCCGACGCCTGGCCCGCGCTTGGTTTGCCGGCGCCGATCCGCAAGCTCCTGGCGTCCGGCTGAACGCGACTTCAGTCGCCGCCGCCCAGCTCGCGGTGCCGCCGCAGCGCGACCCAGGGCTCGGCGAACGCCGCGGCCAGTTGCTCGACGAGGTAGACCGAACGGTGCTGGCCGCCGGTGCAGCCGATCGCCACCGTGACGTAGCTGCGGTTGTCGGCCGCGAGCGGAGCTAGCCAGGGCTCCAGAAACTGATGAATGTCGCTCAGCATGCGCGCCACTTCCTCGTGCCGCTGCAGGTATGCGATGACCGGCGCATCGAGGCCGGTGAGTGTGCGCAAGCCCGGCTCGTAGTGCGGATTGGGCAGCATGCGCACGTCGAACAGGTAGTCGGCGTCGAGCGGAATGCCGCGCTTGAACGCAAACGATTCGAACACCAGGGTCAACTGGCTCGCCGGCGCGGACACCAGCGCCTTCACATAGCTTTGCAGCTGCGCGGGACGCGTCATGCTGGTGTCGATCACGTGCGCCTGCGCGCGCAGGTCGGACAGCAGTTCGCGTTCGAGTTCGATCGCCTCGATCAGCGCACGCTTCGGGTCCCGCGCGTCGCTGTCATCCGCCTGGCGCGTCAGCGGATGCTTGTGGCGCGTCTCCGAAAAGCGGCGCACCAGCGTGTCGGTGGTCGCATCCAGGAACAGCGGCGTGATCTGCACGCCGGCATTGCGCAGCGCGTCGAGCTTGCGCGGCAGCAGCGGCAGCGACGCGGCGCTGCGCACGTCGATCGCGATCGCCAGGCGCCGCGTGTCGTGGTGCCGCTCCAGCGCAAAGAAGCGCCGCAGCAGTTCCGGCGGCAGGTTGTCGACGCAGTAGCAGCCCGCGTCTTCCAGCGCGCGCAGCGCGACCGACTTGCCCGCGCCCGACATGCCGGTGATCAGGATGATCTGCGCGGTCATGGCGCGATCATGGAGCGGTCGCGCCGCCGGCGAGCATTTCCCGCGCATGCGCCAGGCTGGTTCCGGAACGCTTCTCGCCGCCGAGCATGCGCGCGACCTCGACCACGCGCGCGTCGCCCTGCACCGGCGCGACGCTGCTGGCGATACCGGCGCCCCGCCGCTGCTTCGCGACCACCAGGTGCTGGTCCGCGCAGGCCGCGACCTGCGGCAGATGCGTGACCGCGAGCACCTGGCGGTCGCGCCCGAGCTGCTTCATCAACTGGCCGACGGTCGCCGCGACCGCGCCGCCGATGCCGGCGTCGACCTCATCGAAGATCAGCGTTGGCGCACCCCCGAGCCGGCTGGTGGTGACCGCGATCGCGAGCGCGATCCGGGAGAGCTCGCCGCCCGACGCGATCTTGGCCACCGGCCGCGGCGTGCTGCCGGGATGGCCGGCGACGAGAAAGTCGATCTCGTCGAGGCCGGACTGCATCGGCAGCGCCGCCGCGCCCTGCGCGACATCGAACACGCCGCCCTGCATGCCCAGGCCCTGCATCGCCTGCGTCACCGCCTTCGCCAGCCTCGGCGCGGCCTGCCGGCGCGCCTGCGACACGCCGCGCGCCTCGGCGAGATAGTCGCGCTCTGCCTGCTGCTCGGCTGCCTCGAGTGCCGTGAGGTCCGCGGCTTGATCGAGCCGTGCCAGCTCCTGTTTCCACGCCTGCCACTGCGCCGGCAACTCGGCCGGGGTGCGCCGGTAGCGCCGTGCTAGCGTGACCCAGAGCGACATGCGCGCGTCGAGCTCGGCGAGGCGATCCGGGTCCAGGTCGGTGCGGCGCAGATAGGCCTGCAGCGAATGCGCGACATCCTGCGCCTGCGCGAGGCTGGACGCCAGAACGTCCGCAAGCCCAGAGAATTCGGGCTCGATATGCTCCTGATTGTGCAGCATCGCATGGGCGCGCGCCAGGCCCGTTTGCACCGCCGTGTCGGCATCGCCGGCCAGGCCGCGCAGCGCCTCGCGTGCGGCATCCTGCAGCGCCTGCGCATGCCCGAGGCGTGTGTGCGCCGTGCTCAAGCTTTCCCATTCGTCCGAACCGGGCGCGAGCTTGTCGACCTCGGCGATCTGCCAGGCAAGGCGCTCGGCTTCCTGTTGCAGCGTGTCCTGCGCGCCGCGTGCCGCCGTTGCCGCGTTCTGCGCGTCGCGCCAGCGCTGCCACAGTCTCGACAGCAGCTGGGTGTCGATGCCGGCGTAGGCGTCCAGCAGCGCGCGCACCGCGGCCGGCCGCGTCAGGCTTTGCCACGCGTGCTGGCCGTGAATGTCGAGCAGCCCGCCGGCGAGCTCGCGCAGCTGCGCCGCGGTGGCCGGGCTGCCGTTGATCCAGGCCCGGCTCTTGCCCTGCGCATCGACGACGCGGCGCAGCAGCAGCGTGTCGTCGACGTCGAATCCGGCCTCGGCCAGCCAGTCGTGCGCGGCAGTCGTCGCGTCGAATTCGGCGCAGACCTCGGTCCGGCTTGCCCCCTCGCGCACCGCGCCGGCGTCGGCGCGCGCGCCTAAAGCGAGTTGCAGCGCATCGATCAGGATCGACTTGCCGGCGCCGGTCTCGCCGGTCAGCGCGGTGAAGCCATCGGCCAGATCGAGCTCGAGCTCGTGCACGATCACGAAGTCGCGCAGCGCGAGGCGCCTGAGGGCCACGGTCAGGAACCTCCTTCGTTCCAGTGCAGCTTCTTGCGCAGCGTGTCGAAATAGCTCCAGCCGAGCGGATGCAGAAAGCGCACCCGGTGCTGCGAGCGCTGCACGACGATGCGGTCGCCGCGCACCAGCGACGCCAGCGACTGCATGTCGAAATTCGCGCTGACCGCGCGGCCGGCTACTATTTCTATAGCTACCTCTGATTGATCCGCGAGGACGATCGGCCGATTCGACAAGGTATGCGGGGCGATCGGCACGAGCAGCAAGCCGGGAATGGACGGGTGCACCAGCGGGCCGCCGGCCGACAGCGCATAGGCGGTGGAGCCGGTCGGCGTGGCGATGATCAGGCCGTCGGCGCGCTGGTTCGCGACGAAATGGCCGTCGACCTCGACGCGCAGCTCCATCATGCCGGCGGTGCCGCTGCGATTCACCACCACGTCGTTCATCGCGAGCGCCTCGAACACGCATTCGCCGCCCCGCAGCACGCGCGCGTCGATCAGGCTGCGGTGATCTTCGTCGTATTCGCCGCGCAGCATCGCGGTGAGCACCGTCCGGTAGTCCTCGAGCGCAATGTCGGTGATGAAGCCCAGGCGCCCCTGGTTGATCCCGATCAGCGGCACGCCATGGCGCGCCAGCCGCCGGCCGATGCTGAGCATCGTGCCGTCGCCGCCGACCACCAGGCCCAGGTCGCACTGCGCGCCGATCGCGTCGGCGCCGAGCGCCAACTTTCGGTCCAGACCGAAGGTGGCCGCTGTTTCCTGCTCGAACGACACCGTGCAGCCTTGCTGGACCACGAAGCCGGCAATGTCCTGCAGCACCAGGCGCGAGGCTTCGGCCTGCGCGCCGGGCGCGGTGCCCTGGTACTTGCCGATCAACGCCACGTGACGGAATGCGGGATTCATCGAAGGTGATGGTACCGGTTCCTCGGCGCCGTGGGCTGTCCGGGAGTTCGCCGGTGGATTCAAGCGTTGGACGCGGGGCCGGGCAGGGGCTGCGCAGCGGCCCGGGTCAGCCCTGCGCACCACTCTGCGCACAAGGCAGGCCGGGGGTGCGGCTCCATTCGCTCCAGCTGCCGGCGTAGAGCGCCGCGCGCCCCAGGCCCGCGAGTTCCATCGCGATCACGTTCGGCACCGCGCTCACGCCGCTGCCGCAGTGGTGCACCACGGTGCCCGGGTCGCGGGCGCTGAGCAGCGCTTCGAATTCGGCGCGCAGCGTCTCGGCCGGTTTGAACTTGCCTTGCGCGTCCAGGTTGTCGCCGAACGGGCGGTTCAGCGCGCCGGGAATATGGCCGGCCACGGGGTCCAGCGGCTCGGTCTCGCCGCGAAAGCGCGGCGCAGCGCGTGCATCGATCAGCGTCTGTTCGGCGCGACCGAGTCGGCCGGAGACCTCGCCGGTGCCGACCAGTGCGGCCCGCGCCGGCGACAGCGTGAATCGCACCGGCGCCGGCGCGGACGCATCACCGCTCTCGACCGCGCCGCCGGCGGCGATCCAGGCCTGTAGGCCGCCGTCCAGCACGGCGACCGCCTCATGGCCAGCCCATTTGAGCATCCACCACAGGCGTCCGCAGTAGTTGGCCCGCTGCCGGTCGTACACCACCGCCTGCATCTCGTTGCCGAATCCGACGCTGCCCAGCCATGCTGCGAATCGCTCGCGGTTGGGTAGCGGATGACGGCCGCCCGAGGCGGCGTCCGCTCGCCCGTGCGCGCTGAGCGCGGTATCCAGATCGGCGTGGATCGCGCCGGGGACATGGGCCTCGCGGTACTGCGCGAGGCCGGCGGCCGGCTGCATCAGCTCGAAGCTGCAGTCGAACACCATGAGCGGCCGGCCGCTGCGCTGCAGGGCCATGAACTGTTCGGCAGAGATCAGCGTGGTGTACATCGCGGACATTCCTTCTCAGTGATCCATGACGCAGCGCGCCACCCGCGGCGGATGAAACTCAAAGGAGCAAGTGGCCGCGGAGCGGGCCGCGCAAGCGACCGCCGCGGAGCGGGCTCGGCCCGGCCGCTGGCGGTGCCCCCTCGAAGGGGGTTGGCGAAGCGACACGCAGTGCGCGCAGCCTGGGGGTGGTTCATCCTAGTGTTCCTCGGCCGGCGCGTGCGGCACCGCGCGCTCGCGCAGCACGGTGGCGGCCATGCCGCTCGCGAGGATCAATGTCATGCCGATCCAGCCGAGCGGCGCGATGTGGTCGCCGAACAGCGCCACGCTATACATCGCGCCGAACACGATGCCCGAGTATTGCAGGTTGGCGACGACCAGCGTTGCGCCGTGGCTGTACGCGCGCGTCATGCACAGTTGCCCGAGCGACGCGAGCACGCCGACCGGAATCAGCCACAGCGCCGACGGCCAGAGCCACGGCGACGCGCCGGTGACGACAGTGGCGGCAGCGCCGGCCAGCACCGAGCCGACCGAGAAATAGAACACGACGCGGGTCTCGGGCTCGCCCAGGCGTGACAGCGCCATCACCTGCATATACGCGAACGCCGAACTGATGCCCGACAGCAGGCCGATCAGGCCGGCGAACGCCTGGTGGTGGTCGAACGTGGGGCGCAGCATCAGCACCACGCCGACGAAGCCGACCATCACCGTCAGCACCAGCGGCCCCTGGCGCTGCACCCGCCCGATCAGCAGCGAGCCGCCGACCAGGAATGCGGCGATCCAGACGCTGCTCATGTAGTTCAGCGTGATCGCGGTGGCCAGCGGCAGCTTGGCCAGTGCATAGAACCAGGCGCCGAGCGACGCCACGCCGACCAGGCTGCGCCACGCGTGCATGCCGGGAAACCGGGTCGCCAGCTTGATGCCCTGCCGGCGCGCCAGCATCCCCATGAACAGCACGCCGATCAGCCCGCGGTACAGGATCAGCTCGCCGCTGTTGAAGTAGCTCGATGCGAACTTGACGCAGACCCCCATCGTCGAGAAGAACAACGCGGCGAGCAGCATCCACAGCGCTTGCATGAGAGCCTGCTGCTTGCGTCAAAGGGCCGGCGACGAGGACCGCGGCGCGGTCACGCCGGGGCCGGTGCCGGCCGGGGAGGGCGCGCCGATCCGATCAGGCCGGCGTGCCGGCATGTCGCATCGTCCGGCGATACCACTCGTGGAAGTGCTGCATGCCGTCCTCCATCGGGCTCTGGTACGGGCCGGCCTCGTCGTCGCCGCGCTGCATCAGCGCGCGGCGTCCGGCGTCCATGCGCAGCGCGATTTCATCGTCTTCTTCGCAGGTTTCCATGTAGGCCGCCTGCTGGGTTTCGACGAATTCGCGCTCGAACGCGGCGATCTCCTCGGGATAGAAGAATTCGATCATGTTGACCGTCTTCTGCGGGCCCAGCGGAAACAGCGTGGACACGGTGAGCACATGCGGATACCACTCGAGCATGACGCCGGGGTAGTACGCCAGCCAGATCGCGCCGTAGCGCGGCGTCGTGCCGCCCCGGTACTGCAGCAGCGCCTGCTGCCAGCGTTCGTAGATCGGGCTGCCGGCACGGCCAAGGCGGTTCGCGACACCGACGGTCTGGACCGAGTACGCGTCGCCGAATTCCCAGCGCAGGTCGTCGCAGCTGACGAACTGGCCCAGCCCCGGATGGAACGGGCCGACGTGGTAGTCCTCCAGGTAGACCTCGATGAAGGTCTTCCAGTTGTAGTTGCACTCGTGCAGCACGACGCGGTCGAGCACGTGGCCCGAGAAGTCGAAATCGGCCAGCGGACCCATGCCGGCGAGGTCGGCCGCCACGCCGCGGCCGTTGGCCTCGAACAGCAACCCGTTCCACGACTGCAGCGGATAGTCGTTCAGGTCCAGGCACGGATCCTGCGCGAAATGCGGCGCGCCGAGCAGCGTGCCGGCGCGGCTGCCCGCGCCGCCGCTGTAGGTCCAGCGGTGCAAGGGGCAGACGATGTTGCCGCCCGCTCCGCCACCCGTCGCCTGCAGCGAGCCCCGGTCCTTCAGGATCAGTGCCTGGCGATGCCGACAGACGTTCGAGATCAGCGACACGCCGTCCGGCGTTCGAACCAGCGCCCGGCCCGCGCCTTCGGCGGGCAGCGCGTGATAGTCGCCGACCTCGGGCACCGCGCGTTCATGGCCGACATAGCGCGGCCCGGGCTCGAACAAGGCTTTTCGCTCTCGTTCGGACACCGCCTCGTCGAAGTAGCTGGAAACCGGAAGTTGGCTCGTGGCCTGCTGCAGTTGAAGACTTAAATCAGACATCTCGACCTGACCTAGAGACTCCCCCTGTGGTTGGGGCATGTGGAACGGAAGCTCGATCCGAAGACGGCCTGGCCAGGGCAGCACCTTCAGAGGGCAGCGGGTACAGGGCTTCGGACCCCCGAGCGGGGAGTGCGAATTGTACCCCGCGGGGTGCTCGGAGCGCGGCGCGCGCGGCAGCCCGGAGGCCGAGCGCCTAAAATTGAAGGTTCGCACTTCAAGCGCGCACTTCATCCGCTCATCAGCCGACGATGCCCAAGAACCCAGTCCAGGCCGAGCCCGTCCAGACCCGATCCGCCGCCGCGCCCGCGAGCTACGAGGCGGCGCTGGAGGAGCTCGAGCAGCTGCTGGCGCGTCTGGAGTCCGGCAAGATGCCGCTTGATCAGTTGCTCGGCGGCTACCAGCGCGGAGCCGAACTGCTGAAGTTCTGCCGCGACAAACTCGAGGCGGTCGAGAACCAGATCAAGGTGCTCGACGACGGCGTGCTGAAGCCATGGACGCAGCAGTGACGGTGGTGTTTCCGCTGAAGAGCGCAGCCGCGCGATTCGACTTCGACAGCTGGAGCGAGCAGCGGCTCGCCGCGGTCGAGCAGGCTCTGTCGGACTGGGTGCCGGCCGACGCGCCGGCGGGGCTCGGCGACGCGATGCGCTATGCGGTGATCGATGGCGGCAAGCGGCTGCGCCCGCTGTTGGTGCTGGCCGCCTGTGAGGCGGTGCGCGGCGACGGGCGCGCGGCGCTGCGCGCGGCCTGCGCGGTGGAACTGATTCATGCCTATTCGCTGGTGCACGACGATCTGCCGTGCATGGACGACGATGTGCTGCGCCGCGGCAGGCCGACCGTGCACGTGCGCTACGGCGAAGCGCGCGCGCTGCTGGCTGGCGACGCGCTGCAGGCGCTGGCGTTCGAGTTGCTGACGCCCGACGACGGCAGCATCGACCCCGCGCTGCAGGCCGCGCTGTGCCGTTTGCTGACGCGCGCGGCCGGGCACCGCGGCATGGCCGGCGGCCAGGCGATCGATCTGGCCAGCGTCGGGCGGCCGCTCTCCGAGTTGCAGCTGCGCGAGATGCACCGGCTCAAGACCGGCGCGCTGCTCGAATGCAGCGTCGCGATGGGCGCTGCCTGCGGCACCGTCCCGCTATCCGCGGGCGAGGCACTGGCGCGCTACGGTGCCGCGCTCGGCCTGGCGTTCCAGGTGGTCGACGACATCCTGGACACGACCGCCGACACCGCGACGCTCGGCAAGACCGCCGGCAAGGACGCGGCGCAGCTCAAACCCACCTATGTGTCGGTGCTCGGCCTCGCGCGTTCGCGCGAGCATGCGCAGCAACTGCTCGGGCAGGCGCTGGCTGCGCTCGACGCGAGCGGCCTGGACGCCGAGGGGTCGGCGCACACGGGCCCGCTGCGCGCGCTGGCCGAGATGGTGGTGAACCGCGACCGCTGAGCGACCGGTATTGGACCCACAGAAGATGACGAAACTGCTAGAGACGATCAACGACCCGGCCGACCTGCGCCGGCTGCCCCGCGCGCAACTGCGTCCGCTGGCCGACGAGTTGCGCGCGTTCGTGCTGGAGAGCGTGTCCAAAACCGGCGGGCATCTGAGCTCGAACCTGGGCACGGTCGAACTGACCGTCGCACTGCACTACGTGTTCAACACGCCGCACGACCGGCTCGTGTGGGACGTGGGCCACCAGACCTATCCGCACAAGATCCTGACCGGCCGGCGCGAGCGCATGGCGAGCCTGCGCCAGTTGGGCGGGTTGTCGGGCTTTCCGCAACGCGCCGAGAGCGAGTACGACACCTTCGGCACCGCGCATTCGAGCACCTCGATCTCGGCCGCGCTCGGCATGGCGCTGGCGGCGAAACGCAAGGGCGAGAGCCGCCGCGTGGTGGCGATCATCGGCGACGGCGCGATGAGCGGCGGCATGGCGTTCGAGGCGCTGAACAACGCCGGCGTGGCCGAGGCCGACCTGCTGGTGATCCTGAACGACAACGAGATGAGCATCAGCCCGCCGGTCGGCGCGCTGAATCGCTACCTCGCGCAGCTGATGAGCGGCCACTTCTACGACGCGGCGAAGAGCGTCGGCAAGCAGGTGCTGCGCGCGGCGCCGCCGCTGTTCGAGCTGGCGAAGCGGCTCGAGCAGCACGCGAAGGGCATGGTGTTGCCGGCCACGCTGTTCGAGCAGTTCGGCTTCAACTACATCGGCCCGATCGACGGGCACGACCTCGATGCACTGGTTCCGACGCTGGAGAACATCCGGCAGTTGAAGGGCCCACAGTTCCTGCACGTGATCACGAAGAAGGGCCAAGGCTACAAGCTGGCCGAGGCCGATCCGGTCGCGTACCACGGGCCCGGCAAGTTCGACCCGGCGGTCGGCCTGCAGCAGCCGGCGACGCTGCCAAAGCGCACCTTCACCCAGGTGTTCGGCCAGTGGCTGTGCGACATGGCGGCGCAGGATGCGCGGCTCGTCGGCATCACGCCGGCGATGCGCGAGGGCTCGGGGCTGGTCGAGTTCGAGCGGCGTTTTCCCGGCCGCTACTTCGATGTCGGCATCGCCGAGCAGCATGCGGTGACCTTCGCCGCCGGCCTGGCCTGCGAGGGCCTGAAGCCGGTGCTGGCGATCTACTCGACCTTTCTGCAGCGCGGCTACGACCAGCTGATTCACGATGTCGCGATCCAGAACCTGCCGGTGGTGTTCGCACTCGACCGCGCCGGCATCGTCGGTGCCGACGGCGCGACCCATGCCGGCGCGTACGACATCGCTTTCCTGCGCTGCGTGCCGAACATGAGCGTGGCCTGTCCGGCCGACGAGAACGAATGCCGCGCGCTGCTCTCCACCGCGTTCGCGCAGGACGGCCCGGTCGCGGTGCGCTACCCGCGCGGCGCAGGGGTCGGCGCCGAGATCGAGCATGGCCTTGCCGCGCTGCCGTACGGCAAGGGCGAGATCCGCCGCGCAGCGACCGGCGGCGCGGCGCTGGCCGGCAAGGGGGTCGCAATCCTGGCGTTCGGAACGCTGCTGTATCCGGCGCTCGAGGCGGCGGCGCGGCTGAACGCGACCGTGGTCAACATGCGCTGGGCGAAGCCGCTCGATACCGAACTGCTGCTAGGCGTCGCGGCCGGCCACGACGCGCTGGTCACGCTGGAAGACGGCGTCGTGATGGGCGGCGCCGGCAGCGCGGTGCTGGAGGCGCTCGCCGCGGCCGGCGTCATGCTGCCGGTGCTGCAGCTTGGGCTGCCCGACCGGTTCATCGAGCACGGCGACCCGGCGCGGCTGATGGCGCTGCAAGGCTTGGACGCCGCCGGCATCGAAAAATCAATACGAAATCGGTTCGCAGCCCATGTAACATCTGCACGTGCCGCTCTCAAATCAGTAGCGTAGCGGCTACACAGTGGCAACTCTGTCAATTGCTCTACCGCGCTCGGGCGCGACCCGGGACACTTCAAATTCAAAGGCACCGACGGCCGCGGAGCAGGCCATGCGGGGACACTCGCGGGGCCGGCTTTGCTGGACCGCTGACTGTGCCCTCTTGCAGGGGGTGGGCGAAGCGACACGAAGTGCGCGCAGCCTGGGGGTGATTCTTTCACCCGCCGAGGTATGCGTCCTGCACCCGCGGGTTGGAGAGCAGTTCTCGTCCTGTGCCTTCGAGCACGATGCGGCCAGTCTCGATCACGTAGGCGCGCTGCGCGATCCTCAAAGCCTGGCGCACGTTCTGCTCGACCAGGAAGATCGTCAGGCCCGCGCGGTTGATTTCGCGCAGCGTGCGGAAGATGTCCTGCACGATGATCGGCGCCAGCCCCATCGACGGTTCGTCGAGCAGCAGCAGCCGCGGCTTGGCCATCAGCGCACGGCCGATCGCCAGCATCTGCTGCTCGCCGCCCGACAGATTGCCGGCGAGGCCGTCGGCGCGTTCGGCCAGCACCGGGAACAGTTCGAACACCCGCGCCAGATCGGCCGCGCGGTCGCCCCGGTCACGCCGGCTGTACGCGCCGAGTTCAAGGTTCTCGCGCACGGTCAGCGTGGTCAGTGTCGCGCGCCCCTCGGCGACCTGCACCACGCCGCCGGCGACGATGCGGTGCGGTGTCATCCGCGTCAGGTCGCGGCCGTCGAACAGCACGCGCCCCGCGGCCTTCTTCACCAGGCCCGACAACGCGAGCAGCGTGGTCGACTTGCCGGCTCCGTTCGCGCCGACCAGCGTCGTGATCTCGCCCTCGCGCAGTTCCAGGTCGATGCCGCGCACCGCCTCGATCTTGCCGTAAGCGACCTTCAGGCCCTGCACCTGCAGCAGCGGCGCGTCGCTTCCTGTCGCGGCGCTCACTGGAGTGCCTTCGTGCTGCGCACTGCGGTGCGAGCTTGCTTGGGGCGGCCCGGCGCGGCGCTCATGCAGTCGCTCCTTGCGCGGGCTCGTCCGCCGCGTCGTCATCCTCGCGCCCGAGGTAGGCCTCGATCACCTGCGGGTCGCTGCGGATCGCCTCGGGCGTTCCGCGCGCGATGATGCGGCCGAAATTGAGCACCGCGATGTCCTGGCACAGGCCCATCACGAAGCGCATGTCGTGCTCGATCATAAAGATCGTGTAGCCGCGCGCGCTGATCTGGCGCACCTCGGCCATCAGCTCGTCCTTCTCGCCGCTGTTCATGCCGGCGACCGGCTCGTCGAGCAGCAGCAGCTTCGGGTCGCTGGCCAGCGCGCGCGCGAGTTCGAGCTTGCGCTGGTCGCCGTACGAGAGGTTGTCGGCCCGATCCGACAGCTTGCGGTCGAGCCGGACCCAGGACAGCAGTTCGCGCGCTCGTTCGTGCGCGCGCTGCTCCTCGCGACGAAAGCGCGGCGTGCCGGCGATCAGGTCGTGCGCGCGGTAGGCGAGTTGCGGGTGCAGGCCGACGATCACGTTCTCCAGCAGTGACATCTCCTTGAACAGCCGGATGTTCTGGAACGTGCGGGCGATGCCCAGACGCGTGATCTGGTGCGGCGCGCGCCCGGCGAGCGAGCGGCCTTCGAACTCGATCCGCCCGTCGGTCGGCGCCAGCAGGCCGGTGATCAGGTTGAACACCGTAGTCTTGCCGGCGCCGTTCGGGCCGATCAGCCCGAAGATGCCGCCGCGCGGGATGTTGAGGTTCACATCCTGCAGCACCTTCAGCCCGCCGAAATGGCGCGACAGCGCGGCCAGCCGCAGCAGCGGGGCAGCGCCTTCTGCCAGCGCAGGTGTTGCCGCAGTGCTCATGCCTGCCTGCGCCCGCTGCCGAACCATTGGCGCAGCCGCTCGGTGTCCCAGATGCCGCGCGGCAGGAACAGCACGATCAGCACCAGGATCAGTCCGTTGAACACCAGCCTGAAATGCTGCAACGCACGCAGCAGCTCGGGCAGCACGGTGAGGATCACCGCGCCGAGCACCGGGCCGGTGAGACTGCCGATGCCGCCGAGGATCGCCATCGTCAGGATTTCGACCGCGCGATCGAACCCGTATTCGCCCGGGCCGATGAAGAAGGTCAGATGCGCGTTCAGCGCGCCGGCCAGCCCCGCGATCGCCGCGCCCAGCACGAACGCGAGCATCTTGTAGCCATCCACATTGATGCCCATCAGGCCGGCGGCGGTCTCGTCTTCCCGGATCGCCTCGAACGCGCGGCCGATGCGCGAGACGCGCATGCGCCACAGCAGCAGCAGCACCACGACCAGCGCCAGTGCCACGTGCCACCACTGCGTGAGCTGCGGAATGCCGTTCAGGCCTAAAGCGCCGCCGGTGATCGAATCGGCGTTCAGCAGCACGATGCGCACCACCTCGCCGAACGCCAGCGTCGCCATCGCAAGATAAACGCCCGACAGCCGCAGCGTCGGCTTGCCGATCAGGAACGCCATCAGCGCCGGCGCGATCATGCCGGCGGCGAGCACCACCGGGAACGACCAGCCGAAATTCATCGTCAGCAGCGCGGCCGCATAGGCGCCGATCGCCATGAACGCCGCGTTCGCGATCGACAGCATGCCGCAGGCCAGCGTCAGCCAGATCGAGAGCGCGAGCAGCGCGTTCGTGCCGACCGACAGCACCAGGTTGCTGTAGACCGCCCAGAAGTTGTCGAACCAGGCCGCCATGCTCAGACTTTCCGTTCCATCAGCGTGCCGAACAGCCCCTTGGGCCGCACCAGCAGGATCAGGAACAGCAGGCCGAACGCGACCGCGTCGCGCATGCTCGATCCGACGTAGGCGACCGACAGCACCTCGGCCAGGCCGAGGAACAGGCCGCCGATCAGCGCGCCGCGCATGTCGCCCATGCCGCCGAGAATGATCACCGCGATGCCTTTCTCCAGCATCGACTTGCCCATCAGCGGGAACAGCGCGTTCGAATAGAGGCCGATCAGCACGCCGGCGACGCCGCCGAGCCCGGCCGCGACGAACGAGGTCAGGTAGAACAGCCCTTCGACATTGATGCCGAGCAGCGATGCGGCGCGCGGCGATTCGGCGATCGCGCGCAGCGCGCGGCCGAGTTGGGTTTTCTTCAGCGCCAACAGCAGCACCGCCATCAGCGCGAACGACAGGAAGATGATGCCGAGCTCGAGCACGGTCAGGTCGACCCCGGCGATGGTCAGGGTCCGCTGCGACACCAGTCCCGTCGGAAACCGGATGTTCTGCGCGCCGAAGATGCCCTGCACCGCGTTGGTGAGGATGATGCCGAC
This sequence comes from Burkholderiaceae bacterium, assembly GCA_030123545.1. Lineage (NCBI taxonomy): Bacteria > Pseudomonadati > Pseudomonadota > Betaproteobacteria > Burkholderiales > Burkholderiaceae > Burkholderiaceae bacterium. The sequence goes on along the minus strand of CP126124.1, from coordinate 2,846,700 downwards.
GCCGATCGTCGCGATCATCGGGATCAGGTGCGGCGCGCCGCGCGCGCGCAGGGGTCGCAGCACCAGCAGGTCGATCACCAGGCCCAGCACGCCGCTGAACAGGAACGCGAACACCAGCGCAGCCCACAGCGGCAGCGCGAAATGCATGACCGCCTGCTCGGCCGCATAGGCGCCGACCATGAACACCGCGCCGTGCGACAGGTTGATCACGCCCAGCACGCCGAAGATCAGCGTGAACCCGAGCGCGAACAGCGCATACACGCATCCGAGCGACAGCGCATTGACGAGCTGCTGAGCGAGCACGGTCTATAGGTCGACAGGTCGACTGTTACGTCTTCAATCAAAACGAGGGCGGCGCAGCCGGCCGCGCCGCCCCGTCGGGAAATGAAAGCGCACCGGGCGACCGCAGGCAGCGGTCGTCGGCGCGCGCCGTCGTCACTTTTCGATCACGAATTTGCCGTCCTTGGTCACGCTGACGATCGCGGTCTGCTGCGCGTCGTAGCCGGCCGGTTTGCCTGCCTTGTCGGTCGCGCGGTGGAACTGGAAGGCGCCGGTCGCGCCGGTCCACTTCACGCTCGGCAGCGCGTCGCGAAGCGCGGTGCGCTCGGCGGCCAGGTCGCCGTTCAGCTTGATCGTCTTCAGCGCCTGCACCATGATGTGCATCGCGTCATAGGACTGGGCCGCGAACTGGTCCGGCTGGGTCTTGAACTTCGCCTCGAACGCCTTCATGAACTTGACGTTCTCCGGGCTGTCGTTGCTCGCCGACCAGGGACTGCCGACATACAAGTCATTGGACGCGCCCTTGGCCAGGTCGAAGATCTTGACCGAGTTCATGCCGTTGCCGCCGATGAACGGCACGTTGATGCCGAGCTGGCGCGCCTGCACCATGATCGGCGCGCCTTCGGCCAGCAACGCGGAGAGCACGATCGCGTCGGGGTTGGTGGCCTTGATCTTGGTCAGCTGCGCCTTGAAGTCGACGTCGCCCTTCGCGAACGTCTCGGTCGTCGTCACCGGGATGTGCGCCGCCTCCAGCGCCTTCTTGAAGTTGTCGTAGCCGCTCTTGGTGAACACGTCGTCGTTGCCGTACATCACCGCGACCTTCTTGATGTGCGCGTGCTTCACGGCGACGCGCAGCGTCTCGGGCAGTACGTCGGCTTCGGTGACGGAATTGCGGAACACGTAGTCGCCGATCGAGGTGATGCCGTCGGCGGTGTTCGAGGTGCCGAACGCGACCGTCTTCGCCGCCTGCGCCACCGGGTCGGCCGCCTGCGCGGAATTGGACAGCGTCGGGCCGAACACCATCAGCACCTTGTCCTGGAAGATCAGCTTCTTGAAGACGTTGATCGCTTCTTCCTTCTTGCCCTGATCGTCTTCGACGACCAACTGCAGCTTGTTGCCGTTCACGCCGCCGGCGGCATTGATCTCGTCGGTCGCCAGCTCGAAGCCGTGGCGGATCGAAATACCGTACTGCGCGGCGCCACCGGTCAGCGCCTCGGCGACGCCGATCTTGACGTCGGCCGCGTTGGCGGTCGCGGCAAACGCTGTCGCGAACGCCAGCGCAAACAACGAATGCGCGAAAGTCTTTCGTGTCATGGCAAAACCCTTTATGAATGCGGATTGAAAGGTGGCGGTGATTTTACAACTGGCAACATCGCGCTCCCTCTGCACCAGCAGCACGCGACGCCGCGGCCTGCCCGTTGTCGCCCCGGTCCAGACCCGGCTTCAGCACAGGGCCTTGAGGATTCGCGTCTATCGCAATGTACCGAGTTCTGCTTTCTTCGCGCACCGCGTTTGCCCTGATTCAAAGGCGCCGCGAGCACGTCCAATGTTCGGGCGCTGCGAGTGACGTTGCTGCTCCGGACCCAGGTCGATAATGGGCCATGCCGCCAACTCACCCAGCCGTCGCGCAAGCGTCGATCGACTCGCCGGTGATGCGCGGCGCCGGCCGCGAACTGCTGTCGCTTGCGCTGATGGACGCGCGCAATCACACGCTGCGGCTGCTGTCGCTGCACGAACAGGCGCCGGATGCTGCGGCCGGCGCGGCCAGGGCGGTCGCCGACCCGGACGACGGGGTCGATCCGCCGCTGTGGCTGGCCGGTCACATCGCCTGGTTTGCCGAATACTGGATCACGCGCAACACGAAGCGCCGCCTCGGGCCCGACTGTCCGCCCGAGCCGACCCGGCTCGCCTCGGCCCTACCGGCCGCCGACGGCTGGTGGAATCCGCAGCAGACCGCGCCGGCGGAGCGCTGGAGCGCCCGTCTACCGGACGCGGCCGTGACCCGCGACTACATGCTCGAGTCGCTCGAAGGCGTGCTCGAGCTGCTGGAACTGGCGGCCGACGAAGACGCCGCGCTGTATTTCTTCCGGCTTGCGCTATTCCATGAGGATCTGCGCGGCGAGCAGCTGGTGACGATGGCGCAGACTCTGGGGCTGGCGCTGCCGATCGAGATGCCGGCCGGCCGCGTGGTGCGCGAGCCGCTCGGCGTCCCGGCGACGCGCTGGCTGCTCGGCTCGCCAAGCGGCGGCTTCGCATTCGACAACGAGCGCGAAGCGCACGAAGTGCCGGTGCCCGAGTTCGAGATCGACGCGCAGCCGGTGACCTGGGCGCAGTACGTCGAGTTCGTCGACGACGGCGGCTACGACCGGCCCGAGCTGTGGCGGCCCGAGGGCTGGGACTGGCTGCAGGCGCTGGCGCAAAGCGAAGGCCGGCGCGGCCCGCGCTACGTCGATCAGATCGGCGTGGCCAGCGGCGCGGTGCTGCAGACCCGGTTCGGCAGCACCGTGCGGATGGCCGGCAACCAGCCGGCGATGCACCTCTCTTGGTGGGAGGCCGACGCCTGGTGCCGCTGGGCCGGGCGGCGCCTCCCGACCGAGGTCGAGTGGGAGGTGGCCGCGCTGACCGCGGCCGGGCGGGGCTTTCGCTGGGGCGACGTGCACGAGTGGACCGCCGGCACGCTGCGGCCCTGGCCGGGCTTTCGGCCCGGGCCGTGGGAGTCGTATTCGCAGCCCTGGTTCGGCCGCGCCCGGGTGCTGCGCGGCGCATCGTTCGCGACGCGCGCGCGCATGAAGCATGCCAAGTTCCGCGGCTTCGCGTTGCCGGTGCGCGACGACCTGTTCAGCGGCTTTCGCTCCTGTGCCGTCTGATCCCGTTCCATGGCGTTGACAGGCTCTAGCATCGAGCAGAGCGCGCTCGCCGCGTTCCGCATGATCATCGACTTCGACCCGGCACTGCGTTCGATCCTGTGGCGCTCGCTGGGCGTCAGCGGCAGTGCCACCGCGCTGGCCGGCGCCCTGGGCCTGGGCCTGGGCGCATGGATCGCGGTCGCGCGCTTTCGCGGCCGCGGCGCGCTGCTGACGCTGCTCAATACCTCGCTGGCGCTGCCGTCGGTGGTGGTCGGCCTGGTCGTGTACCTGCTGCTGTCGCGCAGCGGGCCGCTCGGCTTTCTCGGCTGGCTCTATTCGTTCAAGGCGATGGTGTTCGCGCAGACGGTGCTGGTGCTGCCGGTGGTGACCGCGCTGACGCGCCAGGCGGTCGAGGACGCGGAGCGCAGCCATGGTGAGCAGCTGCGTTCGCTCGGCGCAGGGCCATGGATGCGCGGCCTGCTGCTGGCCGCCGACGAGCGCTATGCGCTGCTCACCGTGCTGATCGCGTCATTCGGGCGCGCGGTGTCGGAGGTCGGCGCGGTGATGATCGTCGGCGGCAACATCGACGGCTTCACCCGCGTGATGACGACCGCGATCGCGCTCGAAACCAGCAAGGGCGATCTCGCGCTCGCGCTCGGCCTCGGCGCGCTGCTGCTCGCGGTGGTGCTGGCGTTGAACCTGCTGATCGCGCTGCTCGCGCGCTGGCGCGAGAGCCGCGACGGCGCCGCGGCCGAGGTCGCGCGGGTGCTGCCGGCATGAGCGACTCGATTGCGGCTTCGTCGCTGCCGGCGCGGCGCAATGCGCGGGGCGAGGATCGCGCTGCGACCACACTGTTCGCGCTGCGCGGGGTCGACGTGAGCTTCGGCGGCTTTCGCGCGCTCGTCGGCATCGACCTGGGGCTGGAGCACGGGCAGGCGGTCGCTTTGATCGGCGCGAACGGCAGCGGCAAGACGACGCTGCTGCGCCTGCTGCACGGGCTGGTTGCGCCGAGCGCGGGGCTGATCGAGCGCGACCGCGCGGCGCGACAGGCGATGCTGTTCCAGCGGCCGCACATGCTGCGCAGTTCGGCGCAGAACAATGTCGCGCTAGGGTTGTGGCTGCGCGGCGCGCGCTGGCGCGATGCGCGCGCGCAGGCGCTGGACGCGCTGGCGCGGGTCGGCCTGATCGACGTCGCGCAGCGCAACGCGCGTGCGCTGTCGGGCGGCCAGCAGCAGCGGCTCGCGCTGGCGCGAGCCTGGGCGCTTGCGCCCAGCGTATTGCTGCTCGACGAACCGACCGCGAGCCTGGACCCGCACGCGAAGCGCCAGGTCGAGGCGCTGATGGCCGAGTTCCGCGCCGGCCCGGGCGGGCGGCCGGTGACGATGATCTTCGCGAGCCACAACCTGGGCCAGGTCAAGCGGCTTGCGAGTCGCGTGCTGTACCTGGAGCACGGGCGGCTGCTGGCGGACCTGCCGGTTGCCGAATTCTTCGACGCGGAGCGGCTGCGCGGCGTGTCCCCGGCGGCACTGAGTTTCGTGAAAGGCGAGTTGGCATGAATCGGCACATTGCTCCATTTCTCAAGCTTTTTCGCGGCGAAGCCAAGGTATGGCCTGCACTGTTGGCTATTGTTTGTATAGCAATCGCCGCGCCGCTCGCACGCGCTGACACGCCGTCGATCGTGATGGCTTCGACCACTTCGACCGAGCAGTCGGGCCTGTTCGGCACGCTGCTGCCGGCGTTCGAGAAGGCCACCGGCATCGCCGTCAAGGTGGTCGCGGTCGGCACCGGCCAGGCGCTCGACATCGCGCGCCGCGGCGACGCCGACATCGTGTTCGTGCACGACCGCGCGGCCGAGGAGAAATTCCTCGCGCAAGGCTGGGGTGTCAAGCGCTATCCGGTGATGTACAACGACTTCGTGCTGATCGGGCCGGCGCCCGATCCGGCCGGCGTGCGCGGCAAGGACATAGCTCAGGCGTTCGAGAAGCTCGCCGCGGCGAACGCGCCGTTCATCTCGCGCGGCGACAGGAGCGGCACGAATGCCGCCGAACTGCGCATCTGGAAGCTGGCCGGCCTGGACCGCGAGCCGGGCACCGGCTACAAGGCCTGCGGCTGCGGCATGGGGCCGGCGCTGAACATCGCCGCGTCGACCGACGCCTATGTGCTGTCGGACCGCGGCACCTGGCTCAGCTTCGGCAACCGCGGTGACCTGAAGATTCTGGTGCAGGGTGACCCGCGGCTATTCAACCAGTACGGCGTGATGGTCGTGAACCCCGAGAAGCATCCGCAGGTCAAGGCGGCGCTGGCTGAAAGGTTCGTCGACTGGGTGCTGTCGCCGGCCGGCCAGGCGACGATCGCAAACTATCGCGTCGGCGGCCAGCAGCTGTTCTTCCCGGACGCCGGCGCCGACCGCTGACGCGCGCAGCGCTAGCCCAGAATCGCGACGCCCTTGATCTGCGCGTAGACCGGCCGGCCGGGCGCGAGCGCGAGCGCGTCGGCCGATTTGGCGGTGATGCGCGCGAGCAGCGGGCTGCCGCCGGCGGCCAGCTGCACCATCACTTGCCCGGGGCCGTCGTCGGCCAGCGCGGCGATCGTCGCCGGCAGGATGTTGAGCACGCTGGTGCCGGACTGGACGCTTTGTGTCAGGCTCACGTCGCGCGCCTGGATGCGCAGCCGCAGCCGCGTGCCCGGTGCGACGTCCTGCAGCGCGAAGCACAGCGGCCCGGCGCGGCAGTCGGCGTGGGTCAGGTGGTAGCGCGGGTCGTGGCCGGTCACGGTCGCCTCGACCACCGCGCCGGCGCCGTCGCCGTGCGCGAGCGACAGATCCAGCCGGGTCATCAGATCGGCTGTCGCGCCGCTGGCCTGCACGCGGCCGGCGTCGATCAGCACCAGTTCATGAGCGAGCCGCGCGACTTCGTCCGCGGCGTGGCTCACGTACAGCACCGTGATGCCGAGTTCGTTCTGCAACTGCTCCAGGTAGCCGAGGATCTCCATCTTGCGCGGCGCATCCAGCGCCGCCAGCGGCTCGTCGAGCAGCAACAGGCGCGGGCTGGCCGCCAGCGCCCGTGCGATCGCGACCCGCTGACGCTCGCCGCCCGACAACGCCCCCGGCCCGCGCTCGAGCAAGGGTTCGATTCCCAGCAGACGCACCGCGCGTTCCAGCGATACACCGCGCTCGGTGGCCGCGACGCGCCGCATGCCGTATTCGATGTTCTGCCGCACGCTAAGGTGCGCGAACAGGCTAGCCTCCTGGAACACGTAGCCCAGCGCGCGCCGGTGCGTGGGCATGAACAGTCCGCGCGCGTCGTCCTGCCAGACCTCGCCGCCGACCGCAAGCAGGCCGCGCGCCGAGCGTTCGAGCCCGGCGATCGCGCGCAGGCAGGTGGTCTTGCCGGAGCCCGACGGGCCGAACAGCGCGGTCACCTTCCCGGCGGCCAGGTCCAGATCGACGCCGACCGCGAAGCCGGGGCGCTGCACGGTCAGGCGCGAGCGCAGCGCCGGTGCGGCTGAGGCAGTCATGGTCCGGCCCCGATCCGGCGCTGCCCGGTCGGATTCAGCAGGTACAGCGCGAGCAGCACGACGAACGCAAACACCAGCATGCCGGCCGACAGCCAGTGCGCCTGGGCATATTCGAGTGCTTCGACATGGTCGTAGATCTGCACCGACATCACGCGCGTCTTGCCAGGGATGTTGCCGCCTATCATCAGCACCACGCCGAACTCGCCGACGGTGTGCGCGAAGCCCATCACCGTCGCGGTCAGGTAGCCGGGCCGCGCCAGCGGCAGCAGCACGCTCCAGAACGTGTCCAGCGGTGAGGCGCGCAGCGTGGCCGCAACCTCGAGCGGCCTGGTTCCGACCGCCTCGAACGCGTTCTGGATCGGCTGCACCACGAACGGCATCGAATACAGCACCGATCCGACGACGAGACCGGCAAAGGTGAACGGCAACAGGCCCAGGCCGAGCGCCTCGGTGATGCGGCCGACCGGCCCGGCCGGACCAAGCGCGACCAGCAGATAGAAACCCAGCACGCTCGGCGGCAGCACCAGCGGTAGCGCGACCAGTGCGCCGACCGGCCCCTTCCACCAGCTGCGGGTGCGCGCGAGCCACCATGCGAGCGGGGTGCCGATGAGGAGCAGGATCAGCGTCGTCAGCCCGGCGAGTTCGAGCGTGAGCGCAACTGCACTCCAGGTCGCGGCGTAGCCCGCGTCGGCAGCCATGGCGGGCCCGCGGCCTCAGGTGCCGTAGCCGAACGAGTGGATCACCGCGCGCGCGGTGTCAGAGCGCAGGTAGGCAAGCAGCGCAGCCGCTGCGTTGTTGTCGCGAGCGCGCGCGAGCAGCACGGCATCCTGGCGGATCGGTGCGTGCAGGTCGTCGGGCACGACCCAGCCCGATCCGCTCTTGATGCGGCCGTTCGCCCAGACCTGCGACAGCGCGATGAAGCCGAGCTCGGCATTGCCGGTGGCGACGAAGGCGTAGGTCTGCGCGATGTTCTCGCCCTGCACGATCTTGGGCTGGACCTGATCGAGCAGCCCGAGCTTCGTCAACGTCTGGATCGCCGCCGCGCCGTACGGCGCGAGCTTCGGGTTCGCGACCGCGATCGCCTTGAATGCATTTCCCTTGAGCACCGCGCCCTGGTCGTCGACCACGCCGGCTTGCGCCGACCACAGCACGAGCCGGCCGATCGCGTAGGTGAAGCGGCTGCCGGGCACGATACCGCCTTCGCGCTCGAGCCGCTCGGGCGTCGCTTCATCGGCCGAGAGGAACAGGTCGAACGGCGCGCCATTCTTGATCTGCGCATAGAACTTGCCGGTCGAACCGAAAGAGAGTTCGACCCGGTTGCCGGTGTCGCGCTCGAAATCGGCGGCGATCGCCTTCATCGGCTCGGTGAAGTTCGCCGCCACCGCGACCTGCACGGTCCCGGCCTGCGCCGGCGCGCACAGCAGCAGCGACGCGAGCAGCGCCAGTGCCGGCGCGAACATGCGCAAAACGAGCGGGCGGACGGGAGAGCGTGTGACAGCAGGCATCTTCAGGGAGCGATCGCGCGATCGGCACGGCGTCGACTGCGGGACGGGATGCGGGGCAGGGCGCAGGGTCATTTTCGCTATTACTTTCATGAATAGCGAAAGTGTAGCACCGAGCATTGCCAACCCTATACTGCGTTGCACGCATGGGCGCCCGCGCGCCTGCGTGCCGCCGGCGCCGCCAGCGCGCTCGGTCGCCGTCACCATGAATGCCAGCCCTTCCGACCCGTCAGCCCCCGCCATCCCAGCGCGCTCGCCGCTGGCGGCGCTCAGACGGCTGCTGCCCGCGGCGCCGGCGCGGCTCAACCTCGCGCTGCAGGGCGGCGGGGCGCACGGCGCGTTCACCTGGGGCGTGCTCGACGCGCTGCTCGAGGATCCGCGCATCGCGTTCGACGGCATCAGCGGCAGCAGCGCGGGCGCGATGAACGCGGTGGTGCTCGCCGACGGATGGATGCGGGGCGGGCGCGACGGGGCGCGCCAGGCGCTCGCCAACTTCTGGGGCGTGATCGGCAAGGGGGTGCCGTGGCTGTTCCTGATCCAGGGTGTGGGCGAGGGCGTCGGCCTGTCACCGGCGGCGCGGATGCTGATGAACTGGGCGAATTACTTTTCGCCGGCGCAGCTCAATCCGCTCGATCTGAATCCGCTGCGCGACGCGCTGGCCGATAGCATCGACTTCGAGCGGCTGCGTGTCGCGAGCCCGTTCAAGCTGTTCGTCGCCGCGACCCGCGCGAATACCGGGCGCCTGCGCATCTTCCGCGAGCACGAACTGCAGGTCGAGATGGTGCTCGCGTCGGCCTGCCTGCCGAAAATCCACCGCGCGGTGGAAATCGACAGCGAACCGTACTGGGACGGCGGCTATTCGGCAAACCCCGCCGTGTTCCCGTTGTTCTATCACTGCGACGCACGCGACATCCTGCTGGTACTGCTCAGTCCGCTCGAATGGAGCAGCACGCCGCGCAGCGCGCACGACATCGACGAGCGCATCGTCGAGCTCTCGTTCAGCGCGCATTTCATGCGCGAGATGCGCACGCTGTCCGAGGCGATGGCCTACGCGCGCGCCGGCTTTGCCGGATTCGGCCGGCTCGAGCGGCGGCTGCGCAAGCTGCGCTTTCACATGATCGACTCGTCGCACATCGCGAGCCTGCAGCGCACCGAAACCAAGATGCTGGCCTACGGGCCGTTTCTCGAACTGCTGCGCGACCAGGGCCGCGAGCGCGCACGGGATCTGCTGGCGCGGCACGGCGACGCGTTCGGTCGCCATTCGACCTTGAACCTGCGGCGCTGGTTCGGCTAGAAGCAAATCGCCGGAGCCGCTCGCACGCGCGCCGTTGTAAGCTGCGCCGGATCGCCGCGACAAACTGTCACGGCGTGCAGGCGCAGCGCATCTAACCGGTCGGCGCGGCAACGCGACATCCCCGCGGCAGCGACAAAAGGCTCCAGACATGAGCGACACCCCCGATGGACCGACGGCCTGGGTGCTGGCCGGCGGCGGCAGTTTCGGCGCGATCCAGGTCGGCATGCTGCGCGCGCTGGTCGAGCACGGGTTGCGGCCCGATCTGTTGGTCGGCGCGTCGGTGGGCGCGATCAACGCGGCGTATTTCGCCGGTGCGCCGGACCGGGACGGCGTGGACCGGCTCGAGGCGATCTGGCTCGGCCTGTCGCGCCGCGCGCTGTTTCCGATTGCGTGGCGCTGCCTGCTGCGGCCGCAGGCGCAAGGCGGCGGCTACGCGGTGAACCCGGCCGGGCTGCGCGGCCTGCTCGAGCGTCAGCTGCCGCATCCGCTGCTGGAGCAGTTCGGCGTTCCGATCCACGTGGTCGCGACCGATCAGCTCGAAGGGACCGCGGTCACGCTCTCCAGCGGGCCGGCGGTCGACGCGGTGCTGGCCAGCTGCGCGGTGCCGGCGGTGTTTCCGCCGGTGCGCATCGGCCGGCAGTCGCTGATCGATGGCGCGGTTGCGAGCAACACGCCGATCAGCGTCGCGGTCGAACTCGGCGCGCGTCGCGTCATCGTGCTGCCGACCGGCTTCGCCTGTGCGCTGGCCGAGCCGCCGCGCGGCGCGATCGCGAGCGCGCTGCACGCGATCACGCTGCTGATCGCGCGCCAGCTCGCCGCCGAGTTCGAGCGCCATCACGGCCATGCCAGCATCGTGATGGTGCCGCCGCTGTGCCCGCTCGCCGCCTCGCCGTACGACTTTTCGCAGGCCGGCGCGCTGATCGCGCGCGCCGCGGACCAGACCCGGCGCTGGCTCGCACGGGGCGGCCTGGCGCGCGAGCGGGTGGCGCCGGCGCTGCTCGCGCACGGTCATTGAAGCTGGATCGAGCCCGGCCGCGCTGGCCCGCCGACAATCGCCCGATGGCCCCGCCCCGTTCCGCCGCCGTCGCGATCGCCAGCGCGCTGCGCCCCGCGGTGGCGGATCGGCGCATCGAGATCCTGCGGCTGATCGCGCGCACCGGCTCGATCTCGCAGGCGGCGCGCGACGCCGGGGTTAGCTACAAGGCCGCGTGGCAGGCGCTGGATACGCTGACGAACCTGGCCGGCGTTCCGCTGGTCGAGCGGGTCGTCGGCGGCGCGGGCGGCGGCGGCGCCAGCGTCACGCCCGCCGGCCGGCAACTGCTCGCCGCGGCCGACGCGCTGGCGCAGGCGCGCACGCAGGTGCTCGGGCGGCTGGCGCGGCGCGGTGCGGGGTCCGCGGACGCGCCGGGCGCGGCGAGCGGCGCGCTGGCCGACCCAAGCGGCCCGAGTGGTGCGCAGACCGCGCTGCTGCGTCTGTCGCTGCGCACCAGCATGCGCAACCAGCTGCCGTGCACGGTGCAGGGCCGGGAGCGCCGCGGCCCGGTCGTGACCGTGCGGCTCGCGCTGGGCGATGGCACGCTGCTCGCGTCGCGCATCACCTCGGACAGCGCCGAACTGCTGGAACTGCAAAGCGGACTGCCGGTGCTCGCGCTGTGCAAGGCGACCGCGGTCGAGGTGCGGGCGCAGAGCGACGCGGACGGCGCTCCGGGTCGGCACGGCGCAGACGTCAATCGGCTGCAGGGCCGCGCGACCCGGGTCGCGCGCGGCGCGGGTGGCGACGAGGTCGCGGCGCAGCTCGACGGCGGCCTGCAGCTGGTCGGCTTCGCCGCGCCGGCGAGCGGGCTGCGCGCGGGGAAGAGGGTGCAATTGCTCGTCGAGCCGTCCGCTGTCGTGATCGCGCGGGTCGAGTGAGCTGGCCAGCTGGGGGCGCGTTCCCGGGCCGGGTGCCGCTGCTTGCGTGAGATACGACGAGCCGCTATTGAATCAATAGCTGACTATCAAGACCTTACCTGGGCTCAGGACGATTTTGTTGCTGAAGTTTGCGATAGACCGTGGCGCGGCTGATGCCCAAGGCGCGCGCGGCCTGCGCGACGTTGCCGCGCGCGGCGTCGACCGCGCGACGGATCAGCGCGTCCTCCACCTCCCTCAGCGGCCGATCGGTTTCGACGCGGCCTGTCGGTGCCGCAGCAGTGGCGGCATCGCTGCCGGGCAGCGTCAGCGCGTTCAGCCGCAGACCGCTCCACAGCGGCACCTCGAATGGGCCCGCGTGCTGCCGCGCCGCGTCGAACAGCCGCTGGTAGGCGAAGCCGAACAGGTCGCCGACATGCGGCGTCGCCGGATGCGGCGGCGCGAGCTGCGGCACCAGCCGGCGCGCGGTCTGGTTCGCGCCGACCACGCAGCCGTCGGCGTCGAGCGCGATCAGGCCGTCGCCATCGAAGCCCAGCGGATGCCCAGGCCAGTTCAGCCGCAGCAGCAGGTTGTGCGAGCGTGCCAGCAGCAGCGCGTTTTCGATGCGCAGCGCCGACTGCGCCGCCAGATGCGTCAGTTCCGGGCGTTCCTGGGCCTCGATGCCGGTCAGATCGAGCATGCCGGTGCAGCGGCCGTCCGGGTCGAACAGCGGCGCGCCGGCGCAGCTGTAGACCGAGGTCGCCCCGAAGAAATGTTCGCCGCGGTGCAGCCAGACCGGTTGCAGCTCGGTCAGCGCGGCCGAGATTGCGGTGGTGCCGACGCTCTGCTCCGACAGGTCGGTGCCGATGCGCGTGATCAGGTCGGCGCGGCGGTCGCTGCGGTCGATCCGGCCGGCGACGTCGATCACCACGCCCTGCGCGCTGGTCAGGACCGCGAAGTAGCGGGTGTTCGCGATCGCGCGGCCGAGCTGCTCCAGCACCTCGCGCGCCGCGCTGACCAGGGCGTGGTGTTCGTCCTGGGTGCGCCGGAGCGTCTGCGCCGCGATCGTGTCGAACACGATCGGCTGCTGCGGGCGCTGGCCGCGCGCCAGGCAGCGCCGCCAGGAGCGCTCGATCCAGGCCGCCGACAGCAGCGGCTCGGCCGGCTGCCCCTCGTCGATCACCGCCTGGCGCGCCAGGCTGATCTGGCGCAGCCGCTGCTCGTGCGAGGAAATCAGGATTTGCTGCACAGTGTCGCCCCGCTGTTGCAATTTGAGAATTTCAGTCGGATGTTGACATGAAACCAGGGTTTCGCCTAGGCCGGGACGGCGGCCCGCCTTGAACAATCCATCCGCTTGGCACAAACTCGGGCCTCGATTCTCTTTCCCGCTGGAGACACGTCACATGCAAGTACAACTGAAAGTCAACGGAAAAGCCTCAACCTTGGATCTCGCGCCGAACACGCTGCTGGTGCAGGCGCTGCGCGAACACCTGCAGCTGACCGGCACGCATGTCGGCTGTGACACCGCGCAGTGCGGCGCCTGCACCGTGCTGCTGAACGGCCGCGCGGTGAAGTCGTGCAATATGCTGGCGGCACAGGCAAACGGCGCCGAGATCACGACGATCGAAGGGCTGGCCGCCGCCGACGGCACGCTGCACCCGATGCAGGCCGCGTTCAAGGAATGCCACGGTCTGCAATGCGGCTTCTGCACCCCCGGCATGGTGCTGAGCGCGATCGACCTGTGCAAGCAACACCCGAAGGCGACCGAGGCGGAAATCCGCGAACTGCTGGAAGGCAACCTCTGCCGCTGCACCGGTTACCACAACATCGTGCGCGCGGTGCAGCAGGGCGCGGCCGCGATGGCCGCCTGATCGGCTTCCACAGGAACATTAGGAGAACCGACATGGGTGCATCCGATTTCGCCAACCTGCCGCATATCGGCGAGTCCGTTCGGCGCAAGGAAGACTACCGCTTCCTCACCGGCGGCGGCCAGTACACCGACGACGTGAACCTGGCGCACCAGCGCTACGCGGTGTTCGTGCGCTCGCCGCACGCGCACGCGGTGATCAAGAGCGTCGACGTCACCAAGGCCGAGGCCATGCCCGGCGTCGCCAAGGTGTTCACCGGCAAGGACGTCGAGGGCAAGATGGGCGGGCTGCCTTGCGGCTGGCTGATCCACAGCATCGACGGCTCTCCGATGAAGGAGCCGCCGCATCCGGTGCTCGCACAGGGCAAGGTGCGCTATGTCGGCGACCATGTCGCGGTCGTCGTCGCCGACACGATCGAGCAGGCGAAGAACGCGGCCGAGGCGGTCGAGGTCGACTACGACGTGCTGCCGGCGGCGGTCGACGTGCGCGACGCGCCCAAGGGCACCGCGCTGCACGACGCAGCGCCCGACAACTGCTGCTACCGATGGGCGCTCGGCGACAAGGCGCAGACGGATGCCGCGTTCGCGAAGGCCGCACATGTCACCAAGCTGGACCTCATCAACAACCGGCTGATCCCGAACGCGATCGAACCGCGCGCGGCGATCGGTTCGTACAACCGCGCGACCGATGAATACACGCTGTACGTCGCGAACCAGAATCCGCACGTCGAGCGGCTGCTGATGACCGCATTCGTGCTGAGCCTGCCCGAGCACAAGGTGCGGGTGATCGCGCCCGATGTCGGCGGCGGCTTCGGCTCGAAGATCTATTTGTACGCCGAGGATGTCGCGGTGACCTGGGCCGCGAAGCAGCTCAACTGCTCGATCAAGTGGACTGCCGAGCGCAACGAGAGCTTCGTCAGCGACGCGCACGGGCGCGACCATGTCAGCCATGCCGAGATGGCGATGGACAAGGACGGCAAGTTCCTTGCGCTCAGGGTTCATACCGACGCGAACCTGGGGGCCTACCTGTCGACCTTCGGGTCGTCGGTCCCGACCTACCTGTACGGCACGCTGCTGGCGGGCCAGTACGCGACGCCGCAGATTTACGTCGAGGTCGACGCCTGGTTCACCAACACCGCGCCGGTCGACGCGTACCGTGGCGCCGGCCGACCCGAGGCCTCGTACCTGATCGAACGCCTGGTGACCCGCTGCGGCTGGGAGCTTGGCTTGAGCCAGGACGAGATCCGGCGGCGCAACTTCATCACCAGCTTCCCGTACCAGACACCGGTCGCGCTGCAGTACGACACCGGCGACTTCCCCGCCTGCCTGGACCAGGCGAACAAGCTCGCCGACGTCGCCGGCTTCGACGCGCGGCGCAAGGCCAGCGAAGCCAAGGGCCTGAAGCGCGGCATCGGCTATTCGAGCTATATCGAGGCCTGCGGCCTTGCGCCGTCGAATATCGCCGGCGCTTTGGGCGCGCGCGCCGGCCTGTTCGAATGCGGCGAGGTGCGGGTGCATCCGACCGGCTCGGTCACGGTGTTCACCGGCTCGCACAGCCACGGCCAGGGGCACGAGACCTCGTTCGCGCAGTTGGTGGCGGCGCGCCTGGGCATTTCGGTCGATGCGGTCGAGGTGGTGCACGGCGACACCGGCCGCATTCCGTTCGGCATGGGCACCTACGGCTCGCGTTCGCTGTCGGTCGGTGGTTCGGCCATCATGAAGGCGCTCGACAAGATCGAGGCCAAGGCCAAGAAGATCGCGGCGCACCTGATGGAGGCGAGCGATGCCGACATCGAGTTCACGAACGGCGAGTTCAAGGTCAAGGGCACCGACAAGAAGATCCCGTTCGGGCAGGTCGCGCTGACCGCCTACGTGCCGCACAACTACCCGCTGGACAAGCTCGAGCCCGGGTTGGACGAGACCGCGTTCTACGACCCGACGAACTTCACCTATCCGGGCGGCACCCATATCTGCGAGGTCGAGATCGACCCGGCTACCGGCCGCACCCGCGTCGACCGGTTCGCTGCGGTCGACGACTTCGGCACCATCGTGAACCCGATGATCGTCGAGGGTCAGGTGCACGGCGGGCTCACACAGGGGATCGGCCAGGCGCTGCTGGAGAACTGTGTTTATGACCGGGAAACCGGCCAGCTGCTGACCGGCAGTTTCATGGACTACGCGATGCCACATGCCGACGACCTGCCCGACTTCAAGCTCGGCCATGTCTGCACGCCGTGCACGCACAATCCGATCGGCTCGAAGGGCTGCGGCGAGGCTGGCGCGATCGGCTCGCCGCCGGCGGTGATCAACGCGGTGCTGGACGCGCTGCGTCCGCTCGGTGTGAAGGACTTCGACATGCCAGCGTCGCCCGCGCGCGTGTGGGACGCGATCCAGTCGGCCAAGCCCTGAAATCCAAGGAGAACGACGATGTATGCATTCACGCTCGAGCGCCCCGCGACGCTCGCGGACGCGACCAAGCTCACCGGTGCCGGCGCGAAGGCGCTGGCCGGCGGGCAGACCCTGCTGGCGTCGATGAAGCTGCGCCTGTCCGACCCGGGCCAGCTGGTCGACCTGTCCGGCGTCAAGGAACTCGCGGGCATCCGCCGCGACGGCAACGCGTTCGTGATCGGCGCGATGACGCGCCACGCCGATGTGGCCGCTAACGCCGACCTCAAGGCCGGTATTCCGGCGCTGGCCGACCTGGCCGCGCACATCGGCGACCGCCAGGTGCGCGCGATGGGAACGCTCGGCGGTTCGGTCGCGAACAACGACCCGGCCGCCGACTATCCGGCCGCGGTGCTGGGTCTGGGTGCGACCGTGGTCACCGCGCAGCGCAAGATCGCGGCCGATGACTATTTCACCGGCATGTTCTCGACCGCTTTGAGCGACGGTGAGTTGATCACCGCGATCAGCTTCCCGGTGCCCAAATGCGCCGCCTACATGAAGTTCAAGCAACCGGCGTCGCGCTTTGCGCTGACCGGCGTGTTCGTCGCGCAGGTCGATGGCGGCGTGCGCGTGGCGGTGACCGGCGCCGGCAACGGGGTGTTCCGGCACCAGGGGCTGGAGGCTGCGCTCTCGAAGAGCTTCACGCCCGAGGCCGCGGCCGCGGTCAAGATCGACGCGGCAGATCTCAACAGCGACATCCACGGCTCGGCTGCGTACCGCGCGAACCTGATCGGCGTGCTCGCGCAGCGTGCGGTCGCACGGGCGCTCGGAAAAGGGTGACGGCAAGGGGGATGTTCGCGACCATCGATGCGCTGATCGCCGCGTTGCAGCAGGTCGGCTACTACGCCGACCGGCGGCTCGCGGCGGCGGTGTTCCTCGCGCTGCGGCTGCAGCGCCCGCTGCTGCTCGAAGGCGAGCCGGGAGTCGGCAAGACCGAACTGGCGAAGGCGCTGGCACTGGCGCTGGAGCGCGAGCTGATCCGGCTGCAGTGCTATGACGGGCTGGAGTTGCGCGAGGCGCTGTACGAGTGGAACTACGCAGCGCAGCTGCTGCACATGCGCGCGGCTGAACTGGGCCATGACAGCGCCGGGGGCGGCTCGGAGCGTGCGGGACACAGCGAGCGCATCGAACGCGAGGTGTACCAGGACCGCTACCTGATCCACCGCCCGCTGCTGCAGGCGCTGCAGACGCCGGCACCCGGCGCGGTGCTGCTGATCGACGAAATCGACCGGGCCGACGAGCCGTTCGAGGCGTTTCTGCTCGAATACCTCGGCGAATACCAGGTCAGCATTCCCGAGATCGGAACCGTGCACGCGTTGAGCAGCCCGGTGACGATACTCACGAGCAACCGCACCCGGGAGCTGCACGATGCGGTGCGGCGTCGCTGCCTGTACCACTGGCTCGACTACCCGGATCGCGAGCGCGAACTGGCGATCGTGCAGTCGCGCGTGCCGAAGGCCGGGGCCGCGCTCTCGACACAGATCGCCGATTTCGTCGCCCGTCTGCGCAGCGCGCCGTTCGCGCAGTCGTTCCAGCGCGCACCGGGCATTGCCGAGAGCGTCGAATGGGCGCGCGCGCTGGTCGCGCTCGACACGCTGGTGGTCGACCCCGAGGTCGTCACCGACACCGCGGGGGTGCTGTTCAAGCAGCGTGAGGACGTGGCGGCGCTGACCTACGAGCTCGCGCACGAGCTTCTCAAACCCGAAGAAGCCCAGGCCGGCGCGTAGCCGCGGCAGGCACCAGGGCAGCGACGATGCAGCAGCTGGGTGACGCGCGCCGCGGCAAGCTGGCCGGCAACATGGTCGGTTTCGGGCGCGCGCTGCGCCGCGCCGGCGTGCGCGTCGACAGCGCCCGCATCGCGCTGGCCGCCGACGCGGCGATCGCGGTGGGAGTCGCCGACCGGGCCGACCTCGGCGCGGCGCTGGAGGCGGTGATGGTCAATCGTGAGCAGGACCGCCTCGTGTTCCGCGAGCTGTTCGACGCGTACTTCGTCGACCCCGATCTCGCCGCGAAGCTGCTCGCGCAGATGCTGCCGCGCGCCGAAGGCCGCGCCGAGCCGGACCGCAAGCGTCCGCGGGTGCGCGAGGCGCTGGCGCCGCAGCGCCGCGAAGGTGGCGCGAACCCGAAACCGAAAGACGACGAGTTCGAGATCGACGCGGCGATGACCGCGAGCGACCTGGAGCGGCTGCGCCATGCCGACTTCAACGCGCTGACGGCTTCCGAGTACCGGCTGGTCGAGCGGCTCGCGCGCGACGTGCCGCTGCCGCTGCCGACCTTCGCGGCGCGCCGCTGCTTCCCCGCGCCGAGCGGCGCGCGGCTGCACTGGCCCGGCGTGATGCAGCGCGCGACGCGCAGCGGCGGCGAACTGGTCGCGCTGCCGCGCCTCGAGCGGCGCGAGCAGCCGTTGCCGCTGCTGGTGCTGATCGACGTGTCGGGTTCGATGGAGCGCTACACGCGCCTCTTGATGGCGTTCCTGCACGCGGCGACGCGGCGCCATCCGCGGCGCGACGTGTTTGCGTTCGGCACCGACCTGACCGATCTGACGCCGGCGTTTCGGATCGCCGACACCGACGAGATGCTTGGCACCGCCAGCCTGCTGATCGAGGACTACGCGGGCGGTACCCGGCTCGGTGATGCGCTGGCCAGCCTGCACCGACTGCATGCGCGCCGGCTGGTCGGCCGGCGCACGCTGGTTCTGCTGATCAGCGACGGGCTCGACACCGGCGAGCCCGAACTGCTGGAGCGCGAACTCGCCTGGCTGCGCCGCGCCGGCCGGCGCCTGCTCTGGCTCAATCCGCTGCTGCGCTACGACGGCTACGAGCCGATCGCGCGCGGCGCCGCGGTGCTGCACCGCCATGCCCATGCGATGCTGGCGGTGCACGACCTTTCCAGGCTCGAACAGCTCGCCGGCAGCATCGCAGCGGTGCTTAAGCGCTGAATCGACCCGAACCCACCCCGACACCCCCCACGAGAAAGAGGAGCCGACGATGGAAATGCAAGGCAATCGCCAACTCGCCGTGACCCAGCAGCAGACCTGGGACGCATTGAACGACCCCGAAGTGCTGAAGGCCTGTATTCCGGGCTGCGAAAAGGTCGAGCCGGCCGGCGAAAACCAGTACGCGGTCGCGCTGGCGCTGAAGATCGGCCCGGTCGCGGCGAAGTTCGCCGGCAAGATCAAGTTGAGTGATCTGCAGCCGCCGGCCAGTTACACCATCGGCTTCGAAGGCCAGGGCGGCGCCGCCGGGTTCGGCAAGGGAACGGCGCAGGTCAAGCTCACGCCGAACGACGCCGGATGCGATCTCGGCTACACCGTGAACGCATCGGTCGGCGGCAAGATCGCGCAGCTCGGCCAGCGCTTGATCGACGGCGCGGCCAAGTCGCTCGCGGAAGACTTCTTCAAGCGCTTCGACCAGGAGATGCAGCGCCGCTTTCCCGACGTGTACGCCGCGAAGGCGGCGGCCGCGCCGGTGCCGGCACCGGCCAGCCCTGCGGGCGGCTCCAAAATCCCGTCCTGGGTGTGGGTCATTGTCGTGCTGATCGTGATCGGGCTGATCTGGTGGCTACGCTAGGGTAGGGCAGCGCGGCGACGCTGCCGCGGGAAAGGATGGGCGATGGAAAATTTGGACGTGATGGTGCTGCGCACGCTGCGCGACTGGCGCCGGGCGGGAAGGCGCGCGCTGCTCGCGACCGTGGTGCGCACCTGGGGTTCGTCGCCGCGGCCGGTGGGATCGATCATGGCGCTGTGCGAGGACGGCGCGATCGTCGGCTCGGTTTCGGGCGGCTGCATCGAGGACGACCTGATCTACCGCCACACCAAGGCCTATTCCGCCGGCGCGCCGGCCGGCGGTGCAGCCAACGACGAGACGCACGAGATCCCGAGCGGCGCGCCCGGCTTCATCAAGTACGGCGTGACCGCCGAAGAGGCGCACCGCTTCGGCCTGCCCTGCGGCGGCACGCTGGAACTGCTGCTCGAATACGACCCCGACGCCGCGAGCCTGAACCAGCTCGTCAGCGCGCTCGAGTCCGGCCGCATGATGGAGCGCACCGTGCGCCTGGCCGACGGCGCGGCCACGCTGCGCGAGACCGGGGTGCCGGCGGAAACCGAGCTGACGTCGGACGCGTTGATCAACACCTTCGGCCCCGAGTACCGGATGCTGCTGATCGGCGCCGGCCAACTGACCGAATACCTGGCGACGATGGCGCTGTTTTCCGGCTTCACGGTCACGGTGTGCGACCCGCGCGAGGAATACCGCCGCGGCTGGTCGGTCCCGGGTGTGACGCTGACCGGCGAGATGCCCGACGACGTGGTGCTCTCGTTCAAGCCGGACCGGCGCAGCTGCGTGATCGCGCTCACGCACGACCCGAAGCTCGACGATCTTGCGCTGCTGGAATCGCTGAAGACCGACGCGTTCTACGTTGGCGGGATCGGCTCGCGCCGCAACAACGACGCGCGCCACCAGCGCATGATCGACTACCTGGACCAGACCGAGGAAAGCCTGGCCAAGCTGCGTGGGCCGATCGGCATCTACATCGGCAGCAAGACCCCGCCCGAGATCGCAGTCAGCGTGATGGCCGAGGTCCTCGCGGTGAAGAACGGCGTCACGCTGCCGCGCGACATGGAAGTGGCGCGGGCGAAGAACGAGCGCGATATCGCCGAGAACGACCCCGGCGAGATGGTTTGCGCGGTGCCGCGAAGTTACGGCTGAGCCTGGCTGCCCGGCCTGCGACAACGCGGGCCACGGTGAGCGCAGGTACTTGCTGCAGTCTGCCGGCAATTTAGCCTCCACTTCAGGCCAGTGGATTGGTGTAGAAACCGGGCGATGAGCAACGGACCCTCAGAGCGCTGGCAATTCTGGATCGACCGCGGCGGCACCTTCACCGACATCGTCGGCCGCCGGCCGGAGCCGGACGGCGGCTATTCGCTGGTCACCGAAAAGCTGCTGTCGCACAACCCGCAGCAGTACCGCGACGCGGCGGTCGCCGGCATCCGCCATTTGCTGGGGCTGCAAGTTGGCCAGCCGATCACGCCCGAGTTGGTCGAATGCGTGAAGATGGGCACGACGGTGGCGACCAATGCGCTGCTCGAACGCAAGGGCGAGCCGACGCTGCTGGTGATCACGCGCGGGTTCCGCGACGCGCTGCGCATCGCCTACCAGAACCGGCCGCGGCTGTTCGACCGCCACATCGTGCTGCCAGAGCTGCTGTACAGCGCGGTGGTCGAGGCCGACGAGAGGATCGGCGCGGACGGCGAACTGCTGCGGCCACTCGACGAGTCGCTATTGAAAAAGGAGCTTACTGCGCAATACCGGAGCGGGCTGCGCAGCGTTTCTATCGTATTCATGCACGGCTGGCGGCACATTGCGCACGAGCAGGCGGCGGGCCGGATCGCACGCGAGATAGGCTACACGCAGGTCAGCACCTCGCACGAAACCAGCCCGCTGATGAAGCTGGTCGGCCGCGGCGATACCACGGTGGTCGACGCCTACCTGTCGCCGATCCTGCGCCGCTACGTCGCGCAGGTCGAGGCCGAGATGCCGGGCGTGCGGCTGCTGTTCATGCAGTCGTCCGGCGGCCTGGCCGAGGCCCATGCGTTCCGCGGCAAGGACGCGGTGCTGAGCGGGCCGGCTGGCGGCATCGTCGGCATGGCACGGACAGCGGAGCTGGCGTTCCGCCATGACGCGGCGGAGCTCGCGGTGGGCGAGCGCGCGGCCGAGCCCGGCGCCGCGGTGCGTGTCATCGGCTTCGACATGGGCGGCACCAGCACCGACGTCAGCCACTACGCGGGCGCATTCGAGCGCGAGTTCGAGACGCGCGTGGCCGGCGTGCGCATGCGCGCGCCGATGATGAGCATCCACACGGTCGCGGCCGGCGGCGGCTCGATCCTGGCGTTCGACGGCGCGCGCTTTCGGGTCGGGCCCGAGAGCGCCGGCGCCGACCCGGGACCGGCCTGCTACCGCCGCGGCGGGCCGCTGACGGTAACCGACGCGAACGTGCTGATCGGCAAGATCCAGCCGGTGTTTTTTCCTCGGCTGTTCGGCCCCGGCGCCGACGAACCGCTCGACGCAGCGGTGGTGCATCAGAAGTTCGCACAGCTTGCCGCCCGGACCGGGCGCAGCGCGGAAGAGGTCGCGCACGGCTTCATCCGGATCGCTGTCCAGCAGATGGCGAATGCGATCAAGAAGATCTCGGTCGCGCGCGGCTACGACGTGACCCGCTACACGCTGCACTGCTTCGGCGGCGCCGGCGGCCAGCATGCCTGCCTGGTCGCCGATGCGCTTGGCATGGCGCGGGTGTTCGTGCACCCGCTGGCCGGCGTGCTGTCGGCCTACGGCATGGGGCTCGCCGACCAGAGCCTGATGCGCGAACGCTCGCTAGAGTGCCCGTTCGACGACGCGGCGCTGCCCGCGGTCGCGGCGGCGCTCGATGCGCTCGCTGACCAAGCAGAGGCCGATCTCGCGCGGCAGCGGGTCGGCTCCGGTGCTATCTCGGTGCACCGGCGTCTGCACCTGCGCTACCAGGGCACCGACACCGCGCTGGTCGTGCCGTTCGGTGATCGTCCCAGCATGGTCGCCGCGTTCGAGTCCGCGTACAGCCGGCGCTTCTCGTTCCTGATGCCGGGACGCTCGCTGGTGGTCGAGACGGTGTCGGTCGAGGCGGTGCTGGCCGGCGACACGCCGGCCGAGCAGCGGCTCCCGCTGCAGCCCGAGCGTGAGTTGCCGCGCCGCGGCACGGTGCGGGTCTACACGGTCGGCGCGGACGGCGCGCCCGGTTGGCATGACGCGGCGCTGCTGGTGCGGGGTGACCTGCGGCCCGGCGACCGGATCGCGGGGCCGGCGATCGTCGCCGAGCAGAATGCGACGACGGTCGTCGAGCCCGGCTGGCAGGCGCGGCTCACCGCGTACGACCATCTGCTGCTCGAACGCGAGCAGGCGCGGCCAGCGCGGCACGCGGCCGGCACCTCGGTGGACCCGGTGCTGCTCGAGGTGTTCAACAACCTGTTCATGAACATCGCCGAACAGATGGGGCTGCAGCTGCAGAACACCGCGGTCTCGGTCAACATCAAGGAGCGGTTGGACTTCAGTTGCGCGCTGTTCGATGCCGACGGCAACCTGATCGCGAACGCACCGCACATGCCGGTGCACCTCGGGAGCATGGGCGAGAGCATCAAGACCGTGATCCGCGACAACGCAGACACGATGCAGCCGGGCGACGTCTACGTGCTGAACGATCCGTACCACGGCGGCACGCACCTGCCGGACATCACCGTGATCACGCCGGTGTATCCGGAGGGCGATGAATCCTCACCCCAACCCTCTCCCGCATGCGGGAGAGGGAGTGACTGGCACCCTCTCCCGCATGCGGGAGAGGGCGGGGGTGAGGGTCTGCGCCAACAACCCTCGCAGCCGATCTTCTACGTCGGCTCGCGCGGCCACCATGCGGACGTCGGCGGCATCACGCCGGGCTCGATGCCGCCGTTCTCGACGCGGGTCGACGAGGAGGGCGTGCAGATCGAAGACTTCAAGCTGGTCGAGCGCGGCGTGCTGCGCGAGCGGGAAATGCTGGAACTGCTGGGAGCGGCCGCCGTCGCCGGGCCGCCCCAAGACGGCGTGGCCCCCTCGGGGGGCAGCGAACCACGCGCAGCGGGGAGCGTGGGGGTCAGGTACCCCTGCCGCAACCCGCAACAGAACCTGGCCGATCTCAAGGCGCAGATCGCGGCGAACGAAAAGGGCGTGCAGGAACTGCACCGCATGGTCGCGCAATACGGGCTGGACGTGGTGCACGCATACATGGGCCATGTGCAGGACAACGCGGAGGAGTCGGTGCGGCGCGTGATCGATTCAATAGGGGTCAGATTCCAATTGGCAGCAGATAATTGGAATCCGACCCCCATTAAATCTCCCATTGAATTCACGCTGCCGCTCGACAACGGCGCGCAAATCCGGGTCGCGATCCGGGTCGACGCGGCGCGGCGCAGCGCCACCATCGACTTCACCGGCACGTCCGCGCAACAGCCGAACAACTTCAACGCGCCGACCGCGGTGTGCATGGCGGCGGTGCTGTACGTGTTCCGCACGCTGGTCGACGACGACATTCCGCTGAACGCGGGGTGTCTCAAGCCGCTCGAGGTCATCATCCCGCCGGGATCAATGCTGAACCCCGATCCGCCGGCCTCGGTGGTCGCTGGCAACGTCGAGACCTCGACCTGCATCGCGAACGCGCTGTACGGCGCGCTCGGCGTGATGGCGAGCGGTCAGCCGACGATGAACAACTTCACGTTCGGCAACGCGCGCTATCAGTATTACGAGACCGTTTCCGGCGGCAGCGGCGCGGGCGGCGAGTTCGACGACAGCGGCGCGCTGGTCGGGGGATTTGACGGCACCAGCGTGGTCCAGACCCATATGACGAATTCGCGGCTGACCGACCCCGAGGTGCTGGAGATGCGCTTTCCGGTGCGCCTGCTTGGCTACGAAATTCGCACGGGTTCGGGCGGCGCCGGGCGCTGGCGCGGCGGCGACGGCGGCGTGCGCCGCGTGCAGTTTCTCGAAGCGATGACCGCGAGCATCCTGTCGAACGGCCGCGTGCATCCGGCGTTCGGCCTGGCCGGCGGCGAGCCCGGCGCAGTGGGCAGCAACCGCGTGTTGCGCGTGGACGGCGGCGTGGAAGAGCTCGGCCACATCGGGCAGGTGCAGATGCAGCCGGGGGACGTGTTCGAGATCTGCACGCCGGGCGGCGGCGGCTTCGGCCGGGCCTGAAACCGGCCAGCGCGTCAGCGGGTGGCCTCGTGATTTCATATGCTCGCGTGACCGCGTTTGGATTTATCTTCGACCCACGGTCCATTCATCCGAGGAAAGCGAAATGAGCGAATCTGCTGCCGATCTCGTCGAGGAGCGCCGCGGCGCCGTCCTCTGGCTCACCATCAACCGCGAAGCGCGGCGCAACGCCATGAGCCCGGCGGTGATCGCGGGCCTCTCCGCGGCGCTCACCACGGCCAACGCCGACCGCGGCGTGCGCGCGATCGTGCTCACCGGCGCCGGCGAGAAAGCCTTCTGCGCCGGCGCCGATCTGCAGACCGGCCAGTCGTTCAAGTTCGACTATTCCGAGCCGACGCAGAGCATCGCGAACCTGTTCCGGCTGAGCCGCCAGCTCAACGTGCCGCTGATCGCGCGCGTGAACGGCGCCTGCATGGCCGGCGGCATGGGGCTGATGGCGATGTGCGACCTGGCGGTCGCCGCTCCGCACGCGATCTTCGGCCTGCCGGAAGTCAAGGTCGGCCTGTTTCCGGCCCAGGTGCTGAGCGTGCTGCACGGCCTGATCGGCGCGCGCGCTCTCGCCGAACTGTGCATCACCGGCGAGCCGATCAGCGCGCAAGAAGCACTGCAGATCGGCCTGATCAACCGCGTCAGCGACGACCTGGACGCCGGCGTCGAGGCGCTGCTCGAGCGCCTGCTCGACAAGTCGCCCGCCGCGATCCGCCGCGGCCTGTACCTGATGAAGCGCATCGGTGCGATGTCGTTCGAGGAGGCCGCGGCCTTCACCGAAAGCCAGATCGGCCTGTTCGCGCTGACCGATGACGCGGCCGAGGGCCAGGCCGCGTTCCGCGAGAAGCGCAAGCCCAAATGGAGCGGGCAATGAGCCCGCAGAAAACGGTCCGCATCGGCGGCGCCTCGGGTTTCTGGGGCGACTCCAGCGTCGGCGCACCGCAGCTGGTGCAAAGCGGCGGTATCGACTACCTGGTGTTCGATTACCTGGCCGAACTGACCATGTCGATCCTGGCGGCTGCTCGGCTGAAGAAGCCCGAACTCGGCTACGCCACCGACTTCGTGACGGTGACGATGAAATCGATCCTGAAGGACGTGGTCGCCAAGGGGATTCGCGTGGTCAGCAACGCCGGCGGCGTGAATCCGCAGGGCTGCGCCGATGCACTTGCCGCGCTGGCCAAAGAGTTGGGCGTCACGGTGAAGACCGCCGTCGTCACCGGCGACGACGTGATGCCGCAGTTGCCGCAGTTGCGCGAGGCTCGGCCCCCCGTGACCGAACTGCAAAGCGGCGCGCCGCTGCCGGTCAAGGTGCTGACCGCCAACGCCTACCTCGGCGCCGCGCCGATCAAGGCCGCGCTCGATGCCGGCGCGCAGATCGTCATCACCGGCCGCTGCGTCGATTCGGCCGTCACGCTGGGCGTGCTGATGCACGAGTTCGGCTGGCGGGCGAGCGATCTCGACCAATTGGCCGGCGGGAGCCTTGCTGGTCACATCATCGAATGCGGCGCCCAGGGCACCGGCGGGCTGCACACCGACTGGCAGGAGGTGCCCGACTGGGCGCACATCGGCTATCCGATCGTCGAATGCGCGGCGGACGGGAGCTTCATCGTCACAAAGCCGGAAGGCACCGGCGGCCTCGTTGCGCCGCAATGCGTGGCCGAGCAGATGCTCTATGAAATCCACGACCCGGCGGCGTATCTGCTGCCCGACGTGGTGTGCGACTGGCGCGCGGTGAGCATCGAGCCGGCCGGCGCGCAGCGGGTACGCGTGCACGGCGCGCGCGGGCTTGCGCCGACGCCGTTCTACAAAGTTAGCGCGACCTACGTGGACGGCTTCAAGACCTCGGCGCAGCTGACCCTCGTCGGCTTCGACGCAGCGGCGAAGGCGCGTCGCACCGGCGAAGCGATCCTCGCGCGCGTCGGCGAACTGCTGGCGGCGCAAGGCCTGGCACCGTTCAGCGCGACGCTGATCGAAGTGCTGGGCACCGAATCGTGCTACGGCCCGCTGGCCAATCCGGCGGTGGCGCAGACGCGCGAGGCGATCCTGCGCCTGTCCGCGCGCCACCCGGACAAGGCGGCGCTGGAACTGCTGGCGCGCGAGGTCGCGCCGGCCGGCACCTCGTGGTCGCCCGGCACCACCGGCGTCGGCGGACGCCCCGGCGTGTCGCCGCTGATCCGGCAGTACGCGTTCCTGCTGGACAAGGCGCGCGTGGCACCCAAGGTGACGCTCGATGGCGAACCGCTTGTCAGCCCTCACCCCAACCCTCTCCCGGAGGGAGAGGGAGGAAGGCCGGGAGCGGCGCCGCCGCGCTCGACCCACTGGGAAGAGGCAGGAAAACCGGGAGCAGCACAATCGCCCTCGCCCCTCTGGGGAGAGGGAGGGGTGAGGGGCGGCCCCGGCGCAGCGATTGATGATGGAAATCGCAGCGCAGCCCTTATGGAGCAAGCGCTAGCAACTACTAATTCAGTAGCGCACGACGCCATCGAAGTGCCGCTGATCCGCCTCGCCTGGGCGCGCTCGGGCGACAAGGGCGACACCTCGAACATCGGCGTCATCGCGCGCCGGCCCGAGTGGCTGCCGCTGTTGCGGGCGCAGCTCACGCCCGAGCGGGTGCGCGAGCACCTCGTGCATCTGGTCAAGGGCAAAGTCGTGCGCCACGAAGTCCCCGGCATTCACGCGTTCAACTTCGTCTGCGAGCAGGCGCTGGGCGGCGGCGGCATGGCCTCGCTGCGCAACGACCCGCTCGGCAAGGGCATGGGGCAGATCCTGCTGGCGCTGCCGGTGCGGGTGCCGAAGGCGTGGTTTCCGGCGGAGTCCGGCGGCCCCACCGACAGCCCGCGTGCCTGAGCGCCGCCCAAGGCCGCGGCCGCGCCGCAGCGTCTTCACTCACCCCGTCCGTCCCCGAGCCCCAGGAGACGAAGCACCATGGACTTCGCTCTGAGTTCCGAACAGCAGCAGATCCGCGATGCGATCGAGCGCGTCTGCGCGCCGTTCGATGCCGACTACTGGCTGCGCAGGGATCAGGAAGGGGGCTTCCCCGACGACTTCCACAAGGCGCTGGCCGACTCCGGCTGGCTTGGCATCGCGATGCCGCCGGAATACGGCGGCGCCGGGCTCGGCATCAGCGAAGCGGGGCTGATGCTGCACACGATTGCCGCCACCGGCGCCGGCCTGTCGGGCGCGTCGGCGGTGCACATGAACATCTTCGGCCTGCATCCGGTGGTGGTGTTCGGCAGCGACGAGCAAAAAAAACGCTGGCTGCCGCCGCTGATCGCGGGCCGCGACAAGGCCTGCTTCGGCGTGACCGAGCCGAACGCGGGCCTGAACACCTTGAAGCTGCAGACGCGCGCGGTGCGAAGCGACGCAGGCAATGGCGACCACTATGTCGTGCACGGCCAGAAGGTCTTCATCTCCACCGCCCAGGTGGCGAACAAGATTCTGCTGCTGACGCGCACGACACCGATCGAAGAGAGCAAGGGAACCGAGGGCCTGACGCTGTTCTACACCGACCTGGACCGCAGCCGCGTCGAGGTGCGCGAGATCGAGAAGATGGGCCGCAAATGCGTGGACACGAACCAGCTGTTCATCGACGGGCTGCGCATCTCAGTGGCGGACCGCATCGGCGAGGAAGGCAAGGGCTTTTCCTACATCCTGCACGGACTCAACCCCGAGCGCATCCTGATCGCGCACGAGGCCGTGGGCCTGGGCCAGGCCGCGCTGCGCCGGGCCGCCGGCTATGCGAACGAACGCGAAGTCTTTGGCCGGCCGATCGGCAAGAACCAGGGCATCCAGCACCCGCTGGCGCAATCGTGGATGGAACTGGAAGCGGCGCTGTTGATGGCGCAAAAGGCTGCCTGGCTTTACGACCGGCACCAGCCCTGCGGTGCCGAGGCGAACAGCGCGAAATACCTGGCCGCCGAAGCCGGCTACCGCGCTTGCGAGAACGCGATCCTCACCCATGGCGGCATGGGCTACGCGAAGGAATACCACGTCGAGCGCTATCTGCGCGAAGCGTGGATTCCCAGGTTGGCGCCGGTCAGTCCGCAACTGATCCTGTGCTTCATCGCGGAGAAGGTGCTGGGGCTGCCGAAGTCGTATTGATGCAATCGAGGCCGGCAGATCACGACGCTTCGTCGTCCCCGCGGATCTCGCCCGCCAGTGGCTCCGGCGCCGGGCGGCCGGCGCGGCGCGCACGAAACAGCGCGGCGCGCATCAGGAAGATGCTGGTCACCGGCACGGTGATCGCGGTGAACAGCGCGATCAGCAGCGGATACAGTGCGGGCCGGCCGTCCTGCAGCGAGAAGAACAGAACGCTCGCGGCGACGATGCACCAGCAGCCCAGCGTCGCGATCACCGCCGGCGCATGCACCCGCTCGAAGAAGCTGGCGAGGCGCAGCAGTCCGAGCGAACCGGCGAGCGCGATCGCCGCGCCGAGCAACATCAGCACGGCGACCAGTGCCTCGCCCCACGGCGGCAGCAGGTCTGCGCTCATCCAGCGGCCTCCGTGAGAGAGCAGGGTGTTTCCATGCCGTGGGTGTCGGCCGCATGATCGAATTCGCGGCGCCGATCCCCGCACGCGGGGCCCCTCGTCGTCTCGCTCATTCAGCGGCCTCCGTGATGCAGCGAGATATTTTGATGCCGTGGGTGTCGGCCGCCTGATCGAATTCGCGGCGCCGATCCCCGCACGCGGGGGCCCCTCGTCGTTCCGCTCATTCGGCGGCCTCCGTGAGAGAGCAGGGTGTTTCCATGCCGTGGGTGTCGGCCGCTTGATCGAATTCGCGGCGCCGATCCCCGCGTTGCGGGGCCCCTCGTCGTCTCGCTCATTCGATCACCTCGCCGCGCAGCAGGAACTTGGCCATCGCGATCGAGCCGACGCAGCCGAACAGCGCGAGCAGCAGCGCCGCTTCGAAATAGTCCGCGCTTGCGTAGCGGATGCCGAGCGTCAGCAGCAGCAGCATGCCGTCGAGCACCATGCAGTCGAGCGCGAGGATGCGGTCCTGCGCGCTCGGGCCGCGCAGCAGCCGCAGCAAAGCGAATCCCATCGCCAGCGAGAGCAGCAGCAGCGCGAGCGGCGCCGCCCAAGAGAGGACCGGGCTCATTCGAAGATCTCCATCAGCGGGCGCTCGTAGCAAGTCTGCACATGGTCGACCACCGCCTGCGGGTCGCCGACTTCGAGCACATGCAGGCGCAGCAGCGAGCGGTCCGGCGCGAGTTCGGCCCATACCGTGCCGGGCGTGATGCTGACGATCGTCGCCAGCACCGCGAGCGCGTTCGGATCGCGCAGCCGCAGCGGGATCGTGACGAAGCCGCTGGCGTGGCGACGCGGCGTTGGCACCAGCAGCAGTCGCAGCACCGCGATGTTCGACCGCGCGGAGTCGATCGCGACGCGCAGCAGCAGGCGCAGCACCGTGCCCGGCCTGCGGACGCGCACCGGCAGCGGCCGCAGCGGCTGCACGAGCAGCGGAATTGCGAGCGCCAGCAGCGCGGCGAGCAGTAGCGTGCCCGGCGCGAGCGAACCCTGCAGCAGCAGCCAGGCCATGAACAGCAGCACCGACAGCAGCGGCGCGGGCAGCAGGCGCTTCACCGTGCCTCCTTCCCCGCGCCGCCCACGGGCGACGGCACCGGCTGCGCCGACAGCACCGCATCCGCATAGTCGCCCGGCGCATGCAGCTGGTCTGCCGCGGCGCGGGTGAAGTCCAGCACGCCGGCGGCGCCGACGGTCAGCAGCGCGCAGGCGGCGAGCAGCGCGGCCACCGGCAGCCCTTCGAGCAGGCGAAGGCGCGGCACCGCGCGGTCGGGAAGGCTCCAGAACAGCCGGATGCCGGCGCGGCTGAACGCGATCAGCGCCAGCAGGCCGGTTGCGATCAACAGCGCGAACAAGGTCCAGCCGGCGGCGGAGGGGGCGGCGGCGCCGCGCGCAGCGCCCAGGCCCAGCGGGTTCAGCAGCGCGCCGATCAGCGCGAACTTGCCGACGAAGCCCGACAGCGGCGGCAGCCCGACGATCACCAGCGCGGCAGCGACGAACGACAGCCCGAGGAACGCGGCCGCGGCCGGAATCACGCGGCCGACCAGCGGCGTCTGGTCCTCATCCAGGTTCACGCCCTCGGTCGGCAGCAGTTCGGGGCTGAGGAACGGCGCATCAACGTCGACCGCACCGGCGCGTTCGCCGGCCCCCTGCCGGCGCTCGATCAGGTCGGCCAGCAGGAACAGCGCAGCGATCGCCAGCGTCGAGCTCGGCAGGTAGTACAGCAGCGCGGCGGTGAGCCCGATCTGATCGAGGCCGAGCGCCGCCAGCAGCGTGCCCGACGAGACGATCGCCGCGTGGCCTGCGAGCGGCGCGATCCGCTGCGAGCCGAGCATGCCGACCGCGCCGACCGCCATCGTCGCGATGCCGATGGCGACCAGCGCGTCCGCGCCGAAATGCATAGCCGCACCGGCGCCGAACAGCAGCGTCCACAGCCGCAGCACTGCATAGACGCCGACCTTGGTCATCAGCGCGAACAACGCGCCCACCGGCGCCGCCGCCGCACCGTACGCCGGCACCAGCCAGAAGTTGAGCGGCCAGACCCCGGCCTTGACCAGGAACGCGCAGGCCAGAATCCCCGCAGCTGCGTGCAACAGCCCGAGGTCGGCGGCCGGCACCTGCGCCACCGCGCGCGCGAGGTCGGCCATGTTCAGCGTGCCGGTCAGGCCGTACAGCATCGCCGCGCCGATCAGGAACAGTGACGAGGCCGCCAGGTTGATCGCGATGTAGTGCAGCCCGGCCTGCACCCGCGCGCGCCCCGACCCGTGCAGCAGCAGGCCGTACGAGGCCGCGAGCAGCACCTCGAAGAACACGAACAGGTTGAACAGGTCCGCGGTCAGGAACGCGCCGGCCAGCCCCATCAGCTGGAACTGGAACAGCGGGTGGTAATGCACGCCGGCGCGGTGCCAGCCGGCGGCCGCGTAGACGACGGACGCGAGCGCGACCGCGCCGGTCAGCACCAGCATCAGCGCCGACAGGCGGTCGAGCGCGAGCGCGATGCCGAACGGCGCGCGCCAGTTTCCCGGCAGATAAACCGCGACAGTTGCCGGGCCAGCGTCAGCGCTCCACGCCAGCAGCGCGAGCGCGATGAAAAGGCCGAACGCGGTGGACAGCAGGTTCAGCACGAGCTTCGCGCGCGCGCGTTCCTCGCGCAGCAGCAGCATCAGCGCCGCGGTCAGCAGCGGCAGCGCGATCGGCGCGAGCACGAGCTGCGGCATCAGCGGCGCGGCCGCCTGGGCCAGTGCGTGGATGGCGCCAGCGCTCACGGCATCTCCTGCTGGTCGAGCGCGGCGCTGCCATCGACATGGTCGGTGCCCGACACGCCGCGCGAGGCGAGCAGCACGACCAGGAACAGCGCGGTCATCGCGAAGCCGATCACGATCGCGGTCAGCACCAGCGCCTGCGGCAGCGGGTCGGCGTAGTGCAGCAGATCCTCGGACACGCCGGGCCTCAGCACCGGCGCTGCGGCGACGACGAGGCCGAGCCGCCCCATGCTGAAGATGAACAGGTTCACTGCGTACGACAGCAGCGACAGCCCCATGATCACCTGGAACGTGCGCGGGCGCAGCAGCAGCCACACGCCCGAGCCGGTGAGCACGCCGATCGCCAGCGCGAGCACGATTTCCATCAGGGCATCCCCTCGGCGTTGCTCACGTTTTGATAGCTAACAGTGCTTGATTGGATTGGGCTGGATGCGAATCTTGCTTGTTGTTCCTGCGCTTCTTCGAGCATTCGTGCGTGATAGCGGTGGCTGCGCACCGACTGATGCGCGATCGCGGTCAGCATCGTCAGCGTCGCGCCGACCACCAGCGTGAACACGCCGAGGTCGAAGAACAACGCGCTGGGCAGGTGCAGCTCGCCGAGCAGCGGCAGCCGAAGGTGCGCCATGTGCGTGGTCAGGAACGGATAGCCGAGCGCGACCGGTCCCAGGCCGGTGACGAGCGCGAGCAGCAGGCCGGCCGCGATCCAGCGGCGCGGGCGCAGCGCCAAGTGCGCCTCGACCCACTCCGTACCCGAGACGATGTACTGCAGGATCAGCGCGATAGCCAGCACCAGCCCGGCGACGAAGCCGCCGCCCGGCGCGTCATGGCCGCGCAGGAACAGGTACGCCGAGGCCAGCGCGCCGAGCGGCAGCAGCAGCCGCACCAACACCGCCGGCACCATCAGGTAGCCGACCGCGGTGTCTTGCACATGGCGCGGGTTCACCAGGTCGGTCTGCAGGTCGGCCGGCAGTGCACGCTGCTGTTCGGGCAGTTCCATCGCCGCGCGCGCCGGACGAAAGCGGCGCAGCAGCGCATACACCGTGATCGCGACGATGCCGAGCACCGCGATCTCGCCGAAGGTGTCGAAGCCGCGAAAGTCGACCAGCATCACGTTGACCACGTTCGTGCCGCCGCCTTCGGCGAGCGCGTGCTCGAGGAAGAAGGTCGACGTGCTCTCGGGAAACGGCCGGCTCATCATCGCGAACGACAGCCCCGCCATGCCGGCGCCGGCCGCGAGCGCCAGCAGCAGATCGCGCAGCCTGCGCCGCCGCGTGCCGCGTGGACGGCTCTGGCCCGCCGGGCGCAGCCGCTCGTCGCGCCGCGGCAGCCAGCGCAGACCGAGCAGGAACAGCACCGTGGTCACGACCTCGACCGTGATCTGCGTGAGCCCGAGGTCCGGCGCGGACAGCCATACGAAGGAGATGCTGGTCGCCAGCCCCGCGCCGCCGAGCAGCGCCAGCGCCGCAAGGCGGTGGTACTTCGCCTGCCAGGCGACGCCGAGCGCGCAGGCGCCGCCCAGCAGCCACAGCAGCGCGAATGCGGGCGGCAGCGCCAGCACGCCGCGTTCGAGCGCGCGCGGTGCATGAAACGCCAGCAGCGGGAACGCGCCCGCGGCCAGCGCGGCGCAGACCAGCCACAGCATCTGCCATTGCAGCCGCCCGGTGCCGAGCCGGCGCCGGCCGGAGCGTCCGAGCACGGTGAGCCCGGTCAGCAGCGATTCGAACAGCCGCTGGCCGTCCAGCGGCCAGCGCGCCGCGTCGTCGCCGGCGATGGCTTGACGGCGCAGTCGCAGGTAGATCAGCGCGCCGCCCGCCAGCGCGGCCACGCTCATCGCGAGCGGCGCGCTCCAGCCGTGCCAGACCGCGAGGCTGTATGTGGGCAATGGGTCGCCGAGCACCGCGTGCGCGGCCGCCGCCAGCGGCGCGGCCACGGTGAAGGCCGGCGCGATGCCGACCAGCAGACAGGCCAGCACCAGCAGTTCCACCGGCAGCCGCATCCAGCGCGGCGGCTCGTGCGGCGCGCGCGGCAGATCGACGGCGGGCGCGCCGCAGAACACGCCGAACCCGAAGCGCAGCGAATAGGCGACGCTGAACATGCCGGCCAGCGTCGCGGCACCGGCCAGGCCCCAGCGCACGACGGGGTCCGCGTCGAGCAGCACGGTTTCCGCGAAGAACATCTCCTTCGACAGAAAGCCGTTCAGCAGCGGCACGCCGGCCATCGCCGCGCTCGCGACCATCGCCAGCGTCGCGGTGATCGGCATCATGTGCCGCAGGCCCGACAGGCGGCGCATGTCGCGCGTGCCGCTTTCGTGGTCGACGATGCCAGCCGCCATGAACAGTGACGCCTTGAAGGTCGCATGATTCATCACGTGGAACAGCGCCGCGACCAGCGCGAGCCGGCTGTTCAGTCCGAGCAGCAGCGTGATCAGCCCCAGGTGCGAGATCGTCGAGTACGCGAGCAGCCCTTTGAGATCGTTCTGGAACATCGCGACGAAGCCGCCGAGCACCAGCGTCACCAGCCCCGCGCCGCCGACGATCCAGAACCACGGCCCGGTGCCGGCCAGCACCGGCCACAGCCGCGCCAGCAGGAACACGCCGGCCTTCACCAGCGTCGCCGAATGCAGGTAGGCCGACACCGGCGTCGGCGCGGCCATCGCCTGCGGCAGCCAGAACTGGAACGGGAACTGCGCGCTCTTGGAGAGCGCACCGAGCAGCACCAGCACCAGCACCAGCGGGTACAGCGGATCGGCGCGTATTTGCGGCGCGGCGGCCAGCACCTGATCGAGGTCGTAGCTGCCGGCGAGATGGCCGAGCAGCAACAGCCCGGCGAGCAGGCACAGCCCGCCGGTTCCGGTCACCGTCAGCGCCATGCGCGCGCCGCGCCGCGCATCGCGCCGGTGGTGCCAGTAGCCGATCAAGAGAAACGAGAACAGGCTGGTCAGTTCCCAGAAGAACGCGAGCTGGATCAGATTGCCCGACAGCACCACGCCGGCCATAGCACCCATGAACGCGAGCAGCAGCGCGAAGAAGCGCGGCACTGGGTCGGTGGGCGACATGTAGTAGCGCGCGTACAGCACCACCAGCGCGCCGATGCCGAACACCAGCATGCAAAACAGCCAGGCGAGCCCGTCGATGCGGATCGTCAGGTTCAGGCCGAGCGCCGGCAGCCAGCCGATGCTCTGGCGTAGCACCGTGCCCTCGGCGATGGCCGGGAAATACAGCGCCGCCTGCACCGCGCAGACCAGCGCGACCACGCCGGCCAGCGTCGATTCGGCGTTGCGCGAATTCGGCGGCAGCAGCGCGGCGAGCAGGCTGCCCAGGAACGGCAGGACAATAAGGAAGAGCGGCGCCATCTGCGGCCGATTCTACGGGCGGGTCCGCGGCGCCCGGCGTCCGATCGAAGCCTGTTGATCGACGGAAAATTTGAGTCAAATGGCACGCAAGCGCAGGAGGATCCTTGGCAGTTAGCTATTCTTTTGGGAGCATCACGATGACCGATGCGTTGCACGACAACTACCGGCTGCTGGCCCGCTACAACCGCCTGTTCAATGCGCGCCTGTACGACGCCTGCGAGAAGCTCAGTGACGAGGAGCGCAAGCGCGACTGCGGCGCGTTCTTCGGCTCGATCCACGGCACGCTGAATCACCTGATCTGGGCCGACAAGCTGTGGCTGGCACGCCTCGCGGCGCAGCGCCCGGAGTTCATGGCCGTGCTCACGCCCGAACTGCTGGCGTTGCCGCCGGGCGCGGTGCATGCGACGATGCTGCACGAGGACTGGGCGCTGCTCCGCGCCGAGCGCGAGAAGTTGGATGCGGCGATCGAGGCCTGGGTTGACGGATTTACGCCCGACTTCCCGCAGTCGGTCATGCGCTACGCCAACACCCGCGGCGTGCGGCGCGAGCACCCGGCCTGGATCGCGCTCACGCATTTCTTCAACCACCAGACGCATCACCGCGGCCAGGTCACGACGCTGCTGATGCAGGCCGGCGTCGATCCGGGCGTGACCGACTTGATCGCGTTCGCGACCGCGCCGCATTAGCTGTCGCGCCGCCGTTGCGCGTCCATCCGATCCTCACGTCGAGACCGCCGCCAGAAAGTTGGAACATCAATCGATGCCGGCGAATAATCGGCGCGACATCTCTCGGAGACAGCAACATGGACCGGCCCATCGCCATGCCCACGGAAACCTCCCCCGCGATTCCCGACCGCAGCGGCGCGAACTTCTTCGACGACGACGCAGAACTGCAGTCGCTGCTGGGCGTGTACCTGCCGCAGCCGCTGCACGAGCATCTGCTGCCGCATCTGCGCCACCTCGGCGCGCTCGCCGGCGGCCCGCTCGACGCGCTGGCGAACACCGCGGACCACAACCCGCCGACGCTCGAGCACCGCAGCCGCACCGGCGAGTCGGTGCAGCGCATCGTCAAGCATCCGGCGTATCGCGAACTCGAGCGCGTCGCGTTCTCCGAGTTCGGCCTGGCCGCGATGTCGCACCGCGCAGGCGTGCTCGGCTGGGATCAGACCATGCCGGCGATCGCGAAATATGCGTTCACTTATCTGCTGGTGCAGGCCGAGTTCGGCCTGTGCTGCCCGCTGTCGATGACCGATTCGCTGACGCGCATGCTGCGCAAGTTCGGCGACCCGGCGCTGGCCGAGCGCTATCTGCCGGAACTGCTGTCGCAGGACCTGGACCAGCTTTCGCAGGGCGCGATGTTCATGACCGAGCAGCGCGCGGGCTCCGACATCGCCGCGACCGAGACGCGAGCCGTGGCGGACGGGGACGGCTACCTTCTGTACGGCGACAAATGGTTCTGCTCGAACCCCGACGCCGCGCTCGCGATGGTGCTGGCGCGCATCGATGGCGCCCCTGCCGGCATGGGCGGCGTTTCGCTGTTCCTGCTGCCGCGCCGGCTGGCCGACGGTTCGTTCAACGCCTACCGCATCGTGCGGCTGAAGGACAAGCTGGGGACGCGGTCGATGGCCAGCGGCGAGATCGAGCTGAACGGCGCGCGCGCGTACCTGGTCGGCGAGGCTGGGCGCGGCTTTCAGCAGATGGCCGACATGGTGAACAACTCGCGGCTGTCGAACGGGGTGCGCGCCGCCGGCCTGATGCGCCGCGCGGTCGGCGAGGCGTTCTTCATCGCACGGCATCGCGGGGCGTTCGGCCGCCGGCTGATCGACATGCCGCTGATGCGCCGCCAGCTTGCCAAGCTGCTGCTGCCGGCCGAGCAGGCGCGCACGATGCTGTTTCAGACCGCCGAGGCGCTGCGCCGCTCGGACGCGGGTGAGCCCGGCGCATACGCGCTGGTGCGCATCCTGACGCCGCTGATCAAGTTCCGCGCCTGCCGCGACGCGCGCCGCGTCACCGGCGACGCGATGGAGGTGCGCGGCGGCTGTGGCTACATCGAGGAGTGGAGCGACCCGCGTCTCGTGCGCGACGCCCATCTGGGGTCGATCTGGGAAGGAACCAGCAATATCGTCGCGCTCGACGTGATGCGCGCGATCCGTCGCGAGGATTCGCTCACCGCGCTGACCGCTCATCTTGAGCGCTTGCTCGCCGAACTGGGGGCCAGCCAAGCGCCGCTGCGCGATGCACTGGCCGCTGCTCTGCCGCGCGTCGCCGCGCTCGCGCAGCTGGCTTCGCCCCGGGGCGGCAGCGAAGCGCAGGCGCGGCGCGCAGCCTCGGCGCTGTACCACATCACGACCGCGATCGCGATGGCGTGGGAGGCCAGCCGCACCGGCTCGGCGCTTCGCACCAAGCTCGCGGCGTTGGCGCTGAAGCACCGGCTGCTGCCGGTCGATCCGCTGGCGCCGGAGACCGGCGACGACGATCTGGCGGCGCTGTTCGATGCGGCGTGAGCCATGACAGAATCGCCGAGGGCATCGCCTGCACGGGACACGAAATGACCGAATCCGCCACCTCTTCCTCGTTATCGCCCGGCGCGCTTGCCGGCGTCCGCGTCATCGACCTGTCGCGCATCCTGGGCGGCCCCTATTGCGGGCAGATCCTAGGCGACCATGGCGCCGACGTGCTGAAGGTGGAGCCGCCGCAGGGCGACGACACCCGCACCTGGGGCCCGCCGTTCCAGGACGGGGTCGCGTCGTATTACTACGGTCTGAACCGCAACAAGCGCGGCACGCGGCTCGATCTGGCGAGCGCATCAGGCCGCGAGACGCTGCTGACGCTGCTCGAAGGCGCGGACGTGCTGATCGAGAACTTCAAGACCGGCACGATGGAGAAATGGGGCCTGGGCTATGAGCGGCTGTCGCAGCGCTTTCCGCGGCTGATCCACTGCCGGGTCAGCGGCTTCGGCGCCGACGGGCCGCTCGGCGGGCTGGCCGGCTACGACGCGGCGGTGCAGGCGATGGCCGGCATCATGAGCGTGAACGGCGAGGTCGGCGGCGAACCGCTGCGCGTCGGGCTGCCGGTGGTCGACATGGTGACCGGGCTGAACGCCGCATTGGGCGTGCTGCTGGCGCTGCACGAACGCGGTCGCAGCGGCCGCGGCCAGTTCATCGAGTCGAGCCTGTACGACAACGGCCTGTCGCTGCTGCACCCGCATGCGGCGAACTGGTTCCAGGACGGGCGCGAACCGAAGCTCACCGGCAACGCGCACCCGAACATCTATCCGTACGACGCGTTTCCGACGCGCACCGCACCGATCTTTCTTGCGGTCGGCAACGACCGGCAGTTCGGCTTGCTGTGCGGCCACCTGGGCGTGCCCGAACTTGCCCGCGACGCCGACTACGCGACCGCCAGTGCGCGTTCGACGAACCGCGCCGCGCTGCGCGAACGGCTGGTCGCGTTGCTGGCGGACCAGGACGGCCCGGCACTGGCCGAGACCTTGATGGACCTGGGCGTTCCCTGTGCGCCGGTGCTTTCGGTCAGCGCGGCGCTTCGGCATCCGCACACCGCGCACCGACAGATGGTCGTCGAGATCGGCGAGCATTACCGCGGCCTTGGGTCGCCGATCAAGCTCAGCCGCACGCCGGCAAGCTATCGCCGCGCGCCGCCGGTCGACTCCGACGGCGAGTGAGGGCGCGCGCGGTGGCGCCGCGGGATTTCAGTCTGCGGCCGCGTCGCCGCGCTGCGGCGGCGCCGCGCCATCGGCGAATGCTTCGCCGTTCACCGTCAGCCCGTCGCGCGAGAGCGCGGCGGCCTTCTTGCGGCCCATGCCCTTGATGCGGGCGATGAAGTCGTTCCAGTTGCTGAACTCGCGCTGCGCGCGTTCCTCGAGGATGCGGGCCGACAGGCCGGGACCGATGCCGCGGACACCGTCGAGCGCGACCACGTCGGCCTTGTTCAGGTCCACCGTCGCATAAGTGGCGGCAGCGAACAGCAGCAACGACAGCAGCAGCAGGTTCTTGAGCATAGTTCGACTCCTCGAATCAATTCGGTCGGCGGCGGCGCTGCCGTGCGCGGACCCGTCAGAGTTCCTCTACCCGGCGCGGCGGGTAACTGTCCCACGCCTGACAGCCCGGGCATTGCCAGAAATGCTGGTTCACCTCGAAACCGCAGGCGGCGCAGCGGTAGCGCAGCAGCGGGCGCGCCGCATGGTCGAGCGCACGCTGCACCGGTGCATGGTACTGCTCGTGCTCGAGCCGTTCGCCCGCGATCCATTTGGCCGCGGCGACCAGCGATGGCTCGCGCTCGAGGTGGCGTACATACCATTCGCGCGCTGCACCATCCGCCGGCGCATTGTGCGTCGCCTCGGCCAGCGCGACGATCGCGTCCAGCAGGTCGAGCGAAGGCATGCGCGCATGGGCGTCCTTCAGCAGTTGCAGCGCCCGGCCGCCCTGGCCGCAGGCAACCGCCGCCTCGCGCAGCAGCTTGGCCGCCAGCGGCAGCGACTGCGGTGCGGCCTCGACCAGCGCATCGAGCACCTGCAGCGCCGCCGCCGGCTCGCCCGAGCGCAGCAACAATGCGGCCAGTTCGATGCGCGGCCGCGGCGCCTGCGGTGCGTTTTCGGTCGCCTGCTCGAGCAGCCGGCGTGCGCCGGCTTCGTTGCCGGCGCCGGTCTGCGCTCTAGCCTGTTCGCACAGGTAATGTGCCTGCCGTGCGCGAAAGCTCCCCTGATCGGCTTCGTCGAGCCGGGCCGCGATGCGCGCCGCCTGCGACCAGTCGTGCGAGCGCTCGAAAATCGACAACAGTGCCAGGTTCGCCTGCGTCTCGAACGGCGTGCCTTCGAGTCTGGCGAAGGCGTCTTCGGCGCGGTCGAGCAGGCCGGCCTTCAGGAAATCGGTGGCCAGCGCGTACTGCGCGCGCTCGCGGTCGGCGCGGCTCAGGTCGCCGCGCGACAGCAGGTGCTCGTGCACGCGCACCGCGCGCTCGTACTCGCCGCGGCGGCGGAACAGATTGCCGAGCGCGAAGTGCAATTCGGACGTGTCCGAATCGCTTTGCACCGCCTCGATGAACGCGTCGATCGCGTGGTCCTGCTGCTCGTTCAGCAGAAAGGTCAATCCGCGAAAGTAGGCCTTCGGCGCCTGCCGGTTCTCCATGCGCAACTGGCGCAGGTCCAGGCGCGACGCGATCCAGCCCAGCACGAACGCGACCGGCAGGCCGAGCAGGATCCAACTCAGGCTGAAATCAAGTTCCATCGCGCGCGGCGTCGGCGCCCGGTTCGGGGCCCACTGCCGTCATGGCATTGGCCTGGCGTGCGCGGCGCGCCGCGCTGCGGTGCTTCCACCAGCGCGGGACCATGCCGAGCACGCCGAGCACCACGCCCAGCGCGAACGCGACCAGCACCACCAGCACCAGCGGCGCGCGCCATTGCGTTCCGAAGAAGAAGTGCACGGTGGCGTCCTGCTGATTGTTCAGCGCGAACGCGAGCAACGAAAAAAAAATGGCTGCCTTCAGCAGCCACATGAGGTATTTCATGCACCGGCCCCGGTCAGCGGCCGATTTTAGCGGTGCGGCGCGTTCATGCCGGCCGGGCCTCGGCCTCGAGCTCGCGCGTGCGCCGGTCGACCGCCTCGCGCAGTGCTTTTCCCGGCTTGAAATGCGGCACGCGCTTCTCCGGGATCGTGACCGTTTCGCCGGAGCGCGGGTTGCGCCCGAGTCGCGGCGGGCGGCGGCTGATCGAAAAACTGCCGAAGCCGCGGATCTCGATCCGGTGCCCGCGCTCCAGCGCGTCACTCATCGCATCGAGCACCGCCTTCACCGCGAATTCGGCGTCGCGGTGCTTGAGCTGCTCGAAGCGGGCGGCCAGTTCTTCGACGAGATCGGAGCGGGTCATCGGTGAATCGGCGTGCCGCACGGGCCGGGGCGGGAGGCCGCCCGGCGCGCGGGCTCAGTTGTTGTCGTTGTTGTCGCTGTTGCCGTGGTCCAGCTTCGCGCGCAGCAGCGCACCGAGGCTGGTGGTGCCGGCGCTCTCGCGCGCCGATTGCTGGCTCAGCTGCTGCATCGCCTCCTGCTGGTCGGCCGCGTCCTTCGCACGGATCGACAGCTGGATGTTGCGCGTCTTGCGATCGACGTTGACCACCACCGCGGTGATCTCGTCGCCTTCCTTCAGCACGTTGCGCGCGTCCTCGACCCGGTCGCGGCTGATTTCCGATGCGCGCAGGTAGCCGATCACGTCGTTGCCGAGGTCGATCTCGGCGCCGCGCGGGTCGACCGTCTTCACCTTGCCGCTCACCGTGTGGCCCTTGTCGTTGACGGTCACGAAGGTCGTGAACGGGTCGGAGTCGAGCTGCTTGATGCCGAGCGAGATGCGTTCGCGGTCCACGTCGACCGCCAGCACGAGCGCGTCCACCTCCTGGCCCTTCTTGTAGTTGCGCACCGCCGATTCGCCGGGCTCGTTCCAGCTCAGGTCCGACAGGTGCACCAGTCCATCGATGCCGGCGGCGAGCCCGACGAAGATGCCGAAGTCGGTGATCGACTTGATCGGTCCCTTCACGCGGTCGCCGCGCTTGGTGTTCTGCGCGAACTCCTGCCACGGATTGGCCTTGCACTGCTTCATGCCGAGGCTGATGCGGCGCTTGTCCTCGTCGATCTCGAGCACCATCACCTCGACCTCGTCGCCGAGCGAGACGATCTTGGCCGGCGCGACGTTCTTGTTCGTCCAGTCCATTTCGGAGACGTGGACCAGGCCTTCGATGCCCGGCTCGAGCTCGACGAACGCGCCGTAGTCGGCGATGTTCGTCACGCGGCCGAACATGCGGGTGCCCTGCGGATAGCGGCGCGAGACGCCGAGCCAGGGGTCGTCGCCCATTTGCTTCAGGCCCAGCGAGACGCGGTTCTTCTCGGCGTCGAACTTGAGGATCTTGGCGGTGATCTCCTGGCCGGTCTGCACCACCTCGGTCGGGTGGCGCACGCGGCGCCACGCCATGTCGGTGATGTGCAGCAGGCCGTCGATGCCGCCCAGGTCGACGAACGCGCCGTACTCGGTGATGTTCTTCACCACGCCATGCACGATCGCGCCTTCCTTCAGCGTCTCGAGCAGCTTCGCGCGTTCTTCGCCCATGCTGGCCTCGACCACCGCGCGGCGCGACAGCACCACGTTGTTGCGCTTGCGGTCGAGCTTGATGACCTTGAATTCGAGCGTCTTGTTCTCGTACGGGGTCAGGTCTTTCACCGGGCGCGTGTCGATCAGCGAACCCGGCAGGAACGCGCGGATGCCATTCACCAGCACGGTGAGGCCGCCCTTGACGCGGCCGCTGGTGGTGCCGTTCACGAATTCGCCGGATTCCAGAGCCTTCTCCAGCGCCATCCAGGACGCGAGGCGCTTGGCCTTGTCGCGCGACAGGATGGTGTCGCCGTAGCCGTTCTCGATCGCGTCGATCGCGACCGAGACGAAGTCGCCAGGCTGGACTTCGATTTCGCCCTGGTCGTTCTTGAATTCATCGATCGGCACATAGGCCTCGGACTTGAGCCCGGCGTTGACGACGACGAAGTTGTGCTCGACACGGATCACCTCGGCGGTGACCACCTCGCCGGCGCGCATTTCTGAGCGCTGCAGCGATTCTTCGAACAGGGCGGCAAATGATTCAGACATTAAGAGTTTCCTTGGAGCAGGCGCGCTCGGGCGGGCGCGGGAATTCGGCGTTGCTTGTCGAGAGAGCCTGCGGCGGGTGGTTTGCGGCCTCGTAGCAGGGGGCCGCGGGTTGGGTTGCAAACCACATGGCCTTGCGCAAAAAAAGCGCGATGCGGGCCGTGTGGACCGGACAACCGCTCGGGGGAGCTCAGGGGAGCAGTGTTGCCCCGAACGGCTGTCTGCGCTGCCACTCATCCAGCACCCGCAGGACCGATTGCTCGATCGTCATGTCGGAGTTGTCCAGAAGCAGCGCATCGTCGGCCGGCTTCAAGGGCGCGACGCTGCGCGAAGAATCACGTGCATCGCGCGCCTCCAGATCGGCGCGAAGATTGTCAAGTATAGCTGGAATCCCCTTTGAAATCAATTGCTTATGGCGTCGCTGCGCGCGCTGGGCGGCACTCGCTGTGAGATAAATCTTCAGCGGCGCATCAGGGAAAACGACAGTGCCCATGTCGCGGCCGTCGGCGACCAGGCCCGGAAGCCGGCGAAACCCGTGCTGCAGCGCCAGCAGCGCGACGCGCACCGCCGGCAGCGCCGAAACCCGGGACGCATTCATGCCGGCTTCTTCGGTGCGGATCGCATCGCTGACGTCCTCGCCGTCCAGCCAGACTAGGGATCCCGAGAAACGGATCGGCAAGCGCTGCGCCATCGCCGCGATCGCGACCTCGTGTGCCGCGTCGAGCGTGAAGCCGGCCCGCACCGCGGCCAGGCCGGTGAGCCGGTACAACGCGCCCGAGTCCAGGTAGTGGTAGCCGAGCCGCTCGGCGAGCGCGGCCGCCAGCGTGCCCTTGCCGGACGCGCTCGGTCCGTCGACACAGAGCACCGGGATGCGCGCCGCGTAGGTGTGGGCGAGCGAGAACAGCGCCTCGAAGTAGTCCGGGAAGGTCTTCGCGACGCACTTCGGGTCTTCGATGCGTACCGGCAGCCCGGCCGGGTTG
Organism: Burkholderiaceae bacterium; assembly: GCA_030123545.1. Lineage (NCBI taxonomy): Bacteria > Pseudomonadati > Pseudomonadota > Betaproteobacteria > Burkholderiales > Burkholderiaceae > Burkholderiaceae bacterium. The sequence continues at coordinate 2,803,051 of CP126124.1, read as the reverse complement.
AATGCCGCGAGCGCGAAACACATCGCGATCCGGTGGTCGTCGTAGGTTCGGATGCTGGCCGCGCGCCAGTCGGCCGGGGTGGGCGGCGGCGTGATGCGCAGGAAGTCCGCGCCTTCGTCCACCGTCGCGCCGAGCTTGCGCAGTTCCGTCGCCATCGCCGCGATCCGGTCGGTCTCCTTCACGCGCCAGCTCGCGATGTTGCGCAGCACCGAGGGGCCGTCGGCGTACAGCGCCAGCACCGCCAGCGTCATCGCGGCATCGGGAATGTGATTGCAGTCGATGTCGATCGCGCGCAGCGGCCAGGCGCCGCGCGATACCTCGAGCCAGTTCGCGCCGCTGACGATGGCGGCGCCCATCGCCCGCGCGGCGTCGACGAACCGGATGTCGCCCTGGATCGAATCCGCGCCCACGCCTTCGATTCTTATGTCATTTTGGCCTGCAGCCCCCGTCGTTATTGCGCCTATAGCTATGAAATAGCTAGCAGACGAGGCGTCAGCCTCGACGTGGATGGTGCCGGGAGAGTGGTACCGGCTGCCCGCGGGAATGGTGAAGCGCTGCCAGCCCTCGCGCCGCACCTCGACGCCGAAGCGCGCCAGCAGACTCAAGGTGATCTCGATGTAGGGCTTGGAGATCAGTTCGCCGTCGACTTCGATCATGATGTCCTGCCGTGCTGCAACCAGCGGCAGCGCCATCAGCAGCGCGGTCAGGAACTGGCTCGACACGTCGCCGCGCACCCGCACCGGTTGCCCAACCTTGAGCGCTGGCGGCGCGATGCGCAGCGGCGGATAGCCGGGCCGTCCCAGGTAATCAATGCTGCAGCCCAGGCTGCGCAGCGCGTCCACCAGATCGCCGATCGGCCGCTCGTGCATCCGGGGCACGCCGCGCAGCTCGAACTCGCCGTCGAGCAGCGCCAGCGCCGCGGTCAGCGGGCGCATCGCGGTGCCGGCGTTGCCCAGGAACAGCGCTGCGCGCTGCTGCCGAGGACGTCCGTCCAAGCCCGCGATGCGCAGCCCGCCGGCGACCGGCTCGATGACGCAGCCCAGCTGTTCGAGCGCCGCCACCATGATGCGGGTGTCGTCCGAGTCCAGCGGATCGAGCACCGTGGTGCTGCCGGCGGCGAGGGCCGCGAGCAGCAGCACGCGGTTCGAGATGCTCTTGGAGCCGGGTAGGGTGATCGACCCGCCGGCGGTTCGCAGCGCGGGAATGTCGAGGAACGCGGTCGCGTACATTGGCTCGCCGCGACGTGCTACTTGCCCGAGCGGCCCGATCCCATGCGCCAGTGCGCCCGCTTTTCGCTGGCGCGCTCGATCAGTGCCTCCAGCGCATTCGCGTCGCCGCCGTCGATCGCGGCCTCCAGCGCCTGCAGGCTGCGCCGGAACAGCTGCGATTGCGCCAGCAGCTCCTCGCGGTTCGCGACCAGCACGTCACGCCACATCGTCGGGTCGCTCGCCGCGATGCGAGAGAAGTCGCGAAAGCCCGGTCCGGCCAGCGACAGGAATTCGTTGCCGGCCGGCTGACCCATGATCGCGTTCATCAGCGCGAACGCGATCAGGTGCGGCAGATGGCTGACCGCGGCAAACGCCGCGTCGTGCGCCTCCGGCGCCATTTTCGTCACCTGGCATCCGAGCGCGGTCCAGACCTCGGTCGCCTGCTGCAGTTGCGCGGTCAGCGTGCGTTCGATCGGCGTCAGGATCACCTGGCGGCCGCTGTACAGATGGGCGTCGGCATGCTCGACGCCGGCGACCTCGCGCCCGGCGATCGGATGCGCCGGAACGAACGAGCCGACCTGCTCGCGCAGCACGCGCCGCGCGGCATCGACCACGTCGCGCTTGGTCGACCCGACGTCCATTACCAGCGTCTTCGGCGTGATCAGATGCCGGATCGCCCGCAGCGTGGTCTCCGTCGCCGCCACCGGCACCGCGAGCAGCACGATGTCCGCGCCCGAGACCGCCTGCAGCGCCGACGGCGCCTCCTGGTCGATCACGCCGAGTTCGCGCGCCAGTTCCGTGGTCGACGGCGACTTGCTGTAGCCGACCACGCGGCGCACCAGGCCGGCGCGCTTGGCAGCCAGCGCGAACGATCCACCCATCAGGCCGCAGCCGATCAGGCCGAGCTGCTCATACACGGCGACGTGCCTCCGTACCCATTCGACGGCCTCCGATGCCGTCGGTGCAGGTTTGAACACCGGATGGTCGGCCGCCCCGATCGAATTCGCGGTGCCGATCCCCGCAAGCGGGGCCCCTCGTCATTGCGCTCATTCGCTCACCGGGTAGGTGCCCAGCACCTTGTAGAACGCGCACAGGTTGCGCAGATCGTCCAGCGCCGCGGCCACATGAGGCTGCGACACATGGCCGGCGATGTCGATGTAGAAGTAGTACTCCCACTGGCCCGAGCGTGCCGGCCGCGACTCGAAGCGCGTCATCGATACGCCGTGTTTTTTCAGCGGCACCAGCAGGTCGTGCACCGCGCCGGGCCGGTTCGTCACGGACACGATCAGACTCACGCAGTCGCGGCCCGACGGCTGCGGCGCGGTCAGCGTCTGCGGCAGGCAGATCACCGCGAAGCGGGTGCGGTTGAACGCGTCGTCCTGGATCGCGTGCGCGACCATGTGCAACCCGAACTCGCCGGCCGCGCGGTCGCTCGCGATCGCGGCCCAGCTCGGTTGGCCGGCAGCCAGCCGCGCCCCTTCGGCATTGCTCGAGACTGCGCGACGCTCGGCCTGCGGCAGATGCTTGCCGAGCCAGCCGTGGCATTGCGCCAGCGCCTGCGGGTGCGCCAGTACGACCTCGATGCCGTCCAGCGCATCCGAGGACCGCAACAGGTTGTGCCGCACCGGTAGGCTGATCTCGCCGACGATATGCAGCGGGGAATTGAGGAACAGGTCGAGCGAGCGCGGCACCACGCCTTCGGTCGAGTTCTCCACCGGCACCACACCGAAGTCGGCCGATCCGGCCACGGTCGCATGGAACACCTCGTCGAAGCTCGTGCAGGGCACCCGCTCGATGCTGCTTCCGAAAAAACGCAGCGCGGCCTCCTCGCTGAACGTGCCAGCGGGGCCGAGGAACGCGACCCGCTGCGGCGCCTCGAGTGCGCGGCAGGCGGACATGATCTCGCGCCAGATCGCCGCAACCGCCCCGGCCGGCAGTGGCCCCGGGTTGCGCTGCTGCAGTCCGTGGATGACCTCGGCCTCGCGCTCCGGCCGGAACACCGGCGAGCCTTCGGTGCGCTTGACCGCGCCGACCTCGTGCGCCAGCGCCGCGCGCTCGTTCAGCCGCGCCAGCAGTTGCCGGTCGATGGCGTCGATCTCGCTGCGCAGCTGGGCAAGGGTCTTCACCATCGGTCAGCTCTGGGTCTTCTCGAATTCTTGCATGTAGTCGACCAGCGCCTGCACGCCTGCCATCGGCATCGCGTTGTAGATGCTGGCGCGCATGCCGCCCACCGACTTGTGACCCTTGAGCTGCAGCAGACCGCGCGTACGCGCGCCGGCGAGAAAAGCCTCGTTGCGCGATTCGTCGTGCAGGAAGAACGGTACGTTCATGCGGGACCGGCAGTCGGGTGCGACCCGGTTCTCGTAGAACGGCGAGCGGTCGATGAAGTCGTACAGCAGCCGCGCCTTGGCGATATTGCGCCGCTCCATCTCGATCACGCCGCCCTGGCGCTTCAGCCACTGGAAGGTAAGCCCGGCGACGTAAATGGACCAGGTCGGCGGGGTGTTGAACATCGACTGGTTCGCCGCGACGATCCGGTAGTCGAACGCGCTCGGGCAGGCGGCGAGTGCGTGGCCGAGCAGGTCCTCGCGCACCACCACCAGCGTGACGCCGGCCGGGCCGAGGTTCTTCTGCGCGCCGCCGAACGCCAGCCCGACGCGTTGCCAGTCGACCGGGCGCGATGCCACGTGCGATGAGAAATCCATGACCAGCGGCGCGTCGCAGCCCAGCGCGCGCAGGTCGGGCAGTGCCTGGTACTCGACGCCGTGGATCGTTTCGTTGCTGCAGATATGCACGTAGGCCGCGTCGCGCCCAAGCTGCCAGCCGGCGGGGTCGGGCAGCGTGGTGTGGCCGTCCGGCTGGGTATTGGCCGCGACGCGCGCGCTGCAGTACTTGCCAGCCTCGTTGCAGGACTTCTGGCTCCAACTGCCGGTGACGACGAAGTCCGCCGTCGTGCCGCGCGACAGGTTCAGCGGAACGATCGCGTTCTCGGCCAGCCCGCCGCCCTGCATGAACAGGATGTGGAACTGCTTTGGTACCGCGAGCAGCTCGCGCAGATCGGCTTCGGCCTGCTCGCAGATCGATATGAACTCGCGGCCGCGGTGGCTCATTTCCATCACGCCCATGCCGCTACCGTGCCAGTCGAGCATCTCGGAAGCAGCCTGCTCCAGCACCTCGACCGGCATCGCGGCCGGACCGGCGGAGAAGTTGTACGGGCGCGTACTCGCGGCAGCCGTCACTTCTTGGCGGGGGCCGGCTTCGCAGGCGTCTGGCCTGCCGGTGCCGGCGGGTTGGCCGGCGCACCGAGCGCCTTGGCCACGCTGTCGTTCAGCGTACGCAGCCGCGGTTCGACCGTGGCGCGGGTGTCGGCCACCACCTTCTCGGCCAATGCCGCCTGTAGCTGCGGATTGAGCTCCTGGTATTTCTTCGCCACCGGCGAGCTGATCCATGCCACGAGCTGGCGCAGCTCGTCCTCGCTGAAATTCTTCTCGAGCAGCGGGCCTAGTGCCACCGGCGCGTCCTGCAGCGCCTTGTCGCGCACCAGCGGGTAGGTCGCGTCGAAGTACTTGGTGATCTCGGCGTCCGCCGCCTTCGCCGCGGCCTCGCGCTTGTCGGCCGGTACCTGGGTGCGCAAATACTGCGTGCCGCTTTCCGCGATCGGACCGCTGGACTGCTGCACCAGCGTGCGCGCCATCGATTCGATCGCGGGACGTTGCAGGTCAAGGAACTGCTTGACCAGCGCGGCCTTGCCGTCCTGCGCCTGCGCCGCGGCGCAGGCCGCCAGCGCGAGCGCGGCGAGGGTGAGTTGCAATCGTTTCACTTCGGATCCTCCTTGTCGGTTGCGGCGGCTGCGGCATCGTCGGCATCGCCGTCGCCGTTCACGTCGTTTTCCACGATGCGCTGCAAGCCGGTCAGCTTCGCGCCTTCGTCGAGCGCAATCAGCGTGACCCCCTGGGTTGCGCGGCCGAGCTCGCGGATCTCGGCGATCCGGGTGCGTACCAGCACGCCGGTGTCGGTGATCAGCATGATCTCGTCGTCGGCGTGGACCAGCGTGGCCGCGACCACGCGGCCGTTGCGCTCGGTCTGCTGAATCGCGATCATGCCCTTGGTGCCGCGGCCGTGGCGTGTGTATTCGGTAATGTTGGTACGCTTTCCGTAACCGTTCTCGGTGGCGGTCAGCACGCTCTGGCTTTCGTCCTCGGCCACCAGCATCGCGATCACCGCCTGGCTGTCGTCGAGCGCCATGCCGCGCACGCCGCGCGCGTTGCGGCCCATCGGTCGTACGTCGTTCTCGTCGAAACGCACCGCCTTTCCGCCATCGGAGAACAGCATCACGTCGTGCGCGCCGTCGGTCAGCGCGGCGCCGATCAGGAAGTCGCCGGGGTCCAGGTCGACCGCGATGATGCCGGCCTTGCGCGGGTTGCCGAATTCGTCGAGCGAGGTCTTCTTGACCGTCCCCATCGATGTTGCCATGAACACGTACAGATGGGGCGGAAAGCTGCGCTTCTCGCCGGTCAGCGGAAGCACCACGGTGATCTGCTCGCCTTCCTGCAGCGGGAACATGTTGACGATGGGCCTGCCGCGCGAGCCACGCGAACCCTGCGGGGCTTCCCAGACCTTGAGCCAGTACACCCGGCCGCGGTTGGAGAAGCACAGGATGTAGTCGTGCGTGTTCGCGATGAACAACTGGTCGATCCAATCATCATCCTTGGTGGCGGCCGCCTGCTTGCCGCGTCCGCCACGGCGCTGCGCTCGGTATTCCGAGAGCGGCTGGCTCTTGATGTAGCCGGCATGCGACAGCGTGACCACCATGTCGGTCGGCGTGATCAGGTCTTCGGTGCTCAGGTCGAACGACCCCTGTTCCACCGAGCTGCGGCGCAGCCCGAGCTTCGTTTGTCCGAACTCCTGCCGCAGCGCGGAGAGTTCGTCCCCGATGATGGTCGAGACCCGCGCAGGCCGCGCGAGGATGTCGAGCAGGTCCTCGATCTCGACCATGACCTCGCGGTACTCGGCGACGATCTTGTCCTGCTCGAGACCGGTGAGGCGTTGCAGCCGCATCTGCAGGATTTCCTGCGCCTGGGTGTCCGACAGGCGGTACAGTCCGTCGGCCTGCATGCCATACGCGCGCTCCAGGCCCTCGGGGCGGTAGTCGTCCGCATTCACCACGCCGCCGTCGGCGCGGGTGCGGGTCAGCATCTCGCGTACCAGCGTGCTGTCCCAGGTGCGTTGCATCAGCTCGGTCTTCGCGACCGGAGGCGTCGGCGATTCCCTGATGATGCGGATGAATTCGTCGATATTCGCGAGCGCGACCGCCAGTCCTTCCAGCACATGGCCGCGCTCGCGCGCCTTGCGCAACTGGTAGACCGTGCGCCGGGTCACGACCTCGCGGCGGTGCTCGAGGAAGACCTCGATCAGGTCCTTCAGATTGCACAGCCGCGGCTGGCCGTCGACCAGCGCGACCATATTGACGCCGAAGGTGTCCTGCAGCTGGGTCTGCTTGTAGAGATTGTTCAGCACCACCTCAGGCACTTCGCCGCGCTTCAATTCGATCACGAGGCGCATGCCCGACTTGTCGGACTCGTCCTGGATATGGCTGATGCCTTCGATCTTCTTCTCGTGCACCAACTCGGCCATGCGCTCCTGCAGCGTCTTCTTGTTGACCTGGTAGGGCAGCTCGTCGACGATGATCGCCTGGCGCTGACCGCGGTCGATCTCCTCGAAATGGCATTTGGCGCGCATCACCACCTTGCCGCGCCCGGTGCGGTACGCCTCCCTGACTCCGTTGCTGCCGTAGATGATGCCGGCGGTCGGAAAGTCCGGACCCGGAACGATCTCCATCAGATGATCGACCGAGGCCTCAGGGTGCTTGAGCAGGTGCAGGCAGGCGTCGACCACCTCGTTGAGGTTGTGCGGCGGGATGTTGGTGGCCATGCCGACGGCGATACCGCCGGAGCCGTTGATCAGCAGGTTCGGCACCCGCGACGGCAGCACCAGCGGCTCCTTTTCGCTGCCGTCATAGTTCGGGCCGAAATCGACCGTTTCCTTGTCGATGTCGGCCAGCATTTCGTGCGCTATTTTTGCCAGCCGAATCTCGGTGTAGCGCATCGCCGCCGCGTTGTCGCCATCGACCGATCCGAAGTTGCCCTGGCCGTCGACCAGCATGTGCCGCATCGAAAAATCCTGCGCCATGCGCACGATCGCGTCGTACACCGATTGGTCGCCGTGCGGATGGTACTTGCCGATCACGTCGCCGACGATGCGCGCCGACTTCTTGTACGGACGATTCCAGTCGTTGTTGAGCTCGTGCATCGCATACAGCACGCGTCGATGCACCGGTTTCAGGCCATCCCTGGCGTCCGGCAACGCGCGACCGACGATGACGCTCATCGCATAGTCGAGGTAGCTGCGGCGCATCTCCTCTTCGAGACTGACAGGCAGGGTTTCCTTGGCGAACTGGGTCATGAGGTGTTGCGCTTTCGCAAGAGAAAGCCGATTTTAGGGGTTGGGGGCTGTCGTGCCCGAGCAACACATCCGCCGAAATGCAGTTTCGCGCCGTGGCGCGCCGCCCGAATTGAGCGGGAACGCGCAAGGACGTGTGGCACAATGGTTAGAACGTTTTGGGTGGTGGTCACCCGGATCGTCAGGATTCGCAGCGCGGCTGCGGCTTTTTCCCCAAGAGGAGAACCATGAAGAAATTGAATAAAGTGGCAATGTTGATTGCCTCTGCAGCGTTCGTGACTGCCGCAGGTGCCCAGACCGTGGACAACTGGCGCAACGGTACTTCCGAACTGGTCTGGAAGAACGGCACTCAAGAACTGTGCTGGCGTGACGCCAACTGGACCCCGGCCACCGCCGCGAAGGGTTGCGACGGCGCGATCGTTCCGGTTGCCGCGCCGGCTCCGGCCCCGGCCGCTGCTGCCCCGGCCCCGGCGCCCGCGCCAGCCGTGACCGCGAGCAAGGTCACCTATTCGGCTGACGCGTTCTTCGATTTCGACAAGTCCGTGCTGAAGCCCGAAGGCAAGGCCAAGCTCGATGATCTGGTCGACAAGATCAAGGGCATCAAGCTCGAAGTGATCATCGCTGTCGGCCATACCGACTCGATCGGCACCGTGGCCTACAACCAGAAGCTGTCGGTGCGCCGCGCCGAAGCGGTCAAGGCCTATCTGGAGACCAAGGGCATCGAGAAGAATCGCATCTACACCGAAGGCAAGGGCAAGTCGCAGCCGATCGCAAGCAATGCCACCGCTGCCGGTCGTGCGAAGAACCGCCGCGTGGAAATCGAGGTCGTCGGTACCCGCGAGAACACGCAGTAATCCGGCGTCAGCGCCATCCGGCAAAACCCCGCAGGCTTCGCCTCGCGGGGTTTTTTCATTTCAGGATGACTCCAGCACCGAACTTTGCTGGACTACGCCGAAGCCCGATACAGCAGGTTTATCAATAACTTAGGCGCGTTCATCATATGCCGGTGCTTTCTGAAACCTGACCCGGCTTGTGTCCTCATGGCTCCCATGTGGCCCCTGCAAAACGGGTCTTTCAAGGAGTCATCATGGCAAAGATCAAGCTCACAAAGTCCGCAGTTGATGCGGCGCAATCCCAGGCGCAGGCCGTCGAACTCAGGGATACCCTGGTGCCGGGCTTCTTGTGCAAGATTACACCAGCGGGCCGCAAGGTGTTCATGCTCCAGTACCGGACGAACGCCGGGGAGCGCCGCAAGCCTGCCTTGGGCCTATACGGGGAATTGACCGTCGAACAGGCCCGCTCGCTGGCGCAGGAATGGCTGGCCCAGGTGCGCCGGGGCGGCGACCCGGCCGCAGACAAGGCAGCGGCCCGATCGGCCCCTACGGTCGCGGAGTTGTGCAAGAAGTTCATGGGGGATCACTCCAGGCAGCGCAACAAGCCCAGCACGCAGGTCGGCTACCAGAAGTGCATCGACAACAACATCATCCCGATGCTGGGCCGCATGAAGGTGCAGGACGTGAAGCGCCCGGACGTGGCGACGATGATGAAGAAGATGGCCCACAAGCCGGCCGATGCGAACCGCACGTTCAGCGTGATGCGCAAGATGTTCAACCTAGCCGAAGTGTGGGGCTACCGGCCCGACGGCACCAACCCGTGCCGCCATGTCCCGATGTACCCCAACGGCAAGGCCACCCACCTCATTAGCGACGAGGAAATGGGCAAGCTGTTCCGGTATCTCGACTATCTGGAAACCGATGGGCTGGGCCTGGATCATGCGGTTCTGCCGCTGGCCATCCGGCTGCAATTTGAGTTCGCAGGCCGCCGCTCCGAGATTGTTACGCTCCAATGGGATTGGGTCGATCTGGAGAACAGGCGTGTGGTCTGGCCCGACAGCAAGACCGGCGGTATGTCCAAGCCATTGAGCGAGGAAGCCTATCGGCTGCTGTCCACCGCGCCCCGCCAAGACGGATGCCCGTATGTGTTCCCGTCACCGAACCATCCGGGGCAGCACATGACCACGGGCGAGTATTACGGCGGCTGGACGCGCATCCTCAAGCGCGCCGACGTGTCCCATGTGGGCACGCACGGCATCCGCCACCGCTCCGCGACCGACATTGCCAACTCGGGCATCCCCGTCAAGGTCGGCATGGCGCTGACGGCGCACAAGACCGTGGCGATGTTCATGCGCTACGTCCACACCGAGGACAAGCCGGTGCGCGAGGCGGCCGAGCTGGTGGCGAACCGGCGGCAGGCGATCACGGGAGTCCGACGCAATGCTTTAGCACAAGCCACCGCGTCAACCGCATGAGCTATACCGGCCAGGAGCGCCACAAATCCCAGGCAGTGTCTGGGAAATCCGTCTCCTGCGAATTGACCAACAACTCAATGACGCTTTCCTATGCGCCGCCGACGCGGGAGCAGTTGCTGGAGGCACTTGCCATGCTGGAGCGAGTGCGTCCGGAGGACTGTAACGCTGCCGCACAAGAGGTTGTGGGGGCGGTCACATGAGAGATCCTTGCGCTATATATCTGAACGTATATAATCTATGACTGAGAAACGCAAGCTCTTGTACTGGGAAGGTTCCTCGAAGAAGGATTTCAAGGAGTTTCCCATTCCTGTCCAGAAGGACATGGGCGTCGCGCTGTTCGTCGTGCAGTTGGGTCAGACGCCTGATTCGGCCAAACCCTGGAAGGGGTTAGGTTCGGGCGTTTACGAGCTGGTGGAAGACCATCGTGGCGACACCTTTCGGGCGGTCTACACCGTTCGCATTGGCGATGCGGTGCATGTACTGCATGCGTTTCAGAAGAAGTCCAAGTCCGGCATTGCCACACCGCAGCCGGACGTGGAGTTGATTGAGAAGCGGTGGAAGGCTGTGCTTGCGCGTTACGGCGCGAGCGGGAGATCGTGATGACGCGCAAAGACCATTCTCAAGGCACCGACAACGTGCTGGCCGACCTCGGTTTGGACGACGCGGAAGAACTGTCGGCAAAGGCCGTCTTGGCAGTCAAGCTCAATGAGCTGATTGACAAGCGCAGCCTCAGTCAAACCGAAGTTGCGCACATCACCGGCATGACGCAGCCCAAGGTGTCCCAGGTGCGGCGCTACAAGCTGCAAAACATTTCGCTTGAACGGCTGATGCAGGCACTGGTGTCGCTCGACCAGCAAGTGCAGATCGTTGTCCGGCCGGCGCGGCGTGCGCATGCCGCTGGCATCACGGTGGCCGCATGATCTCTGCAGCAGTCATGAGGGTATGGATGATGGTCGCATGTTGACGGGCGGCCAGCAGCCTTGGTGGAACCAATTGAGCGATGCCGTGCGAGGCGTCGCTGTGGAGGGGCTTGTCTTCGTCAAAACTTACCGGCGTGACGGTCGCCCGCCGGAAGAGGTTGTTCTGATGGAGAAGGCGCGCGAGTACGGCGCGCAGGCGGTGTTCTTCGAGGCGGGCCGCAATGGCAAACGCTCGGTGCCGCAGGCCTTCGTGTTTGTCGCAGACGGTCCTGAGCGAGATCATGAGTTTGCGGAGATTCACAAGAAGCTCTGGAGTTGGGGTGGCGTACCCCTGATCTACCGAAAGCTGCCTGGTCAACTGCAACTCTTCAGGTGCGCTCACGGCCCTGACTTCGTGTCTTCATCCGGAGAGCTGGTCTGCAATCCAGTCCGCACTTTGGCATTGGCGTCCACGGTTGCCAGCGACCCATGGTGGAGTGCGGAGCAATTGCGCAACGGCACGCTATGGGATGACACGGCGGCCTGCAAGGTATTGCTGTCATCCAACAAGTCCGCGCACAAGGGTCTCATCACGGCGGTCAAGGAGATCAGCGACGACTTAAATACCGAAGGCATCCTGCCAAGACATTTGCGCCGCAAGCTGCTGATCCTGTCCTTGCTGATCGCATACTTGGAGCAGCGCGAGGTCTTCAAGGATGGTTATCTGGCGCGCTTCCTGCCAGGTGCAGAAAAGTTTTTCCAGGTGCTGGCCAATGGTCCAGCACTCGTGGCGCTGCTTGAGGATCTGGAGAGGCGCTTCAACGGCCACGTATTCTCCTTCAGTGACGCTGACCGCGAGCGCTTGAGAGGCAGCCAGCAACTGATCCGCTTTTCCCGGCTTATCGAAGGGCGCGAGGAGGTTGGCGGTCAGTTGACGTTGTGGCAGCTCTATTCGTTCAAGGACCTTCCCGTTGAACTGATCAGTCACATCTATCAGCTGTTCGTCAAGGATGCCGATAGTTCTGTCTATACGCCACCATTCCTGGTGCGCCTGATGTTGGAGGAGTCGCTGAACTGGGAGCGGCTTGACCGGCTGCAAGAGCGCGGGGAGATCATCCTGGACCCATCGTGTGGTTCGGGTGTGTTCCTGGTCGAAGCCTACAAGCGGTTGGTGCTTCACTGGCGCAGCCGCAACCAATGGCAGAAGCCTGATGTCGCTGTCCTCAAGGGATTGCTTCAGTACGTGCACGGAATCGATCGCGAAGAGGGTGCGATCGAACTGGCCGCCTTCAGCTTGTGCCTGGCTCTTTGTGATGCGCTGGAACCGGAGACCATCCGAGCCACCATCAAGTTGTTCCCACCACTGGCTGGTGAGACGTTGCACTGGTCTTGTTTCTTCGAGGCGAAGGAACAAGGCGTCATCACGGCACCGATAGGGGTCGTTGTAGGCAATCCGCCGTTTGCGTCGAAACTGACGACGCCTGGCGCTGTGCGAAGCTACGAGCGATACAACGCCACGCATGGCACCCTCCCCGACAAGCAGCTTGCCTACCTGTTCCTGCACGAAGCGATGGAGATGGTTGCCGAGGGCGGTGTGCTGAGCATGCTGCAGCAATACAACTTCCTCTACAACCAACAGTCGATTGCCCTGCGTCGGAGCTTCATCGGCAAATGGGATGTGCGTGAGATTCTGGACTTCATTTCAGTGCGTGGGCTGTTCCAGAGGGGCAAGGCCGACACGAAGGTCGTTGTCATCGTCGCCGAAGCCAGGACGGCGCCGGAAGACAGGCAGATCCTGCACGCAACGTTCCGACGCAGCGGACGCTCGGATGCCGAGCAGGGATTCGACATCGACTATTACGACCTGCATTGGCTGCCGAGAGAACTCGCGCTGGAAAACGATGCAGTGTGGAGAGCCGACCTGTTTGGTGGCGGCCGCACGCTGGGCTTTGTCGATCGCCTGAAGAACTATCGGACGCTGGGCGAATACGCGAAGAAGAAGAATTGGAACCACGGCGAAGGATTCATCGAAGGACTGAGTGGCAAGCGTGAGCCTGCGAAGCATATTTCTGGGAAGAAATACGTTCCATCGGACGCCTTGACTGTGGATGGGTTGGACCGCCAGCGTATTACGACTGCCAAAGGCACTCTCTTCAAGACCGCCTATACGAGTGGTCGCTACACACCGCCCATGCTTCTTGTTCGCGAGCAGATGGACCTCCCACATTGCTTGTGGACGGATTCGTACCTTACCTATGGTCAGCAGATCGTAGGGTTCTGTGCGGAGCAGAAGGACATTGCAGCCCTGCGCAAGCTCGACAAATGGATGTCGACATCGCGGCGTGCATTGCAAGCCCACCTTGCATTGGTGAGTCCGCGCTTGTTTGTGCAGAAGGCTACCGCGCTGCAGGCGGACGATGTGTTCTCCATCCTGTATCCTGCAGAAGGCACCCTCGACCTGAGTCCCAACGAATCGATTCTGGTGGACGACATCGTGGACCACTACCGCGACTTCATTCGACTGGGTGAAGACTCCGAGGTGATGAAGAACAGTGGTCTGTCCAGTATGTCGGCCTTCAACGATGTCTTCGTGCGCCAGATCAACGCCATTTACAAGAAGAAGTCGATAAAGGCGCTCGCGCCGCAAACGTGGCCAGGGGTTATTTGCCAGCCGTTTGTTTTTGGTGCTGGCAAGGTGGAATGGCAAGGTGCGGATGCGTTGAAGGACAGGTTGGCGTCGTTGCTGCAGGAGCGCCAAGGGCAATCGCTGCAAATCACGCGGATAGCGCGCATCTACGACGGAAACTTTGTCTTCCTGCTCAAGCCTGACCGCCTGCGCTTCTGGATGCGTTCCGTGGCACTGAGGGATGCGGACGAGATGCTGGCCGACCTTCGGGTGCAAGGGTTCTAACCGCCCGCTTATGCTCGCAGACTCTTCAGATCGCCACGTCCAGATTGGCTCTCTCGGGAAAGATGTTCATCTGTCTGCGGCATCGCTGGATGAGCTGATCGATTTCATCGCCGGCGAACTGCCGTGCTGGCGGGATCATCCCGATCGACCGGAAAAGACGGCAGAGACGGCGCTCACATCCCAGTTGTGTGGCCATCTCAACACGGTAGCCCGTCACTCTGCTGGCTGGGACATGCTGCAGTTCCGCATTGAGGAGCCCGATGAACAGAAGACGGGCCGCAAGATTGATTTGATCGCTTCGCCATGCGGGCCGACGATATGGATCGATGGTCGACGCTGTACCCAGTTCGATACCTTGCTTCCTATTGAGTGCAAGCGGTTGCCAACGCCGAAGGACAAGAATCGGGATGAGCGCGAGTACGTGATAAACCGCAAGGCGACAACGGGTGGCATCCAGCGTTTCAAGGCCGGGGATCACGGGGCGGCGCACTCCCGTGCTGCCATCATTGCCTACGTCCAGGCTGAGACACCGCAGATCTGGTTCGACCGCTTGAATGCGTGGATCACTGAATTGGATGGCTCGGAGCACGCAGGCTGGTCGTTGCAGGACCTGATCCGCAATGAGTCTGCTGCCGCAAAAGCCGGCCTCACCATGTATCGCTCGCAACACACCAGGGCCAGGGGACTCTCACATATCGATATTCGCCATCTCTGGATTGCGATGAAATGAGAGGCTGGGAGGATCGGTTTCCGGTTCGGATCGGTCGGATCACGCCTTCCCCCCCCTTACACATGACAGATTTGCAGATGGTCAGGTAGAAGTGGACTGCCTGTTCACGAATATCCGAAGTACGCACGCGCGTCCTCCAGGGGAAAGCCCGGGCTATCCCCGCCGCGCAGGCTTGGCGCTCCTGAATACTGCCGACAAGGCTGTGCCGGATCAACTGGCCAGCAGCATTGGGCGACGCGTCGGACTCATCCTAGAAAAAGGGCTGCCCATCCATGCCACGGCACCGCCTCGCCCGTGATTGCGAGCACGATCACGATGGCCACCTTGCGTACATCTCGCGCAACCAAGGCAAGCAATCGGGCGCGGTCGTCCTTGAATTCGCAGTACGGTGCAGCCGTCCATCGAGCCCATCGGCCGAGCAGGCTGTTTTCTTCTGGAGGGTCTTTGATCCGGGGCATCATCGTTCCTCCTTCACCCTTGAACGAGTCTTTGGCTTGGGCGTTGCGGAGGCACTGGCCGTCTTGGTCGATGCGTCCGCAGAAGCGGCAGGGCGCTTGGCAGCCTTCGGAGCTTTCGTCGCGACCTTCGCTTCGGCCTTCTTGCGATCCTCCAGGTAGTCGTCATAGTCTGTGATGTCGCTCTGCGCGCCGATGTCGATCAAGCGATCCCGGAAGCGTCCATAGAGAACCGTCTGTACTTTGTCCGCACGCCATAGCTTTTCGATGCCTACGTTGGGGTTGAGCAGCAATACGTAGTGGAAGTCACCGGTAGGCCCCTTCTTCGCCTCGATGAACCCGAGATCGCGCAGCGTGCGCATACGACGGCGCCAGGTATCGACCGCACGCTCACCATCGAAGCCCGTTTCCGCGGCAAAGGTGGCCGGGGCCTCAATTGTGAGAAAAGGGTGGTCAGGCGCGCGAATCCACAGGCACAACAGCGTGTGCCCCGCAGGCTGGCCCTTGGATCGAGCGTCGATGGCCTGCATCGCCAGCGGCAGTGTGCGGGGGATCGTTGAGTAGCCATCGTTCAGCTTGCGATGCCAGAGCAGTGCGTCCGGGTGGCCGGGGAACTGGATGTCCATCTGCTGCTTGGCGCGCTCGGCCATGTTGAGCCGCCGGTTCCGCGATTGCTTCTGCGTTGCCATGTCAGTCCTTCGAGTAATTTCGATAGACCGATTGGACGCTCGAATCCACGCAACTTCAATGATTGAATACGCTGTACATCACGCAGATTGGCTTGAGTTTCTTGGCATCAAGTAGCAGTCAAATAAGTTGTATAGCCCTATTTGACTCGATAAGATTGCATGATTCCGCACGGAATTTTCAGAAAATCTCTTTCAAATCAATGCTTTGTTTTGATTTCTCGGTACTCCGTGTCCTCCCGTTGCTCCCTGTGCTCGCTGTGCTCTCCGTGCTCCCGGGTAATGGTTGTAGGAAAAGGGACTCAAGGTGGCTCTGCTGGCTCGATCAGACGGCATCTGTAATCACTGATCCGCAGCCCCTTGGGCGTCGGTTCGGCGTGGCTCTGTTGAGCATTCCTCGCTGAAACCTGGGCGTCCCCGGCCACCTGGGAGATGGCCGGTCGCGCTGTCGTGCGCGTAGCGCATCGAGCCGCCTGCGGCGTCTCGCCCCTGACGGGCTTCCATCGTTCCCTCGCTCCGCTCGGCTGACGCCTCCGGCCCGGCTTCCAGCTTCGGGCCTGCGCGCTTCGCTTGCCGTGCGGTTCGGCACACAGGGATGGCCGTTGCCATGTCCAGCCGTCTCCCCTGACTCCATCACCTTCACCGCGACTGTAGCCCGCGCCCTGGTGCCGTCAAGGCGCGCAGGGCCGTGTCCTCGGCTGCGCCTGCGGGCCGCACCAACCCTGCGCTTGTCTCCTTGACGGCACCCGTTCGCGCGCTCCTGACCGTCGCGGGCGATGAACTCAGGAAAGACGGTGGCAACAGGGCCAACCGGGTTCCTCGTGCCGACCGCACCGAACAGCCGAAAGGCTGGGCTCCGAATCTTGGAATCCGGTGTGCGGTTTTCTTCAACAGCCTTTTTTGTTCAGGAGAAAGACATGCAACTCGCATCCCGTTTCGCTTCCCGTTCCCCCTCGCTGCGCAGCGATTACCCGCTGTCCGATGACCAGATTCGCAGGGTGGCCCCGTCCATCTTCGCGGATGCCCCGCACGAAAGCCGTTCGCAGCGGTACGCCTATATCCCCACCGCCGCCGTACTGACCGAGCTTCGCAAAGAAGGCTTCCAGCCTTTCATGGTGACGCAAACCCGCGTGCGTGACGAAGGCAAGCGCGAACACACCAAACACATGCTGCGCCTGCGCCACGCCAGCCAGATCAACGGCGCGGAGGCTAACGAAATCGTGCTGCTGAACTCGCACGACGGCACGAGCAGCTATCAGATGCTGGCCGGAATGTTCCGCTTCGTTTGCAGCAATGGCCTTGTGTGCGGCGACACCGTGGCGGACGTGCGCGTACCCCACAAAGGCGACGTGGCCGGTTCCGTCATCGAAGGCGCTTTCGAGGTGTTGAGCGGCTTCGAGCGCGTGAAGGAATCCCGCGATGCCATGCGCGCGATCGCGCTGGATGAAGGCGAAGCCGAAGTGTTCGCCCGTTCTGCGCTGGCCCTCAAGTACGACCCCGCCGACAACAAGCCCGCGCCCATCACCGAATCGCAAATCTTGATGCCGCGCCGGTTCGACGACCGCCGCCCGGACTTGTGGAGCGTGTTCAACCGCACCCAAGAAAACCTGACCAAAGGCGGATTGCATGGCCGCAACGCCAACGGACGCCGCCAGCAGACCCGCCCGGTGCAGGGGATTGATTCCGATGTGCGCCTGAACCGTGCCCTCTGGATGCTGGCCGATGGCCTGCGCCAGTTGAAAGCCTGAATCCCCACGCGGCAGGGGCAGGCAGCAGCCCTTGCCGCTTTCTTCGCTGCTGCATTTCCTAACCGCAAGGAGTTATCACCATGAACGCCATCACCCAAACCGAAGCCCGCGCCATCCAAGCCCCCGCGCTGGAAGCTGCCGACCCGACCAAGAACCTGATTCTGGTTCCGCTGTCGCGGCTGGTGCTGCGCCCCACGGGCCGCAACGTGCGCAAGACCCCGCGCATGTCCATCCCCGAACTGGCCGCATCCATCCAGCGCGTGGGTCTGCTGCAAAACCTGATCGTCATTGCATCCGCCGATGGCGAGCATTACGAAGTGGTCGCCGGTGGCCGTCGCCTCGCCGCGTTGAAGCTGCTGGCGAAGAAACACCGCATCAGCAAGGAATGGGAGGTGCCTTGCTTGCTGGTGGCCGATGGCACCGCCCGCACGGCCAGCCTCACCGAGAACGTGCAGCGCGAAGCCATGCACCCCGCAGACCAGTTCGAGGCATTCGCCGCGCTGGTGGCCGAAGGCCGACCCATCGAGGACATTGCAGCGGATTTCAGCGTCACGCCGCTGGTGGTGCAGCGCCGCTTGAAGCTGGCGAACGTCTCGCCGCGATTGATGGCCGACTATCGCGCCGATGCCGTGAGCCTTGACCAGTTGATGGCCCTTGCCATCACCGACGACCACGCCGCGCAGGAAGGCGCGTTCTACGATGCGCCAACGTGGCAGCGTCACCCGTCCAACCTGCGCGAACGCCTCACCGAGCGCGAGATCGACGCCTACCGGCATCCGCTGGTGCGCTTCGTCGGACTGGACACCTACGAGGCCGCAGGCGGCGGCATCCGCCGCGACTTGTTCGCGGAAGGTGACGCGGGCGTGTATCTGACCGATGCCGCGCTGCTGGAACGGCTGGCACAAGACAAGCTGGCAGGCATCGCCGCCGAGGTGAAGGCCGAAGGCTGGGCATGGGTGGATGCCACGCCGGGCGTGACCCATGCCGACCTGCACGCCTTCCAGCGTGCGCCGAGGGAATGGCGCGAGCCGAACAAGCGCGAAGCCGCCCGCATCGAGAAGCTGCAAACCAAGATGCACGAACTGGCCGAAGCCGTCGATGCCGCACTGGACGCCGACGACGAGGACAAGGCCGACGCCTTGCAGGAGGAAGGCGAAACCGTGGGCGAGCAGTTGCAGGCGCTGGAAGATGGCTTGCAGGACTACGGCGCGAACGTGAAGGCCGCAGCCGGTGCCATCGTCACCATCGACCGCAACGGCGAAGCCGTCATTCATCGTGGCCTGATGCGCGAGGCCGAGGCCAAGGCGCTGCGCACGCTGGAACGGCTGCGCCAAGGTTTCGGCAGCGAAGGCGAAGCCGAGAACGACGACGAAGGCGAGGACGGAGACGACGACAGGCAGCCCATGACCGCCGCCATATCCGACCGGCTGGCGCAGCGCCTGAGCGCGCACCGCACCGCCGCGCTGCAAATCGAAGTCGCACGGCACCCGCAAGCTGCGCTGGCCGCTGTGGTGCATGGCATGGTGCAGACCGTTTCGCAGGAACGCCACTATGGCCACGATCTGCCGCTGGGCGTGAGCCTCAAAGTGCAAGACCGGCTGGAAGGTATGGCCCCGGACTGGCCGGAATCGCCTGCCGCCGTGGCGCTGCGCCAACTGCAACAGGTGGCAGGCGAAGCCTTGCCGGAGGACAGCGCTGAACTGTTCGCCGCGCTGCTGGCGAAGCCGCAAGACGAACTGGTGCGGCTGCTGGCCGTGTGCGTGGCTTCCACGGTGGACGTGGTGACGCCTCGCGCCACGGCGCACCAGCCCGGCGAGGAACTGGCGCAGGCCGTGGGCCTCGACATGGCCGCATGGTGGAAGCCGACCGCAGAAGGCTACTTCAAGCACGTTTCCAAGGCCGTGATTCTGGATGCCGTGGGCGCGTTTGCCCCGGAATCCGTCGCCCGGCTGGCGAAGTTGAAGAAGGCCGACATTGCCAGCGAAGCGGAGCGGCTGGCCGATGGCACGGACTGGATGCCTGCCATCTTCAAGGCCGCAGGCTCGCAGGATGCAACGCAGGCAGCAGGCCCAGAGCAGGACGCCCCGGAGGATGCCGAGGCAATGGTGGATGAACCCGCCGAGGCGCTGGCCGCTTGACCCGTGCCGAAGGCAAGCGCCCCGGCCTCGACCGGGGCGCTTCGCTGCAAGGAGAAGCCCCCAATGACCCGCACCACCACCAACCGCCCGCGCATGGCGGCGATCTACGCCCCTGGCACGGTACGCGCCCGCCGCTGGCACGGCGATGGCGACGTGCGCGGCTACCGCCCGCCCTCGGGCTGGATGGCCCACGCCGACCTCACCGACGTTCACCCCATCACGGGCCGCGCCTTGCCGCGTGCCGTGTGGTGGCTCATCGAGACAAAGGAATAACCGCGTTCAGCACCGCGCCCAGGCCGTTCCGTCCTGGGCGCGGTGAAACGCAAAATCCGGGCGCGGCAGTGGCCGCGCCCGGTGTTCAAGGCCAGCAGCCGATTCAGAACGCCGCCGCCTTCGCACTGGCTCAGGCGGCGGCGTTGAAAGCATCGCTGTAGCGCGCGATGCCTTCGGGCACTGGCCCATGCAGGGCCAGCGCCATGAAGTAGCCGGGCGGCACGCCCGGCAGTTGCAGGCCCGCATGGGCCTGAAAGCCAAAGCGCCCGTAGTACGCGGGATCGCCCAGCAGCACGCAACCAGCGGCCTGCATGGCCCGCAGTTCAGACAGCGCCTGTTCCATCAGGCGCGAGCCGATGCCGTGCCCCTGCCTTTGCGGCAGGACGGAGATCGGCCCCAGGCCGTACCAGCCTGCGGCTTGGTGGCCGTGGCCGTCGGTGATGGTCACGGGCGACAGGGCCACATGGCCGACAACCTGGCCGTGTTCTTCGGCCACGATGGAAAGCGTCAGTTCGTTGGCAGCGCGCAGTGCGCACACGATGAATTGTTCGGTGTGGCTGGTGTGCGCTGCTTCGGCGAAGGCGGCGACCGTGACGGCCTCGATGGCGGCCATGTCGTCAGGCGTTTCGTGTCGTAGCTGGAGGGTCATGAGCTTCTCTTGGATTCCTTCCTGAAAATATAGAACGGCCTGGGCGTGTCGGCGCGGTGCGCCGCCGGGCTTTCGGGCTGCGCCCCGTGCTTCGTGCCGAATCACGGCCATTCGGCTTCAATCCCTCACGCCTTCGCGCCTGCGGCGCTGCGCGCTTCGCTTGCGAGGAAGGCTGCGCCCCGCCGCAATGGGCGGGGCTTGTGGGGCTACGCCCCGGCTTGCTGCGGCAAGTTGTGCAAAAGCGTGCCGTCCTCGACGCTGGCGATTCGTTGCCTGTGTGTCACGAAGGTCGGTTCACCGACACACCGCCAGACCTCGCCTGATGGAGCTTCCACACCACGCCTCAAGCATGTGCCGCGAGCTGCGGCTGGGGCGCTCTGGCCTTGTCGTTGGGGCGTTGACCTGGCCCGCGTCAGGGCGCAAGCCGGTGAAGCCGTCACGCGGGGATGCCGAGTCGGCCCTGTCTCCATTCGGGAGCGGGCGGCCTGTGCGTCCTTGTCTTGTTGTGAATCCTGGCGGTGGCGCGGCTGCGCCTTGGGCTTCATGGCCGCAACCTTCCAGCGAAAACAATTTCCCCTGCGCTGCGCGCATTCCTCGCGGGACAAATTCTTTTCGCTTCCAGGTTCTCCACGGTGTTGCGACCCCCTCGCTGTGCTCGGCGGTGCGGCCAGCCCATCCCCCGCCGGACGGATCACAACAAGGACGCACTGGCGCGACCTTGTTCAACCCGAAAGGAGAAATCATCATGGCCAACATCGGCACCTTCACCGCAGACAAAGACGGCTTCAACGGCCAGCTCCGCACCCTGACGCTCAACGTCAAGGTCAAGCTGGTTCCCAACGACAAGGGCAACAACGAGAGCGCCCCCGATTTCCGCCTGCAAGCGGCTGGCCACGACATCGGCGCGGCGTGGAAGAAAACCAGCGAGGCCGGACGTCCCTACGTGTCCGTGACCCTGGACGATCCTTCATTCCCGGCAACGGTCTATGCCCGCCTGATCGAGAACGAGGACGGCACGCACGACCTGATCTGGTCGCGCAACAAGCCCAAGGCGGCCTGACGGCCGCCCACAGCGCCCCGCCCTTTGCGGCGGGGCGCTGTGCTGCTCATCGCAGCACCGCACGCACAGGGTTCGGCAGCGGGTGCCTCTTGGCATGTTCACCAGGGTCGGCATTCATCGGTGGACGGCTCGCAGCCCGTGGAGTCGCAAGCACAGGATGGCGTGTCGGCGCTGCAAGCGCCGCCGGGCTTTGCGGGCTGCGCCCCATGCCGGCAAGCCGTCACGGCCATTCGGCTTCAATCCCTCACGCCGTCGCGCCTGCGGCGCTGCGCGCTGGCGCTTGCACTCCAGGGGAAAGCCCTGCGGGCTATCCCCGCCGCGCGATGCTTGGCGCCCCTCGATGCCGCCGAACCGGCTGCGCCGGATCGGCCCGGCCAGCACCCCAATCGCATCAGGCGCGCGGCTTCGCCGCGTCGCGCTCCTTCAACACCGCCTCCAGCTCCCGGCGCACTTGCGCCAGCAACTCGTCGGCCTTGCGCGGGCTGTCGCCCGCGTAGGCCAGCGTCAGCAACGTGAGCGTGTGGATCTCCATCACCTCGCACAGCTCGGCCAGCTTGTTCAGGGTCGGGCTTTTCAGGTCGCGTTCGAGGGTGCTCATATAGGTGCGGCTGGACACGTCAGAGAAGGCTTCCTGGCTCAAGCCACGCGCCTTTCTAACGATCTTCAACGCCTTCGCCAATGAGTTCCCAGCCGCCACCTATGGTTTCCCTCAAAAAACCAAGATGACAGCCCATTGCACCCTATAGGGCTACAATCTATAGTGTTCATTTGGTGTTCTACGTTTTTGTGCCTTTACGGAAATCCGCATCGGCGAGTTCCAGCAAAGCAACGTAAGCGCATCCGTGCTTGCGCACGAAGGCGCAAATCCGGTTTGGCGGTTCTGCGCTTGGGCGTGAAACCGCATCCGTGCATCATTGGATTTGTGGGATTGCCGACCATGCCCCAGCCACTCGCCACCGTTCCCGAGCGCGCGCAACTGCTCGCCAACGGCGAGGCCCGCGCCGCTGGCCGGGCAATCGACCCGGTGCCCGTGGTGCGGCTGTTCACCCCTGACGCGCATGTGACCTGGCTGCTGGCCGCGCTCGATCCCGCCGATGGCGATACCGCCTGGGGACTCATCGACCTGGGAATCGGGATGCCCGCGCAGGGCACCGTCAAGCTGTCCGAACTTGCCGGCATCGTCGGGCCGCACCAGCAGCCCGTGCTACGCGACCTCTATTTCCGCCCCACGCGCACGCTGTCGGAATACACCCGGCTGGCCGAGCGCGACGGGGCCATCCCGGACTGAATACGGCCTACTGTGGCTTTCTCAGTCTGGTGTCATGCCGGATAGGTCTTAATCGGCACTCTTGCGGCATACCCCGGCAAATCTGATCGAAACAGTCATGATGTCCGGCCTGGGCTGCGGCAGGCTGGCCTGTACGGCGTCCCACGGTCGGGGCGCTGCCACTGCCACATTGAGACGGAAACCGCAACGCATCGGAGCCAATTGGTCTTGACAACCCGAGCCACAATTTTTACCCATGACGTTCTGACGATGGCGATGTAGCGCGTAGCCCGGCCGTGGCGGCGATTCCTGTTCCCAGGAGGTTGCGTCATGGCCGATCGCGCCGCCGAGTCTTGGTATCCGACTGCCGCGTATCTGTACGTGCTGCATCTGGACAGCCTTGCGCTCGCCTGGGAGTACCTGCGCAGGCACCCCGACTACCGGCTCGATTGGCTGCGCCATCGTCGCCGGTCACAGGCAGCACAGGACGCGGCGCATCGCTGGGGCCTGCGCCTGCTGGAAGACCCGGCCCTGGATGCGCGCGACGCGCATCCGGCCTGGCAGCCCGGCCACGCTGCCGTGGTGCAGCTCTACCCCGATGCCGATCCGCCCGTGGATACCGAATCCTTCGCGTTCTGGCGTATCCCCGGCCATAAGCAACTGCTCCACGATGGCAAGGGGCTGGCGCTCACCGCACGCAGCCCCGGCCATTGCCTGCGCTTCGCGCTCGCGCCTGGACTGGAAGACGGCATGGCTGTCGCCTATGCCCACCGCGGCGGCGCTGCCGCGCCTGCTCGCGGTCATGTGTTCGGCGCGGCACTGGCCGATGCCAGACGTAGGCCGACACCTGCCGCGCTGCTGGAACTGCACACCTTGCAGGCGCTCGACGCGACCCTGGCGGGTGCGTCCTTGCGCGACGTGGCCGAAGGTCTGTTCGGTGCCGATGCCGTGGCCGCCGACTGGCACGCCGATGGCGATTTGCGCGCCCGCGTGCGCCGTTTGGTGCGGCGTGGCAATGCGTTGATGCGCGGCGGCTACCGCCAACTAGCACAACTGCCGTCGCTTGAGAAGGGACGTTTTGAAGGGGACGCAAAACGACCCTGAGCAGGAGCGCTTCGTTTTCTGAGACTGCCTCCATCCGGTTGCGCTGTGTGACCGGAGCTTTGAAAGCTATGGAGGTTCACGCCATGCGTCCCGCTCCCTTGCGACCTGCCGCCGCTCCCATGAATCCTGCTGCGCAACCGCAGCGTTATCTCACCAACGACGAAGCCGCCGACTACCTGCGGCTGTCGCCGCGCACGCTGGAAAAGCAGCGCGTGCTGGGTGGCGGCCCCAAGTTCCGCAAATTCGGCCGCCGCGTGATGTACGCCGTGGCCGACCTCGATGCCTGGGCTTCCGAGCGCAGCTTCGAGAGCACATCCGATCCCGAATACGCCGAGCAGCACTCGGCGGACAGCCGTGCGCGCTGATCGCTGGCGCGCGGGTGGCCTTCGCCATGTCCAACCCTGCGCTGCCGTCCCGGCAGCGGCCCGTGCCAGAGCGCGAACAGCTCGATCTGTTTCGCGCCTTGCCGGGCGACATGGCGCCGCGCGACAGCCAGGATTTGATGGCCTTTCCGTTCTTCTCGCTGGCGAAGTCGCGGCGCGTTGCGCCGATCGACTTTCGGGCGGGGAACGTGACGATCCGCGTGGAAGGCACGCAGGAGCATGGCATCGCCACCATTTGGGACGCCGACGTGCTGATATGGGCGGCTTCGCAGATCGTGGAAGCACGCGACGCGGGCCTGCGCCCGTCGCGGCTGATGCAGGCCACGCCCTACGAGATCCTGCGCTTCATCGGGCGCGGCACGTCGCTGCGCGACTACCAGCGCCTCAAGGCCGCGCTGGATCGCCTGCAATCGACCACGGTAGCCACGTCTATCCGCGAGACGACCGGGCGGCGCCTGCATCGCTTCTCGTGGATCAACGAGTGGAAGGAACTGGCCGATGCCAAGGGCACGCCTTTGGGGCTGGAGCTGATCTTGCCGGACTGGTTCTATGCCGGCGTCATGGATGCCGCCCTGGTGCTGACCATCGACCCGGCGTATTTCCGGCTGACCGGCGGCATCGAGCGATGGCTCTACCGGCTGGTGCGCAAGCACGGCGGGCGCCAGCCGGGCGGCTGGCAATTCGACTTCCGGCACCTGTATCGGAAATCGGGCAGCGCCACGCGCTTCTCGGACTTCGCCTACGACCTGCGCGCGCTGGTCGCGCGGCAGTCGCTGCCCGGCTACGTCCTGGACATCGAGCGGATGCCGGACAACGGCGCCGAGCTGCTGACCTTCCGGCCCGTGCCGTTCACGGCACGGGGATAAACGGTGCGCAGCTTGTGGACGGGCGCGTGCTATCAGGAGTACGAGGTATCGTGCTATCGGGAGTACGGCTCTCGTGCTATCAGGAGTACGGATCGGCCGCAAAGCCAATAACGGCGCGGGTTTCGGCCTCCCTTAACTTCCCTAACTTAAAACATCTAACTGGTAGTAGAAGCGCCGTGCCTCGGTGGACAACCACCACGCGGCCACAAGCGCAGCAGCAACAGCCCGGCTTTCCAACACGGAGGGCCAGGCCATGATCGTTGCTCTGCTCAATCAGAAAGGCGGCGTCGGCAAGACCACGCTCGCCACGCACATCGCCGGCGAGCTGGCGATGCGCGGCCAGCATGTCGTGCTGCTGGATGCCGACCCGCAAGGCTCTGCGCTGGACTGGACGCAGCGCCGCAGCCAGCAAGGTTTGCCAAGGCTGTTCAGCGCCGTGGGCCTCGCCCGCGAAACGTTGCATCAGGAAGCGCCCGAACTCGCCAGGCGAGCCGATCACGTCGTCATCGACGGCCCGCCGCGCATCGCCGCCTTGGCGCGCTCCGCACTGCTGGCGGCCGAGCGCGTGCTGATCCCGGTGCAGCCGAGCCCCTACGACTTGTGGGCCAGTGCCGAAATGGTGGCGCTGATTCGGGAAGCGCAAGTCTTCCGGCCTGTGCTGCGCGCGGCCTTCGTCATCAACCGGCGCGTCAGTACCACCGTCATTGGACGGGAGGCGCGCGGCGCGCTGGCCGAGCAGCCGCTTCCTGCGCTGCGCTCAGAAGTGCGCCAACGCATCGTCTTCGCCGACAGCGTGGCCGCTGGCCGGCTGGCACGCGAGACGGCGCCGGACAGCGCCGCCGCGCGCGAAATCACCGCGCTGGTGGACGAACTGCTGCGGTGGCCGTCATGACAGCGAAGCCGCCACCGAACAGCAAGCGCACGGCAAAGCGCGTCGGCATCGGCGCGCGTCCGCCCGCGAATCCACACGCCGAGGCGTGGATTCGCCAGGGCGACGCCGATGCGCTGGGCAAGGGCGACCTCTACACCGCGCGCCTGACCCTTGACATCACGCCCGCCATGCGGGCGCGCATCAAGGTATCGGCCTTCACGCAAGGCGTGACGGTGGCCGATCTGCTGCGCGCGCTGCTGGAGCGGGAGTTTCCAGAACATCGCAGGGAGAACACACCATGACCGCATCCGCTTTGCCTGCCGCTGGCGCGGCCACGGCTGCGCTCGCAACGCCGCCTTCCGGCCAGCCTGCCACCGCACCGCTGACGCGGGTGGCGCTGGCCTACATCGAACCGCGCTTCAAGCTCTATCTGCGCTTCGGCGAACCTGCGCGCACGCACCAGCTCGATCACTGGCGGCGCTACGCGGTGTTCCTGCCGGGCGCCATGCTGTGCCGCATCCGCTGGCAGGCCAACGACTACGGCACGATCCGCTGGCAGCTCATGGTGATGCAGGCTTGCACACCACTGGACGCGGCGCAGCGCATCCCCGGCGTGCAGCCGAGCGCACGCCTGCTGCTGCACGTCGAGGGCGAGAAGCAGGTGCGCGCCGCGCTGGAGCGCATCGACGCCATCGAGGCGCTGGGCATCGCACCCGCCGCTGTCTCGCCCGCGTACTGGCGCACGCTCGCCAACCGGCTCGCTGCGCGCTTGCCGCTGCCCGAATACACCGCCGAGCGGCACGCGGCCTGGCTCATCGGGAGGGCGCTGCCATGACCGCCGTTTCCACTGCCGACACCGCGCCGCGTCCTCGCTCACGCCTACGCGCTCGCCTCGTACTGGCGGGCCTGTCCGCCTGCGGCCTCGCTGCGCTGGCCTGGGCGTCCTTCGTGCATCCGCTGCCGCGCCTGATCTACAACCCGTCCGACAGCGTGGCGGTCGGTTGGTATCGCGTCGATCCGCAGGGCCGCGGTGCCGCCTCGCTGCCACGTCCTTTGTCCGTGGACAGCATCGTCCTGACCACGCTGCCGCCAGACGCCGCCGCGCTGGCCGCGCGGCGCGGCTACCTGCCGGCGCGCGTGCCGCTGCTCAAGCGCGTGGGCGCCGTCGCGCCGCAGGAGGTGTGCATCACTGGCCGCGTCGTCCGCATCGACGGCGTGCCTTCGGCCGCCGTGCTGCCTGCTGACCGCTGGGGCCGGCCGCTGCCATCCTGGCAGCAATGCCGCCGCCTTGAACCCGGCGAATTGTTCCTGCTCAGTGTGACCAACCCGGCATCGTTCGACAGCCGGTATTTCGGGCCGGTCAGCGCATCCGCCGTGATCGGCGTCGCGCATCCGGTCTGGCTGGAATCCCGCCCATGATGGCCGCCGACTCGCTGCACGTCGCCGTGCATCTCATCGTGCTATCCGTACCGATCCAGTGGCTTTCCGCGTGTCGTCGCGCGTGCAGTGCGAGCGCATCCGCGCTGCACTTCGCGCTGTCTTCCCATGTGCAGGCGTCTTGCCTCGAACGCGCCCGGCTTGCGGCCGTGTCCGCGTTCGCCGGCGCGCTGGTTGCTCGCGCAGCAGCGCCACCGGGCCGCCGCTGCCCGGAGCGCCAGCGAGGGGCAAAGGCGGAAGGCAAGACAAAAGGGTGCGGCACCTGTCGGGCCGCAAAGCCAGTCTGCACGTGGGGGTGGCGCGGCACGCAGCGGCTTCGCCGCCGTGCCGCTTGGGGCGCGAAGCCCGCGCCAATGCAGGCATGTCCGCGTGCTTCGCACGACCGGACACGCTGGAGCTTGCAGGGAGCGCAGCCATGACCGACCGCCGCGACGATGATTTCCGCATCCGCTCCAACCCCCCAAAGAACCGGGGCCAGGGCTTCGTCTCCAAGGTGCTCAAGCAGGCGGGCAAGGCCAGCGGCGGCAAGTCCACGGTGCGCCGTCCTGGTGGCCGTGGCAAGGGCGCCGGCACCGGCCAGCGGCCCGGCTCGCGCCTGGGGCGCGGCCACACGGCGGCGCGCCTCGCCGGGGCGAAGCTCACGCCCATGTCGCGGCGCGTGACCATCAAGACGCTGCTGGTCAACCAGCAGCGGGCCAGCCCGCAATCGCTCGCCAAGCACCTGCGATACATCGAGCGCGATGGCGTGGGCCGCGATGGCGAGCCGGGGCAAGCCTACGGGCCGCAGACCGATGCCGCCGACCTCGACGCCTTCAAGGAACGCTGCGCTGATGACCGGCATCACTTCCGCTTCATCCTTTCGCCCGAGGATGGCGCCGAGCTGGAAGACCTGCGCACCTACACGCGGCACCTCATGGGCCGGATGGAGGCCGACCTGGGCACGGGCCTCGATTGGGTGGCCGTCAACCACTGGAACACCGACAACCCACACATGCACATCGTCGTGCGCGGGCGCGACGACACCGGCAAAGACCTCATCATCGCGGGCGACTACATCGCCGGTGGCTTCCGCCATCGCGCCGCCGAACTGGCGACCGAATGGCTGGGGCCGCGCACCGAGCTGGAGATCCAGCAGACCTTGCAACGCGAGGTGGAGCAAGAGCGGTGGACGAGCCTCGACCGCACGCTGCAACGCGAGGCCGGCGAGGATGGCCGGGTGCAGATCGAACGCTTCAACGAACTGCGGCTGCAACGCCAGCGCCTGCTGCTGATCGGCCGCCTGCAACGCTTGCAGCGCCTGGGCCTGGCCGACGAGATGCAGCCGGGCACCTGGGCCGTTCATGCCGATGCGGAAAAGACGCTGCGCGCCCTGGGCGAGCGCGGCGACATCATCCGCACCATGCAGCGGGCCATGCGTGGCGAGCCGCGCGAGCTGGCGGTGTTCGAGCCGGGCCAAGGTGCCGATGGAAGTGGCCGAACCATCCTCGGCCGCGTGGCCGCGAAGGGGCTGGCCGACGAACTGCGCGACCGAGGCTATCTGGTCATCGACGGAGTGGACGGCAAGGCCCACTACGTCGCGCTCAACGCCCGCGACGAACTGGTGAACTATCCGGCCGGCGCCGTGGTGGAAGTGAAGGGTTCGGCCGACGTGCGGGCGGCAGACAAGAACATCGCCGCGCTGGCGAGCGATGGCCTGTACCGCACCGACCATCACCTAGCAATTGCGCAGGGTCAAGCCGTGCCCGGCCGCGATCCGCAGGAAGTCGTCGCCGCCCACGTCCGCCGGCTCGAAGCCCTGCGCCGGGCCGGCATCGTGGAGCGCGTGGCCGAGGGGCTATGGAAGGTGCCGGACGATCTGCCCGAGCGTGGCCGCCAGTATGACGCGCAGCGCCTGGGCGGCGTGGCTGTGGAACTGAAATCGCACCTGCCCATCGAGCGGCAGGCCCGCGTGATGGGGGCCACTTGGCTCGACCAACAACTGATCGGCGGCGGCTCGGGCCTGGGCGACCTGGGCTTTGGCAGCGAGGCCAAACAGGCGATGCAGCAGCGCGCCGACTTCTTGGCTGAACAGGGGCTTGCAGAGCGTCGCGGGCAGCGCGTGATCCTGGCGCGCAACCTGCTGGGCACGCTGCGCTACCGGGAACTGGCGCAGGCCGCCAAAGCCATTGCCGCCGAAACTGGCCTGGAACATCGGCCCGTAGCCGATGGGCAGCGCGTGGCTGGCATCTACCGGCGCAGCGTGATGCTCGCCAGTGGGCGCTACGCAATGCTTGACGATGGCATGGGATTCAGTCTGGTTCCGTGGAAACCGGTGATCGAGCAGCAGTTGGGAAAGCAGATCGCCGCGACGGTGCGCGGCGGTGGGGTGTCTTGGGAAATTGGACGGCAGCCTGGGCTGTCCTGAGGTTAGCGAGGCCAGCATAAACGATCCAACAGAATGGATTCAAAGTAATCTGCTGCAACCTCATCTGGAATAGCAGGTGGCGCTGAAATCTGCACACGGCGATGAGTGAAAGTTCTGTCCCATGATCGAGCCCGCGGAGCGGGCTTGAGAGAGAACAGACCATGAACAGAAGACCGCGCCGGAGCCAATGGCCGACATTCAAGCCTCGATGCGGTAATTGCGCATGAGGCCCAGATCCTCATGCTCCAGCATGTGGCAGTGATAAAGGTAGAGCCCCGAATAGTCGGCGAAACGCATCAAGAGCTTCACGCGATCACCCGGCATCACCAGCACAGTGTCTTTCCAGCCTTGATCGACATAGCCATCGCGTACGCCGCTGCTGCCCGCGCCGTGGCGCCGCTCCAGCACCTGAAATTGCTGATCGTGCACGTGGATTGGATGCGCCATCGTCATCATGCCGCCGTCGTTGGCGAACTCCCAAACCTCCGTGGTTCCCAGCTTCACAACTTCAGTGGGCGCCACAGCCGTCATCTGGAAGCTGCGGCCGTTGAAGCCCCATTGCATCTGCGCCATCGTGATGCGGAACGTTCTTGGCTTCGCACGGTTGACTGCATCCTGCAGGCGCGGCCAGGAGATCGCAGACAGCCGATCGGGCAGTTGGAGCGACCCGTTTACCTTGCGCGCAACCTTGACCGTGAATATCGGAAACCGTGCACCAGCGGCCAGCGACGAGCCGCCCATCGCGTCCCCCATGGAGCCGCCACCCATCATGTCCATCATGCGCCCCATGGCGCCTTCAAACGCAAGACTTATCATCGTGAGCTGCGTGCCCAGATCGTCCTTGCTGAAGTCGGCCCACAGTTCAACGCGCTCGGCGGGGGCCAGCATCACGTAGTCCTTGTGCACCGGCCGCTCCAGCAGCCCGCCATCGGTGCCGATCACGGTGAGTGGCCGGCCGTCCTGCCACGCCAGCTTGTAGATGCGCGAGTTGGAGCCGTTCAGGATACGCAGCCGATAGGGGTGCGTGGCGACCTCGATCAATGACTCCGGGCGGCCGTTGACCAGGACGGTGTCGCCAAGGAACCCCATCATGCGCGTCATCATGTCGCCCATGCCGCCCGACATCATGGCCCCGCGGCTCATCATGCCGCCCATCATTGCCCCACCGCCCATCGTGTTGCCCGGTGCAGACGGCGCGCCGGATGCGTCGCCGCGCGCAGTCGGCCCGGTGCCGCTGAGGTAGCGGAGTTGGTTGCCGTCGTCGAAGCTGCGATCCTGAATGACGATCGGCAGATCGTATTGGCCGCGTGGCAGCGGCAGCGCCTGCTCCTCCTCATCGCTCACCAGGAGCAGGCCGGCAAGGCCGAAATACACCTGCTCGCCCGTATGGCCGTGGGGGTGGGGGTGATACCAGTAGGTGCCGGCGCGGTTGCGCACTTCGAACTCGTAGCGATAGCGCTCGCCCCGCCCGATCGCAAAGCGCGGATGCCCGTCCATGGTGTCGGGGACGTGCAGGCCGTGCCAGTGCACGGTGCTCGGCTGGTCCAGCCGGTTGATGAAATCGATGCGGACTTTTTGGCCGCGCCGCAGGCGCAGGATCGGGCCCAGGTAGCTGTCGGGTAGCGCCTGCACGCTTGCTGGATCCCCTTTCAGCACGCGCGACTGGTACGACCACACGGATGTTGCTCGCCCCGGTCGCAGCGAAACACTGCGCGGTAGGGCGATCAACTCCAGAGCAACGTCCGGTTCAAAGGTATCGCTTGCGCTTTGCATTGCGGGCGCGGCTTCGACTTGCGGCAAACCAGCCAGCAGTGCCGCAGTGCCCATGCCGACGCCGTTCATGAAGTCGCGGCGGGTGAGGGATTCGTGGTTCGTCATGTGACGGTCTCCAGAGTTCAATGGTGATTTCTCGCGGGTGCATGCACACAATCTGGGCGCGCCCCAAGAATCGACCATCATCCTGTTCCAACCGAGACGGTTCGCTGCGGTCTGTGCCTGATTCGTTTGGAGCCGCCGCCAGCCGCGACGCCAGCTGGCCAGTCGATTCGACCATCATATGCCCGGGTTGCTGTGATCCACCAGCACCAGCAGCGTGCCGTTGGGGGCGCGCCGGCAGCTATCGGCGGAGCCGTCCACGCCAGGCGAACCAACGGGTATGCGGGGCATGGCGAGGCTCTTGCTTTACGGTTTCTGGCGCAGGTGGCGCTTGAGGTCGCTTGCCGGGCATGGTCACAAGCAGCACTGTTTCAAGAGACATCGGATATCGCCCTCGCATGTCCCTTGAATGGCCGCCCAATGATGCCGACGTAGCAGCAGGAGAATCAACCTGCGGAGTAAAGGCGCAGACGCGCGTCGCGTTCGGCAGGCGACTCGCTGCGCAGTTCGTTGGTCACTTGCTCACGCGTCTTGCCAGGACCTGCATCGGGCGTGCGGATCGGGTAGTTGCTCTCGCCGTAGGAAAGACGGCCTTGCTGCATAGCAGCCTTGGTCTCCGCGATGACCTGCTCTCGCGTTTTCTCGCTCTTGAAGTGTTCTGGATGAACGATGACGCCCTGTTCGTTGTTGGCGGGATGCTCGTACGCTGCCGAGGCCATCCCTGGAAGGCCCAGGGCAGCCACTGCGGCTGCGGCGGCGATCATCGAAGAAAGGGAGAGGCGTTGTTGGGTCATGGTTGAAGCTCCTAACGAGGGTGGATGAAACTTGCATCTCCCATGCCTTGGTTAGGCGCTGAGGAGATGTGTTCATCGTAGGGAGCGCACCCCAACAGAATCTGGACAGCCCGATGAGTTTGTTGTCAGCTTGAAGGCTTTGCAATGTGATGTGGAAACACCAGGGTGAAACAGGTGCGTCCCTGACCCGAGCTTGCCGTGACGCCGCCGCCGTGGGCCTCGGCGATAGCGCGCGTAATGGCCAGACCCAAGCCCGATCCGTCAGTGTCCGGATGGGTCCTGGAAGCATCGGCGCGGTAGAAACGGTCGAACAGCCGGGGCAGAATCTTGGCGTCGATGTCGGCACCGGTGTTCTCCACGGCCACCGTCGTGGCCTGTGCGGTGGCGGCGATGCGGATGGTGACGTCACCGGCCTCGGGCGCGTGGCGCAGGGCGTTGGACAGCAGGTTGCTAACCGCGCGGCGGAACATCAGGCGGTCGCCTTCGATCTCGCCATCGCCTTCCACCCGCAGCCGGATGCGCTTTTCCTCGGCCACGGCCTCGTAGAAGTCGAGCAGCGCCAGCGCATCCTGGCGCACGGAGAACCTCTCCACGCGCGGCAAATCCACGCCGCGCTCGGTCTTGGCCAGGAACAGCATGTCGGACACCATGCGCGCCAAACGCTGAAATTCCTCGGCGTTCGATGCCAGGATGTCGCGGTAGGTTGCGGCATCGCGCTTGGTCGCCAGCGCCACCTGCGTTTGCGTCAACAGATTGCTGATGGGAGTGCGCAGTTCGTGCGCCAGGTCCGACGCGAAATCAGTCAGGCGCTGGAAGTCCTCCTGCAGCCGATCCAGCATGCGGTTCAGCTCTTGCGCCAGGTCGGCCATTTCTACCGGCACGGCCTGCACGGGCATGCGCTCGCCGAGCTTCTGGCCCGTCACCTTGGCAGCCCGTGACTTCATGTCGCGCAAGGGCGCCAGCCCCTGGCGCGCGGCGAACCACGAGAGCAGGCCGCAGATGGCGATGGCGGCGAGCACATACAAGGCCAAGCTGCGCCGCAGGCCGTCGAGAAACTGCGTGTGGTGATCCGTATCCGCGGCGATCCAGACGGTAAGGGGAGCGGGGGAGTAGGCCGGGGCGGCCTTGAAGACCAGTGTATGGAACCGGGCACCGTCGTGCCGCAACATCCCAAACACCTGGTTTTCACCGGCGTGCGGGGTCTTGTCGCCGCGCATGGTGGGGATGAACCCGCGGGATTGAAAGACCACTGCTCCTTGTCCATCCTGGACTTGGGCGTAGAGATCATGGTGATAGCTCAGCGCCTCGCCCAGTCGCCGGCGAGTGTCGTCCGCCGAGTTGGCATTGCGCAGAATTTCCTCGATCAGGTGTTGCTTGTCTTGCAGCGCCATCCGATCGAGCTCGACGAAATGCCGCTCGGTCTCGACCAGAAACAAAGCGCCCAGCCCCAGCACCACCGAGGCCGCCACCGCAGTGAAGAGCAGGGTCAGGCGCTGCGTCAGCGGCAACCGGCCCCAACGAACCCGAAACAACACCTATTCCTCCTGCGGTACGTCGAGCACATAACCCATGCCGCGCACGGTCTGGATGAGCTTGACCGGGTGCCCCTCGTCGATCTTCATGCGCAGTCGTCGCATCGCCACTTCGATGACGTTGGTGTCGCTGTCGAAGTTCATGTCCCACACCTGCGATGCGATCAGGGAGCGTGGCAACACCTCGCCGTGGCGACGCATCAGCAGTTCCAGCAGGCCGAACTCCTTGGCCGTCAGGTCCACGCGCTTGCCATTGCGCGAGACCCGGCGGCGCAGCAGGTCCAGTTCCAGGTCGGCCACGCGCAACGTGGTGCCTTCGTTGCCCGCCGGGCCGCGGCGCAAGATGATGCGCACGCGGGCCAGCAGTTCCGCAAACGAGAACGGCTTGACCAAATAGTCGTCGGCGCCAAGCTCCAGCCCCTTGACGCGGTCTTCGACCTGGTCGCGGGCGGTCAGGAACAGCACTGGCATTTGCAGGCCGCGCTCGCGCAACGATTGCAGCACCTGCCAGCCGTTCAGCCCGGGCAGCATGACATCCAGGATCACGAGGTCGTAGGCGCCGTGCAAGGCCATGTGCAGCCCATCGGTGCCATGGGGCACCAGGTCCGCGACGTACCCGGCCTCGCTCAAGCCCTGGCGCAAATACTCGCCCGTCTTGGGCTCGTCTTCGACGATCAATATCTTCACCGGTTCGGCTCCTATGCGGTTCTGGCGCAAGTGTGCCGCGTGTAAGGCCTGCCGACATGAAGCTGACAGGAATGTAATGTCGCAAACATCTTTCTGAAAGGGCGGGCTCTTCAGAATCTGCGGCATGCGATTCCAAATCCCTTCCTTTTCCGTCTCCCCAGGCCAGGCAATCCAGCGCCGGCGCTTTCTGAGGGCGCTAGCGGCGGGTACCGCATTGGGCACGCTCGATGCCGCACTGCCCGCCTGGGCACTGCAAGACCTGCCAGCAGCCCGTACGGGAACGCCACCCGAGTTGCGTGGCCCCGTCTTTGACCTGACGCTGGCCGAAACCCGCGTCGACTTCGACGGCCGCACGGGCATCGCCACCACCATCAACGGCAGTCTGCCCGGGCCGACGCTGCGCATGCGCGAAGGCGAGACCGTGACGATTCGCGTCACCAACCGCCTGCGCGAGACGGCATCTATCCACTGGCACGGCATCATCCTGCCATTCCAGATGGACGGCGTACCGGGCGTGAGCTTTGCCGGCATCGCGCCCGGTGAGACCTTCACCTACCGCTACACGCTGGAGCAAAGCGGCACCTACTGGTACCACTCGCACAGCGGCATGCAGGAGGTGACCGGCCTGTATGGCGCGCTCATCGTCGAGCCGCGCGATCGTGAAACCATTCGCACCGACCGCGAGCACGTCGTGCTGCTGTCGGACTGGACCGGCACCGACCCGATGCGCGCGTTGGCCAAGCTCAAGGCGCAAGGCGACGTGTTTAACCAGCACCGGCCCACCTTCGTCAAATTCCTGCGTGACGTCCGCGAGCAGGGCCTGGGCGCGGCGCTGCAGGAGCGTGACATGTGGTACGCCATGCGCATGAGCCCGAGCGACATGGCCGATTTGTCCTCGACCGTGCTCAGTTACCTCGTCAACGGCAGCGCGCCTGGCGCCAACTGGACGGCGCTCTTCAAGCCCGGCGAGCGCGTGCGCCTGCGCTGCATCAACGGCAGCGGCAATACGTTCTATGACGTGCGCATTCCGGGCCTCAAGCTCACCGTGGTGCAGGCCGACGGGCAAGACGTGGAGCCAGTGACGGTGGATGAGTTCCGCTTCGGCCCCGGCCAGACCTACGACGTGATTGTGCAGCCCAAAGACGATGCCTACACGCTCTTTGCGCAATCGATGGATCGCACCGGCTACGCGCGCGCCACACTGGCGGTACGCCCGGGCCTGAGCGCGCCGGTGCCCGCGCTGGATGCGGTGCAGTGGCTCACCATGGCCGACATGATGGGCGGCATGGCGCGAGGCGGTGGCCACGACATGGCGGCGATGGGCCACGGCCCCATGGCTGGGATGAACCACGCTGGCATGGCCGGCATGCAGGGCATGGGCGGCGGGCACGACATGTCGGCCATGGGCGGCATGCCCGGCATGGCGCACAGCATGGCGTCCAATCCGTTGCAAAAGCCCGGCACCGCCGTGCGCCACGCTCGCACCGAATGGGGCCCCGGCGCCGACATGCGCGTGGACATGCCGCGCACCAACCTGGATGACCCCGGCGTCGGACTGCGCGGCAACGGCCGGCGCGTGCTCACGCTGGCCGATCTCAAGACCGTCGGCGGATCGCTCTATGCCGGCGGGCCCGAGCGCGAAATCGAGTTGCATCTGACGGGCAACATGGAGCGCTACACCTGGTCGTTCGACGGCCTTGACTTCACCGACAGTCGCCCCGTGCATTTCCGCTACGGCGAGCGCCTGCGCGTAATCCTGCACAACGACACCATGATGACCCACCCCATGCACCTGCACGGCATGTGGCAGGAGCTGGAAAACGCCTCGGGCGAATTCGTCGCGCGCCTGCACACCATCCCCGTGCAGCCGGCGCAGCGCGTGAGCTTTCTCGTCAGCGCCGACGCGCTCGGCCGCTGGGTCTGGCACTGCCACCTGATGTTCCACATGGAAATGGGCATGTTCCGCGAGGTGGTGGTGGCATGAGAAAGAACCTGAAAATGAACCGACTTGCCCCGCACACTTTGGCCTTGCGACTGGTGCCGCTGGCCACGGCCCTGATCCTCACGGCCACTGCCACGTCCGCCCTGGCTCAGGATCACGATGCGCATGGCGCACACGACGCTGCGGCACAGTCCAGCACCGCGCCTGCGGCCGGGTCCATGGCTGGCATGAATCATGAGGGCATGCCGATGCCGGCGGGCAGTGCGCCGACAGCGGATGAAGCGTCTGCCATGAATCACGGCAGCATGCCCATGCGAGGCAGCGTCCCGGCTGCAAATCCTGGAGCGCCAACCATGGATCATGGCGCCATGCCGGGCATGGATCACGGCCCCGCGCCATCCCAAGGTGCCGACAGCGGCCCCGCTTCCGCGATGAACCACGGCGCTGCGCCAGCTTCCAGCGGCTCCATGGCGGGCATGGATCACGGCGACATGCAGATGCAAGGCGGCAGCCCGCCCGCCGATGCGCGCGACCCCAACGGCTATTCCGACGGCTTCGAGCGCGGCAGCGGCAAGTATTCGCTCACGGGCGTGCCGCGCCTGCAACTGGGCGACCAGATGAGCTTTGCGAACCTGAGGGTCAACCGCTTGGAGCGCGCCTGGGCGCGCCACGGCGATAACGCCACGACGTATGACCTGCAAGCGCGCATCGGCCGCGACTTCAATCACCTGGTCATCAAGGCCGAGGGCGACGTCGCCCAGGGCAAAGTACAGGATTCGCGCACCGAACTGCTCTGGGGCCACGCCATCGCCGCCTTCTGGGACAGTCAACTCGGCGTGCGCTTCGACCACGGCACAGGCAAGGATCGCCAGTGGCTTGCGGCTGGCGTGCAGGGCCTCGCGCCCTACTGGTTTGAGCTCGATGCCACGGTCTATCTGGGCAGTGGCGGCCGCACCGCGCTGCGGCTCGAAGGTAGCTATGACTGGCTTCTCACGCAAAAGCTGATTCTGCAGCCGCGCACCGAATGGAATTTCTACGGCAAGAGCGATCCGGCCAACGCCATCGGCAGCGGCCTTGCCAACGCCAGTGCGGGTTTGCGCCTGCGCTACGAAATCACGCGCCAGATCGCACCCTACATCGGCGTCGAATGGCAACACAGCTTTGGCCTCACGGGAGACTTCGTGCGCGCCTCGGGTGGCAGTGCCACCCAGACGCGCTGGTTGGCGGGCTTGAATTTCTGGTTCTGATTTTTCCCAAGGAGTCGTTTGAATGAAGAAAAGCATCCTCATTTCCCTGTTTTCCGCTGCGGCGTTTCCGCTAGCTGCGCTGGCTGCCGGCACGCACGCTGGTGGCCACGACATGCCCGCCTCGCACGGCAACATGAGCATGTCGGAGCACAGCGCCATGTTCGGCCAGCCCGGCGACCCCGCCAAGGTCACGCGCACCGTGGACGTGGTGCTGAACGACAACATGCGCTTTGAGCCCTCCACGATCGACGTGAAAGAAGGCGAGACCGTGCGCTTCATGGTGCGCAACACTGGCAAGGTCAGGCACGAAATGGTGCTCGGCTCGCTGGACGAGTTGAAAGAGCATGCCAAGGAAATGCGCGCCAATCCCGGCATGGTGCACAGCGAACCCAACCAGGTAAACCTCGCACCCGGCCAGCGCGGTTCGATGGTGTGGCAGTTCACACAGCCGGGCAAGGTCGACTTCGCCTGCACCGAGCCTGGACACCTTGAAGCCGGCATGGTTGGGCAAGTCAAGGTTGCGCGCTGAAGCTGATCTTGCAAGCCCTCGGGAACCTGCACGCCTTCATCCAGACTGCCATGAACACCATCCAACGCCTGCTTACCACTTCCGCCCTGACCATGGGCATGGCCCTTCCGCTGGCGGGCCATGCCCAGGTCAGCTCCAGGCCAGACCAGGTGGCGGCGTCCGCGTTGGACGCCATGACCGATGGCGAGGTCAAGAAGGTCGATCCGGACAACGGCAAGATCACCCTCAAGCACGGGGACATCAAGAACCTGGACATGCCCGGAATGACCATGGTCTTCACCGTTCGCGACAAGGACCAGCTCACAAAGCTCAAGCCCGGCGACAAGGTGCAATTCATGATCGTCCAGGAAAGCGGAAAGATGGTTGTCACCGACATCCAACCCGCGCGTTGAGCGGAGTCACAACCGCGCCATGCCGCCCGACGCGGCAGCCCTGACCATCCCTCCACCGCAAGAAGGAAGCATCATGATTCACATTCGCCATGCCCTGATCGGTCTCTGTGTCGCCGCCACCTCCGTGGGCGTGCTGGCGCAAGGCTCCGACGAGCACAAGGACCACCACCCGACGGAAACGACCGCCCTTGCGGCGGCAGCTCCGGCGCCGGCTGCCGCACCGCCATCGCAGGCCATGAGCCCGAACATGATGGCCGCGATGGAACAACGCATGCGGGCCATACACGAAAAGATGGCTGTCGCCAAGACGCCCCAGGAGCGCCAGGCGTTGATGGCAGAACACATGAAGACCATGCAGGACGGCATGCGCATGATGGAGTCGATGCACGGCCAAATGGCATCGCGCAACCCGCCTGCCGGTATGGCTGGCATGCAGCACGACCCGCAGATGATGGAACGGCGCATGGCCATGATGGAGTCGATGATGCAGATGATGATGGATCGAATGTCCACGCCACCGGCTTCCACTCCTTCCATGCCATCGGCAAAGTGAGGAGTCCATCATGACCCATGACCATGCATCCCATCCGCAGAGCGTGCAGTCCGGCGGGTTCTGGCGCTCGCGCTACGCCCTAGGCCTGATCGTGTTCGGCGCCGTCGCCGGATACTTCCTATGGAGCGAGCACCGTGCCCACTTGGCGCAATGGTGGCCCTATGCCTTCCTGCTGGCCTGCCCGCTGATGCATGTCTTCATGCACAAGGGCCATGGCGGGCACGGTGGTGGCTCCGGCGCACTCGACCAGCGCATGGGGCAAAACTCTGACAGGGCCTGAGACCATGGAGCGCACGGGATCGTCGTCTGGCCTCTGGGGACCCTGGTGGCACTTGGGAGCATGCGCACCGGGTGCCCGCGCCGTATTCCGCGGTGAGGCGGCAAGACGCAGCCTTGAGCGATGCATCCGATGAGCAGAACGTGGCCGCAAGAATGAGAACAAGGTCCATGCCATGGCATTGAAACCGCTGGTCTTGGGGGCCGCAGGATTGTTGGCCCTGCTGCTGGTCGCAGGGGCAGGTTACTTTTCCCTGCTCGACAACAACCGGCAAGCGGCGGCGCCGCTGCACAGCCTGCGTCCTGATGACCCCCAGTTGCTGCGTGTCGGGGCCCGCATCTATGCCCAACAATGTGCTGCCTGCCATGGCGCCGAGGGCGAGGGCCAGCCCAGTTGGCGCGATCGCGGGCTCGATGGCCTGCTGCCGGCCCCACCGCACGATCCCAGCGGGCACACCTGGCACCACCCGGACGAGCAGCTGTTCGCCATCACCAAGCAGGGTCTGGCCCGGCTGATCAATCAGCCCGACTACCGCACGGCCATGCCCATCTACGATGGCGTGTTGAGCGACGACGAGATCGTGGCCGTGTTGTCGTGGATCAAGACGCAATGGCCGCCCGAGATACGGCGCCGCCACGACGAAATCAATGTCCAGTACCGCAAGTCCTTGTCCCGATAACCATCCGGACGTGGGGTGGATCGGAGGTATCCACCAGGAGCGGTGCTTGACCTTTCCACGATGGCAAGGTCAAGAATCGAGTCCACTCTACTAAGGCATAGGCATGAACGATCATCTGTATCACCACGGCCGTGCTGCGGGCGAACAGGCCCGGGCGAGCACCATCTACACCTGCCCTATGCACCCTGAGGTGCGGCAGGATCGTCCAGGCAACTGCCCCAAATGCCACATGAACCTGGTTCCAGAGGGGCGGGCGGCTTCCGGCCATCATCATCACCACGACCATACCGTGGGCGCACAGGCGCCGATGGCTGCGGCTGCGCCGCTCCAGGAGGTTCCGGCGGGCACCGTCTACACCTGCCCCATGCACCCCGAGATACGGCAGGACCATCCAGGCAATTGTCCCAAGTGCGGCATGACGCTGGAGCCCCTGATCCCCCTGGACGAGGAGGACAACAGCGAGTTGATTGATTTTCAGCGTCGCTTCTGGTGGACGCTGCCGCTTACGCTAATCGTCACGGTGCTGGCCATGTTTGGCCATCGCCTGGGCTGGTTCGCCATGGCGACCCAGAGCTGGGTCGAGCTGGTGCTGTCGTTGCCCGTAGTGCTGTGGGCCGGCTGGCCCTTCTTCGTGCGCGGCTGGCAGTCCATCATGAAGCGCAACCCGAACATGTGGACGCTGATCGGGCTGGGCACGGGGGCGGCCTTTGTCTACAGCGTCGTCGCGACCGTGGCGCCGGGCGCGTTCCCGGCCTCGTTCGTGGCCATGGGCCGCGTGGCCGTGTACTTCGAGGCGGCCGTGGTCATCATCTCCCTGACCCTGCTGGGCCAGATCCTGGAGCTGAAGGCGCGTTCGCAGACCTCGGCGGCCATCAAGTCCCTGCTGGGCCTGGCACCCAAGACGGCCCGGCGCATCAACGCCGACGGCAGCGAGGAGGACGTGCCGCTCGCCCACGTGCATGTCGGCGATTTGCTGCGCGTGCGCCCCGGCGAGAAGGTGCCCGTCGATGGCGTGGTGACCGAGGGCCGCAGCGCGGTCGATGAATCCATGCTGACCGGAGAACCCATTCCCGTGACCAAGCGCGCGGGCGACAAGCTGATCGGCGCCACGCTCAACAGCAGCGGCGCGCTGGTCATGCGCGCCGACAAGGTCGGCGCGGCCACCGTGCTGTCGCAGATCGTGCAGATGGTGGCCAATGCGCAGCGCTCCAAGGCGCCCATGCAGCGCATGGCCGACAAGGTGGCGGGCAAGTTCGTCATGGTGGTCGTGGCGATCGCCATCGCCACATTCTTCGTCTGGGGCCTGTTCGGCCCCGAGCCCAGTTGGGTGTTCGGCCTGATCAACGCCGTGGCCGTGCTGATCATCGCCTGCCCCTGCGCGCTGGGGCTGGCCACGCCCATGTCGGTGATGGTGGCCACGGGCCGCGCGGCCACGCAGGGCGTGCTGTTCCGCGATGCGGGCGCGATCGAGAAGATGCGCGAGGTGGACACCCTGATCGTGGACAAGACCGGCACGCTGACCGAGGGCAGGCCGGCCTTCGACACGGCCGTCGCCGCCGTGGGTTTCACGCCCGACGAGGTGCTGCTTCTCGCGGCCAGCCTGGACCAGGGCAGCGAGCATCCGCTGGCCGATACCATCGTCGGCGCAGCGCGCGAGCAGGGCCTGGCGCTGGCCAAGCCGGTCGACTTCGAGTCGGGCAGCGGCATCGGCGTGCGCGGCGTTGTGGAGGACCGGCGCTTGGCGCTGGGCAACACCACGCTCATGGAGCAGGAAGGCATCGACGTGGACGCCCTGAAAACCGATGCTGAGCGCCTGCGCGGCGAAGGCGCCAGCGTCATGCACCTGGCCGTCGATGGCCAGCTGGCCGGCCTGCTGGCCGTGACCGACCCCGTCAAGCCCAGTACGCCCGAGGCCATCCACACTCTGCACGCCGGCGGCCTGCGCATCGTCATGGCCACGGGCGATGGCCTCACCACCGCCCGCGCCGTGGGCGCCAGGCTGGGCATCGACGAGGTGCATGGCGAGGTGAAGCCCGCCGACAAGCTGGCACTGGTCGAAAAATTTCAGCGCGAGGGCCATGTGGTCGCGATGGCCGGCGACGGCATCAACGATGCGCCGGCATTGGCCAAGGCCGACGTGGGCGTGGCCATGGGAACGGGCACCGACGTGGCGATGAACAGCGGCCAGGTCACCCTGGTCAAGGGCGATCTGCGCGGCATCGCGGCGGCACGCCAGATATCCCTCGATACGGTGCGCAACATGCGGCAGAACCTGCTGTTCGCCTTCGTCTACAACGGTATCGGCGTGCCCATCGCCGCCGGCGTGCTCTATCCCATCACGGGCTGGTTGCTGTCGCCCATGATCGCGGCGTTGGCCATGAGCCTGAGCTCGGCGTCGGTCATCTTCAACGCACTACGGCTGCGGCGCGCACGAGGCTAACCCGCATCGAGACAATCAACGAGAGGTTACCGATCATGATGAACGGAATGTATATGAACGATATGGCGTGGTGGTTTGGCGCCCACTGGCTGACGATGTTGCTGGGCGCGGTGGTGATCGTGCTGCCGTTCTGGAAGATTTTTGCCAAGGCGGGCTTTTCCGGCTGGCTCGGCCTACTGATGATCGTGCCCATGGTCAACCTGATCGCGCTGTACGTGCTTGCGTTCTCGGACTGGCCGAGATCGAGACGCGCCGACAAGTTGGATTCCGGTGAAATGAATCCAGGGCCTCGATGACCTCGCATGCGCGATGACTGGGCCGCCTGCGGGTAGATGAGCCACGAAGGTGCTTCTTTCCCGGGACGGCTCCCTGATCCGCAGCAAGTTGTCACACGTCCCGCACAGCGAGCATCCCACCATGGTTTCCATCCGACGCATCGTCACGCAATGGGGCCGCCGGATCGTCGGCGGCCTCATCGTGACCTTGCTGTTCTCGCAGATGGCGCTGGCGATGTATGCCTGTCCGAAGCTGGATGCGGATACGCACGCGACATCGATGCAGATGGCGGGCATGGCCATGGAAGAAGCCACCGGCATGTCTGACATGCCGGATTGCCATGCCATGCCCGGGACGATGGACGACGAGTCTCCGCAGTTGTGCCGTGCCCATTGCAGCGATGACGGCAAGCCCGCGCCGTCTCCGCAAGGACTTGATGGTTTATCTACTGCGGCGGCGCATGCGATCTGGATTGCCTACCTGCTTCCAGTGGTGCCCGACCCGCAGTCATCAACCGGCGCCAGGTCTGACCCAGCGTGGCTCGACCACCGAACGGGCTCTCTCCCCCTGTATCTCACGTTCCAAGTCCTGCGCAATTGACACACCAAGTCGTGCCCGCCGTGCATTGGCACGGCAGAACACGTGACTTCGTGGCTATCAATTTCGAGGACCATCATGCTTGCTTCTTCCTCCGGCGCTCACGGCGAGCGTTGCCCCGCGCCTGGCCGTGGCGTAATGCGTGCGATCTCGTGCCGCACGTGGATGCATCGACTGAGCATCTTGAGTATCGCCCTGGCTGGCGGCGTGTTCGCCTCCAGCGGGGCCTACGCGCTCAACTTTGCCGAAGCGCGGGAAATCGCTGAACAGCAAAGCCCGCGCGTTGCCGCGCAGCGCTTGCAGATCGACGCGGTCGAGTCCGCGCAGAAGGCCGCCGGCACGCTGCCGGATCCCAAGCTCTCCGTCGGCATGGAAAACTTCCCCATCAGCGGCATGGACCGCTGGAGCCTGACGCGCGAGCCCATGACCATGCAGCGCCTGGCCCTCATGCAGGAAGTTCCGAACCAGGCCAAGCGCGACGCCAAGGTGGCCAGCGCCCAGGCGCGCGTGGAGCGCGAGCGCGCGGCGCTGGTTCTGCAGCGCCTGCAGATACGCCAGGAACTCGGCCTGGCCTGGATTGCTGCGCAGGCCGTGGAGCGGCGCGATCAATTGCTCGCCGAACTGCTGGCGGAGAACCAGCGCCTGCAGGACAGCCTGCCCGCGCGGGTGGCGGGCGGATCGGCCCAGGCGGGCGACCTGCTGGCCGCGCAGCAGGAGGCGCTGGCGCTGTCGGACCGGCGCGACGACCTGCGGCGCGACCGCGCCAAGGCGCGAGCCATGCTGCGCCGCTGGGTCGGCCCGCGCGCCGACGAGGCGCTGCAGGGCGATACCGGCCCGCTCGTCCGTCCCGTAGCCCAGCTGCGCACCGAGCTTTCGAGCCACGCCGAGCTTGCGCTGTACCCCGCGATGCAAGGCATGGCCCGGGCGGAGTCCCACGAGGCGCAGTCGGAGTCGCGCGGCGACTGGTCCTGGGAAATCGCCTA
The DNA here is from genome assembly GCA_030123545.1 of Burkholderiaceae bacterium. NCBI lineage: Bacteria > Pseudomonadati > Pseudomonadota > Betaproteobacteria > Burkholderiales > Burkholderiaceae > Burkholderiaceae bacterium. The sequence goes on along the minus strand of CP126124.1, from coordinate 2,758,392 downwards.
CAGCCGACGTGACCGGCGCTGGGGCGACATGGTGTCGTTCCAGGTGACCTTCGATCTGCCCTGGCAAAAGGAGCGACGCCAGAACCCGATGATCCAGGCCAAGCAGCGTGAGCTGGAGCGCCTGGAGGCCGAACAGGAAGACGTGGCGCGCAGGCACCTGCAGGAGCTCGACGACAGTGCGGCCGAACTGCAGGCCCTGGACAGCCAGATCGAACGCCTCAAGTCCACCGGGCTGCAACTGGCGCAGGGCCGTGCGGAGCTTGCGCTGAGCAACTACCGCGCCGCCAAGGGCGACCTGAGCGCCGTGCTCGGCGCGCGTGCCCAGGTGCTGGAGGCACGCCTGCGCCTGATCGACCTGCAAGCCCAGCGCGATGGCGTGACCACCCGCCTGAACAGCCTGATCGCCGATTAGCGGAGACCAACACCATGCATACCTCTTTGAAGAAATTCCTTGCCGGCCTGACGCTGATCGGCCTGGGCGTTGCCGCGGGCTGGGGCCTGTCTCAATGGCGCGCCGGCAGCACGCACGCCGTGGATGGCGCGGCACCCCATACAGGCGCGGCGGCCGAGCGCAAGGTGCTGTACTGGTACGACCCGATGTCGCCGACGCAGAAGTTCAACAAGCCCGGCAAGTCCCCCTTCATGGACATGGACCTGGTGCCCAAGTATGCCGACGAAGACAGCCAGGACGGTGGCGTCAGCGTTTCGGCCCAGACCGTGCAGTCACTGGGCCTGCGCACTGCCGAGGTGGTGCAGCGCGCCATCGGCGCCGACGTGGATGTCGTGGGTACCGTCCTGCTCAACGACCGCGATGTCAGCATCGTGCAGGCGCGCTCCGCGGGATTCGTGGAGCGGGTCTATGCGCGCGCGCCGGGCGACGTGATCGCTGCCGGCGCGCCGCTGGCAGACCTGTTGCTACCCGAATGGGTGGCGGCGCAGCGCGAATTCCTGGCGGTGCGTGCGCTCAAGGACGAATCGCTGACGACAGCCGCCCGGCAAAGGCTGCTGCTGCTGGGCATGCCGCAGGCCCTGGTGGCCCAGGTGGAGCGCACGGGCGAGCCCAGGGGCATCTACACCGTGACCACGCCCCACGGCGGCCTGGTGGCCGAGCTCATGGTGCGCCAGGGCATGACCGTTTCCGCTGGCGCAAGCCTGGCGCGCGTGAATGGCCTGGCCACCGTCTGGATCGAGGCCGCCGTGCCCGAGGCGCAAAGCGGCCCGCTGCAACTGGGACAAGACGCCCAGGTACGCCTGGCGGCGTTTCCCGGCGAAGTGCTGAAGGCGCGCGTTGTCAGCATCCTGCCGCAGGCCAACAGCGACACCCGCACGGTGCGTGTGCGACTGGAGCTGGCCAATCCCGGCCAGCGCCTGAAGGCCGGCATGTCCGGCCAGATCACGCTCAAGGGCCGCGAGCAGCCTGCGCTGCTGGTTCCCAGCGAGGCCATCATCCGCACCGGCAGGCGCGCCCTGGCCTATGTGGTCGATGGCCCGGGCAAGTTCCACCCCGTGGACGTGCAGCTGGGCGCGGAGATCGGCGACCAGCTCGTGGTGCAAAGCGGGCTGGAGGCCGGGCAGCAGGTCGTGGCCTCGGCGCAGTTCCTGATCGATTCGGAGGCCAGCCTGCGCGGCGTGCTGCCCGCACAGGCCGGTGCTTCCACACCAGTACAGGGGCACGGCGAGCATGGCGCCTCCGCGCCCTCGGCCGCCGCGGCCAAGGCCTTCACGGTGCGCGGCGTGGTCGAGGAGGTTTCAGCCACCGAGCTGACGCTGGCCCACGACGCCGTGCCGGCCCTCAAGTGGCCGGCCATGACCATGGGCTTCAAGCTGGCCGACCCCCGCCTCGCCGCGGGCCTGGCACCCAGGCAGCAGGTGCGCTTCACCTTCTCCAGACAGGGCGAGGACTACGTGATCACCGCCATCGAAAGGGCCAAGCCATGATCGCCAGGCTGATCCGCTGGTCGGTGGCGAACCGCTTTCTGGTGCTGCTGGCCACGGCCATGCTCACGGCCTGGGGGGTGTGGGGCGTGCGCAGCACGCCCGTGGATGCCCTGCCAGACCTGTCCGACGTGCAGGTCATCATCCGCACCAGCTACCCCGGCCAGGCGCCGCAGATCGTGGAGAACCAGGTGACCTATCCATTGGCCACCACCATGCTGTCGGTGCCGGGGGCGAAGACGGTGCGCGGCTTCTCGTTCTTCGGGGACTCGTTCGTCTATGTGCTGTTCGAGGACGGCACCGACCTGTACTGGGCGCGCTCGCGGGTGCTCGAGTACCTGAACCAGGTTCAGGGCCGCCTGCCGGCCACGGCCAAGCCGGCCCTGGGCCCCGATGCCACGGGGGTGGGCTGGATCTTCCAGTACGCCCTCGTCGATCGCACGGGCAAGAATGATTTGGCGCAACTGCGCGCGCTGCAGGACTGGTTCCTGAAATTCGAGCTCAAGAGCCTGCCCAACGTCGCGGAGGTGGCGTCGGTGGGCGGCATGGTCAGGCAATACCAGGTCGTGCTCGATCCGATCAAGCTGGCCTCGCACGGACTCAGCCAAGGGCAGGTCCGCGACGCGCTCGTGAACGCCAACCAGGAAACCGGCGGCTCCGTACTGGAGCTGTCAGGCGCCGAGTACATGGTGCGCGCCAGTGGTTACCTGAAAACCCTGGACGATTTCCGTGCGGTGCCGCTGTTGGCGCGCGGCGGCGTGCCGGTGCGCCTGGGCGACGTGGCCACGCTGCAGGTCGGGCCGGAGATGCGCCGCGGCATCGCCGAGCTCGATGGCGAGGGCGAGGTCGCCGGCGGCGTGGTCATCCTGCGCTCGGGCAAGAATGCCCAGGAGACGATCGCCGCCGTCAAGGCCAAGCTGGCCGAGTTGCAGGCCAGTCTGCCCCAGGGGGTGGAGATCGTCACCACCTACGATCGCAGCGCGCTGATCGAGCGCGCCATCCGCAACCTCACGACCAAGCTGGGCGAGGAGTTCCTGGTCGTGGCCCTGGTCTGCGTGCTGTTCCTCTGGCATCTGCGTTCCGCACTGGTGGCCATCATTTCCCTGCCGCTGGGGGTGATGACGGCCTTCCTCGTCATGCGCTACCAGGGGATTAACGCCAACATCATGTCGCTGGGCGGCATCGCCATCGCCGTGGGCGCCATGGTCGATGGGGCAGTGGTGATGATCGAGAACGCGCACAAGAAGCTGGAGGCTTGGCAGCACGCGCACCCGAACAAGCGGCTGCAGGGCAAGGAGCGCTGGGAGGTCATCACGCACGCCGCCCAGGAAGTCGGCCCGGCGCTGTTCTTCTCGCTGCTCATCATTACGCTGTCGTTCATTCCCGTGTTTACCCTCGAAGCCCAGGAGGGCCGCCTGTTCGGGCCGCTGGCGTTCACCAAGACCTACGCCATGGCGGCGGCGGCGGGCCTGTCCGTGACGCTGATCCCGGTGCTTATGGGCTACTGGATTCGCGGCCGTATTCCGGATGAGCAGAAGAACCCCATCACCCGCATGCTGATCGCGGTGTACCGGCCCGGCCTGGAATGGGTGCTGCGCCGGCCCAAGGCCACGCTGCTGATCGCGGTGCTGGCGCTGGCGACCACGGCCTGGCCGCTGGCCCGGCTCGGCGGCGAATTTCTGCCCCGCCTGGACGAAGGGGACTTGCTCTACATGCCCTCGGCCCTGCCGGGGCTGTCGGCGCAGCGCGCCACCGAGCTGCTGCAGATCAGCAACCGCATGATCAAGACCGTGCCCGAGGTGGAAACCGTGTTCGGCAAGGCCGGGCGCGCGGAAACCGCGACCGATCCCGCGCCGCTGGAGATGTTCGAGACCACGGTCAAGCTCAAGCCCCGAGAACAATGGCGTGCCGGCATGACGCCCGAGAAGCTCGTCGAGGAACTGGACCGTGCCGTGAAGATTCCCGGCCTGTCCAACATCTGGATTCCGCCGATCCGCAACCGCATCGACATGCTGGCCACCGGCATCAAGAGTCCGATCGGGGTCAAGGTGACGGGCAACGACCTGCACGTGATCGACCGCATCGCGGCCGAAGTGGAGCACGTCGCCAAGGGGATTCCGGGCGTGACCTCATCCCTGGCGGAGCGGCTCACCGGCGGCCGCTATGTGGACGTGCAGATCGATCGCGTGGCGGCGGGGCGCTATGGGCTGAACGTGGCCGATGTCCAGGCGGTCGTCGCCGGTGCCGTGGGCGGCGAAAACGTGTCGGAGACCGTGGAGGGACTGGCGCGCTTTCCCATCAATCTGCGCTACCCACGCGAATGGCGGGATTCGCCGCAGCGGCTTGCCGAGCTGCCGATCTCCACCCCCATGGGGCAGCAGATCACGCTGGGCACGGTGGCGCGCATCGCCATCACCGATGGACCGCCCATGCTCAAGAGCGAGAACGCCCGTCCCTCAGGCTGGGTGTATGTCGATGTGCGCGGGCGCGATCTGGCCTCGGTGGCCAACGAGCTGCGTGCCGCGATCGGCCGCCAGGTCCGACTGGAGCCGGGGGTGAGCATCGCCTACTCGGGACAGTTCGAGTACATGGAGCGTGCCAATGCACGCCTGCAGGTCGTGGTCCCCGCCACCCTGCTGATCATCTTCGTGCTGCTCTACCTGACCTTCGGGCGCGTGGGCGAGGCCGGCCTGATCATGGCCACCCTGCCCTTCGCCCTCACGGGCGGCATCTGGTTCCTGTACCTGATGAACTACAACCTCTCCATCGCCACGGGCGTCGGCTTCATCGCCCTGGCGGGCGTTGCAGCAGAGTTCGGCGTGGTCATGCTCATCTATTTGAAGCACGCTTTGGATGAGCGTTGCCCCGGCGGCCGACGGCCAACGCAGGAAGAACTGCTGGAGGCGATCCGGGAGGGCGCCGTGCTGCGCGTGCGACCCAAGGCGATGACAGTAGCGGTCATCCTGGCAGGCCTGGTGCCCATCGTCTGGGGCAGTGGCACGGGTTCGGAGGTCATGAGCCGTATTGCGGCGCCGATGCTAGGGGGGATGGTGACTGCGCCGTTGCTGTCGCTGTTCGTGATTCCTGCGGCTTTCGTCTTGATGCGCAAGCCGCGCTAGCTTGGAATACCAGCAGGATTGACTCATGGAACTACGCCACCTTCGCTGCTTTATCGCAGTCGCAGAGGAGCTTCACTTTGCTCGCGCAGCCGAGAAATTGCATATCGAGCAATCGCCGTTGTCGCGCGCGATCAAAGAGCTGGAAGAAGAACTGGGCGTGATGCTGTTCGCCCGCACCACGCGCAGCACCCGGCTGACTCGCACTGGAAAGTTGTTTCTGGAGCATGTGCAGCGTGTCTTCACGGCTTTGGAGCAGGCGCGCGACAGCGTACAAGCTGCAGCCAACGGGTTCGACGGTCAGTTGCGTATCGCCTTATCCGACGGCATCACTCCTTCACGTCTTCCAGCCTTGCTCGCGCGCAGCCGCGAAGAAGACCCGGAGGTGGAAATCCGGCTGTTCGAGGTGCCTTTGGCCCAGCAGATCAAGGGGCTGCATGACGATCTGTACGACGCCGGATTCTCGATGGCCGAGGACGCAGGAGATGGCATCCTCGTAGAACCAGCCTGGGACGATCAGCTGATGGTGGCGGTGCCGGCACGTCACCCCGTATTGGCTTACAAACGCATTCCGTTGGATGAGGTTCTGCGCTACCCATTGGCATTGGGTGATCCGGTGAACTGTGAAGGGCACGCGCGCCAGGTGGATCGCTTCCTACGCCAGCAGACAGCGCAGGAGCCGCTGATCGCGCAACGGGTAGCGACGTTCGAGGTCATGATGACACTGGTTTCTGCCGGGCTGGCCCTGGGGCTGGCAGGCGCTGCGCACATTGCATCCAGCCGCGACCTGAACGTGGTGGCCCGCCCCTTGGCAGGCAGGCCACCAATGTTGACTACTTACCTGCTGCGTCGGGATACTGAGCCGACTCAGGTGTTGGCTCGCTTCATCGAGCGGTTGCAGCTTATCGGCTCGACAGGCGGTGATGCGGCCACCATTCAGAGAGGTGTGTGATGCGTGATTCAGTGATGCTCGCGGCATTCGCCGCCATTGTTCTTGTCGCCTGCGGCAAACCCGAGTCAGCTGCGCTGGAAACTGTGGAATCGTTGGCTGCCAATCCAGAGCGCCTTAAGACGCTACGCGAGCAATGCAGGCTCGAGAGGGCCAAGATGGGTGATGAGCTGTGCAATCGTGTCTCAGAGGCCACGCGAAAGCGCTTCTACGGGAATGGCAACGTGCCCTACACACCGCCGAAAGAACCCCCAAAGTTCTAACCTGCCCAATTGCCGATCGTGATCGGTGGGCCACGCACCATTCGCTTTTTGCTTGACACGTCACAGTGCGCCCGCGCTTGCGGCGGTTTTACGTGCTGCGCCCCGGCGCGAATTCTTGCTTTTTGCTCGACTGCTCTCACGATAACAGTCTTTGACCGGCACTCCCTGCGGCACTGATCCTGATGCCTGCGGCACGTCGTTGTGTCGTAAATGGAGGCAGGGTCATGCAGGGAACGAACGTGCTGTTCGGTCAGATCGCCGTGGTATTCGGCATCGTGATCGCCGGCGTGTGGGCAGCCACACAATGGACAGCCGCCGCCCTGGGCTACCAGCTACGCTTGGGCTCGCCGTGGTTTGACGTTCTGGGAACACCGGTTTATCACCCGTGGCGGCTGTTCGAGTGGTGGTTCGTCTTCGATGCCTACGCGCCGCGCGTGTTCGACACTGGCGGGGCCATCGCGGGCGGCAGCGGCCTGCTGGCCGTGCTGGTGGCCATCGGCATGTCGATCTGGCGCTCGCGCCAATCGCGTCGGGTCACGACCTACGGCTCGGCCCGCTGGGCGAACGCGGATGACATTCGCAAGGCCGGCCTCACGCAGTCCGCAGGCGTGTTCCTCGGCCAGCACGACCGCCAGTACCTGCGGCATGAAGGCCCGGAACACGTCCTGACCTTCGCGCCTACGCGCTCGGGTAAGGGCGTGGGTCTGGTGGTGCCAACGCTGCTGTCGTGGCCAGCATCCGCCGTCATCCACGACATCAAAGGCGAGAACTGGCAGATCACCGCCGGCTGGCGCTCGCGTTTCTCGCATTGCCTGCTGTTCAACCCCACCGACGCGAAGTCGGCCGCGTACAACCCGTTGCTGGAGGTGCGGCGCGGGGCGCATGAAGTGCGCGACGTGCAGAACATCGCCGACATTCTGGTTGATCCCGAAGGCGCGCTGGAGAAGCGCAACCATTGGGAGAAAACCAGCCACGCGCTGCTGGTCGGGGCCATCCTGCATGTGCTCTACGCGGGCGAGGACAAGACGCTGCGCGGCGTGGCGAACTTCCTCTCTGACCCGGCCAGCCCCTTCGAGTTGACGCTGCACCGGATGATGACCACGCCGCATCTGGGCGATGGCCCGCATCCGGTGGTGGCCTCCGCTGCGCGCGAAGTGCTCAACAAGTCGGACAACGAGCGTTCCGGCGTGTTGAGCACCGCCATGTCGTTCCTCGGCCTGTACCGTGACCCTACGGTGGCTGAAGTCACCTCGCGCTGCGACTGGCGCATCGCCGACCTGATCGCGTCCGAGCATCCGGTGTCGCTGTATCTGGTGGTGCCGCCGTCGGACATCAGCCGCACCAAGCCGCTCATTCGCCTGATCCTCAACCAGATTGGCCGGCGCCTCACCGAATCGCTCGATGGTTCCGATGGCATCGCGCGCCGCCACAAGCTGCTGCTGATGCTCGACGAGTTTCCTGCGCTCGGCAGGCTCGATTTCTTCGAGACGGCCTTGGCCTTCATGGCGGGCTACGGCATCCGCAGCTTCCTCATCGCGCAGTCACTCAACCAGATCGACAAGGCGTATGGGCAAAACCACTCCATCCTCGACAACTGCCATGTGCGCGTGACCTTCGCCACCAACGACGAGCGCACCGCCAAACGGATCTCCGAGACGCTGGGCACGGCCACCGAGCTGCGCGCCCAGCGCAACTACGCGGGCCACCGGCTCGCGCCGTGGCTGGGGCACCTGATGGTGTCGCGCCAGGAGACGGCCCGTCCGCTGCTGACGCCGGGCGAAGTCATGCAGCTTCCGCCTGACGAGGCCGTGGTGATGGTGTCCAGCGTGGCACCGATCAAGGCGAAGAAGCTGCGCTACTACGCCGACGCCAATTTCAGCCGGCGCGTGCTACCGCCGCCTGTGCTTGCAGGCGGTCAGTACGCCGACGCGCCGCCATCGCGGCCCGACGACTGGAGCGGGCTGGCGATTCCGGCCGTGCCCGCAGCACCGGTCAAGGCATCCGACGATGGCCTCGGCTCCACCGACGACGGCGGCCCGCGCCGTCAGCCCGAACTCTCCGAAACCGTCGCCTACGACCCCGAGCTGGCCGTGCCCGCAGCCGACCTGGCGTTGCTCGATGACGACGCCGACCTGCCGCTTCCTCTCCCTCGGCGGCTTGATCCGGCCATGCAGCGCACGGCCCGGCTGGCCGCCCTCGACCCCAACGACGGAATCGAGCTATGAGCCACTACCGCCTGAACCTCTTTATCCAGCCCGAGCACGCCAAGCGGCTCGATGAGTTGGCCGCCAAGAAAGGCGTGTCCAAGTCGTCCATCGTCGCGGCGGCGCTCGCATCGTGGCTGTCGCCCGATGCCGCTGACCAGCGCGAGGCGGCCATCGCCAAGCGGCTTGATCGCCTCTCGCGGCAGGCAGAGCGCATGGAGCGTGACCAGAACATCGCCATCGAAACGCTGGCGCTGTTCATCCGCTATTACCTGACCGTGAGCACGCCAGTCCCCGAGGCGCACCAGGACGCGGCGCGCGCCCAGGGCAAGGCGCGCTTCGAGCAGTTCACCGAGCAGCTTGGCCGCCACCTGCTGCGGGGCCGCAGCCTGGTGCGCGACGTGGTGGAGGAACTGCACCCCGACCCGATGCGGATGGAGGACGCGGCAGCAGCCGCGCAAGCGCAGGAGCGTGCGTCATGAGCGCCGTGCCTCAGTTCCCACCCGAGCCGCGTTCGTCCGCTGCTGCTTCGCTGGATCGCCGTATCCAGATGCTGCGCACGGCGATGGGACCGCTGGTTGCCGCGGCGCTTGAAGACCCGGACGTGGTGGAAGTCATGCTCAACCCGGATCGAACCTTGTGGCTCGACCGGCTTTCATCGGGTCGCGCGCCTATGGGCGTGGAGATGCCCGAGGCTGATGGTGAGCGGATCATCCGCCTTGTCGCGGCCCACGTCGGCGCGGAAGTCCATCGCGGCCAGCCGCTGCTGTCCGCTGAGCTGCCCGAGACGGGCGAACGCTTCGAAGGCATCTTGCCGCCCGCCGCGCCGGGGCCAGCCTTCGCGCTGCGCAAGCGCGCCATCGGCGTGATTCCGCTGGAGCAGTACATCATCGACGGGATGATGACCAGCGCGCAGGCGGGCTTTCTCGTTCGCGCGGTGCGCGAGCGCCAGAACATCCTGATCGCTGGCGCCACCAGCAGCGGCAAGACTACGCTCGCCAATGCCTTGCTCGCCGAAATCGCCGCCACCGGCGACCGCGTGCTGGTGCTCGAAGACACGGTGGAACTGCAATGCGCGGCCCGTGACCATGTGCCGCTGCGCACGCGGGCCGGCGTGGTGTCGATGACCGAGCTGGTGCGCTCGTCCATGCGCCTGCGCCCGGATCGCGTCGTCGTCGGCGAGGTGCGCGGCCCCGAAGCGCTGGATCTCATCAAGGTGTGGGGCACCGGCCACCCTGGCGGCATCGCGACGATCCATGCCGGCTCCGCACTCGGCGCGCTGCTGCGCCTGGAGCAACTGATTCTCGAAGTAGCGGTGAACCCGCCGCGTGCGCTGATCGCGGAAGCGGTCAACGTGGTGATCCACATCGCCGGGCGTGGGCGCAAGCGCCGCATCGAGAGCATCGCCCGCGTCGTCGGCTTCGACGGCGTGGGTTACCAACTGGCGGACGCGCTGGATGCGCCGTTTCCCGAGCTGCGGCGGCAGTCCGACCTTTCTTCCCCGTCTCTCAACCACCTTGGAGAACTGCCATGACGCAGATGCACGTTCCTGCTTTCCGTGTTTCCGTAAATCCGCTTTCCCGTCCATCGGGCCTCGCGCGGGTGCGCAGCGTTGCCCGCCCGGCGGGACAAGGGTTGCTGCTGGCCGCGCTATTGCTGTTTCTGGCCGGAACCGCGCAGGCCGCCGGCTCCTCGATGCCGTGGGAAGGCCCCTTGCAGTCGATCCTGGAGTCGATTCAAGGGCCGGTGGCGCGCATCGTGGCGGTGATCATCATCATCGCCACCGGCCTCGCGCTCGCGTTCGGCGATACGTCGGGCGGCTTCCGCAAGCTGATCCAGATCGTGTTCGGCTTGAGCATCGCCTTCGCCGCGTCCTCGTTCTTCCTGTCGTTCTTCAGCTTCTCCGGCGGGGCCGTCGTATGAGTGCCCCGGACACCTTCGCGGCCGGGTTCGAGGTGCCGCTGCATCGCTCGCTCACCGAGCCGATCTTGCTAGGCGGCGCACCGCGCACCGTGGCGATCGCCAACGGCACGTTGGCCGCCGCTGTCGGGCTGGGCCTGCAACTGTGGATTCCCGGTGTCGTGCTCTGGATCGTCGGCCATTCGCTGGCGATGTGGGGCGCGCGCGTCGATCCGCAGTTCATGGCCGTGTTCGCGCGGCACATCAAGCACCGCCCGTTGCTGGACGTGTAGGGGAGGACGCCGCGATGCTGAACCTCGCCGAATACCGCCAGCGCCCGGCCTTGCTCGCCGACTGGCTGCCCTGGGCCGGACTGGTGGCGCCGGGCGTCGTCTTGAACAAGGACGGCAGCTTCCAGCGCACGGCGCGCTTTCGTGGCCCCGACCTCGACAGCGCGACGCAAGGCGAGTTGATCGCCACGTCGGCGCGCTTGAACAACGCGCTGCGCCGCCTGGGTTCGGGCTGGGCGCTGTTCATCGAAGCCGAGCGCCGGTCTGCCGCCGACTACCCGCACTCCGATTTCCCTGAACCGCTGTCCTGGCTGGTCGATGAAGAACGCCGCGCCGCTTTCGAGGATTCGGGCAACCACTTCGAGAGCAGCTATCACCTGACGCTGGCCTACCTGCCGTCCGAGGAATCCCGTGCCCGCGCCGCGGGCCTGCTGTATGAAAACCGGCCCACCGAAGGCGTGGATTGGCGCGAACGGTTGCACGCCTTCGTCGCTGAAACGGATCGCATCTTCGACCTGCTCGATGGCGTGATGCCGGAAATCGCGTGGCTCGATGACAGCCAGACGTTGACCTACCTGCATTCGACCGTCTCGACGCGCCGCTACCGCGTGGGCGTGCCCGAGGTGCCGTTCCACATCGACGCGCTGCTGACTGACTCCGCGCTGGTCGGTGGCCTGGCACCCATGCTGGGCGATCAGCACCTGCGCGTGGTGTCGGTGCGCGGTTTCCCGACCTCGACCTGGCCGGGGATTCTGGACGACCTCAACCGCCTGGGCTTTGCGTATCGCTGGAGTACGCGCTTTCTGTGCCTGGACAAAGCCGAGGCGGAAAAGGAGCTGTCCCGCCTGCGCCGCCAGTGGTTCGCCAAGCGCAAGAACGTCATCGCCTTGCTGCGCGAGACGATCTTCCAGCAGGAAAGCCCGCTGGTCGATACCGACGCCAACAACAAGGCCGCCGACGCCGATGCTGCCTTGCAGGAACTGGGCAGCGATCAAGTCGCCTTCGGCTACCTGACGGCGACCGTCACCGTCATGGACGCGGACGCCGCCGTGGCCGACGAGAAGCTGCGGATGGTGGAGCGTGTGATTCAGGGCCGGGGTTTCGTGACGATCCCCGAAGCGCTCAACGCCGTGGATGCGTGGCTGTCCTCGCTCCCCGGCAATGCATACGCCAACGTGCGCCAGCCCATCGTCTCGACGCTGAATCTGGCGCACATGATGCCGGTGTCGGCGGTATGGGCCGGGCCGGAGAAGAACGATCACCTCGACGGCCCGCCGCTGATCGTGACGCGCACCGATGGCGCCACGCCGTTCCGACTGGTGACGCACATCGGCGACGTGGGCAACACTCTGGTGGTTGGCCCCATCGGCATGGGCAAGTCGGTGCTGCTGGCGACGATGGCGATGCAGTTCCGCCGCTATCGCGGCTCGCGCATCTTTGCCTTCGACATGGGGCGCTCGATCCGTGCGGCCGTCCTGGGCATGGGCGGCGAGCACTACGACCTGGGCGCGGATGACGAGATCGCCTTCCAGCCCTTGGCACGCATCGACCGCGAGGGCTACCGCACCTGGGCCAGCGAATGGGTGGAAGGCCGCCTGCTGCACGAAGGCGCGGCCGTCGGCCCGGACGAGAAGGCGGCCATCTGGTCTGCGCTGGGGAGCTTGGCCAGCGCGCCGGTGGAGCAGCGCACGCTGACGGGCCTGACGGCCTTGCTGCAATCGAACACCTTGCGCCAGGCACTCGCGCCCTACGTCCTGGGCGGTGCGCACGGCAGGCTGCTGGATGCCGACCACGACCGCCTCGGCACATCCGACGTGCAGGCGTTCGAGATGGAGGAGCTGATGCACAGCAAGGCCGCTGTGCTCGCGGTGCTGCGCTACCTGTTCGCGCGCTTCGAGGAGCGGCTGGATGGTGCGCCCACGCTGCTGATCCTCGATGAAGCGTGGTTGTTCCTCGATGACCCGGTGTTTGCGGCGCGCATCCGCCAGTGGCTCAAGACGCTGCGCAAGAAGAACGTCAGCGTCATCTTCGCCACGCAGTCGCTCGCGGACGTGAAGGACTCAGCCATCGCTCCGGCCATCATCGAAAGCTGCGCGAGCCGGGTGTTCTTGCCCAATCCGCAGGCGACCGAACCGCAGATTCGCACGATCTACGAGGGCTTCGGCCTCAACAGCCGACAGATCGAGATTGTCGCCACCGCGCAGCCCAAGCGCGACTACTACTACCAATCCCGCCTCGGCAACCGCGTGTTCGACCTCGACCTGGGGCCGGCGACGCTGGCCTTCGCGGGCGCTTCCACGCCGCAAGACCAGCGCGACATAGACCGTGTGCTGCTGGATGCCGGCGTGCCCGGCTTCGCGGGCGCCTGGCTGCGTCATCGCGGACTCGATTGGGCGGCTGACCTGCTGCCCTCGTTCCCCGGCCTCGCGCCGGGTTCCTTCCGTACCGCTGACCACCCCCAGGAGTACCTGCCATGAAACCGCATACCCGCAAACTCGCCGCACTGACCGCCGCCTGCGTGCTCGCCTTCGGCATCGCCCAACCCGCCCATGCCTTGTTCGGCATCGGCGACATCGTGCTCGACCCGACCAATCTGGTGCAGAACACGCTCACGGCAGTTCGCACGCTGGAGCAGATCAACAACCAGATCCGCCAGCTCCAGAACGAAGCGCAAATGCTCATCAACCAGGCGCGCAATCTGGCCAGCCTGCCGTCCAGCGTGGTCGGCCAGTTGCGCGCGAACCTGGCGACCACCCAGCGACTGATCGCGCAGGCCAAGGGCTTGGCCTACGACGTGACGAGCATCGACCGCGAGTTCGCGCGTCTGTACCCCGAGAAGTACGCCGCCACGGTGAGCGGCAATCAGATGTACCTCGATGCACAGGAGCGTTGGAAGAATACGCTGGGCGGCCTGCAAACCACCATGCAGATGCAGGCCCAGGCGTCGCAGAACCTGAGCGATGACGAAAGCGTGCTGACCGACCTCGTGGGCAAGAGCCAATCGGCCGTGGGCGCTTTGCAGGCGATGCAGGCCATGAACCAGCTGCTGGCCTTGCAGGCCAAGCAGTCGATCCAGGCACAGAGACTTCAGATCACGCAGGACCGGGCGGCATCGCTGGAACTGGCCCGGCAGGCCGCAACTGCGGAACGCGGGCGCGAGGTGCGGCGACGTTTTCTTGGCACGGGCACGCCGTACACGCCGCAGACCGTCAACTTCTACGGCAACTGACGGGCCGGGTCATGAACGACGTGGCGGTCGTCGACCGCTTTCTCAATACCTTCTCGCGCTACATCGAATCGGGTTTCGGTCTGCTGCAGGGGGAGGTGGCTTTCCTCACTGCCACGCTGATCGTCATCGACATGACGCTGGCGGGCTTGTTCTGGGCCATGGGCCATGCCAGTGGCCAGGGCGAGGACGTGATCGCCAAGCTGATCCGCAAGGTGCTCTACGTGGGCGCCTTCGCTTACATCATCGGGAACTTCAATGCCCTGGCGGGCATCGTGTTCCGGTCGTTTGCTGGTCTGGGACTGACGGCCAGCGGTTCGACCCTGAGCATGGGCCGCTTCCTGCAACCGGGGTGGCTCGCAAAGACAGGGTTGGATGCGGCAGCGCCCATCCTTCAGCAGATCGGTGATCTGGCAGGCTTCCCCGAGGTGTTCGTTCACCTCGACATGATTGTGGTGCTGTTCTTCGCTTGGCTGGTGGTCATCGTCAGTTTCTTTGTGCTGGCGGTGCAGCTCTTCATCACGTTGATCGAGTTCAAGCTGACCACGCTGGCCGGGTTCGTGCTGGTGCCGTTTGCGCTGTGGAACAAGACCGCGTTCCTGGCCGAGAAGGTGCTGGGTAACGTGGTGTCGGCGGGCATCAAGGTTCTGGTGTTGGCCGTCATTGTGGGCATCGGTTCGGGGCTGTTCACCGAATTCAGGATACCGCCTGGCTCCGAACCTTCGATCGACCGAGCGCTGGTCATCATGCTGGCCTCGCTGTCCATGCTGGCCCTGGGCATCTTCGGGCCGGGCATTGCCACCGGACTGGTATCCGGCGGTCCGCAGCTCGGCGCTGGCGCGATGGCCGGGGCCGCGCTGGGCGCGGCCGGCGCTGCCGTTGCCGTGGGTGCTGCGGCCACGGGCGTCGGCGGCGCGGTAGCCGCCGGGGCGCGCATGGCGCCCGCAGCCGCCAAGCTGGCCGGCAGCGGAGCGCGTGCCGCCACCGGAGCCGCCAGCAGCGCGCGGTCGGCGTTTCAGGCAGGTTCCGCATCCGCTGGTGGCGGCCTCAAGGGTGCTGCCGCCGGCGTAGGCAATGTCGCCAAGACCGGCGCGCAGGCGGCCGGGCAGAAGGTGGCCGAGGGCGCACGCTCAATGAAAGAGTGTGTCGCCGCTGCCTTCCGGCCCGATGACGCCGGATCGGCGTCGGGGGCCGGTGCCGCGCAGGCGGCAAACGAGCCAACCCCATCCACTGCGCAACCCGCCTGGGCCAAGCGCCTGCATCGCAGGCAACAGCTCACCCATGCCGCGACGACCGCCGCCCACACGCTGCGCGGCGGCGATGGCGGCAGCTCCAGCCAGGGGCCAAGCCTGCGCAACACCGATGAATGAAGCGATTCCTGATCCTCAAGGAGAACTCCCATGCGATTCAAAAGACCGCAGGTGCGCTATGGCGACACGCCGCAGCCTGCCACCCCGTACCAATCCACGGCGCAAGTCTGGGACGAGCGCATCGGCTCGGCCCGTGTGCAGGCGAAGAACTGGCGTTTCATGGCACTGGGCTGCCTCACCTTGGCCGTGCTGATGGCGGGCGGCCTGGTCTGGCGCTCGGCGCAGTCCATCGTGACGCCCTACGTCATCGAGGTGGACAACGCGGGCCAGGTACGCGCTGTCGGCGAAGCCGCCACGCCGTACCGGCCCAGCGATGCGCAGATCGCGTACCACCTGGGCCGTTTCATCGGCCTGGTGCGCAGCCTGTCCATCGACCCCATCGTGGTGCGGCAGAACTGGCTCGACGCTTACGACTACACAACCGACAAGGGTGCAGTCGTGCTCAACGAATACGCCCGCGTGAACGATCCGTTCGCGCGCATCGGCAAGGAGTCGGTGACGGTGCAGATCACCAGTGTGACCCGCGCCAGCGACACGTCGTTCAACGTGCGCTGGACGGAGACGCACTTCGTCAACGGCGCGCTGGATCGCACCGAGCGCTGGAACGCCGTGGCTTCCATCGTGCAGCAGACGCCGCGCACCGAGCAGCGCCTGCGCAAGAACCCCTTGGGCATTTACGTCAACGGCCTGTCGTGGAGCCGCGAACTGGAAGGAAACGAAGGAGCCAAGCCATGAATGATCTTTTCCGTAAATCCGTCTTGCCTGTGATGCTGCTTGTCCTCGCGGGCTGCGCTACGCAGGGCAAGCCACCGCCGTCCATCTCGCTCGATGAGCCGGTGCGGGCCCAACCGCTGCCCGAGCCGCCGAAGCCGGTGGAAGTGGTGGCCGTGCCGCAGGTGTTGCCGATGCCGGCGCAGATGAAACCTGTGCCGGATGACAAGCCCACGCCGGAACCCGCCGATGAAACCGTGCGCGTGGCTCGTGCCAACGCCGAGGCGCGCATCGCGCCGACACGCGAGGGCTACGTCAATGCAATTCAGGTGTGGCCCTTCACCGATGGCGCGCTGTATCAGGTCTATGCGGCCGTGGGCCGCGTGACGGTGATCGCGCTCCAGCCCGGTGAGGAACTGGTGACGGTGGCCGCCGGCGATACGGTGCGCTGGATCGTCGGAGATACATCGAGCGGCAGCGGCGATGCGCTGCGCGTCAATGTGATGGTCAAGCCGATCCGCTCGGGCCTGAAGACCAATCTGGTCATCACCACCAGCCGGCGCACCTACCTGCTGGAGCTGACTTCGACCGAGAAGACATGGATGGCGTCGGTGTCCTGGGAATACCCGAAGGACAAGATGTTGGCCTTGCAGCGCCAGGCGCAGGCGGCCAGCACCGCCGCGCCGGTCGATGCCGGCCTGTCGCTGGAGAAGATCCGTTTCCGCTACGCTGTCAGCGGCAGCAATCCGCCGTGGAAGCCGCTGCGCGCTTTCGACGACGGCGAGAAGGTCTACATCCAGTTTCCGCCGGGCATTGCCCAAGGCGAGTTGCCGCCTCTATTCGTCATTGGCGCGCAGGGCGACGGGCAACTGGTGAACTACCGCTTCCGCGCGCCGTACTACATCGTGGATCGGCTGTTCGGTGCGGCCGAGCTGCGTCTTGGCGGGGACAAGGGCGACGTGGTGCGGATCGAGCGCACGGACGGGGTTTCGGGTGGCACGCGGAGGAACTGACCATGAACCAGGACGATTCCCCTGATCTTGCACCGCAGGCGGGCAAGGTCGCACCCGAGGCAGTGGCACTGCGCGCCCAGCCGCGTCCGGTCACACGACTGAATCGGCGCACGCTGGCCATCCTCGTCGGCGGCTTGTCGGTCGCCGTGCTCGGAGCCACAATCTGGTCGCTGCAACCGCATCAGCGTGGCGCGGGCGAGCAGACCGAGCTTTACAACGTCGATCGCGTCTCGAAGTCCGAAGGGCTGGATGGCCTGCCGACCGACTACTCGAAGCTGCCGCCGAAGGTGCCCGAGCTGGGGCCACCGCTGCCGGGCGATCTCGGCCCGGCCATCGTGAAGTCGCAGCAGCCGGTGACGCCGACGTATGCGCCACCGGGGCATGATCCGGCGGATGCGTTGCGCAAGGAGGCCGATGCGGCGGCGGCTTCGTCGGTGTTCTTCCGCTCGGGTGCTCAGGGCAAGGCCGCAGCGCCAGGCACGGCCCAAATCGCGGCGGCTACGCCCGGCAGCGCCTTGGCGGGCTTCGACCCGCTGGCCGCCGGGCCGGCCTCAACGGCGGCCCAACCATCCGACCCGACCGCCGTGCAGAACCGGCAAGACCAGAAAGAGGCTTTCCTGAAAGGCGGCTCTACGGAAACCCGCAATTCCGGCAATCTGCAAATACCGTCCTCGCCGTACCAGGTCATGGCCGGAACGGTGATCGCCGGGGCACTGGTGACGGGCATCAAGTCCGATCTTCCGGGCGACGTGATCGCCACGGTGACGGAGCCGGTCTATGACACAGCCACGGGCAAGTTCCTGCTGATCCCACAGGGATCGCGCATCCTCGGGCGCTACAACAGCCAGGTCAGCTACGGGCAGAGCCGCGTGCAGGTGGTGTGGAACCGCATCATCCTGCCGGACACGTCATCGCTGAAGCTCGACAACCTGGCGGGCACCGACCCTGCCGGCTACGCCGGCCTGGAGGATGGCGTCGATTGGCATTGGGATCGCGTCTTTGCCGGTGCGGCGCTGACCACGTTGCTGGGCGTGGGCGCCGAACTGGCCGCGCCGGAGAACCGGCAGAACGGCAATCGCATCGTGATCGCTGGGCGCGACAGCGCACAGGACAGCATCAATCAGGTCGGACAGGAGATGACCCGGCGCAACATGAACATCCAGTCGACGCTGACCGAGCGGCCGGGCCTGCCGGTGCGCATCATCGTCAACCGCGATCTGGTGTTGCGGCCGTACCAGCCGATGTTCTTCCAGCGGGGGGCCATGCAATGAGCACGACCAAGAAGCTGCGGCTCGGGCCGCTGCCCAAGACCGAGAGCACGAAGCTCACGTTCTCCTGCCCGGCCAGCCTCAAGGCCGACCTCGACCGCTACGCCGCGCTGCACGCGCAGGCGTATGGCGAGGCGGTCGATGCCACGACGTTGATTCCCCACATGCTGGAGGCATTCATGGCCGGCGACCGGGGATTCAGGAAGGGAAGCGGGAGCAAGGCCGCACCGCCGAAGTCGGGTTGACGATACGAGCGTATCCGCCATCCGCTCACCAAGAAAGCGCAGCCCACTGGCTGCGCTTTCGCTTTTGAGGAGCCTTCTGGAAGTGCAGGACTATGATGACCGATGCGACCTTGCCTGCTGCGGTGCCCTTGCGCTTACCACCGCGAAGCGCCTATGCGGCACCTAGCTCGAAAAGCAGCAAGAGCACACAACGGCTGAAATCTAGCCTAACCTATTACCCCATAAGACCTTTTGCCCCGTTGCATGTCTGCATGAAAGACTTGACAGCGGACATTTTTCATGAGTTGGGCGACAATCGCCGCATGACGCAGTCCGTGAACGTCGATCCGGCCGAACTGGCCAAGTTTTCCGATCTCGCACACCGCTGGTGGGATCGCGACAGCGAGTTTCGCCCGCTGCACGAGATCAATCCGTTGCGCCTGGCGTGGATAGACGGCGTTGCGCCGCTTGCCGGTCATCTTGTCTTGGACGTCGGCTGTGGCGGAGGGATCCTCGCCGACGCGATGGCGCGCAAGGGCGCCGAGGTGCTCGGCATCGACCTGGCCGAGAAGGCGCTGAAGGTGGCGCAGTTGCACGCGCTCGAGGCTGAAACCCCGAATATCGAATACCGCGCGGTCAGCGCCGAAGCATTGGCGGTGGAGCGGCCGGGCCATTTCGACGTCGTCACCTGCATGGAAATGCTGGAACACGTGCCGGACCCGGCATCGGTGGTGTGCGCCTGCGCCGCGCTCGTCAAGTCGGGCGGGTGGGTGTTCTTCTCCACCATCAATCGCAGTCCGAAGTCGTTCCTGTTTGCGATCGTTGGTGCTGAGTACTTGCTCAAGCTGCTGCCGCGCGGCACGCACGAGTACGCGAAGCTGATCCGCCCGGCCGAACTCGCCGGCTATTGCCGGGACGCCGCGCTGGATTTGGTCCAGGCGCGCGGCATGGAATACAACCCGCTGACGCGTCGCTACTGGTTGAGTGGGGACGCTAGCGTGAACTACCTGTTTGCAACCCGGAAGGGCTGAAGGGCCGCGTGATGTTCCACGACGTGCAGGCGGTGCTGTTCGACCTGGACGGCACACTGATCGACAGCGCGCCCGATCTCGGCGCCGCGGCCGACAAGATGCGGGTCGACCGAGGGCTTCCGTCGCTGCCGCTGGCCACCTACCGGCCGATGACCGGGGCCGGTGCGCGCGGCATGATCGGCGTCGCTTTCGGCATCACGCCGGAGGCCCCGGAATTTGCGGCACTGCGCGAGGAGTTCCTGTCGAACTATGAGGCGTGCATGATGCAGCGCACGAACCCGTTCGACGGAGTCGCCGAACTCGTCGAAGCCCTGGTCGCGCGAGGCATTGCCTGGGGCGTAGTGACCAACAAGGCATCCCGCTTCACCGCGCCTCTGACCCGCTTCATGCCGCTATTCGCTACTTCGCGGGTGCTGGTCAGCGGTGACACGACCGCTCATTCCAAGCCGCACCCCGCGCCGCTGCTGGAGGCAGCGCTGCGGCTCGGCCTGCCGCCGCAGCGGTGCATCTATGTCGGCGACGACGAGCGCGACATGCAGGCCGGGCGAGCCGCAGACATGGGCACGGTGGCCGCCACCTACGGGTATCTCGGCAGCCAGACCGACACGTCGCTGTGGGGCGCGACGGCGGCGATCGCCGCGCCGCTGCAGTTGCTGCCGCTGTTGCCGGTCTTGCAATCGCGGGCATTCGCCTAAAATAGTCGATACAGGGGCTGCACCGGTTTCGACGCGGGTGCGGAATCGCTGTGGGGCATGTCGAGCTTGAGTAATGCTCGTAAATATCAACTCAACAAAGTAACTGCAAACGACGAACGTTTCGCACTCGCCGCTTAAACACCGGTGAGCCTCGCAACAGCAGGCCGATGGGCTGGGCAAGGGTGCCGCAAGGCGTCCAGGCTGCGAGGGCATTCACATCGGCTGGCCTTGCACCGGGTGCCTTGGTGCAGGGCGAGACTATAGGGCGCTGGCGGCCCATGTAGCGTGCGACTGCGCGACACGGGTGGCGAGACTCAAATCAGACCGCTAAACATGTAGATCCTGGCGAAGAAGGCTTGCGGACGCGGGTTCGAATCCCGCCAGCTCCACCATTTACCCAAAGCCCAACCCTTATCGGTTGGGCTTTTTTCTGCCCGGAACGCCAGTGTTGGCGCGGTTTCGGGCACCTGCCTCTTGACCGCACCCTTGCCGAACCGCCGACCCGCAGCCTCGACGTAGCGGTTTTTCTCTCTCCGCTCTCTGCTGGCCTCTTGACCGTCCAAGTGCCGACGTCGGCTGTTTTCGGGGAGGTGAGGGCTATCGGTTGCGGTTTTCGTCTGCTCAGGCGTCGGCGACCGAGAGCGGAGACGGGCCAGTTTGGACGCCTCACGCCGCCTGCAAAGCGGCGATTAACGGACACTGCACCTGTCCGCTCGTGGCGCAGCAACGCACGACGAGCCCTTGCAGCGCGACTTCGATTCGACGCAGGTCGGCAAGCCGGTCACGCACATCGGCCAGCTTGCGCTCGGCCTGCTCGCGGGCCTCGGTGCAATGCGATCCATCCTCCAACTTCAGCAAGTCCGCGATCTCGTCCAGGCTGAAGCCCAGTCGCTGGGCCGATTTGATGAAGCGCACGCGTGCCAGATCCGGCCCCCCGTAACGACGGATGCCGCCTAGAGGCCGGTCAGGCTCCTGCATCAGGCCCTTGCGCTGATAGAAGCGGATCGTCTCGACGTTGACCCCGGCGGCATCGGCCAGGACGCCGATGGTCAGTGTTTCAGGTGGTTCGCTCATGGCACTTGACTCCGTACTTAAGTACGGAAGTAAGCTTAACCTATGAAAACAGATCGACCAACAGAAACTCAAGGCGGCGGACGCGGCGCGCTGTTGACTGGCGGGCTTGCCGCCATCCTCGCCTCCACCTGCTGCCTCGGCCCGTTGGTGTTGATCACGCTCGGCGTTTCCGGCGCGTGGATCAGCAACTTGACGCTGCTCGAACCCTACCAGCCTCTGTTCATCGGCGCGGCGGTGGTGGCGCTCTTCTTCGCTTACCGCCGCATCTGGCGACCGGCCACGGATTGCGCACCGGGGCAGGTCTGCGCGCTTCCATCGGTCAACCGCAGCTACAGGGTGCTGTTCTGGACCGTAGTGGCGTTGGTGATTCTCGCGCTCGGGTTCCCGCTTATCGCGCCCTGGTTCTACTGAAAGGAAGTTGTCATGAAGAAGCTCATTACGCTGGCCACATTTGCCGCCTTCGCCTCGCCCTTGTGGGCAGCGACCCAGACCGTCACTCTGTCCGTGCCCGGCATGAACTGCGCCACCTGCCCGATCACGGTCAAGAAGGCGCTGACCAAGGTATCGGGCGTCAGCAAGACCGACGTGAATCTGGACAGCCGCGAAGCCAAGGTGACATTCGATGATGCGAAGACCAACGCCGAAGCCCTCAAGCGCGCCACCAAGGATGCTGGTTATCCGTCGACCGTGGTGGGGAGTGCAAAGTGACTGCCGTGATCTTGGAGTCGACGTTGACTTGCCCCGAGTGCGGCCACGCCAAGACCGAGACGATGCCCACAGACGCCTGCCAGTGGTTCTACGAGTGCGAGCAGTGTCACGCCGTACTCAAGCCCAAGCAGGGAGACTGCTGCGTGTACTGCTCCTACGGCACCGTGCCGTGCCCGCCGATTCAGGAGCGCGGTAAGGGGAGTTGCTGCGCCGGTTGATCACCGGAACCGCAGACGTTCGCGCTGCTCGTCCCATCGCAGGGGGTTGGCGCGTCGCCCGACGCTTTCAAACGTCAAGTGCGCTGCCACGCCAGTGATGCAGGCTTCCACAATGTCTGGAGCCAATTGCGCCAATCGTGCGATCCGGCTGGCTCGACCGAGATCGAGTCCCTCTGCCTCGGCGATCTCGGTGATCGAAGTAAACCGCCCCTCGTCCATCAGCCGCTGCCAGTGATGTGCCAGACCGAGCGCACGCATCAACGCGGTGTCCTGTGCGGCAGCCTTGATCAACTTTTCGCGGCGGGCCTCGTCCAGGAACTCCCGCGGCGGGTCGAACGGCGTGATGACCTGCTTCTTCAAGCCCCGCTTCACCAGTGTCCAGGGCACGAAGGTTTCCAGTTGTACGCCGCCAGCCGGGCTCGGCAGTTGATAAGTGACCGGATCACCCTTGAACCGACCCCGGTGCTTCTTGCTCATGCCTCCTCCTCAAAGCGCTTAACGATCTGGCGTTGCGCCTCCCAATCGACGGGCAGCGGGTTGCGCTGGAACCAGATCAGGTTCATCCGGCGCGGCTGCCGTCCGGTCATCAGCAGTTCGAGGATGTCGGGCGCGAGCAGGCTCAGGCGCATCAGTTCGTTGGTGACCGAGGGGTGTAAGCCTTCGGCCCGGGCGATCTCCGAACCACTCTTCATCTCGCCGGTGTCCACGAGGTGCTGCCAGTAGAAACCGCGTGCCACCCCCTCCAGCAGCGTCACATCGTGGACGTGGCGGTCATCGGCGGCCACGCGCCGCGCGCCCCGGCGGCGGAATGTCAGTGGCACGAAGGTTTCCAGTGAGTCGTCCATCAGGCCTCGACCTCCACCAGTTCTGCGCCGATCCCTCTCGGAGCGAACTCACCGATCAGGGCGTCCCACCCCAGTTCCCGCCACTTCACCTTGATACCCTGCACCTCGCCGACGTGGACGAGGTCGATGCGCTCGATCATCAGGTTGGCGATGCGATGGCGCTCGACCGGGAACAACTGATCCCACACGTCGTTGAGCCGTCCCATCGCCATCACCGTGGTGGCTTCATCGACCTGTCCTCCGTCGCGCTGGATGTGGCGCACCACCGATGCGATGGATTCGGGGCTGGTCAGCACGGTGCGGATTTGGGCCACCACTGCCGCCTCGATCTCCGGTGCAGGCAGGCGTTCGTAGCTCTTGCCCGGCGCCCCGAACCGGCTTTCCGACTTGGACACGTAGTAGTGGTACTTGCGCCCGTTCTTGCGCGAGTAGGTCGGGTACATCCGTTCGCCCGAGGGGGCGTACAGCAGGCCGCGCAGCAAGGCGTCAGTACGCGACCGGATCTTGGTCTCCACCGACCGGGCGTGCCCATCCCTCGCCAGCACCGCGTGAACCTTGTCCCATAGTTCCCGGTCGATGATTGGCAGGTGAGCGCCGGGGTACCAGTTCCCCTTGTGCGACAACTCGCCCAGGTAGATGCGGTTGCGCAGCAGCTTGTGCAGGTACTTTTTGTCGATGCGCGTGCCGTTGCGGGTCTGGCCCTCCTGCGTCGTCCAGGCCTTGGTCGTGATGCCGTCGGCGGTGAGATTGACGGCGATCTGGGTCGGAGAGCCGATGGTCAGCATCTCCTCGAAGATACGGCGCACCACAGCCGCCTCGGTTTCGTTGATGACCAGGAGGCGGTTGTCGACGTCGTAGCCCAGGGGCGGGACACCGCCCATCCACATCCCCTTGCGCTTGGCGGCGGCGATCTTGTCGCGGATGCGCTCGCCGGTGACCTCGCGCTCAAACTGGGCAAAGGACAGCAGGACGTTGAGCATCAGCCGCCCCATCGAGGTGGTGGTGTTGAACTGCTGGGTGACCGACACAAAGGACACATCGTGGCGTTCGAACACTTCGACCATCTTGGAGAAGTCGGCCAAGCTGCGCGTCAGGCGGTCGATCTTGTAGACCACCACGATGTCGATCTGGCCGCGCTCAATGTCCGCCATCAGGCGTTTCAGCCCGGGCCGATCCGTGTTGCCGCCTGAGAAGCCAGGGTCGTCGTAGTCGTCGGCCACAGAGATCCAACCCTCGGATCGCTGGCTGGCGACGTAGGCGTGGCCCGCCTCCTTCTGGGCGTCTATGGAGTTGAACTCCTGGTCAAGCCGTTCATCCGAGGACACCCGACAGTAGACGGCGCAGCGCTTGCGAGACTTGGTGCTGGCGATCTCGCTCATCGGGCACCTCCCTTGCTCAGGCCAAAGAACAGCGGCCCAGACCAGTGCGCGCCGGTGATGTGGCGGGCCACCGCCGTCAAGCTCTTGAAATTGCGCCCCTGGTACTCGAACAGCCCCTCGGCGGTGACTGTCACCCGGTGCTCGCGTTCGCCCCATTCGCGCTGCAGGATCGTGCCCGGCGCGAAATCGAACTCGCGCGGCTTGGCCCGCAACTTGATCTTGGAGTGTTTCGCGCCGATGGCCTCCAGACGCTGCTTGGTCTCGGGCGCGAGGCCACCGAAGGCCTCCTCCTGTAGCTTGTAGGCGATCCGGGACTCGACGTGGGTGCGGTTGGGGTAGTCCGGGCGGCGCGGGAAATACCGATCCCAGACCGTCCAGAGCTCGGACATCGGCAGGCAGGCCAGCTCCGCGATCCGCGCGGCGACGGATGCTTGTTTCTCGTTCATCACAACTTCTCCTCTTGATAGGGGGTTGTATGAACGCGCTGGTCGGGCAGGAAGCCAAGGCCAACTGCTCTCTGTTTTGGCTCATCCGCGACGAGGGTGCGGACGATGGCGGCCGCAAGGATGGCGGCGATTTCGCCAGCTCGGGCGCTGGCGCTCATCTCCGAGGGAGATGCGAGTTCGAGGTTCTTCATGACGGCTCCGAGGAATTGCAACCGTCAGGGATATTGAGCCTGATCTTCCGAAGCGGATGGCAACGTAGGGTAATCAAGCCCGCCCGCAATGTATTTATTGCGCGTTAACGAAACAGTTGACAGGGTGCCTCTTGGCCTCTATCATCCATCGTTAACTAATCACGCAATCAGGTCACAGTCATGCCCTTTGGAGCATTCATCCGCAAGAAGCGCGAAGAGAAAGGCATTCAGATGAATGACTTTGCGCGTCAGCTGGAAATATCACCCGCCTACTGGTCGCGCATCGAGCGCGACATGGAGAAACCGCCCAAGGACGAGCTGATCCGCAAGGCGGCAGAGATCCTCGGTATCAGCGCCGACGACGCCTTCGTTGAGGCCAGTCGTCTGCCTCCCGACATCCGCGATGATGTTGGCAACCTGGTTCGGATGTACCGCCGGAACGTGACGGAGAAAAAGTGAATGGCGGTACTGACTCTCGACTACCGGTGCTGCGACCGGAAGCGCCCCCTGTACATCAAGCACATTGAGGTCGAGCGCATCGCCGCGAACGCGCGCCAGCAGCTGGTCGCGGACAGCATCGATGCCGTCTCTTTCGACGCGCTGCGGCAGATCTGCGGCCTGAAGATCAACGGCATCGACTTCGCGCTGGAGGTCAGCACCGACTACGCCGTGCATGACGAGCAAGGCAACCACGTATTCGGCGTCTGTGAATTCGACCCCGCGATGCCCGACGCCGCGATGGTGTCCATCTCGCCCGTGGGGGAAAGTCTCAGCGAACTGCTGGCCCTCAGCACCTTGGCCCATGAACTGGGTCATGCCGTGTTCGACGCCCCCGGCTGGGTTGTCCAGGGCAGTAAGGGCCCCGGGTTGTTCGATGACATCGAACCGACGATGCAGCGCGCCTACCGCACCACGACGCCGGACAGCGACCATCTGTCCAAGTCTCTATCCGCAAAACCAACGACGGAAGAACACTTCGCCGAGCTGCGCGCCAACGAGTTCATGGGCTCCTTGCTCGTGCCGCGCCAGCGCATCATCGCCGCCGTCGAAGAGCTTGCATCCGAGCACGACATCACCATCCATCGCCATCCCTCCACCGATCCCGACCACCCCGGTACGGCCCTGCGCGTCACGGCGGGCAGCGACACAGGCGTCTTCGACATGGAACGCTTCGAGAAAGCCTTGGCCGCGCGCTTCGGTGTCAATCGCCGGTTTATCCAAGTTCGCCTCAATCGCTACGGCCTCACGAGTCAGGAGGCGTCGATGCGCTGACCACCACTCAACTCGCCCGTCGAGCCGACTTCACGTCGGCATTTTTTGAGCTGCCTGATTAACCATTCGCGCAATCGCGCACTTTGTCAAAGGAACTTGCCCATGCCCGCAGACCAAGCCTCAACAACAAAGAAAAACACCAAGGCGGCGGCGAGCCAGCCTTCGCCGAAACGTACGCGTGAGCATCGATCCGATGATGGCGCAATCATCCTGCCGAACGCGGAGAACTTCGTCAGCCTCGTGCGTAAGGTCGCGCGCACCGGCCTCCTGGTTGATCTGCTTGAGCGCGCCAGCGCGACGGCATTGCCGGAGTTGCAAGCATTGGCGGAAGCGGCGAAGGGCAAGTTGCCAGTCGAGTCGCGTCAGGCGTTCTTTCATGCTGTCGGCAAATTGCCGCTGACCGCCCAGTACAGCATCGAGTGTGCCGCCGAGCGAGTGATGCTCCTTGACGATGACTACGGGGCACAGGCCGTCTTGTCCCTGCTCAACGAAGAGCGTGCCGACGATGCCGCTGTGCTGGCTGCGCCCAGCGATCGCCACAGCCGCGCGCTGTACCTACACCTCTTGCAGGACTTTCCGGTGCAAGGCGCTGGACGCGACGAACGCTTCGACCAGGCAGAGCATCTGCAAGTCATGCATCGCCAGTGGAAAAGCGACCACTACTCCAGCCACTACCTGGGCCCCAAGGGCGTCGTGCCCAAGACTGGGGTCGACGTTCAAGAGGCGTTGCGCACCCGCATTGCCGACCTGTTCCCGAAGGTGCCGAAGGATCAAATCCTGATCGAGCAATTCACGCGCCGCGATCTTTCATGCGAACAGGGTGATGACGATGATTGCGAAGCTGGTCAGTCGGCGCTGTTGCACACGCTGACGGCGACCTTCAATGGCAAGACGGCCACGTTCCAGCAAGTGGCGAACGGGCATGTCGTCGACCACGAGGAACCCGCTGCGATGTCGGCCCGCTTCTCGTGGGAGCCGGAGACTGGCTCGCTCAGTGTGTTCTGCGAAGAACGGGAGGCGCGCCGCGAGCTGGCCACCGTCTTCCGTGATGTCGCGCTGGCGCACGAAGGCCAGATCGAGGACATGCCCATGCGGCAGTTCGACCTGCTCGGCTTTGCGACCTCCAAGATGCTCGACCGCCTCAAACGTGATCGGGTTGCAGGTATCGACGACATCTCGATTCTGCAAATCACGGTGGCCAAGCCGTTCGAGCAA
The DNA here is from genome assembly GCA_030123545.1 of Burkholderiaceae bacterium. Taxonomy (NCBI): domain Bacteria; kingdom Pseudomonadati; phylum Pseudomonadota; class Betaproteobacteria; order Burkholderiales; family Burkholderiaceae; species Burkholderiaceae bacterium. The sequence goes on along the minus strand of CP126124.1, from coordinate 2,730,850 downwards.
ACATCAGAGTACGGCGGACGTGATGTGGTGCGGCAACTCTCCAGCAAGATGCAAATCACCCGCGACCGGCGTGACGGCCGCAACATCTATCAGGTTGCTTATGAGGACTACTGCGCCGAAGACCTGAGCCAGTACACGCTCGTGCAGGTGAAGTTGGTCATGAGGATGTCCAAAACGCCGCACCGCAAGGCGCACAACGTGGCGGTCCAAATCACCGCGCCAAACGGGCTGAACGACAAGAGCAGGACGGACGACGACCGCAAGCGCGTGCAGGAACAGCTCATCAAGATCGGCGTACTGAGCCAGTTCTGAGGAGGACGCCGATGACGTCGCCGCATCTGAGCTTCTTCCTCGCGCTGGACAACCTTCCACGGCTCGACGCATCAGTGCTGGCTGACAGGCTCGGGCGCGACTACCAGCAGTTTCTTCAGAGGCGCTGGATCGTGCCCGCAGGCCATCTCACCCATGTGATGGTGCCGTTTCTCGATTCCGAGCAGGAAGTCGAAGTCGATGTCGACGAGGACGCCGGTCGCTACAGCTACTGTAGTCCGCTGAACGGCAGAACCGTCGTCCAACCGCTGGCTGGGATCGCCCTCTATTCCATCCAGATGGATTCGTGGCTGGCGGATCTGTCGGCGTTGATCGGCATTGAGGATAGGCGACGCTCCAGCAACATCTGCCGGACACCGAATCACCTGTGGCACCTCGGTGAGCAGCGTATCGCTGGCACGCACGATTTCGCACCGGTGTTCGTTTCCCGAGCATGGTCACGCGCGCCGCAGGACAAGATCACCGCAGTGCTTGCCGACGCCGTGTGGCCGCGTGGTGGCGTTGTTTTGTGCCCAACGCGAACCAATGCCTCGCTACCCCGTGACCACACGCTGCGCGGCCTCGATGAGTTCGTGCGCATGGCCGATGGAGCAGATGCGTTCGACACCGACGCCTTTGATCGTGTCCTGCGCGGCTACGCAACCCACGTGGGTGAGCCGGAGCCGGCGCAGTTCTTCAGTGGCAAGCGACTCAAGCTCCCGCACATGGAGTCGTCCATTGATCTCACCGAAGCGCGCGCCAAGATCATCAAGCTGATGTGGGGGACCGAAGGAAGTGCCCCGCCCGTGATGTCGTGGAAAGAGGTGAATGGTGCCGTCACCGTCAACACCGGCTTCCAATCCTTCGACGATGCCTTCGGCGACAAGGTTGCGCGTGAGGAGGTGATTGAGCTGGTTTCGCGCGGGAAATACCGGGTGAGGCGCAACACATAAACGCACCCATAAATCGAACCAGACACGGCCCATAAACCCGTGCGGAGACTGCGATGTGCCCATTTCATACAGGAGGCACATCGAAATGCAAACCCACTTCACCAACGCAACATCTGGCCCGATCCCGGCCAAAACCGGTGCGCCACAGCGCATCGCACTTGACGAAAACGAGCTGGCCATCCGCTGGGGGCTTTCCGTCAAGACCCTGCGCCGCTGGCGGCAGGAACAGCTCGGCCCGGTCTTCTGCAAGCTCGGTGCCCGCGTCACCTACCTGATCTCCGAAGTCGAAGCCTTCGAGCGTCGCGTTTCGCGGCACTCGACCTTCACTCGTGCATACCAGTGAGGAGCGCGGCCATGAGCGATCTGACCATCTTTCCCGCCGACCTCGCTGCCATGAGCACCGCCCAGTTGGTGGCGTTGCCGATCACCGATTTCGTCGCTGCCGAACGCAATGTCGACGAGGCCACTGCCTACCTCAAGCAGCTGCGCGTCAAGCTGGATGCCGCCAAGCTCCAGCGCTATGGCGAGCAGGCCCGAAATGCACTGCGTGACTCCGGCCGCGACTTCGGAACCGCCCACGTCAGCGACGGTGCGCTGCACGTCAAGTACGAGCTGCCCAAGAAGGTGACCTGGAGCCAGACCATCCTCAAGGAGATGGCCGAGCGCATCGTCGCCTCGGGCGACAAGGTCGAGGACTACATCGACATCAAGTTGTCGGTGTCCGAGTCCCGCTACACCAACTGGCCCACCGCGCTGCAGGAGCAGTTCGCCGCTGCGCGCACGGTCGAGGAAGGCAAGCCGACCATCACCCTGACGCTCGATGGGGGTGCCGCATGAAAAAGCTCCCCATTGTGTCCGCCGTCGAGCGGATGGCCGAGCGCAAGGGCGTGAAGCTGCTGATGCTGGGCAAGTCCGGCATCGGCAAAACCACGCAGCTCAAAAACCTCGACCCGGCCACCACGCTGTTCCTCGACATCGAGGCCGGTGACTTGGCGGTGGCCGACTGGCCGGGCGACACCATCCGCCCGGCTTCGTGGCCGGAGAGCCGCGACTTCTTCGTATTCCTCGCGGGCCCGGACAAGTCGCTGCCGCCTGAGAGCGCTTTCTCGCAGGCGCACTACGACCACGTCATCGAGAAGTTTGGTGACCCGGCGCAACTCGACCGCTACCAGACCTTCTTTCTCGATTCGATCACCCAGCTGTCCCGCCAGTGCTTCGCGTGGTGCAAGACGCAGCCGGGTGCCGTCAGCGACCGCTCCGGCAAGCCTGACCTGCGCGCGGCCTATGGCCTGCTCGGCCAGGAAATGATCAGCGCATTGACCCACTTGCAGCACGCACGCGGCAAGAACGTGGTGTTCGTGTCGATCCTCGACGAAAAGCTCGATGACTACAACCGCAATGTGTTTGTGCCTCAGATCGAGGGCAAGCAAACCGTCGGCGCGCTCATCGGCATCGTCGATGAGGTCGTGACGCTGGCCGAGATCAAGGCCGAGGACGGCAGCACCTACCGCGCCTTCGTCACCCACACCGTCAATCCCTACGGCTTTCCGGCCAAAGACCGCAGCGGTCGCCTCGACCTGCTGGAGCCGCCGCATCTCGGCGCGCTGATCGCCAAGTGCGCAGGCGCTTCCGCCGCGCCTGCCAGCGCCGCCACCCCCGCACACATCGAATCTCAGGAGTAATCGCAATGACCGCATGGAATGACTTCAACGACGCCGACGCCCAGCAATCCGGCTTTGATCTGATCCCCAAGGGCACCGTTGTCCCGGTGCGCATGACCCTCAAGCCCGGTGGTTACGACGACCCGTCGCAGGGCTGGGGCGGTGGCTACGCCACCGAGTCTTTCGAGACCGGCTCGATCTACCTCGCCGCCGAATTCGTGGTCACCGCTGGCGACCACGCCAAACGCAAGATGTGGTCGAACATCGGTCTGCACTCCAAGAAGGGGCCAACCTGGGGCCAGATGGGACGCAGCTTCATTCGCGCGGCGCTCAACAGCGCCCGCAACGTCCACCCGCAGGACAACAGCCCACAGGCTTCTTCTGCGCGCCGCATTCAAGGCTTCCACGAACTGGATGGCCTGGAGTTCCTCGCCCGCGTCGACATCGAGAAGGACGGCAAGGGCCAGGACCGCAACGTGGTCAAAGTAGCGGTCGAACCCGACCACCCCGACTACGCAAAGTTGATGGGCGTGCCGACCAAGGCTGCAGGCGGCGGCACTTCCGGTGCACCAGCGCAGGTAGCACCCGCGTACCAGACCCCGGCTCAGCAACGCGCACCCGTGACGGGCAAACCGTCGTGGGCGCAGTGAGGGAGGTGGCCATGAACGCATCCATGCTCACTGCCAGCCACTACGGCGTCGTCCATTTCGGCGATCTCGACTGCGAGGCGGTCGTGCTCACCACCGGCGAGCGCGGCTACGTCCGCAAGGAACTGGCCAAGCTGCTCGGTTTTCACGAATCGCACAAGGGTGGCCGTTTCGCCCGTTTTCTGGCTGAAATTGCACCTAACTCATTGTCTCTATTGGATAAATCATCCGGGCCGATTTTGCTGCCATCGGGACGCCAGACCCAGTTCTTCCCTGCAGGCATCATCGCGGACGTGGCCACCTCCGTGGTGGACGCAGCCATTGCAGGCACGCTGCACCGCGCACGCCAGGGCATCGTCGGTAACTGCCTGACGATCATGCGCGCTCTTGCCACCACCGGCGAGGTCGCTCTGATCGACGAGGCCACTGGCTACCAGCACCACCGCGCACCGGATGCGCTGCAGGAGCTGATCTCCAAGTTGCTGCGCCAGTCCTGCGCATCGTGGGAGCGCCGCTTCCACCCGGACTACTACCGCGCCATCTATCGGTTGTTCGGCTGGAAGTACCAGGGCCACGACCAGAACCCTCCGCACGTCGTCGGCCAGATCACGCTGCGCTGGGTCTACGGGCCGGTGCTGCCAGAAGACTTGCTGGGCGAGATCCGCAATCGCAAGGGCATCTCGCAGAAGCACCACCAGTGGCTGTCCGATCAGGGACTCGCGCATTTGGAATCGCAGATTCACGCGGTCACGGCGATTGCGCGCAGCTCGATGAGCTATCCCGACTTCAAGCGCCGCTGCGAGGCCGCCTTTGCTGGCGCTGCCCTGCAGTTGGGCCTGCTGCTCGATGAAATCGAGGAGGGGGCGTGAAATGCTGGGTCTGCAAACGACAGGCCCGGGGCTACGGCCACACCGACAACCGCCACGGTGTGGGCGATCCCCGGCGCTATCCCATCGACTGGGTGTTCTGTTCCCGTCGCTGCCAGGACGCATTTCACGCGCTGTACGGCAACTGGCAGCGGGCCAAGGAAGGTCGCATCGACAGGACGGAGGTCGCCATGATTGATCCGTCTGATGTCGAACTGACCGCAATGCGTCATTGCCTCAAGGCCTTCGGCGAGGCAGCCGACGAGATCGGCTTCACCAAGCCGCTGGGCGATTACTCCGAAGCCGAGGCCCTGCGGGTAATCGACGCCATCGTCACCTGCTGGTCGGACGCGATGGTCGCGCACCACGAGGCCACCAAATACCCGCCTGTGCGGGGGATGACCCCTGCGCCCGATCCGCTGGCACCCGATGCCGCCAATCCGTTCGCGGACCTGGAGGACGACCTGCCCTGGGAAGAACCGAAGGGGAAGAAGCCATGATGGACTTCAATTCCTCATCGAGCATCACGGGCCAGGTCACCGCCTTGGTCGACGCCGGGTTGCAGCAGGCCCGCGCCCGTCAGTCTGAGCGCCAGTACCTCGGGGCCTCGCGCCTCGGAGTGGCCTGCGAGCGCGCGCTGCAGTTCGAGTACGCCAAGGCTCCCATCGACCACGGGCGGGACACCCCGGGCCGGATGCTGCGCATCTTCGAGCGTGGCCATGTCATGGAGGACTGCATGGTCGCGTGGCTGCGGGACGCAGGTTTTGACTTGCGCACCCGAAAGGCCGATGGCGAGCAGTTCGGCTTCTCGGTGGCCGATGGTCGCTTGCAGGGACACGTCGACGGCGTCGTCGTTGGAGGCCCCGAGGGCTTCGCCTATCCCGCGTTGTGGGAGTGCAAGTGCCTGGGCAACAAGTCCTGGAGCGACCTGGAAAAAAAGGGCTTGGCCATCTCCAAGCCCATCTACGCCGCGCAAGTGGCGATTTACCAAGCCTATCTCGAACTGCACGAGCACCCGGCGATCTTCACGGCGCTCAACGCCGACACGATGGAGATCTACACCGAGCTCGTGCCCTTTGACGCGGCGCTGGCCCAACGCATGTCGGATCGGGCAGTGAAGGTCATCACGGCGACCGAGGCTGGGGAGCTTCTGCCACGCGCCTTCCACGACCCGACCCACTTCGAATGCCGGATGTGCGCGTGGCAAGACCGCTGCTGGAGGACAACATGAGCAACGACACGCAATTCATCGGTGGCGTCGAACCGATGATCGACGCCAAACAGGCCGCTGCCGCACTGCGACTGCCGTACTACTGGTTTTCTGATCCGCAGATGCGCAGCAAGTACAAGATTCCCCACTACCTGATGGGCGGTCTGGTGCGCTATCGACCATCAGAACTGTCGGCGTGGGCCGCGCGCAGCACCGCCGCGCAGGGGCGCAACGGGGACGCCGATGGTGAGGAGGCCGAATGACGCTCGACTTCAACGACATCGCGCCACTGCCCGACCCCACCCGCCGCACCCTCGGCGATGCCGAACGCGAAGAACTGCGTGCCGAACTGCTCGCGCGTCTTGAATCCGTTCTGATCACATTGTTCCCGGCGGGCAAGAAGCGCCGTGGCAAGTTCCTGATCGGCGACGTGCTGGGTAGTCCAGGCGACAGCCTCGAGGTGGTGCTCGATGGCGAGAAGGCTGGACTGTGGACAGATCGCGCCACCGGCGACGGTGGCGACATCTATGCACTGATTGCCGCGCACCTCGGTATCGACGTGCCGGGCGACTTTCCGCGCGTGCTCGACGCCGCTGCCGATCTGATCGGACGCTCGCGTTCCGCACCAGTACGCAAGGCCAACAACAAGGACGTGCCGGTCGACGAACTCGGCCCCGCTACCGCGAAGTGGGACTATCTCGACGCCCAAGGCCATCTCATCGCCGTCGTCTACCGCTACGACCCGCCCGGACAGAAGAAGCAGTTCCGGCCCTGGGACTCGAAGCGGCGCAAGATGGCACCGCCCGACCCGCGTCCGCTCTACAACCAGCCAGGGATGATCAGTACCGCGCAGGTGGTGCTGGTCGAAGGCGAGAAGTGCGCGCAGGCCCTGATCGATGCGGGCATCGTGGCCACCACGGCGATGCACGGCGCGAACGCTCCGGTCGAAAAGACCGACTGGTCGCCGCTGTCTGGAAAGGCCGTGCTGATCTGGCCCGACCGCGACAAGCCGGGCTGGGAGTACGCCACGCAGGCGGCACAGGCCATCTTGTCGGCGGGGGCCAAATCCTGCCACGTCCTCTATCCGCCCGAAGAGGCTGCAGAGGGCTGGGACGTGGCCGACGCCATCGCCGAGGGCTTCGATGTCGCCACCTTCCTCACCCACGGGCCGCGCCTTCAGATGCACGACGTGGCCGATGACGTTGATCCAGTCGTCAGCAGCGACGAGTCCGTCTGGGGTACGGAGGACGCGCTGGCGCTGTCCTTCACGCGCCGCTACCACCGCGACTGGCGCTACGTGGCTGGCTGGGGCAAGTGGCTGGTGTGGGACGGGCAACGCTGGCGCACCGAGGACACGCTGGCGGCCACGGACTTGATCCGCAGCGTCTGTCGCCAAACGGCTGTGCGCGCCGACAACCCCAAGGTCGCCGCCAAATTGGCCAGCGCAGGAACGGTCGGCGGTGTGGAGCGCCTGGCGCGTGCTGATCGCAGGCACGCGGCCACCACCGACGAATGGGATGCAGATCCGTGGCTGCTCAACACGCCGGGCGGTGTGGTCGATCTCAAGACAGGCCGGATGCGCACGCACGAGCGCGCCGACCGGATGACCAAGATCACCACAGCCACGCCCAGTGGCGACTGCCCGACCTGGAGGCAGTTCATCGACGAGGTCACGGGTGGCGACCAGGAACTTCAGTCCTACCTTCAACGGATGGTCGGTTACGCGCTGACCGGGTCGACGCAAGAGCACGCGCTGTTTTTCCTGTACGGCACAGGCGCGAACGGCAAGTCGGTGTTCGTCAACACGCTAGCCACCATCCTGGGTGATTACGCGACCAACGCGCCGATGGACACGTTCATGGAAACGCGCACCGACCGGCACCCGACCGATATGGCGGGACTGCGCGGCGCGCGCTTCGTGGCGGCCATCGAAACTGAACAGGGCAAACGCTGGGCCGAGTCCAAGCTCAAGAACCTCACCGGTGGCGACAAGATCTCGGCGCGCTTCATGCGCCAGGACTTCTTCGAGTTCTTCCCGCAGTTCAAGTTGTTCGTGGCGGGCAACCACAAGCCCGCCATTCGCAATATCGACGAGGCGATGAAACGCAGGCTGCACCTGATCCCTTTCACGATCACCGTGCCGCCCGAGCGCCGCGACAAGAACCTGCAACAGAAGCTCTTGGCCGAACGTGACGGCATCCTCGCGTGGGCCGTGCAGGGCTGTCTCGACTGGCAGCGCCACGGACGACTCTCTCCACCGCAGCGCGTGGTGGACGCCACCGAGGAGTATTTCGAAGCCGAGGACGCCTTGGGTCGCTGGCTCGAGGAGCGCTGCGTGCGCGAGCCCAACGCCAAGTCATTGACCGCCGAGTTGTTCAACGACTGGAAGCAGTGGGCTGAAGCCTCTGGCGAGTTTGTCGGCGCACAACGCCGCTTTTCCGATCTGCTCATCACACGCGGGTTGGACAAATGGCGCAACGGGATGGGCGTGCGCGGGTTTCAGGGCATTGGCCTCAAGCACCCGCCGACCCCTGCCTACACCCCCTACGCGGACAACTGACCCCTATGAAAACCACGTGGTCTGACGCAGCTGACGCAGTTTGTCGTAACCCCTACGCGTGCGCGTGTGCGCGCGCCTCATGGAGAGTTTCGTCACGAAGTGTCAGCTGCGTCAGATCCGCACCAGATAAGGACTGACACCATGACCACGACCATCCTCGCCCTCGATCTGGGCACCACCACCGGCTGGGCACTGCGCGGCAGTGACGGCCAAATCACGAGCGGCTCCGAGAGCTTCCGGCCGCAGCGCTTCGAAGGCGGCGGAATGCGCTTCCTGCGCTTCAAACGCTGGCTCACCGAACTGAAGGCCGTCACCAGTGGCATCGACTGCCTGCACTTCGAAGAGGTGCGTCGCCACGTCTCGACCGATGCTGCCCACGCCTACGGCGGTTTCCTTGCCACGCTCACGGCGTGGTGCGAGCACCACCAGATCCCGTACCAAGGCGTGCCTGTCGGCACGATCAAGAAGCACGCCACGGGCAAGGGCAACGCTGGCAAGGACGATGTGATCGCTTCCGTCACCGCGCGCGGGCACGCGCCTGTCGACGACAACGAGGCCGATGCCCTGGCGCTGCTGCACTGGGCGATCCAGCATCACGACGACGGCCAGGAGGTGTGACGTGAAAGTTCCCACACCGCGGTACCGCTGCCCCCTCGGGCGGCTGCAACCCCAGGCCACCGATCTGGACGCCATCAAGGAACGTGGCTGGCGTGATCAGCACATCCTGGTGGTCAACGCGTCCGACGAACGTCTGGACTTCATCGAGCGAGAGATCGTGCGTCGCATTGGCGAGCGCTTGTACGGAGGGGCGCGTCATGACTGAGTGGACGATTGAGAATGTGGCGGTCCGCTTCGAGGAAGCCGCCAGCACCGGACGACGCCTGCCCCCTGTGCGTGTGCAGGGCTACTTCAACACGTGGCCTGTCATCGTGCGCAAGGAGTGGGAGACGTTCGCAGCCGACGAGCACGTCTATCGACCGTTCCCACCCACACCCGAAGCCATCGACCGGATGCTGGAGACGATGAAGTGGGTGCAGTGGCTGGAGATCGAGCAGCGCCACCTTGTGTGGATGCGCGCCAAGCGCTACGGCTGGCGAGACATCACGATCCGCTTTGCCTGCGACCGAACGACGGCGTGGCGTCGCTGGCAGCGGGCGCTGGAGATCGTGGCCGAAAAGCTCAACAGCGAAGGCATCCGTGCGCCTTCCAAAATCGTAGGCCAAGCCGGGTAATGCTTGCCGCGTTTGTCCTTCGTTTCCGGCGTTTGTCCCTTTTGACGCTGGCCGAGGCTGCAACAAATCACCCCGGTCGGGGGTAGTATTTCAGCTATCTTCTGGACAGCGGTGACGATTCGGCGAGCGGCCCAAGGCAAAAGGGGTCCTTCCTTGCCAGAATCCAATGCGGGGGGCGCGAGCGCGACGCTTTTTTAGCGTCAGGGCGCGGGCAAGGTTACCAGTCGGCAGGTTACCGGCTCCGGTTACCACCCCCAGGCGCAGTTACCACCCCACCAGAACCTTCATTCACTCAACCCGCCCGGCGGCAACGCTCGGCGGGTTTTGCTTTTGGGACTTCCACTTTGAACACGCTCAACGTCGAGTACCGCAAGGTCGAGGCGCTGATTCCCTACGCCCGCAATCCGCGCACGCACGCCGAGAGCCAGATCGCCAAGATCGCGGCCAGCATCGTCGAGTACGGCTGGACGAACCCGATCCTCGTCGATGGCGACAACGGCATCATCGCCGGGCACGGGCGTTTGGCCGCTGCGCGCAAGCTCGGGCTCGATCAGGTGCCGGTGATCGAACTGGCCCATCTGACCGTCGCGCAGAAGCGGGCACTGGTGATCGCCGACAACCGGCTGGCACTGGATGCGGGCTGGGACGAGGAGATGCTGGCCCTGGAGCTGGCCGATCTGTCCGAGGCGGGATACGACCTCGCTCTGACCGGTTTCGAGGATGCCGAGATTGAGGCACTGCTCACCGGTGGCGTGACCGATGCCGATGCCGACGCAGAGCCGGACACCGAGGAACCGGATGCCGCAGACGACGTGCCGGAAGCACCCGTCGTGGCGGTGTCTCGCCCCGGCGATGTCTGGGCCATCGGCGCGCACCGCCTGATCTGTGGCGACGCCACCGACCGGGACGTGATCGCTGCACTGATGCAGGGTGACCTCTCTCGCCTGTGCTTCACCTCGCCTCCCTACGGCAACCAGCGCGACTACACCTCCGGCGGCATCTCCGATTGGGATGGCCTGATGCGTGGCGTGTTCGCGCACCTGCCGATGGCAGGCGACGGTCAGGTGCTGGTCAACCTGGGCCTGATCCACCGCGACAACGAGGTGATCCCGTATTGGGACGGCTGGTTATCCTGGATGCGTCAACAAGGTTGGCGGCGCTTCGCGTGGTACGTCTGGGATCAGGGTCCAGGGATGCCCGGCGACTGGGCAGGACGCTTCGCCCCGAGCTTCGAGTTCGTTTTCCACTTCAACAGCGAAAGCCGCAAGCCGAACAAGATCGTGCCCTGCAAGCACGCCGGGCAGGAATCACACCTGCGCGCCGATGGTTCGTCCACGGCAATGCGCGGTAAGGATGGCGAGGTGGGCGGTTGGACGCACAAGGGCCAGCCGACACAGGACACCCGTATCCCCGACTCGGTGATCCGCGTGATGCGCCACAAGGGCAAGATCGGCCAGGACATCGACCACCCGGCCGTGTTTCCGGTGGCGCTGCCGGAGTTCGTCATCGAGGCCTATACGGACGCGGGCGACATCGTGTTCGAACCCTTTGGCGGCAGCGGCAGCGCGATGCTGGCCGCGCAGCGCACCGGGCGCATCTGCCGCTCGGTCGAGATCGCGCCGGAGTACGTGGATGTCGCCATCCGGCGCTTCCGGCAGAACCATCCCGAAGTCGCCGTCACGCTGCTGGAGAGCACGGATGGAAAATCGGGCCAGAGCTTCGATGAGGTCGAAGCCGAGCGCATCGAGGAGGTCACGGCATGACCCACTCGTGGCTCGCCGAAAAGATCGAGCAGTGGCCGACCGCCAAGCTCGTGCCCTACGCGCGCAACGCGCGCACGCACAGCGACGCGCAGGTGGCGCAGATCGCCGCCAGCATCGTGGAGTTCGGGTTCACCAACCCCATCCTCGCGGGCAGCGACGGCGTGATCGTCGCCGGTCACGGACGACTCGCCGCAGCGCAGAGGCTCGGCCTCGCCGTGGTGCCGGTGGTCGTGCTCGACCATCTGACGCCGACGCAGCGCCGCGCGCTCGTCATCGCCGACAACCGCATCGCCGAGAACGCGGCGTGGGACGACGACTTGCTGCGCGTCGAACTGGATGCCTTGCAGGAAGAAGGCTTCGACCTCGACATCACCGGCTTCGATGCCGACGCGCTGGCCGAATTGATGGCGGGCGATGAGCCGATCAACGACGGCCAGACCGACGAGGACGCCGTGCCCGAGATCGGCGAGACGCCAGTGTCCCGGCCCGGCGATGTCTGGCAGCTCGGCCCGCACCGGCTGCTGTGCGGCGATGCGACCGTGGCGGCGAGCTACGAAGCGCTGCTCGACGGCGAGCCGGTGGACATGGTCTTCACCGACCCGCCGTACAACGTGAACTACGCCAACAGCGCCAAGGACAAGATGCGCGGCAAGGATCGCGCGATCTTGAACGACAACCTGGGCGACGGCTTCTACGACTTCCTGCTGGCCGCGCTGACGCCCACGGTGGCGCATTGCCGTGGCGGCATCTACGTGGCGATGTCGTCGAGCGAACTCGACACGCTGCAGGCCGCGTTCCGCGCTGCCGGTGGCAAGTGGTCGACCTTCATCATCTGGGCGAAGAACACCTTCACGCTCGGCCGCGCCGACTACCAGCGCCAGTACGAGCCGATCCTCTACGGATGGCCCGAGGGCGCGCAGCGCCATTGGTGCGGCGACCGCGACCAGGGCGATGTGTGGAACATCAAGAAGCCGCAGAAGAACGATCTGCACCCGACGATGAAGCCGGTGGAACTGGTCGAGCGCGCGCTGCGCAACTCCAGCCGTCCGGGCAACGTGGTGCTTGATCCCTTCGGCGGTTCCGGCACGACGCTGATCGCCGCCGAGAAATCCGGGCGCATTGCGCGCCTGATCGAACTCGATCCAAAGTACGCCGATGTGATCGTGCGGCGGTGGGAGGACTACACCGGAAAGAAGGCAGCACCCGCGTCGAGCGCGGCGCAGCCTGCGGAAATCAGTTGAGCCCGTTCAGGCGGCTTCCTGCTCCTCGATGATGCCGCAGTGGATCACGAAGCCCGTGAGGTAAGGCAGCCCGCGCGGGATGCCGTAGTCCTTGGCTGTCTGGCGTCCAATCGTCCAGCCCATCCACGTTTGCGTGGCGGCGTCGATGGCGTCCTTGAGGGTCTTGCCGACGTAGAGGCCGTTGTGGACTTCATCCGCGTAGTGGCGTCCGAACCGGCTGTCGAGGAATGCGCGGATGGTGTCCTGGTCTTCGCCCGTGGCGTCGGCGACGGCGGTCATCGCCATCGGCCAAGCGGTGGCGGCGTGCTCGTTCATGGTGCCCCAGAAACCCCAGCCTTCGTTGCGGGTTGCGGGGATGTTGGCGTTGCTCATTTCGTGCTCCTTCGTGGGTGTGTTGCGATGATTGAAGTAACGCGCTGTCCACGCCGGAAGCCAAGCTCTTTGTGGCCTCCGGCTCGAACTCTTTTCAAGCCACGCGGTAGATGCGCTCGCCGCCCTGTTCCTTGTCCGACGTGATGGTCAGGCCAAGCTTCTTCTTGAAGGCTCCGGCGAAGGTGCCGCGCACCGTGTGCTGCTGCCATCCGGTGGCCTCGCAGATCTGGCGGATGGTCGCGCCCTCGGGGCGCTGAAGCATCCGGACGACCTCGGCCTGCTTGCTGTTCTCGCGGGTGCGGGGCTTGGCCCACGTCGCTTCGGCGGCGACGACGTCCTTCTCCAGTTCGGCTTCGACTTCGGGCAAGGGTTGCCGCTGGGTGCCTGGGCGCGGCATGCCCATCGCGTCGTAGCCCTCGGCGGCGACGCGCCAGCCCTCGCCATCGGGCGTGATCAGGGCGCGGTTGAACATGCCTTCGAGCACCTTCTTGCGCGCGCCGCCTTTGATGTTGTCGGGGAACCAGTCGATCTTGTCGCCGCTGCTGTTGATGGCCTTGGCGAGGATGGCGTGCTGGGCCGGGGTGAGTTGGGTGGTGGTCATTTGCTGCTCCTCGGGGTGGTTGATGACGATGTGATGAACGCGCTGTTCGGGAGGCAAGCCAAGCGATATCTGCTTGGCTCTGTTGCTTCTCGATCAGCCCTTGGCGATCTCCGCTTCCGTGGCCTTCGGCATCGATGCGCCAAGTTCGACGCCCGCCTTGAAGGCCGCCTCCAGCGCGTCCTTGAGGCACCACACCGTCGTGTCGTGGAAGTCGAGGCTGTCCGCGCTGCGCGTTTGCAGGGTTTCGATGCCGAGATGCTTCTGGGCGATCTGGGTCAGGAGGGTGTCGATCTGGTTCATGGCGTGTTCCTCTCGGGGGTGTGGTTGGCGTGACGTGATGAACGCGCTGTTCCCGATGGAAGCCAAGCTCAATCCGAAGGTGAACTGGCAAATGAGCGAACGAATGATTGAAGAAGGTGACGATGGGAATCTCGATTCGCGCCTACGCGCGCCACCGGGGCGTCTCCGACGCGGCGGTGCGCAAGGCCATCGCGGCCGGACGCATCACGCCGGAGGCCAACGGAACCGTTGACCCGGAGCGCGCCGACGCCGAGTGGGCGCGCAATACCGAAGCTCCGCGCACCGGCACGCGTGTGCGCGCCGTCAGGGCCGCCGTGCCGCCGGACGCAGCGGGCGCCGCGACCGTGGCCCCGCAGGGCGACGGCCAGGCCACCCTGCCCACGGGCGGCGCGTCGCTGCTGCAGGCGCGCACCGTCAACGAGGTGGTCAAGGCGCAGACCAACAAGGTGCGGCTGGCGCGGCTCAAGGGCGAGCTGGTCGACCGCCATCAGGCCATCGCGCACGTCTTCAAGCTGGCGCGCGCCGAGCGCGATGCGTGGCTCAACTGGCCCGCGCGCATCTCGGCGCAGATGGCCGCCAAGCTCGGCATGGAGCCGCACACGATGCACGTCGCGCTGGATGCGGCCGTGCGTGAACACTTGCAGGAGCTGGGCGACCTGCGCCCGCGCGTGGACTGATGGATATCGATTACGACGGCGCGGCGGAGATCGAACGCGCGTGGCGCGAAGGCTTGACGCCCGATCCGCTGCTCACCGTGTCGGAGTGGTCGGATCGGCACCGGATGCTGTCCAGCAAGGCGTCCGCCGAACCGGGCCGTTGGCGCACCAGCCGCACGCCGTACCTGAAGGCGATCATGGATTGCCTGTCGCCGACCTCACCGGTCGAGCGCGTGGTGTTCATGAAGGCCGCGCAGTTGGGCGCGACCGAGATGGGCTCGAACTGGATCGGCTACGTCATCCACCACGCGCCCGGCCCGATGATGGCCGTGTGGCCGACCGTGGAAATGGCCAAGCGCAACTCGAAGCAACGGATCGATCCGTTGATCGAGGAGTCGGCGGCGCTGGCGGAACTGATCGCCCCGGCGCGCTCGCGCGATTCGGGCAACACGATTCTGGGCAAGGAGTTCCGGGGTGGCGTGCTGGTGATGACCGGTGCGAACAGCGCCGTCGGCCTGCGCTCGATGCCGGTGCGCTACCTGTTCCTCGACGAGGTGGACGGCTATCCGCTGGACGTCGAGGGCGAAGGCGATGCGATCTCGCTGGCGGAGGCGCGCACGCGCACCTTCGCGCGGCGCAAGATCTTCATCGTCTCCACGCCGACGATCTCCGGCGTGTCCGCCATCGAGCGCGAATACGAAGCCAGCGACCAGCGTCGCTACTTCGTGCCGTGCCCGCACTGCTCACACCGGCAGTGGTTGCACTTCGAGCAGTTGCGTTGGGACAGGGGGCTGCCTGCGACGGCGGCCTACATCTGCGAATCCTGCGACACCGCCATTGCCGAGCACCACAAGACGTGGATGCTCGAACACGGTGAATGGCGCGCGATGGCCGAGGGCACGGGCAACGAAACTCAACGGACAGCGGGCTTTCACCTGTCGAGCCTCTACTCGCCGGTGGGCTGGCGCGCGTGGCGCGATATCGCCGCCGCGTGGGAGGCGGCCGTCAGCAAGGAATCAGGATCGGCGGCAGCGATCAAGACCTTCAAGAACACCGAACTCGGCGAGACCTGGGTCGAGGAAGGCGAGACGCCGGACTGGCAGCGGCTGATCGAACGCCGCGAGGACTATCGGCTGGGCAGCGTGCCGCTGGGCGGTCTGCTCCTGGTGGGCGGCGCGGACGTGCAGAAGGATCGCATCGAGGCCTCGGTCTGGGCCTTCGGTCGCGGTAAGGAAGCGTGGTTGGTCGAACACCGCGTGCTGATGGGCGACACCGCGCGGGATGCGGTGTGGCAGCGGCTGACCGAGATGCTGGATGAGCACTGGACGCACGCCAGCGGGACGGCAATGCCGCTGGCGCGCTTTGCGCTCGACACCGGCTTTGCGACGCAGGAGGCCTACGCCTTTGTGCGCGCCAGCCACGACGCGCGGGTGATGCCGGTCAAGGGCGTGCCGCGCGGCGCAGCACTGATCGGCACGCCGACGGCGGTCGATGTCTCGCGTGACGGCAAGCGGCTGCGCCGGGGCATCAAGGTGTTCACGGTCGCGGTCGGCATCGCCAAGCTCGAGCTGTACAACAACCTGCGCAAGGCGGCCGACGTCAGCGAGGACGGCGTCACCACCACGTACCCCGCAGGCTTCATCCACCTGCCCAAGATCGACGCCGAGTTCGTCCAGCAGCTCTGCGCCGAGCAACTGATCACCCGCCGCGACCGCAACGGCTTCCCAGTGCGCGAGTGGCAAAAGATGCGCGAGCGCAATGAGGCGCTCGACTGCTACGTCTACGCCCGCGCCGCTGCTGCGGCGGCGGGCCTGGATCGCTTTGAGGAGCGCCACTGGCGCGAGCTGGAGCGACAACTCGGGGTGGCTCCCCCACCAGATGAGCCACCGCCGCTGAGCGACATCGAATTGAACGAGGCCACCCAAAGCGGTGGCCTCGCTGTTTCTGGCAACCGCGCTGCCGGTCGGCGCGTGATCAAGAGCCGCTGGCTCAACCGACCAATAAGCCGATGAGGACACCGTGAGCTACACCCAAACCCAACTCGAAGCGCTTCAACGGGCGCTGGCCACCGGCGAGCACCGCGTGAGCTTCGGCGACAAGACGGTCGAGTACCGCACCGTCGCCGAACTGCAGGCCGCGATCCGCACGGTCGAGGCCGAAATCGCGCGCGGCAGCGGCACGCCCAAGCGCCAGATCCGCGTCACAACGGCGAAGGGCTTCTGATGACGTGGCTCTCCAAGCTCCGGCAAGGGCTGTTCGGCCCACCGGTACACGAAGCCGCAGGCCGTGGACGCCGCGCGCTGGCGTGGATGCCCGGCAACCCGGGTGCTGTCGCCGCGATGCTGGCCACCAGCAACGAGCTTCGGGTCAAGAGCCGCGATCTCGTGCGCCGCAATGCGTGGGCGCAGGCAGGCATCGAAGCCTTCGTCGCCAACGCGGTCGGCACCGGCATCAAGCCGCAGAGTCTCTCGGACGACGAGGGCTTCAAGACCGAGGTGCAGGCGCTGTGGCGCGATTGGGTCGAAGAAGCCGACGCGGCGGGTCAGACCGATTTCTACGGCCTGCAGTCGCTCGCGTGCCGGGCGATGCTCGAAGGCGGCGAATGCCTGATCCGGCTGCGACCACGCCGTCCAGAGGATGGCCTTTCGGTGCCCTTGCAGCTTCAACTGCTGGAGCCGGAGCACTTGCCGATCTCGCTCAACACCGATCTTCCGTCCGGCAACGTGGTGCGCTCGGGCATCGAGTTCGACGCGATGGGGCGGCGCGTGGCCTACCACCTGTACCGCTCGCATCCGGAAGACGGTCGGCTCGCGCCAATGTCCGGCCAGGGCGGGATGGACACGGTGCGCGTGGACGCGCGCGAGGTCATCCACCTCTACCGCGTGCTGCGACCCGGCCAGATTCGCGGCGAACCGTGGCTATCGCGCGCGCTGGTCAAGTTGAACGAACTGGATCAGTACGACGACGCCGAGCTGGTGCGCAAGAAGACCGCCGCGATGTTCGCGGGCTTCGTCACGCGCGCCAACCCGGAGGACAACCTGATGGGCGAAGGCGCTGCCGACGACAGCGGCGTCGCGCTCGCCGGACTGGAGCCCGGCACGCTGCAACTGCTGGAACCGGGTGAGGACATCAAGTTCTCCGATCCCGCCGACGTGGGTGGCTCCTACGGCGAGTTCCTGCGCACGCAGTTCCGTGCGGTCGCCGCCGCCTTGGGCGTGACCTACGAGCAACTCACGGGAGATCTGACCGGCGTGAACTACTCGTCCATCCGGGCGGGAATGCTGGAGTTCCGGCGTCGCTGCGAGATGGTGCAGCACGGCGTGCTGGTGCATCAGATGTGCCGCCCGGTGTGGGCGGCGTGGATGAAGCAGGCGGTGCTCGCCGGGGCACTGGATGCACCGGGTTTCGCGCGTGGCGGGCCAGCCCGTCGCCGCCAGTACCTCGCGGTGAAGTGGATTCCCCAGGGCTGGCAGTGGGTCGATCCGGAGAAGGAGTTCAAGGCCATGTTGCTGGCGATCCGCGCAGGCCTGATGTCGCGCTCGGAAGCCATCTCGGCCTTCGGCTACGACGCCGAGGACGTCGACCGCGAGATCGCCGCCGACAACAAGCGCGCCGACGACCTCGGCCTGATCTTCGATTCCGACGCTCGCTACACGTCGAAGGACGGCGGCAGCGCGGAACCCAACCGCAACGCTGTCGCCACCGACGCATCCGGCAGCACGTCGACTGCCTGAAGGATTCCCCATGACCTTGCTGCCGCACCTGGCGGCGCGCCTTTTTGGCGTGCCGCTGGCGATTCATCGCCCGAAACTTGACGTGATCCTGGCCGTGCTCGGCCCCCGGGTCGGCCTTTCCGATCTGGCAGCAGCCCCCGGCTACACGCCGCCCCAACGTGACAGCAGCGCCACATTCGGATCACCGCCCGGTGTGGCCGTCATCCCCATCCACGGCACGCTGGTGCGCCGCACCGTGGGACTGGAAGCCGAGTCGGGTTTGACCAGCTACGCGGGTCTGACCGCACAACTCGACGCCGCCCTCGGCAATCCGGCGGTGTTGGCCATCCTGCTCGACATCGATTCGCCCGGTGGCGAATCGGGCGGCGTGTTCGATCTGGCCGACCGCATCCGCGCCGCCAGCCAAATCAAGCCGGTCTGGGCGGTGGCCAATGACATGGCCTTCTCGGCTGCCTACGCACTGGCGTCCGCCGCCAGCCGGGTGTTCGTCTCGCGCACCGGTGGTGTCGGCTCGATTGGCGTCATTGCGATGCACGTCGACCAGTCCGAGAAGGACGCGCAGGACGGCATTCACTACACCGCCGTGTTCGCGGGCGACCGCAAGAACGATCTCAACCCGCACGCGCCGATTTCCAGCGAAGCCCACGCCTTCTTGAAGGCCGAGGTGAATCGCATCTACGGCCTGTTCGTCGAGACGGTGGCCCGCCACCGGGGCATCGAGGCCTCCACCGTGCGTGACACCGAAGCCGGGCTGTTCTTCGGGCAGGCCGCCGTCGCCATGGGCCTGGCCGATGCCATCGGCACCTTCGACGACGCGCTCACCCAGCTCTTCGCATCCGTTTCCCCCAACCCGACTCCGATGGCTGCGGCCACGCGGGCGGGCTCTTTCTGTAACCACCCGATGGAGTCTTCCATGAATGAACGATCCGACCCCGCTGCTCTTGATCGGCCTCTTGCTGATCCTGCTGGCCATCCTGCTCAACCGTCCGCCGCCGCCGCGCTGAACGTGGCCGACGCCATCGAGATCGCGCAGACCTGCACGCTCGCCGGTCGCGCCGACCTGATCGCGGGCTTCCTCGAAGCCAACACCGCGCCCGCGAAGGTGCGCAGCCAGCTGCTCTCGGCCAAGGCCGACGCCAGTCCCGAAATCGTCAGTCGCATCGCGCCTGACGCCACCCGCCCCGCACCCAGCAATCCGCTGATCGATGCCGCCCGGAACCTCGCGGCGCAGTCGTCTGCACTGAAGAAGGAGATCTGAAATGCCGACCGTCCTCACCGAATCCATGAACCTGGGCGATCTGCTCAAGTTCGAAGCGCCCAACCTCTACTCGCGTGACCGCGTTACCGTCGCCTCCGGCCAGAACCTGACGCTGGGCACGGTGGTCGGCGTCGTCACCGCCAACGGCAAGGTCAAGCAGTTCGACCCGTCCGCCGAAGACGGCACGCAGGTCGCCGCAGGCGTGCTGATCCAGCCCTGCGACGCGAGCGCCGCTGATCGCACCGATGGCCTGCTCATCGTGCGTCACGCCATCGTTTCCGACCACGCGCTCGCGTGGCCCGCCGCGATCACCTCCGCCGAGCAACTGGCGGCCATTGCCCAGCTCAAGGCGCTGGGCGTCCTCGTCCGCCAAGGAGTCTGACCATGCAGAACATCTTCGAGAACCCGGCGTTTTCGATGTCGGCGCTGACCGCCGCCATCAACATCCTGCCCAACAACTACGACCGTCTGGCCCAGATGGGGCTGTTCGTCGACCGCCCGCAGCGCTTCCGCTCGATCATCGTCGAGCAGCAGAACGGCGTGCTGACGCTGCTGCCGACGATGCCCGTGGGCTCGCCCGGCACGGTCGGCGTACGCGGCCAGCGCAACGTGCGCTCGTTCCACATCCCGCACATCCCGCACGACGACGTCGTGCTGCCCGAGGAGGTGCAAGGCATCCGCGCCTTCGGCTCGGAGTCGGAGTTGCAGACGGTTGCGGGCGTGATGGCGCAGCACCTGCAGACGATGCGCAACAAGCACGCGATCACCCTGGAGCACCTGCGCTTCGGCGCGCTCAAGGGGCTGATCCTCGATGCCGACGGCAGCGTGATCTACAACCTCTTCACCGAATTCGGCATCACGCCGCAGACCTTCGCGTGGGACATCGCCGCGCACGACAGTGACTTCGATGTCGGCAAGGCCTGCCGCGATCTCCTGCGCTACGTCGAGGACAGCCTGCAGGGCGAACGGATGACCGGCATCCACGTCCTGGTCGGCAAGGACTTCTTCGAGGCGCTCACGACGCACGACGACGTCATCGCGGCCTACGAGCGCTGGCAGGACGGTCAGGCGCTGCGCACCGACATGCGCTCCGGCTTCAGCTTCTGTGGCATCACCTTCGAGGAGCATCGCGGTCGCGCAACCGCACCCGGCGGCAGCGTGCGCCGCTTCGTCGAGGAGGACGAGGGCCATGCGTTCCCGCTGGGCACGATGGACACCTTCGCCACCTACTACGCGCCCGCCGACTTCAACGAGACGGCCAACACGATGGCGCTGCCGCTGTACGCCAAGCAGGAGCCGCGCAAGTTCGACCGGGGTACCGACCTGCACACGCAGGCCAACCCGCTGCCGCTGTGCCACCGTCCGCAGTTGCTGGTGAAGCTGGAGATCGCGTGATGGGCCTCGTCGAGCAGGTCTATGCCGCCGCGACGAACGCGGGGCTGCTCAAGGACTGCCGCTGGCAGCCCTCGGGCGGCTCGACCGCCGAGCAGCATCCGGTCAGATTCTCCGCACCGGACGACACCATCCTCGACGGCTTGGCCCTGAATACCGACTACGCGATCACCTATCCGGCGTCGGTGTTTGTGGGCCTCGCGGCGCGCGAGGTGGTCGAGATCGACGGCGCGACCTATCAGGTGCGCGATGTCCGGGCCGTGGCCGACGGCTCGGAGATGCGCGCCAAGCTCACGAGGCTCTGACCGATGGCAGCCCACTCGATCCGCGAGCAGATTCTGCTCGCGGTGCTCGACGCTGTCCGCACCCCGGTGGAGTCGCTCGGGGCCACGCTGCACCGCTCGCCCACGGTGGCCATCAGCCGGGAGCAATCCCCGGCGCTGGTGGTGTTCCCCGAGTCCGAGCAGATCACCGAGCGCGCCAACGACCGGGTCACGCGCGAACTGACCGTGCGCCTCGTTGCGCTGGCGCGCGCGGTGCCGTCTGCGATTCCGGAAACCGAAGCCGACCGGCTGCTCACCGCCGCCCACGCTGCGCTGCTGGCCGACCGGAATCTGGGCGACCTTGCCTTGGGCATCCGCGAACTGGACTGCGAGTGGGACGTGGAGGACGCCGACGCGGTCGCCGCTGCGATCCCGGCGCGCTACGCGATCACCTACCGGACGCTCGACACCGATCTTTCAACCAAGGGATGACACCCATGACCCACATCGTCTTGACCCGCCCGCACACCCACGAGGGCAAACCCTGCAAGGCGGGCGTACGGCTGGACGTGGAAAGCGGCACTGCCGACTGGCTCATCGCCAACGGCATCGCGCGCCACGACCGCCAGCCCGTCCTGAATCGCACTGGAGAGCCGCCACCGGACGGTGACTGCGTGCCCATCGAACCCACCCGACCCATCACCACCCCACGCAAGGAATCCAAATCATGAGCACCTATGCATCGTTTCAAGGCCGCGTCTTCCTCGGCAAGCGCGATATCGACGGCCTTCCCATCGAGGTGCGCTCGCCCGGCAACGTCGCCGAGCTGAAGCTCTCGCTCAAGACCGACGTTCTGGAGCACTACGAGAGCCAGACCGGCCAGCGTTCGCTGGATCACCGGATGGTCAAGCAGAAGTCGGCCACCGTAAACCTCACCATCGAGGAGTTCACGAAGGAGAACCTCGCGCTGGCGCTCTACGGCAACCACGTCACCGGCACCACCGGCTCGGTCACTGCCGAAACTATTGGCGGCGCGACGCCAGTGGTCGGCGACCGCTACTTCTTCGCGCACCCCAAGCTGTCGGCGGTGGTGGTCACCGATTCGGCGGGCACGCCCGCGACGCTGGTCGCAGGTACGAACTACACCGTGGACAACGATTTCGGTGCCCTCCAGTTTCTGGATACCACCGGCTTCACTGCGCCGTTTAAGGCGGCCTACACCTACGGCGCGGCCACCGAGATCGGCATCTTCACGCAGTCGGTGCCGGAGCGGTATCTGCGGCTGGAAGGCATCAACACCGCGCAGGGCAACGCCAAGGTGCTGGTCGAGCTGTACCGCGTCGCTTTCGATCCGCTGAAGGAGATCTCCTTCATCTCGGACGAGTACAACAAGTTCGAGCTGGAAGGCTCGCTCCTGGCCGACACCACCAAGCCCTACGACGCGGTGCTCGGCCAGTTCGGCCGCATCGTGCAACTGTGATGGGGGCTGCAATGAGCGATCTGGAAACCCTCATCCCGCAGGCGGTGGAGCTGGTCATCGACGGCGAGCCGCTGGCCATCAAGCCGCTCAAGGTCGGGCAGATGCCCGCCTTTCTGCGTGCGATCACGCCGGTGATGCAGCAGATCGGCCGTGCGGATGATCGCGGCATCGACTGGCTGACGCTGTTCGGCGAGCGCGGCGACGACCTGCTGACGGCGGTGTCGATTGCCATCGGCAAGCCGCGTGCGTGGGTCGACGAGCTGGCAGCCGACGAAGCGATTCTGTTGGCGGCGAAGGTGATCGAGGTGAACGCGGATTTTTTTACACGGACGGTGATGCCGCGCCTGAACGGAGAAATGGGCGGCCTGATGGCGCAGGCGAGCACGGTGGCGGCTGGTTCGACGCCGTCCAGCACCTGATCAATCACGGCCACCGGCTGCCGGACATCCTCGACTACACCTTGGCGCAGGTGCGCGGCTTCGCTGCCGCCACCGCGCGGGAGGACGCCGCGCGCGATGCGCGGCTGCTCTCGCTGATCGCCATCGGCGCGCGCGGCGATTCGCGTCACCTCGACCAGACCCTCGACAGGCTCCAAGACCGTGCGCATCTCGATCCGCATCGATAGCAAGGCCGCGCAGGCGCAGTTGCGCCGCTGGGGCGGCGAGTTCCGCGACAAGGTCAAGAAGGCGGTCGCGCGCGGCATCGCCAGCGAGGCGGCCGAGCTCAAGCAGGACGTGCGCAGCCACGTCGCGGGCCAGATGGCGGTGGTCAAGAAGTCCTTCGTCAAAGGCTTCACCGCGAAGGTGCTCGACAAGGACAAGAACCGGCTGCCCGCGCTCTACGTCGGCTCGCGCATCCCGTGGTCGGGCATCCACGAGCGTGGCGGCGTGATCGGTGGCCGGATGCTGATCCCGCTGCACGGGCGCGTGGGCCGCAAACGCTTCAAGGCGCAGATCGCCGAGCTGATGCGCGGCGGCAACGCCTACTTCATCAAGAACGCCAAGGGGAACATCGTGCTGATGGCCGAGAACATCAAGGAACACGACCGGCCTCTGTCGGGCTTCAAGCGCCGCTACCGCAAGGCCGAGGGCATCAAGAAGCTCAAGCGCGGCGCGGACGTGCCCATTGCCGTACTGGTGCCACGCGTGCAGCTCAAGAAGCGGCTTCAAGTGGAGCGCATCGTCGCCGGGCGCATCCCGCGCCTCACCGCACGCATCGAGAAGCAGTTGCGGCAGGTGGATTGAGATGGCGAACCGCATTTCCATCCTCGTCGCGCTCGAAGGCGCGGACGAAGGGCTCAAGCGCGCCATCACCAACGCCGAGCGCAGCCTCGGCGGGCTAGGCTCCAGCGCCAAAACCGCAGGCGACAAGGCCGCCGCCGGGATGGCCGAGGTCAAGGCTGGGGTGTCGGCCTTCGGCGACCAGATCAGCAAGGCCAAGACCCAACTGCTGGCCTTCCTCACTATCAACTGGGCGGCGGGCAAGCTGCAGGAGATCGTCCAGATCGCCGACGCGTGGAACATGATGTCCGCGCGCCTGAAACTCGCCACGGCGGGCCAGCGCGAGTACACAGTCGCGCAGAAGGAACTGTTCGCCATCGCGCAGCGCATCGGCGTGCCGATCCAGGAAACCGCCACCCTTTACGGCAAGCTGCAGCAGGCGGTGCGGATGCTGGGCGGCGAGCAGAAGGACGCGCTCACCATCACAGAAAGCATCTCGCAGGCGCTGCGCATCTCGGGTGCCTCGGCCACCGAGGCGCAGTCGTCCCTCCTGCAGTTCGGTCAGGCGCTGTCTGCGGGTGTGCTGCGAGGCGAGGAATTCAACTCCGTCGTCGAGAACAGCCCGCGTCTGGCCAAGGCGCTGGCCGACGGCCTGAACGTGCCCATCGGGCGCTTGCGCAAACTGGCAGAGGAAGGACGCTTGACCGCCGACGTGGTGGTCAACGCGCTGATGAGCCAGAAGGACAAGTTGGCTGCCGAGTACGCACAACTGCCGGTGACGGTCAGCCAGTCCTTCACGCGCCTGTCCAACGCCTTCGGCCAGTGGATCAGCCGCCTGGACGAATCGACCGGCTTCACCGAAAAGCTCGCGAAGGCGCTGACGTGGCTCGCGGACAACCTCGACACGGTGATGAAGTGGCTGCAGCGCATCGCCGAGGTTGGCCTTGCGGTGCTGGTCTACCGGCTGATCCCGGCGCTCATCATCGCGTGGCAGACGGCGGGCGCGGCGGCAGTGACGGCGGCCAGCACCACGGCGGCGGCGTGGGCGACGGCGAACCTGTCGCTGTCGAGTGCCATTGCCACGGTCGGCAAGCTGCGCGTGGCCTTCGCCGTGCTCGGCGCGGCCATCATCGGCTGGGAGATCGGCACCTGGCTGTCGGAGAAATTCGAGATCGTCCGCAAGGCGGGCATTTTCATGGTGCAGGTGCTGATGACGGGCATCGAGCACCTGCGCTTCCGCTGGGAAGTGTTCGCCGCGATCTTCACGTCCGACACCATCGCCGAGGCCACCAAGCGCCAGCAGGAACGCCTCACGGAGATGAATCGCATCTTCGCCGAGATGTACGCCGACGCCACCGAAGGCGCGAACGCGGCGAAAGGCGCGATGAACACCGCCGCCACCGCCGCTGAGGAGACCGCCAAGCGGCTCGAGGCCGTGCGGCAAGGCACGCAGGAAGCGGTCGGGCGCGGCATCGAGGCGGTTCACGGCGCGCTGGAGAAGCTCAAGGGACGTCTGGGCGAGGTCGAGCAGTCGGTCGGCAAGGCGCAGGCCACGGTCACCGACGCCACCGCGAAGATGGCCGAGGCCTACAAGGGGCTGACCGCGCAGGTCGAGGCCGCTCTCGCGCAGCAGGTGCTGGCGGTGAAGAACCGCTACGACCAGGAAAAGGCGGAGCTGGAGCGCACCCAGCAATCCGAAACCGCCAAGATCACCAAGTCCACGCAACTGCTCACCGAGGCGCTGACGCAGCAGACGACGCTGCGCCGTCAGGCCACCACCGACACGCTCGGTCTGATCGATCAGGAATCGCAGGCCCGGCGCGAGGCGGCGGCGCGACAGGGCCAAACCGAGGCCGAGCGCGCGGCCAACGTGCAGCGCGTCGAGAACGACATCCTCGTCACCAAGCGCCAAACGCTGGCGCAGGCGCTGGGCGAATACCGCCAGCACATCGACGCGCTCAACGCGGAGGCCAATCGGCATTTGGCGGAAGTGCAGCGCATCGAGGAGGCCAAACGCCAGTTGTCGATGACGACGGAGGAGCGCATCCGCGACATCCGCCGTCAGGGCATGACCGAGTACGAGGCGACCGAGGATCGCAAGCGCCAGATCGCCGAGATGCAGGAACAGGCGCGCCGGGCGCTGGCCAACGGCGAACTGGAGCTTGCGCGCCAGCTCGCGCAGAAGGCGATGGACATGGCGGCGCAGGTCGCCAGCAGCCAGACCAACGAAGCCAAGCGCGGCGAGGAAGCGCGCAAGCAGTCCGAACAGGCGGTGTCGCAGGTCACCCAGCTCGAAGCCCAGTCGCGCGAGGCTTATCGCAGGCAGGAATACCAGCAGGCCGCCGACCTGATGCGGCAGGCCGATCAGTTGCGCGCCGAACTGGCGCAGAAGGCCAAGGACGCCGATGTACAGGCCGCGCAGGGCAAGCAAGGCGTGGTCGATGCCATCGATCGCATCCGCCAGTCCGAGGAAATCCTCAACCAGACGCTCGATGCCGAGGCCAAGGCGCACCAGACGGCGGCACGCGAGGCGATCAGCGCGCGCGATGAGATCGGGCGAACGCTGGCGGAGACCACGCGCCAGATCGACGACATCACGGCCAAGCTCAAAAACGGCCTGAAGGTCACGCTCGACGCCGACACCACGCGCTTCGACAAGGCCATCGCCGATTTGGACAAGGCGCTGGCCGAGAAGGAATACCTGCTGCAGATCCAGGCCGATTTGCAGGAAGCGGAGAAGAAGCTCAAGGAATACGAGGCGCTGCTGAAGGAAGGCAAGACACTGCCGGTCGGTGCCGACGTGTCGAAAGCCAAGGAAGCGCTCGACAAACTCAAGGTCTACGCCGACCAGAACGCGCAGTTCGAACTGAAGGTGGCCACCGAGAAGGCGCAGGCGGCGATCACCAATGTCGACGGGATGATCAAGGCACTGGATCGCATCCAGACGGAATCGCACCACGCGATCAGCCACAACGCCGACGCCGCGCGTTCCGAGGTGATGAGCCTGAACGGGATGCACACCTCGAGCACCCACACGATCTACGTGACGAAGGTGGAAACCAACGCCACGGGCGGTCTGGTGGGTGGTGTCCGGCGGTTTGCCGACGGCGGCGCGGTGGCTCCGGCGTTTCCTCGGATGGCGGGCGGTTCCGTGCCCGGCTCCGGCCACCACGACACGGTGCCGCGCACGCTGGAGGCCGGGGCCTTCGTCATCCGCAAGGCCGCCGTGCAGAAGTACGGCAGCGGCGCGCTTTCGCGGCTGGCGGGTGGGATCGCCCACTTTGCACGCGGCGGCCCCGTGGCGATGTTCGGCGGCCGCAAGGCGGCAGATGCCGATCCGAACGACAAGCCGAGCAGGCCCAAGAAGAACCGCGAGGCGTTCGAGGCGCTGAAGATGATCGACCTCGGCCTGCAGGGGATGAACGAGTACACGAGCTGGCTGCAGTGGAACTACGGCGCATCGGTCAGTCTGGATATGCGCAGCAAGACGATGGACAACTACGGCAAGCAGGCGCAGCAGGATCGCCGCGCACTGGAAGGTTTCATCGACCGCAAGCAACTCACCGGCAACGAACGGCAGGGCCTGGAGCGCATCAAGCAGACGTGGCGCTCGGCGATGGCGCAGCCACTGCTCTGGGGCAAAGACCTGGAGCGCGAGCTGATCGACTACATGGAGCAGAACCAGGGCGAGTTCTACCGGCGCGGCGGAATCTCGAAGTCCGACACCGTCCCGGCGATGCTCACCCCCGGCGAGTACGTGGTGAACAAGGCGGCGGTCGCCCGATTCGGCGCGGGCTTCTTCGAGGCCATCAACAACCTGTCCGCACCTGCGCACGCGCTGGCCGGTCGCGCGCTGGCGGGCATTCAGGGCTTTGCCTCGGGCGGTCTGGTGCAGCCCGCAAGCCACAGCCTGCCACGTCCGTCGCTGCCCGATGGCGCGCCTACGCGCACCGTCCGCGTGGAACTGGCTGCTGGCGGCAGCAAGGTCAACGCCACCGTCGATGCGCGCGACGAGGCGCGCTTGCTGCAACTGCTGGACGCCGCCCGCGCCCGCACTGCCTGACACCACCTTCAAGGGTTTCCTGATGCAACTGAAGAACCTCGACACCGGGGTGGCCGCGCTATTGCCCGACGACTTGCTGTGGGGCGACGAACACACGTGGTCGCCCGCAGTGGCCAACGCCTCCTACCTGATCACCGGGGCCTTGCTAATCCAGTCGGCCACCCGGCAGGCAGGACGCCCGATCACCTTGGTCGGCGCGCCCGACATGGCGTGGGTGACGCGCGCCACGGTCGAGCAGCTGCGCGCGTGGGCGGCGCTGGCCGTAAGTGATGCCATGGGACGGTTCGAGCTGACTTTCGTCGATGGCCGTGTCTTCACGGTCGTCTTCCGGCACCAGGAGGCCGCCATCGAGGCCGAGCCCGTGATGGGCATCCCGGCGCGGGCCAGCACCGATTTCTACCGCTTGACCCTTCGATTTCTGGAGATTTGAAATGCCGATTCAGTCCGGCGACGTGAAACTGCTGAAGTCCGCCGTGATGGCCGACGTGCCAGAAGGCGGCGGCGCGCCCACCGGCCTCGTAATCGCAGATGGCGTCTCGAACGCCATCTTCCCCGACATTTCCGAACTCGACCGCGCCGGGGGGCGCGTGAACCTGCGCAAGAGCTTCGTGCAGGTGGCCACCGACGACACCGACACCTACTTCGGGGCCAATGTCATCGTGGCCGAGCCGCCGCAGGACGAGCGCGTCAGCGTCACCCTGTTCTCCACCAAGAAGACCTTCGACACGCGCGAGCAGGCGCAGACCCGCATCGAGGCCTACCTCAACAAGGGCCCCGAATGGGCGGGTTACCTGTTCGAGAACCACATCGCGGGTCAGCGCGTGGTGCAACTGTTCCAGCGCCCCAGTGACGCCGTGCCCAACGTCGGCCAGACGCTGGTCTTGATCGAGAACGAGGGACTGCCCACGCAGAAGGAGCAGTACGTGCGCGCCACCGCCGTGTCGGTGGTCGAGCGCAGCTTCACCTACAACACCGACCAGGACTACAGGGCGGCGGTCGTCACCGTGGCGATCAGCGACGCGCTGCGGTTCGACTTCACCGGCTCGCCCGCGACGCGCACCTTCACGCGCGCCAGCAATAGCACCAAGACCCGCGACACCGTGGTCGCCGACGCTGGCACCTACGTTGGCGTGGTGCCGCTCACCCAAGCCGCAGCGGTGGGCGATTTCACGATCAAGGGTTCGTCGATCTACACCCAGCTCGTGCCCAGCGCTCAGACCGAGACGCCGATCTCCTTCGTGCCGCCCTACGCGGCCGCAGGGCTACCGGTGCCGGGGGCCGCGCCGGTGAGCTACAGCGCCAGCCACGGGTGGACGACCAGCACCCAGTTCTATCTGCCGGGCGGCTGCCTGCCGGGGTCGCTCACCATCGTCACGGATGGCGTCACGGTCTTCGACGATGCGGGCCTGCTCAAGACCGCCAGCGGCACGCTGGGCACCATCGACTACGCCAACGGCATCCTGAGCCTGAACTCCGGCTCGATGTCCAACGCGAAGGCGGTCACCTACACGCCCGCCGCGCAACTACAGCGCGCGCCGCAAAGCGCGGAGATCGCGGTCACGCCCGAGTCACGCAGCCAGTCCTACGTTGGCACGGTGAACCCGGTTCCGCAGCCCGGCACGCTCTCCATCAGCTACATGGCGCAGGGCCGCTGGTACGTGCTGTCGGACAGCGGCAACGGCTCGCTGAAGGGGCTCGATGCCAGTTACGGCGCGGGCACCTTCAACAAGAACACCGGGGCGTTCGTGGTGACGCTAGGCGCTCTACCCGACGTCGGCTCGTCGCTGATCCTGACGTGGAACGTGCCGACGCAGGAAACCCAGCAACCGACAGCCGCCTTGCAGGCCTCGCAGGCTTTGCAGCTTGCACCGCCCGAGGGCAAGAGCGTGCAGCCGGGAACGCTGACCGTGAGCTGGCCGCACGAAAGCGGCACCGGCACGCGCACGACATCCGCCGCCACCTCCGGCGCGCTCTCGGGCAGTGCCACTGGCAATCTCAACGTCGCGCAGAACCTCTTGAGCTTCGCGCCGAATGTGCTGCCGCCGGTCGGAGCGCAGCTCGCGGTGGACTACGTCGCGGGCCCCAAGCAGGAGGACGCCTTCGCGCACCCCTCGCGTGATGGGCAGGGCCAGGTGCCGGTGACCGCGACCTTGGGCTCCATCGAACCGGGTTCGCTGGAGATCGAGTGGAACACCCTGACCGACACCACCGTGCTCGGCGTCTACACGCTGCAGCAGATTCAGGCGATGGGGCTGGGCCTGTGGAATCTCGTCGATCCCACGCAGTACGCCCGCGACGATGGCGCAGGCAATGTGCTGCGCTCCGGCATCGTCATCGGCAGCGTCAACTACGCCACCGGCGCGGTGCAGTTTCAGCCCGATGTCACCCTCAAAATCCCGCGCCCCGTCTATGGTGCGCAGCGCCTCGGGTGGGCTGCGGGCACGGGCCAGATGTTCCGCCTGAACTACGGCGGCATCACCTACGTGGACGCGCCCTCGATGTACCCGAACGACGAGTCGGGCTACGTCAAGCTGCGCTACAACAGCGCGGGCTCGACTAGCAATCACAGCGAGACATTCGCGTTCGCTCCGTCATTTCGGCTGGTGCCCGGCGTGAACGCGCAGGTGGTGACGGGCACGGTGCTGCTCGCCATCGCAGGCAGCCAGCCCTGGGGCGACAACGGCCAGGGCACGCTGCGCGAGTTCACGCCCAGCGGCTGGGTCACGCGCGGCGCGATCAACTACCTCTCTGGCGCGGTCACGCTCACGTCCTGGTCGGCGGGCGCGACCAACAGCATCACGCGCGCCAGTTGCGTGACCACCGTCGGCGAGAACATCTCCAGCGAGTATGTGTTCCGCACCGGCGCGGCACCGCTGCGGCCCGGATCGCTCTCCATCCAGTTCGCTCGCGCGGTGGGTGGAACCCAAACCGTGACGGCAGGCATCGACGGCACGATCATCGCGTCCGGTGTCAGCGGCAACGTCGACTACGACACCGGCCTCGTGCGCGTGCGCTTTGGCACCGTGGTCACGGCGGCGGGCAACGAGGCCGAGCCGTGGTTCGATGCCGAGAACGTGCGCGGCGACGGCAAGATCTTCCGGCCCGAGCCGGTGGCGGCCTCCAGCCTGCGCTACAGCGCCGTGGCCTATAGCTATCTGCCTCTGGATGCAGCGCTGCTGGGCATCGACCCGGTGCGCCTGCCCAGCGATGGACGCGTGCCGATCTTCCGGCCGGGCGGGTTTGCTGTCGTCGGCCACACCGGGCGCATCACCGCGTCGGTGAGCAACGGCCAGACCATCGATGCGGGTCGTGTGCGTCTGTCGCGCGTGCGCGTGGTCGGCGTTGATGGCGCGGTGATCCACACCGGCTACACCACCGATCTGGAAGCGGGCACCGTCACCTTCACCAACGTCACCGGTTACAGCCAGCCGGTGACCATCGAGCACCGCATCGAGGACATGGCCGTGGTGCGCGATGTGCAGATCAACGGTGAGATCAGCTTCACCCGGCCCCTGACGCACGCCTATCCGCTGGCAAGCCCTGGTGATCCCGTCTCCGGCAGCTTCGTCTCCAGCGCGCTGGTGGCCGGTGACCTGTTCGCCCGCGTGAACCTCGTGTTCGACCAGAGCACCTGGAACGGCGGCTGGTCGGATGAGCTGTCCGGCAGCGCCGCGACCGCCACCTTCAACCACACGCAGTACCCGATCACGGTGACCAATCGCGGCGCGCTCACCGAGCGCTGGGTCGTGCGCCTGACCAACAGCACCTCGTTCGAGGTCATCGGCGAGAACGTCGGCGTGATCGCCACCGGCAACACCAGCGCCGACTGCGCCCCCAACAACCCGGCGACCGGCGTGCCGTACTTCCGCCTGCCCGCGCTCGGCTGGGGCAACGGCTGGGCGACGGGCAACGTGCTGCGCTTCAACACCATCGGCAGCCAGTTCCCGGTCTGGGTGGTACGCACCGTCCAACAGGGGCCGGAGTCGGTGCCCGACGACCATTTCACGCTGCTCATTCGCGGCGATGTCGACACCCCCTGAGCACAAGGAAAGCAGCAATGACCGACCTCACCGTCAAATACTTCAACAGCGGGATGACGGGCGCGCCGCAGATCGCCAACAACTGGGGCGATCTCGTGACGATGCTCGACGCCTGCCTCGTCAACGGCTTCGCGCTCAAGGCCATCGACACGCTGACCTGCGCCGATGGCATCGCCACGGCCACCATCAGCGCGGGCCACGCCTATCGGCCCGAGCAGGTGGTGGAGATCGCCGGAGCCGAGCAGCCCGAGTACAACGGGCAATTCCGAGTCATCGCCACCACCTCCACCACGTTCACCTACGCGGTCACCGGCACGCCGGTGTCGCCCGCGACCAGCGCCACCAGCCTCTCGGCCAAGGTCGCGCCGCTGGGCTGGGAGAAGGCGTTCGCGGGCACGAACAAGGGGGCCTACCGCAGTAAGAACCCTGCCTCGCCGCAGAACCTGCTGCTGATCGACGACAGCCTGAAGACGCCCGGCTACACGACCACGTGGGCCAAGTGGGCCAACGTCGGCATCGTCGAAGGCCTCTCGGACATCGACACCATCGTCGGTGCGCAGGCCCCGTTCGATCCGAACAATCCGACGCAGAACTGGAAGCAGGTGCAGGCCAACCAGTGGGGTTGGTACAAGTGGTACCGCGCCCGCACCAGCGGCTACGACAACTCCGGCGACAGCGGCGGCGGCAACCGCAACTGGGTGCTGATCGGCGACGACCGCCTGTTCTTCCTGTTCGTCACCAATGCCGCTGCATACGGCTGGTACGGGCGCAACGGCTACTGCTTTGGCGACATCATCAGTTTCAAGCCCGCCGATGACTACGCGACGGTGCTGGCCGCCGACGACATCTACTGGAGCAACAACAGCGCGGGCTACTCGAGCTATCCGGGCCAGTACACCGGCTACGGGCTCACGCAGTCGCTGGAATTCACCGGCAAGGTGCTCTTGCGCAACCACACCCAGCTCGGCAACCCGGTGCGCTTCGGGCTGACTTCCCTCAACACCAACAACTCCAGCCAAATCTGCGGACGCGGGCCGATGCCGTTTCCGAACGGCGCTGACTTCAGTTTGTGGCTGTTGCCGACCTACGTGCGCGAGGAGTCGGGCCACATGCGCGGCCTGATGCCCGGAATGCTGTGGATGCCGCAGGATCGCCCGTACTCGGATCAGACCATCGTCGACAACGTGGTCGGTCAGGCGGGCAAGAAGTTCCTGCTGGTCAGGACGCAGTACAGCTCGGAAACCGAGGGCGCGCAGATCGCCTTCGACATCACCGGGCCGTGGAGGTAAGCCATGGCGTGGTGGGACAGCGTGGCGTCCTTGACGCCGGTGGCGGCGTGGGATGCGCTGCATTTCTCGGGCGGGCAACTACAGGATCAGGTCGGCAGCAGGGCCATCACCGTGCAGGGCGGCGTGGCCACGCCATTCCCGCTGTTCGGATTGTTCGGACAGGACAAACCCTGGCCGCTGGCGACGCCGCTGTCCCTGTCCGGCGAGTTCGTGCTGATGGGCTTCGTGATGCACGTCAGTCGCGGGCTGGTGTTCTACAAGACCCTCGCCGACAGCAGCAATTACTTCCTGGATCAGGAATCCAACGGCTCCATCTACCAGTACGCCAACGGCACGGGCGGCGTGGTGGGCAGCGGGCCTGCCTGGGGCACGCCGAAGTTCATGGCGCTTGTGGTCAGCCCGGCCACTGCCCGTGCCTACCTCAACAACGACTGGGCGGGAGCGGCGTTCGCGCCCTCGTGGGTGGCGGACACCGTGGGCGGCGTCGGCTACTACGCCGACGGCAACGAATACAACATCAGCGGCAGCGAGCGCTTCTTTGCGGCCGGCTTGTGGTCGGGTGCCGCGAGCCTTGCCGATCTGCGCGCGCTGGAGACCGCCTGCCGGGCCGCGCTCGCGGGGCCGCCGGTCGGCGTTCACGCCGCTGCGTTGAGCCGCTTGCACAGCCCGAACGCCGAGCAGTGGAACCAACCCGGTACCCACCCGCGCCAGCATCGAGACGTGGCCAGCGCGCGCCGCAACATCCATTTCGGCGGCGCAGGCCTCATCACCGGCACCGTCAAGGAAAAGGGTCAGCCCGATCAGCCGCTGGTGCGGCAGGTGCTGCTCTACAGCGAGAACGCGCACACGCTGGTGGCTGAAGCCTGGTCGGATGCGGCGGGCAACTACCGCTTCGAGTGGATCGACCCGGCACAGCGCTACACCGTGATCAGCACCGACTACCGACAGATGTACCGGGCCGTGATCGCGGACAACCTTCGCCCGGAGGCGATGCCATGACCGTCGCCATCACCCAAGAGCACAACGAGGCGCGGCTGGCGGGCACGCTGGCCTTCCTCGACACGGGCAGTAGTCCCGCGCGCCTGCGCATCTACGGCGGTGCGCGGCCGCCCAATCCGGCGACGACGCCCACGAGCGCGATGCTGGTCGAGATCGCGCTGACCAAACCCGCTGGCACTGTTTCCAATGGGCTGCTGACGCTCACTCAAGCCGAGGACGGCCTGATCACGGCCACCGGCATCGCCACGTGGGCGCGGCTGGTCAATGGCGACGAGGTGACCGCCCTTGATCTCGACTGCAGCGGCACCGATGGCGCGGGCGACGTGAAGCTCGCCAGCACCAATCTCTATCTGGGCGGCGATGCCCGGATGGTGTCGGCGATCCTGGGCTGAATGCGTGGGGTGAGCGATGCCAGTGAACACTGGGCAGAACGTCGACCTGCTCTTCGACCGACCCGCCGCCACCGATGCCGATCTGATCTTCGGCGCGGACTACGTGCCGCCGCGCAACGATGTGACGCTGCAGGCCACGCTGCCGCTGCCGGTCGCCAGCATCCACTTCATCCCGCCTGCGCGGCTGGACGTGCTGGCCGAGCTGCCGAATCTCACGGTCAGCACGCTCATCCTGCGCCCGAGCGTGCCGCTGAACGTTGGCGTGGCGAGCCTGCCCGGCGTGGTGCTGACCGGCGAGGTGCGCTACGCCTCCCGCACCCAGCGCCCCACGGTGGGCCAGACGGCGCACGAGTGGCAGCAGGCCGTACAGACCGAGGAGGGCGCGGTGCAAGGCCAGCAGGATGCCTCCGGCACGCCCGCAGGCTGGGGCGCGGTCTGGCAGCGCGCGGGCACCTCAATGCACGGCATTGCGCACCGGCTGCCGCCGGTCTTGGTGGCTGCGCCGTTGCAACGCCGCATGGGTCAACAGCAGGCGATGCGCCTGCACGGCGCAACCGGGTTCGCCCACGAGATTGCGACGCCCATCGCGCCGATCCGGGAAGGCGTGTTCCAGAACGCCACAGCTCTACGCGACGTCACGCGCTTTGCGCATCAGGACGGTGATCGCACCAAGCGCGCCGGTCGGTTCGCACGCTGGCAGAACGCCCGGCTGTTGGCCCAGCGCCAGGGCACCGACTTCCAGAACGCAAGCCGCCGACCGGTGGGCTGGCGCGGTCTGTACCAGGACGCCGTGCCGCCACCGCCGGGAATCAGCGTCTGGCTGATTCCCGAACCGCCCGAAGCACCGCGCTGCTACACGCCGAGCGGCCATCTGCTGTTCGCCGCGCTGGCTCCTGCCGGTGCCCACCTGCTGTTCTTCTGCGAAATCCACACCGACCCGCCCGATGGCGAGCCGGTGGTCGTTCCCATCCGGAGGGTCTACTTCGTGATCAACAACGTGACACTGCATCGACTGCCCGATGGCCTGCCGGTGCCGGTGTTCAATCTTTCGCTGTCGCTCGACGCCGCGTCCTGGACGTGGGGGTTCGACGCGCAACTGCCCGCCAAGGCCGAAAGCCTCGTCGCGCCCAGCAGCGCCTCCGGCCCGGTCGAACTGGTGGCCAACATCAACGGCACGCCGTTTCGTGTGCTGGCCGAGAGCATCAGCCGCGAGCGCGTGTTTGGCGACGCCAGCATCCGCGTCTCAGGGCGTGGGCGTAACGCTGTGCTGGCTGCGCCCTACGCGCCGGTGATGAACTTCCAGCAGCCGCAGGCACGCACGGCGCGGCAATTGATGGACGACGTGCTCACGCTCAACGGCATCCCGCTGGGTTGGAACATCGATTGGGGCCTCAC
Source organism: Burkholderiaceae bacterium (assembly GCA_030123545.1). NCBI lineage: Bacteria > Pseudomonadati > Pseudomonadota > Betaproteobacteria > Burkholderiales > Burkholderiaceae > Burkholderiaceae bacterium. The sequence continues at coordinate 2,694,954 of CP126124.1, read as the reverse complement.
CGACTGGAACGTCCCGGCCGGGGTGTTCACCAAACAGGGAACGTGGATCGAGGCCTTGGTGGCCATCGCCAGCGCGGTCGGCGGTTACCTGATCCCGCACCCCTCCGACCAGAGCATCCGCGTGCGCCACCGCTATCCGGCAGCGCCGTGGGACTGGGCCAGCGTTACGCCTGACTTCGTGCTGCCCCTCGATGCCATCGCCCGCGAGTCGCTGCGCTGGCGGGAGTTGCCCGCGTACAACCGCGTGTTCGTATCCGGCCAAGACATCGGCGTGCTCGGGCAGGTCACGCGCGCGGGCAGCGCCGGAGACGTGCTGGCCCCGATGGTGGTCGATGCCCTCATCACCGAGGCGGTGGCGGCGCGCCAGCGTGGCATCGCCGTGCTGGCCGACACCGGGCAGCAGATCGAGGTGAGCCTGCGCCTGCCGGTGCTGGCCGAGACGGGAATCATCGAACCCGGCGCGTTCGTCGAGTACCAGGACGGCAGCGTGACCCGAATGGGCCTCGTACGCTCGACACAGATCGAAGCCGGGATGCCCGAGGTCTGGCAGACGCTGGGGGTGCAGAGCCATGCATAACCTCTACGAGCAATTCCGCCAGCTCATCCCCGACCCGCCGCTGCAGGCGGGCACGGTGGTGGGCGTCGGCTCCGGCGTGGTGACCGTCGCCTTGCCCGGTGGTGGCCTGATCCGCGCACGCGGCAGCGCCGCCATTGGCCAGAAAGTGTTCGTCCGCGACGACGTCATCGAGGGCATCGCACCCAGCCTGACGCTGGAGATCATCGAAATCTGAAACCCATCTTCCTGCTCACCCCCGACCCCGCCTTGGTGCTCGCGCATCAGGCGGGTTTCGCATTTCTGGAGACCCGCAATGACCGAAGAACACCAACCCGCCACCCTCGTGGAAAACCTGCTCCTGCTGCACAAGGAGGACTTCGACGATCTGCTCGAACGCGCCGCCGAACGGGGAGCCGAGCGTTGTCTCGCCCATCTGGGCCTTGAGAACGGCCACGCCGCGAAAGACATCCACGAACTACGCGATCTGCTCGAAGCGTGGCGCGATGCGCGCCGCACGGCGTGGCAGACCACCGTCAAGGTCGTGACCACCGGCATCCTGGCCGCGTTGCTGGTCGGTGCCGCCATCAAGCTCAAGCTGCTGGGCGGTGCGCCATGACCGCCCCGCCGAAGCTCTGCCTGCTGGACGACTGGCGGCGAGTCGCGCGCCGCGCCTGGAGCATTCGCCTGTCCATCGTCGCGGCTCTCTTCACGGCGGCGGAGGTGGTGGTGCCGCTGTTCGGTGACGTGCTGCCGCGTGGCGTGTTCGTCCTGCTGGCCTTCAGCGCCAGCATCGGAGCGGCCATCGCGCGCTTGGTGGCGCAGCCGGAGATGCACCGATGATCCGGCCGCAACGACGCACCGTCGCCGCGCTGACCCTGTCCGCCGCCGCGCTGGTTGGCATCGTGCTGCACGAGGGCTACACCGACCGCGCGGTGATCCCGGTCAAGGGCGATGTGCCGACCATCGGCTTCGGCACCACCACCGGTGTGAAGCTGGGCGACACCACCACGCCGCCGAAGGCGCTGGCCCGAGCGCTCACCGACGTGCAGCAGTTCGAGGGCGCGCTCAAAACCTGCGTGACCGTACCGCTGGCCCAACACGAGTACGACGCCCTGGTGAGCTTCTCCTACAACGTCGGCAGCCGCGCGTTTTGCCAGTCCACGCTGGTCAGGAAGCTCAACGCCGAGGACTACACCGGAGCGTGTGCCGAGCTGCTGCGCTGGCGCTTCTTCCAGGGCAAGGACTGCGCGCTGCCCACCAACGCGCGGCTGTGCGGGGGGCTGGCTACACGGCGAGAAGCCGAGTACCACCAGTGCCTCGGGGAAGGTGCTCCATGACGTTGATCCCTTGGCCGTACCGCCTGCTGGCCCTGGCGGCGCTGGCCGTCGCGCTGATCGGGCTCGGCTGGATCAAGGGCGCGGGCCACGTTCAAGCCCAGTGGGACGCCGCCGTCCAAAAGCAAACCCTGCAGGCCAGCGCCATCCGAGAGCGTCAAGCGCAGGCCACCGTCAAGGTCGTCACCGAGTACGTCGACCGCGTCCGCATCGTCCGCGAGAAGGGCGACACCATCGTCAAGGAGGTTCCCGTCTATGTCTCCGTTCAAGCCGACGCTGCTTGCACTATCAACCATGGCTTTGTGCGCCTGCACGACGCTGCCGCCGCCGGTGAACTGCCCGAGCCCCCCGGAGATGCTGATGCGCCCGCCGCAGGTCTTGCGCTCTCTGCCGTCGCCGGAACCGTCGCCACCAACTACCAGACCTGCCACCAAAACGCCGAGCAACTGAGGGCGTTGCAGATGTGGGTCAGGGAGACGGCGGCGGCTACCAAGTGACGTTGACCGTGATCGGCGCTGGCCCAAGGCCAGGCCTGCCGTGATCGCCAGAAATCGTGCCCGGAAGGGGTGCCCATTGGAGGGTACCTCCGGTAAAATCTCTTGTTTAGAGGGACAGAAAAGAATGACTGTTTTCACCATCGGCTACGAAGGACTGGACATCGACGATTTCATGTCGCTGCTCTCCGAGCACGGCATCGAAACCGTCGTGGACATCCGCGAGCTGCCCCTGTCCCGCAAGCCCGGCTTCTCGAAGACCGCGCTGGCGAACGTGCTCAACCTCTCTGGCCTCGAATACGTTCACAGGGTTGAGCTGGGCTGCCCGCGCCCGGTGCGCGACGGCTACCGCGCCGACGGCGACTGGAAGCGGTACACGAAGGGCTTCCTCAATCACCTCAAGACGCAGAAGGAAGCCGTCGCCGAACTGGTCGAACTGGTGGAATCTTCGACCTGCGCGCTGCTGTGCTACGAGGCCGACTTCAACTTCTGCCATCGCTCAATGGTGGCCGACGCGGTCAACAAGCACTGCGGCGCGAAAGTCAAACACATCCCGGTCAAAGCAACGACATCTGCCGTTCGTCAACCGGCTTTCGCTTAGGCGGGTAGATCAGGCTGACGATCAGCCACTGGTCTTGGAACCGGTGCTGGTTGCCCATCAGAAACATCAGTTCTTTGCTGCCGAGGTCTTCCTCCAACTTGGCGCGAAACGGTTTCTCCCAGTCGATACCGTGGTTCTGGCGGCAGTTCCAGAACAGCGCCCCGGCTTCCCAGTCCACGATTTTGTGCCGGTGCTCTTTCTCGCCCTCGGGCGTGTCGCACACATAGCGGTAGTGGAAATCGAAGGGCACCTTGCGGAGTTGCTTCACCTGCTTGCGCTCTTCCGCTTCCGAAAACAGGTTGCCCTGCATCTGCTCCTGTAGCAGCTTCTCACGCTCCTCGTCCGTCCAGTCCGGGTTGCGCGCCTTGGTGATGTCCAAGCCTAGCAGGCGCTTGGGTCGCAGCAGCGCGAGGGAAACGCGGTCGGCAAGACGCGCAGCATCGAGCGCGTCGAAGCTCGTGAAGGCCGGCATCTTTTCCAGCCACTCCCAACGGCTGCCCCACGACTTCTTGGTGTCGATCACGTCGCCGCAGTTGATCGTGTCGACGTAGACCTTGTGGCTCTCGGGCCGATGATCCTTGTTGGCCTTTTCGACGCGCACGTCGATCCACTGCCACTTCTTGAACTGCTGGCCGTCCTCGACCATCCGGAACGGCACCGGGAACAGACGGCGCATCGCCCCGTTCTCGGAGATGCCCGCGACACACGAAGTCTCGACGTATTGCGCGCTGGGCGACGGATAGGTCTTCGCCAGTATCAGGATCTTCTCCATCCGTCCCAAGGCCATCGCGCGCTTCTCCTCATTCCTTCTGCTCGAACCGCAAGTAGTCCTTCAACCGCTTCGATTCCGCGATCTCATCGTGGGGCACCAGGATGTACTTCCACGGCTTGCCGCTGACGCTCCTGGCGTGATCTGAAGCGTACTTGCACCAGCGCACCGCTGCGGCGGCCTTGGCGACGACTTCCTCCGATTTCAGGTCGTCCCGCTTCTTGGTCTCGGCCAGGAGGATGAACGAATCCATTTCCACCACGAAGTCGGGAACGTATTCCGGCTGCTCGGTGCCGAGCTTGTAGTAAATCTGGAACTGCCCCTTCGCGGGCTTGAACCACTTGCTGGCGTCGCGTTCGAGGATGACCGCGAAGCGGCGCTCCGTGTCCGAATCGAACTTCTGGAGCGGGTACAGGCACTTCGTGAACCCGCCGAACAGCATCGTCTTGATGCGGCCCACGTCATCCACTGTTTCGCGGAAATGGCGCGGGGCCTGTCCCGCAGTGGCCGTGTAGTTGCATGGCTTGAGTTCCGTGAAGCCGCGACTGACCTGCACCTCGAATTCGGTCGCCTCCTCGAAGAAGTGCGCCATCATCTGCGCGTGGATTTCTCGCGCGATCAGGCGGCGATCCCGATTCAGCACGCTGACCGCCTCGGATTCCGAGAGGTAGCTCTGCAGGTGCCTAACCATCTGGCCCGCGAGGTCGTAGAGCAGATCGGCGTGGGTGAAGTAGTCGATGTCGTCGAAGTCCACCAGCGCGTGGACGATGTAGTCCTCCGGGCGTTGCTCCTTCAGGCCGATTTCCGCCGCCAGCGTGAACTGCTCGTTGGTGCGCAGCATCTGGCCGACGATCTCGCGCTCGCCCGGTTGCAGGCGCAGCTGGCTCACGTCCAATGAGAACGAGCGAAAGCCGGTCGTGACCTCACCCTTGGGCACCACGGCGATGCGCGGGATGTCGATGGTCTGCTGCACCACGATTTCGGTGGTCTTGGCGACCACCGAGGAAAGATCAATCGCCGGTGCCCCACCGTCCACGCCCGCCAGCAGGTTGCCCTGCATCGGCTTCAGCCGCTCCGCCACCTCCGCCTGAATGACTTTCCGTACCTCCGGCGTGAGCAGCGCGCCACTGGTCGGCACCAGATCGCGCTGCGTCTCCAGCTTGCCGATGACCTCGATCACAACGCGCGCGGCCTGCTTCTCCGCCTCGGTGGTGAAGACCGGGGCTGGCGTTGGCGTGACGGCACCGCCATTGGCGGCTGCCGACGCCGGATCGAGCGCAGGCGTGGCATCCGTCAGTCCGAGGCGAGATGCCGCACCGGAGCCGACCTGTACGCTCACCTTCTTGTCGTCCGCGCTGGGCGCGTCGAGGATGACCTGCTTCAGCCGGATCGGTGAATCGCCACGGTTGGCCTCGTCGATGATCTCCTGAAACTTGTCGTGGGCAACGATGTTGAGGCGATCCACCGCCGCCACGCCGGTGCGCTTGCCGTAGGGCAGGCGCAGGCCGCGACCGATGCTCTGCTCGATCAGCGTGCGGGCATTGGCGGCGCGTAGTGGGACGATGGTGTAGAGGTTGGTCACGTCCCAACCCTCCTTGAGCATGTTGACGTGAATCACGATCTCGGTCGGCTCGTCCACGCTCTCGACGGCCAGAAGGCGCGTGATCATCTCCTCCTCTTCCGCGCCGGTGCGGCTGGAGTCCACCTGGATCACCTTGCCCGCGTAGCGCCCTTCGTAAAACGCTTCCGATTCCAGAAGTGCCAAAAGTTGCCCTGCGTGCGTGGTATCGCGCGCGATGACGAGCATGAACGGCTTCACCGGCTTGACGCCGTTCTCGCGGGCGTAGGTGAGCAACTCGACCTTCGTCGTTTCGTGCAAGCGCACGCCGTCTTCCAGCTTGGTCTTCTCGACTTCCTCCGGTGTGTGAGCCGCAGCGACGAAGTTGCGCTGGGTGACGACCGCAGGTTCCTTGACGAAACCATCCTCCATTGCCCGCGCCAGCGGGTAGTCCATCACCACGTTCTTGAACGGCACCGGCCCTTTGCCGGATTCCACGAAGGGCGTTGCCGTCACTTCCAGGCCGAACAGCGGCTTCAACTCATTGATGGAGCGAACTCCCGCGCTCGCGCGGTAGCGGTGCGACTCATCCATCAGCAGCACCAGATCGGGCAGGTTCGCCAGATGGTTGAAGTAGCTGTCCCCAAGCACTTCCTTCATCCGCTTGATGCGTGGTTCCTTGCCGCCACGCACCTCGGAGTTGATCTTGGAGATATTGAAGATGTTGACGCGCACGTCGTGGGCGAAGCCCTGGGGCTCATCGCTCACCGCCGCGCCGGTCTGGTCGTAGTTGTCGCCCGTGATGATCAGCGGCGGCTGCTGCGCGAACTCGGCGATGCCCTTGAACACGTACTTGGGTGTGTTGCGCGTGAAATCCGTGATCAGCTTGTTGTAGATCGTCAGGTTGGGCGCGAGCACGAAGAAGTTGTTGATGCCGTGCGCCAGATGCAGGTAGGCGATGAACGCCCCCATCAACCGCGTCTTGCCCACGCCCGTGGCCAGCGCGAAGCACAGCGACGGGAATTCGCGCTCGAAGTCCTCCAGCGTGGGGAACTCGGCCTTCAGCGTGGAGAGAATGGACGCGACATCCCGCTCATGGCCCAACAGCTCGGGCGCGGCTTCCAGCACACGAAGCAGCCGCCTGAGAGATTCCTCCTGCGGCGGACGAAGAGACAGACGACCGGTGACGGCGTGCAGAACGCGGGTATTCATTTCTGGCTCTCCCCGGCGCTCTGTTCAAAAAGGCCGCCTTGGTTGTTGTTGGTGGCGGCTGCCCTGCGAGTCTTGGCGGGCCTGATGGCGTTGGCTGCCGGATCGACCGGATCGGGCTTCGCCATCGGCAGGTTCGCCACGTTGAGGCTGTAGTCGTCGTGGCCCCATTCGCAGCGCGCCAGCACCATCTTCGGAATCTTCTTCAAGGTAAGGTTCGGCCAGCGCTCCGCCGCCTTCGCCGCCGTCACGCCACGGAAGGCCGAGCAGCACACCAGCAGGCTGCGGTCGGAACCCACTTCCTCGGAGAGCGCCTGCAACTGGTCAGCGGACAGGTTCTGCGTGGTGACGTAGATGAAGTCGCGCTCGCTGGAGTGGCCGTGCTGCCACCATTGCACCTCGGAGGGTGCGTAGTTGAAGCCCTCCAGCTTGGCCAGCGCCTCGGCCAGTTGCGCGGCGTTGTATTCGGGGTTGATGACTGGATTGCCCCAACGGTCGTTGACGATCAGGCTGGGGGCGAGGCCGTAGTAGCGGAACCCGCCGCCACCTTCCCACCCGAACCCTTCTGTAACGCCGCCGCCATCCTCGCCATCAATGACCTTCCGAAGGCGTGGAATGATGTGAGTGTGGCAGTGCTCACCCAGTTCGACCATGACCCATCGGCGACCCATCTTGTGGGCAACGGCGCCAGTTGTTCCGGAACCGGCAAAGGAGTCGAGCACTAAGTCGCCGGGGTCGCTTGCTAGCGAGATGACTTGCGAAATTAGCTTCTCTGGCTTGGGTGTTGGAAAGTCACCGATATCTAAGGCACGCAATTCTCGAATGCCATCTTGGTTGTGACCAAACTCTGCACCATCAGCCCAGAGCGTTGTGGGCATGACGCCTTCCCCTGCTTCACTCAGATACATCTTGAGCCGTGGGGCGTTCTCTCCACTTGGCCCCCAGTAGATGCGACCATCAGCATCTAGCTTCTTGAAGCCACTCGGGTTGCGACTCCAGCAACGATTCGGAGGAGGAAGGAGCACTCTTCCGCTCGGCGAGGTCACCTCAAAGATGTTCTCGGAAACGCCGGTTTTTGCGTACTGTCTCCCGCGTGCTCCACCAACGAGACTAATTGTCATGGTGACGGACTGCCAAGGCCCTCTTGGGTCGTTGTCGGGATTGCTGTATCGCTCCGTCTGCTTTGCCGATCGACCAAATTGGTTCATCCGAAGCTGCACGCGATCCTTGGCGTAAACCAGAATGTGTTCGTGTGCTGACGAGAAGAACTGTGCGTTGCTCCGCACCGCGTAGGATTTATTCCAGACCACGTTGGCGACGAAGTTGTCGCGGCCGAAGATTTCATCTGCGAGCACTTTGCAGTACTGGGCCTCGTTGTCGTCAAGCTGAATCCAGCAACTACCATCTGCAGCCAGTAGATTGCGCAGAAGGGCCAAACGCTCCCGAATCAGACCTAGCCAAATCGAGTGCTCAAGGCCATCCTCATATTGAGCAAAGGCGGAGCCGGTGTTGTAGGGCGGGTCGATGTAGATGCACCTGACCTGCCCAGTGAATTCATGCTCCAGCGCCTTCAAAGCCAGCAGGTTGTCCCCGAAGATCAGCCGGTTGTCGAAGATGTCGTTCTCCGTCACGCGATGTTTGGCGTGGTAAGACTTGTCGGAATCTTCGAGCAGGATGCGCGGTTCCAGCTTAGGTCGCTTCTCCTTGCCGATCCATGTCAGTTCTAGTTTTTGCTTGCTCATGGCATCGCTCTCATAGTTGGGGTGCCTTGCTCGACAAGTAATCGAGCAAGCGCTTGCGCGGGTACGCGTCCGCCGCCATGTTGATATTGCGCAGGTTGGGCAGCGCCGGGTCGGCTGCCAGCGCGAAGTGCGTTTCCATCAGTTCGGCCATGAACGACGCGACGCTGCCCTGATTGCGGAAATAGGCCAGCGGCCCCTCGCCGAGCAGGCGTTGCCGCCCGAGGTCGAAGGTCTGCTGCCGGAGCTGATCGAGCGGCTGGCTGATCAGTCCGGGAACCGTCGCGGCGTCGATGGTTGCGGCCGCGCCGATGCGTTGGCGCAGGCGCTTCATCATCACGGCCGTGATGACGTGAATGGCGTGGCGATAGATCAGCTTTTCCTGGCTGCGCGCTGCCGCCTTCTGCTCGTAGTCCACCACAAGCGTGCGGATGGCCCGGTGAGACAACACGGCGTTGACCAGAGTCACGCCAGTCAGGGTTGCCGGGAACAGCGCCTGGTATTCAGCAGATTCCGGATTGGCCAGCCGCGCCGGTTCGCTCTTGAGCCAGACTGCGTAGCGCGGATCGTTCTGCCGCGAGGCGAGCACGCGCAGCGCTTCGTCGAGCGAGATGGCTTGGGGGCCGGTTGCCGACGCTTCCGGCCGATAGTGGTAGGCGAAGCCGAGATGGGCGATCTCCTGTCGCAGCCGCTCCTGGTTCTCGTCCAGCGAGGCGAAGTTGGCCGTCTGCACCGGGTTCTGGTGGTTGCGCGCCTTGGTGACGCGCTTGCCGAACGGGCCGTCCGCCGGTGCCTTGATCAAGGTGAGCATCACCTTGGCATCGTCGATGTTGCTGCCGGGGTGCTGGGCCACGAACTCGGCTGCCGACGCGACCGTCTGCGCGCCGTTGATGATGGACAGGCCACGAACCTTGAACTTCTTGACACCGTTCTTCGTGGCCTTGGGCTCGATCAGATCGCAGACGGCAGTGACGCCGTTGTTGAGGTAGAAGAAGTCTGCCGGGGCGTCGCGCAGAGTCGTCTTGATGGCCTTGTTGACATCCGATTTGCTGCTGCCGAGGAAATAGCGGATGTTGCGCTCGTACAGCGCCTTGCCCTTGTCCTTGTGCAGCGTGACCAGATCGGCCAAACGGGCAATGCCGTAGTACGTCGTGCGCGGGTTCTCGACCTTTGCGTGCTTCTGCAATGCGATGTCGGTGTGAACAGGTTCGTAGGCCTGTTCTGCCAACAGGTCACGCACGATCTCGACTGCGGTGTAGTACGCCACCTGTTTGTCGAGCCGTTCCTCGTCGAGGTCTTCATCCCCGAGCAGGGCCTGCAAGGCATCGCTGGCCGTTTTGGAAATGCCATCGCCCGTGTAGGGAACGACCAGTTTGATGTGGCTGCACGCATCGAGCGCGGCCTCGATGTCGGCCTTTCGGTTCTTGAAGTTCTTGTTGAACCCCGCGAACTCCTGCCTGAGCAACAAGCGAATGCCCTCGCAAAACGGCAGCGCGTCATCTTGTTTGAACTGTTCGGACTCTCTCAGCTTGGTTTGCAGGAGGTAAAGGGTTTCCGAATCCTCGTCGTAGTGGACGGCGTCGATACCCTTGTCGTTGAAGTCGTCCACGACCGACGCGGCTGCCGCTTGTGGCGTGATGTCGAGCAACTTGTGCAGCACGAAGGCGCTGAACGCCCGTGAGAGTTGCTTGGCCTGTTGTTCCGCCGCAGGCTTGGTGGTGTCCAACAGCGGAGGCAACGAAGGCACGAAGCGTTCCGCCAGCACCTTCTTCAGGATGGTCATGTACTGCTGTTCAAGGGCCGCCATCACACCAGTTCCCATTCGATGGTGAACAGCGCGCGCTCTTCCACCTGCTGCTGGAGCTGCACCTCCAACTGGCTGATGAGGTCGTTGCGCTGCGCTTCGACTTCATCCTGCCGAATGAATAGCTCGCGGCGCAGCTTGCTGCGCTTGCCTTCCAGTTCACGCTGGCGTTTCTGGTGCGCCAGCTTTTCTTCCAGCGTGGGCGACGTCGCCGCCGTGCGGCGCACCTCCTTGATCTCGCGGTCGATCTCCTTGATCTCCTGCTCAAGGCCCAGCTTCAGGTCGTCCGCCCAGGCATCCAGCTTCTGCACTTCCTGTTCGAAGTAGCCGAGGTTGCGTTGATTGATCTCACGAAGCAGTTCGATCTTTCGGTTTGCGACGTCGGCCACCAAAGTGGTGTTGCCCGCGTTGTTGAACAGGCCGGCCGCCTGCGTGGTCGCAGGCAGGCGCAACAGCTTCTCGGGGTCTTCTTCGGCCAACGCGACACCGTCGGTGGTGCTGGCGGCAACCAGAAGGTGCTGCTCCTGGTTGCCCAGGGCTTCGACCGAGATCAGCTTCAGCGTGAGCCACCCGGCCTTACCGCGATACGGCTCCAGGGTGCTGACCTTGGTGCCATAGCCGTCGTAGTCGAACACCAGCTTGGCCCCATCGAGCGCGCGGGCCTTGGCCTGCTGCGTGAGCCACATCGCCAGCGGATGATTGATGCGGTACAGGTGGGCATCGCCGGATCGGCGCGGCAGTTCGTAGCGACCAAGTGGGATGACCGAACCGTCGATGCCAGAGAGTCCGCTAGCTTCGATGCCGTCCGGCGCGCGCCGGAGATCGAAGCCATCGTCGTCAAAGCTGGCGCAGTCGCCCAACTCCGCCCGGCTCAGATCCATCAGCATCCGCTCGAAGCGGCTGCGGGCGCTGCGGCTGTCCTCGGCGCGGACGCGAAGCTTGTCCTGCACTTCCTCGTCGAAGTTCTCCAGCAGAATCTGGCGCGTCTTGACCATCGCTTCGCTGATTTCGCCCGAGAGATCGAGCTGGAGTTGCTCGAAGCTGGCCTTGATTTCGCTCGGGTTGCGGCAGTTCTGATAGATGTCGGCGATGCGTCGTTCGAAGTCCACGCCGGAACCAATCGTGCCCAACACTTCGTCGCTGGCACCGAACACGCCTTCGAAGAGCTGGAACTTTTGCGCCAGCAGTTCGTACACACGGGCGTCGGCCTCGTTGCTGCGATCCACGAAGTTGACGACGACTACGTCATGCTTCTGCCCATAGCGGTGGCAACGACCGATGCGTTGCTCGATACGCTGCGGGTTCCACGGCAGGTCGTAGTTGATGACCAGAGAGCAGAACTGGAGGTTGATGCCCTCCGCGCCCGCTTCGGTGGCAATCATCACCGTGCCGCGTTCCTTGAAGTGCTCGACCAGTGCCGCGCGGGTGTCGGCGGTCTTGGAGCCGGTGATGTGGTCGGTGCCTTCGTGCCGCTTGAGCCAGTCCTTGTAGGTGGCCTGCGCGCGGGAGTCGCTGTTGGTGCCATTGAACAGGACGATGCCATTGCCGTAGGACGTGTCGGCCAGCAGGCTCAGGAGGTAGTCCTGCGTACGCCTGGATTCGGTGAAGATAATGGCCTTCTTGGCCGCGCCCAGCCGCTCCAGTTCTGCGAACGCCCGGTCGAGAGCGGTGAGCAGCGCCATGCCCTTGGCGTTGTCGCGGATGCTGGTGGCCAGCGTCTTGAAGTGCCGCAACTCGTCGATCTCGTTCGAGATGGCGGTGCGCTCTTCCTTGCTGGGCCCGGCTGCATCCGATGCCGGATCGTCGTCGCCATCGACGAACTCCTCGGCGGTTTCATCCAGCGACTCGTAGTCTTCGTCCAGCTCGTCCGCCAGATCCACCACGGGTGATGCGTCGAGCACGCCTTGCAGGCGTTTGGCCATCGTTTCCAGCGCGCCAGCAATCGCGTGCGTGCTGGACGCCAGCAACTTCCAAAGGACCAGCGAGATCAACTGCCGCTGACTCTGCGGCAATGCCTGCAGGTTGGGGCGGCGCAGGTACTCGGCGACGAGGCGGGACAGTTCCTGTTCCTCGTTCGACGGGGTGAACTCCTGCACGATGGCCTTGCGCGCCGTGTAGGAGACGTAGGGCTGTACCTGCTTGCGCAGGGTGCGTTTGCAGACGGCGGACAGTCGCTCGCGCAGACCGGCGAAGGCGGCATCCCGCCCACCGTTGGTGAACTGCGCGCGGAAGCTGTCGAGATCGCCGAAGACGCGGTCGTCGATGATGCTGACGAGACCATAGAGTTCCAGCAGCGAGTTCTGCAAGGGCGTGGCCGTGAGCAGCACCTTGGAATGGACGTGTGCCATTGCCTCCTTGAGCGTCTTGGCGATGACGTTGCTGGTCTTGTAGACGTTGCGCAGGCGATGGGCTTCGTCGAGAACGACCAAGTCCCACGCAATCTCCTTGATGTCGTTGGCCTTGGCCTTGGCGAACTGGTAGGAGCAGATGATCGGGCCGGAGGCCATCAGGAATGGGTTCTGCTGCTCCTGCTTGCCGGAACCGGATTTCTTGAGGGCGTTGTAGCTCTTGGCTTCGAGGATCAGCCCTTGCAGGCTGAACTTGTCCTGCAGTTCCTGATGCCACTGCTTGCGCAGGTTGGCCGGGACGATGATGAGAATCCTGCGCCGTCGCTCCGCCCAGCGTTGCGAGATCACCAAGCCCGCCTCGATGGTCTTGCCGAGGCCCACTTCGTCGGCAAGGATGACGCCGCGCGAAAGTGGGTTGCGGCAGGCGAAGAGGGCGGCATCGACCTGATGCGGGTTGAGATCGACCTGGGAATCGACCAGCGTCGAGGCCAGCGACTCTACGGTGTCGCCTGCCGCGCGGCGGGTGAGCAGCCACGCGACGTACTGGCTTTGATGCGTCGTCAGTAGCGGTTGCGTCATTTCCGTCCCTTGGGCTTCGTCTCGTTCTCGTTGATGCTGGCGGCGATCCACTGATCCAGTTCGGAACGCCGGAAGCGCCACGTCCCACCGAGCTTGAACGCCGGAATCTCCCCGTTCGCTGCGAGCCGGTAGACCGTGCGCTTGCCCGCCTTCAGGTAGGCCGCAACCTCGTCCAAGGTCAGGATGTCGCCATCAGGCTCTGCCATTGCCGTTCCTATGCAGACGTTGAATTCTGATTGCCAAGTCTTGCAGATTCTCCCACATGATGGCGATGCAGACCAGTCGGGATCTGTGCCCGAACTTCAATCGTTTTCTGGGGTGAACGGGGCGATGGACTGGCCGCGCACTGGTGGCCAGTGTCCGACTCGAAACGGCCGAATTCTCTAAGGCGTGTCCAAAGGGCCGGACGCGTTACTATTTACGCGAGAAAGCGGACGCGGGTTCGATTCCCAAATCCACCACCACTTACAAAGTACAAGAACAAAATACAAAAGGGCCCGGACGGTTTCCGGGCCTTTTTTTTGCTCCGGGCGCATTTGCTGCCAGTCGCTCTCGATTCCATAGCGATCAGCGCCCGTGGGACGTACGCTGGGGCCTGGTTTTCTTCAAATTTGAGTGGATACCCGGATGGCGCCCGTGCCCGCTCAGGCGGCCTGCACCGCCATTGCTTCGTTGGCGGCGTTCGCGGTGACGGCCAGGATGTCGGCGCGCGCCGCGGCCAGCGCGGTGGCCTTTGGCACTTCGCCCATGGCCACGCCCTCTGCGCGCACGATGCGCACGTCGGTCACGCCCATGAAGCCGAAGACCGCCTTCAGGTAGCTTTCCTGGTGTTCCAGCGCTTGGCCCATCTCGCTGGTGGAGTAGATGCCGCCGCGGCTGGATGCCACGATCAACGTCTTGCCGCCGGCTAGGCCGACCGCGCCCTTGTCGGTGTATTTGAAGGTGCGGCCCACCTGGGCGAGACGGTCGATCCACGCCTTGAGCTGGCTGGGGATGGTGAAGTTGTAGAGCGGCGCGCCGACCACGATCACGTCGCTGGCCAGGAACTGGCTCACCAGACGTTCCGAGACGGCGTTCTCGCGCCGCTGCGCCTCGGTCGGCTCGGCCTGCAGGCCGAACTTGACGCCCAGCGCGTCCGCGCTGAAATGGTTGGGCGTGTCGACCGCCAGGTCGAGGTACTCGACCGCGGTGCCGGGGTTCGCGGCGCGCAGTTGCGCCACGATCTCGGCGGTCAGTTGGCGCGAGACGGAGTTGGCGCCGAGGACGCTGGAATCGACGTGCAGCAGTTTCATGACGGATCCTTTCGGGGTTGGGTTGGCGTTGCCCCGCGTCTGAAGGAATCGAGGCGGCATGTCGGCTAGTTTATGGATGGATCAATGAATCGATAAGACGGCAAAATGGCGACTCTTTGTCCTATCAGAAGAACAATCCCATCATGCAAGACCTCAACGACATGCTGTTCTTCGCCGAAGTGGTCGAGCGCGGCGGCTTTTCCGCGGCCAGCAGGGCGCTGCTGGTGCCCAAGTCGCGGCTGTCACGCCGCGTGGCGGCGCTGGAGGCTTCGCTGGGCGTGCAACTGCTCCAGCGCAGCACGCGGCGCCTGTCGCTCACGCCGGCCGGCGAGATTTACCTGCGCCACTGCATCGCCGTGCGCGATACCGCCGAGGCCGGCTTCGAGGCCGTGGCCGAGGTGCAGCAGGAGGCGCGCGGCACGGTGCGGCTGAGCTGCCCGGTGACGCTGGCGCAGACCACCGTCGGGCCGCTGCTGCCGCAGTTCATGAAGCGCCATCCGGGTGTCAGCGTGGAGATGCGGGTGCTGAACCGCCCGGTCGATCCGGTGGAGGAGGGCCTGGACATGGCCTTGCGCGTGCGCTCCGAGATCGAGAACAGCGCCACGCTGGCCGCACGCAACTTCGGCCCGTCGCGCCTGCTGCTGGTGGCCACGCACGAGGTGCTGGCGCGCCACCAGCCGCTGGTGGGGCCGGAGGACCTGGCCTTGCTCGATGCCGTGGCCATGTCGGCGGCCGATGCGCGCAGCGGCACCCTGCTGATGGGGCCCGAGGGGCGCAGCTTCGTCTACAGCCCGACACCGCGCTACTTCGCCGACGATCTGCTGACCCTGCGCTTCGCCATCCTGCAAGGCGTCGGGGCCGGCCTGCTGCCGGACTACATGTGCCAGCAGGATCTGCGCGAAGGCCGCCTGGCCGAGGCGCTGCCGAACTGGCACCCGCCCTTGGGTATCGTGCATGCGATGTATCCGCCGCGCCGGGCGCTGGTGCCGGCGGTGCGGCTGCTGCTGGACTTCCTGGGCGAGCGGCTGCCGCAGTGCGACGAGCATTTGCTTTCGCAGTGAAATCGGACGTAAGCGCACGCAGATTCTAAGCTTACTGCTACGGAAAACAGAGCTAGCTCAGTCCCGCTTGGATCGCTCCCGAGTGCCGATGCCGCTGCGCCGGCCATGCAGCATTTCGCGCTTGCGGCCAAAGCCGGGGCGCTTTTCCAGGACAAAGCCCGCGGCCGCCAGCCGCCTGCGCACATCGCCCGCAACCGACCAGGTTGCCAACGTCGCGCCCGGTCGCGCGAGCCGAGCAAGCTGCGCACACAGCTCGGACGACCATAGTTCGGGATTGCGATCCGGCGCAAAGCCGTCGAGATAGATCGCATCGGCTTCCGTATCGATCTGCGGCAGGTATTCACGGGCATCGCCGAGCAGCAGGGTGAGCGCGACCGCATCGTCGTTGAACGGCAGGCGGTGAAACCCGGCGACCGGCGGCGGCCACTGCGCGCGCAGCGCCTTTGAGAGCGCGCCGAGCGCTGGCCATTGCGCATGGACTGCGGTGAGGTCGGCTGTTGCCGGGGGGTGCTTCTCGACCGCGATGTAATCCAGTCGTCGCGGCGCGTTGGTGTCGTTGCGCCACGCGCGCCAGGTGGTCAGAAAATTGAGTCCGAGCCCGAATCCGATCTCGAGCACGACAAAACGCTCGCGCCCATGCCAGCGGCCGGGAAGATCGTTGCCGGCCAGGAACACGTGCGCCGCCTGCCCAGGGCCGCCGTCGGCCGAGTGGTACACGTCGCCGTGGATCGCCGAGCGCGGAACGCCGTCGGCGGCGAGAAGCAGGTGCGCGGGCTGCAGCGCGTTCATTGCGTCAGCGGCACCTTGCCGACATAGCGGTGGAACGAATCGATCTGCTTGAACGACGCCGCCGTGAGATCGACAAATGCCCGCAGCTTGCGGCTCATGTAGCGCTGCTTCTGGTAGACGCAATAGACGGGGATCTTGTCCGAATGCCAGTCCGGCAGCAGCGGACGCAGCGCGCCGGCATCGAGCTCGGGACGGACGAAGAAATCCGGCAGCAGCGCGACACCGCAGCCGTCGATCGCGAAGGTCTTCACGATCCAGTAATCGTTGCTGCTGAGCACGACGCGCGGCCGATAGTAATCGACACCCGCACTGGAGCGAAGCCGCCACGGATTGCCGCGCATGGCGTCGACCAGCATCACGCCCTTGTGGAATTCGAGCTCGCGCACCGTCGTCGGATCGCCGTTGCGGCGCAGGTAGTCCGGGCTCGCGAACAAGCGGTAGGTGATCCTGCCGAGCAGCTTGCCGACCAGATTCGGTTGGTCCGGCGGCTCCGTGCAGACGTGACAATCGATGTTGTCCGCAACCGTGACGAGTTCCCCACCGACCAGGTTCAGGTGACAGACCACGTTGGGATAGCGTTCGAGGTACAACCCGACGACTTGCGCGACGAACGAAGTGCTCAGATACGCCTGGGTCGAGATCGTCAGATCACCGCGCAGACCTTCGGCCAGATTCTGCACATCGGCCTGCGCCGCCGTGAGGCCCGCATCGACCTGCGCGAGCACCCTCTCGCAGTGCGCGTAATAGGTTCTGCCGGCTTCCGTCGGCACCATGCGCTGTGTCGAGCGCAGGAACAACTGCACGTCGAGCGACGCTTCGAGCTTCGCAATCTGCCGGCTCAACGTAGCGCGCGGCACGCCGGCCTTGCGTTCGGCCTGCGCCAGGCTGCCGCAGCGCATGACGAGCACGAACGATTCGATGCGTTTGACGTCGATCATTGCGGCGATCCGGTAAACACCTGCCGTTTCAAAAATGAAACGTTGGGTTTCATGATACTGCTTACGCGGCGGTGTAGTCGCCTATACAGTAAGCCACTGCAAATTGCGTTGATCTGGATCAGACATTTCCCAACCAAAAGGAATTCCATGTCTACACTGAACCGTCGAGACGTTCTCAAGCAGATTTCCCTGGCGGGCGCCGCGGCCGCCGCCGGGGGATTCTCGCTGCCCGCACTGGCGGACAAGCCCTTGAAGGTCGGGCTCGTCTATCCGTCGCCGGTCGCCGCCGTCGGCTGGAGCAAGCAGCACGATCTGGCGCGAGAGGCGATGATCGCGGCCTTTCCCGGCAAGATCCAGACGACGGTGATCCAGAGCACTGGGGGCACGAACGCCGAAGCGATCTTCCGCAACCTCGCGCGCGACGGTCACAAGCTGATCTTTGGCACGAGCTTCGACTACGGAACCCCGATGCTCAAGGTCGCGGAGACGATGCCGGACACGGTATTCGAGCATTGCTCTGGCATCAAGACTGCCAAGAATCTCGGAACCTTCGAAGCGCGTTATTTTGAAGGAAGCTACGTCGCCGGTGTCGCGGCCGCCAAGATGACGAAGAGTGGAATTCTCGGCTTCATCAGCAGTTATCCCGTGCCCGACGTGGTGGGCGCGGTCAACGGCTTCCTGCTCGGCGCGCGCAGCGTCAACCCGAAGATCGTGTGCAAGGTCGTGTGGCTCAATTCGTGGTACGACCCGGGCAAGGAGAAAGCCGCGGCGATCACACTGATCTCGCAGGGCGCGGACGTACTGCAAGGCATGACCGACACGACGACGACGGTGCAGACCTGCGCTGAAAAGGGGGTCTGGTGCGTCAGTTATGCGAGTGACATGGCGGCGTACGGTCCGAAGAGTCAGTTGACAGGGTATGTACTCGACTGGAGCAGCGATTACATTGATGCGGCGAAAGCGGTACTGGCGGGAACCTGGCGCACCTCGGCGCGCTGGGAAGGGCTCGCAGCCGGCGTTGTGAAGATGGCGCCGTACAACAGCCTGATGCCCGCAGATGCGATTGTTTATGTGAAGCAACAGGAGCAGGCGATCATCGACGGCAAGCTGCATCCGTTCGCTGGCCCGCTCAAAGATCAGCATGGAAAGGAACGCGTTGCGTCGGGTGCCGTGCTCCCGGACGACGAGATCAAGGGCATCAACTGGCTCGTGGACGGCGTGACCGCCAACCTGTGAAGAGTGAGTGGATGGTGATCGTGCCGTGAACGTATCCGACGAAGCTTTCCCGGCTGACCAATGGTTCGTCGTTGCCGTCTCGGCCGAAGTGCCGCAGGGGCAGGTCGTCCAGTCGTTCTTGCACGGCCAGGAACTCGCGCTGTGGCGCGATGCGCGTGCGGGCGTACAGGTGTGGGAGAACCGTTGTCCGCACCGCGGCACACGGTTCACGCTGGGACGCGTCGTCGACGATCAGTTGGCGTGTGCGTATCATGGTTGGCAGTTCGCTGCCGATGGCCACTGCGCGCATATTCCGGCGCACCCGAACCTGACGCCCCCAAAGTCGGTTTGCGCGAGGACCTATAGAGCGCAGGAACGGCACGGGATGATCTGGGCTAGTCTAGGCAACCCCGAAGCTGAAGTTCCCGCGGTCCCCGAACTCGAGAACAGCGCGAGACGACCACTGTTTTGCCGCAGCTTCGTGACCCACTGTCCCGCCCGCGCAGTTACTCGGGCGCTCGTCGAGCGATCCGAGGAGTCTTATCGGACCATCGCGCCGCTGGTGCTGATGGGCGAGGCGGACGCAGAGGCAACGCCGGTAGTGCTGATCCAGCCGATGAATGAACAGCGATCGATACTGCACTTGTGGCTAGTAGCGGACAACACGGTCGACGACGATGCCGTGCTGCGCGAACGGCACGTGGCGCTGCTCAAGACGCAACGTCGCCACCTGGAAGCCGGTGCCGCCGGCGTTTTGCAGTAGCGGTGGTCGTCGATCGCATTCGATGCGCCCAAGTTCGATATCGTGGAGAAGGACATGATCTCCGTACTCGATCCCGTCGTGCTGAATGATTGGTTTGCCGTGTCCACGGCGAGCCGGCTCAAGCCTGGCGAGCATCTGTTCACGCGGCTGCTCGATCACGACATCGTCGTATGGCGCGACGCCACAGCCCAGGTGCAGTCCGCCGACAGTTCAGCCTGGGACGGCAAGGCCAAAGGCGCGTACAAGATGCTCGAGCGCTACGGCTACTTGTGGGTGACACTGGGCGAGCCGCAGCGGGAGTTGTTCGAACTGCCGGAGTATGGTCAACCGGGGCGTCGCACGATCGATTGCGGAACCTTCGGTGTCAAGACTTCGGGGCTGCGCATCATCGAGAATTTTCTCGACATGGCGCATTTCCCGTACGTGCACACGAACATTCTCGGCAAGGAGCCGCACACCGAAGTTCGCGAGTACAAGGTCGAGACGCGCGACGATGTCGGCGAGATCTGGGCGACCGAATGCAACTTCTGGCAGCCCAAGGCCGCGGCCTCCGCGAGCGAGGGCATGCTTGTCGAATACAGCTACCGCGTCGTCGGGCCGTTCGCGGCGATTCTGTACAAGTCCAACCCGCTGCATGTGGGGGAACGCGACGTGATTGCGCTGTATGTTCAGCCCGTGAGTGAAACGGAAAGCAAGGCGCGCATGAGCGTGCTGGTGTTCGACGACCAACACAGCGACGGCGAACTCATCGCATTCCAGCAGACGATCTTCAGTCAGGATAAACCGATTCTGGAAAACCAGTTGCCACAGAAGGTCCCACTCGACCCTCGTGCGGAAATGCCGACGCGCGCCGATGCGATGTCGATTGCCTACCGCCGCCGGCTCCGTGAATTGGGGTTGCGGTACGGGGTCCAGGCGGCGCCGCGTCCTGTCTGAAGATATGAAGATGGCGTGATGATCAAACTGTACAACTACGAGTTGTCCGGCAACTGCTACAAGCTGCGGCTGCTGATGCATTTGCTCGAGGTACCGTACCAAGCGGTGCCCGTCGATTTCTATCCCGGCCGCGCGCACAAGTCGGGAGCCTTCCTCGAGATCAATCCGCTCGGGCAGTTGCCGGTGCTCGACGATGGCGACCTGCGGCTGCGCGATGCGCAGGCGATCCTCGTCTATCTCGCGGCGCGCTACGACCCCGCACGCACCTGGTATCCGAACGACGCCGCGGCGATGGGAAAGATCG
Organism: Burkholderiaceae bacterium; assembly: GCA_030123545.1. Classification (NCBI taxonomy): domain Bacteria; kingdom Pseudomonadati; phylum Pseudomonadota; class Betaproteobacteria; order Burkholderiales; family Burkholderiaceae; species Burkholderiaceae bacterium. The sequence continues at coordinate 2,674,665 of CP126124.1, read as the reverse complement.
CGATGTGGCTCGCGGTCGCCGACGACATCACGCGTACGTCATCCGCCGCGCGGCTGCACGATGCGCTCGGTTACGAGCTCGACGTGGACGCGGCGCGTGCCGGCGCGCATGCGCTGTTCCGCACGATCGACGAACATCTGTCCGACATGGAAATGGCGGGCCAGCATTGGCTCGCGATCAACCAGCCGACGATCGCGGACATTGCGTGCTTTCCGTACATCGCGTTGTCGCACGAAGGAGGCATCCCGCGCGACGACTATCCGGCGATCCGGCGCTGGATGGAGCGGGTGCGGCGCCTGCCGCGCTTCGTCGGCATGCCCGGGATTCTCGAGCCCGTGCTGTAGATCACCAACGAAACCAAAACCGAGGAGAGCATCGATGGACGTGCGCGCCGCAGTGGCCTACGAGCCCGGCAAGCCTCTCGTCGTGGAAACCGTGCAACTTCAAGGCCCGAAGGCGGGCGAAGTCCTGGTTGAACTCAAGGCGACCGGGGTTTGCCACACCGACGAATTCACGCGCTCCGGCGCCGACCCCGAGGGTCTGTTTCCGGCGATCTTCGGGCACGAGGGCGCGGGCATCGTGGTCGACGTCGGGCCCGGCGTGACTTCGCTCAAGAAAGGCGACCACGTGATTCCGCTCTACACGCCCGAGTGCCGCCAGTGCAAATCGTGCCTGTCGCGCAAGACCAACCTGTGCACCGCGATCCGAACGACGCAGGGCAAGGGCGTGATGCCCGACGGCACGAGCCGGTTCTCGATCGGCGTTCGCATGATCCATCACTACATGGGCTGCTCGACGTTCGCGAACTACACGGTGCTGCCGGAGATCGCGCTTGCGAAGATCCGCGAGGACGCGCCGTTCGACAAGGTGTGTTACATCGGCTGCGGCGTCACGACCGGCATCGGCGCGGTGATCAACACGGCGAAGGTCGAACCCGGGGCGAACGTGGTCGTGTTCGGGCTCGGCGGCATCGGACTCAACGTGATCCAGGGCGCGCGGCTCGCGGGCGCGAATCGCATCATCGGCGTGGATCTGAATCCGGGGCGCAAAGCGCTTGCCGAGAAGTTCGGCATGACGCATTTCGTGAATCCGAAGGAAGTGGACGACGAGCTTGTGCCGCACCTGGTCGAGCTGACCGATGGCGGTGCCGACTACAGCTTCGAATGCATCGGCAACGTCGATGTGATGCGGCAGGCGCTCGAGTGCTGCCATCGCGGCTGGGGTGTGTCGGTGATCGTCGGCGTCGCGGGTGCGGGGCAAGAAATCCACACCCGTCCATTCCAGCTCGTGACCGGCCGGACCTGGAAAGGCACGGCGTTCGGCGGCGCGCGCGGACGCACCGACGTGCCGAAGATCGTCGACTGGTACATGGACGGCAAGATCCAGATCGACGACCTGATCACGCACACGATGCCGCTGGGTGACATCAACCGCGCGATCGACCTGATGCATTCCGGCGAATCGATCCGCAGCGTGATCGTGTACTGATCGCAGTCTTTCGCGCGCGGCAGGCGAAGTGGCCCATGCCACATCGCCCGCGGCGGCGGTCAATCAATCTGCCCGTTTGCGCCCGGTGAACATGGCGCGCACGAGGTTCTCGCGGTGGCGCAGGCTGCTGAAGACGACGCCGGCAACATGCAGGCCGACCAGGAACAGCGTGCTGTTGGCCAGCGCTTCATGCACCCCGGCGAGCGCCTCGCTGCCCCAGAAGGCGTCGGTGGTCAACAGCCAGCCGGTGCTTCCGGTGACGATCAGCGAGAGCAGCAGCACGACGATCATCACCGCGCCGGCCGGGTTATGACCGAGATAGCGCACCTCGCGGTGCGCGATCAAGTCCCGCAGATAGCCGACCAGTCGGCGCGGAGACGGCACGAAACTCACGAATCGCGCATGTCGGCTGCCGATCAGGCCCCACACGAGCCGGAACGCGACGAGACCGAGCACGGTGTATCCGAGCGCCTGGTGCAGTTGGCCGCCGTCGTCGCCGAGCGCGTAGGCCCCGAAGAAGGCCACGACCAGCGACCAGTGGAAGATCCGGACCAGCGGATCCCAGACCCGGACCGTTTCGGTCCGGGTCGCGCGGGAGGCCAACACCGCCGGCTTCATTTCGTTCCCGCCTGGCCGACGACGCTGGCGTCGACCGGATTGACGAACAGCTCGATCTTCTTGCCGTCCTTGTCCTTCGCGTAAACCTCGTAGCAGCTGCCGCCGGTCTTGACCCGGCCGACGCTATAGCCCTGGGCGTCGAACCGGGTCTTCACGTCGCCCGTGCTCATCCACTTGGACTTTGGTTGATCGGTGCATTCGCCGTTGTAGGTGGTCGCAAAGGCGCCGAGCGACAGGATGGAGAGCGCCAGCGCGGCGAGAGCCTTGGATGAAGATGCTTTCATGACATTTCCCTTCAGTGAGTTGCGGTAGAACCGGCGGATGCCGGCATGCCGTTTGGCATGGGCGCAGAGTGCGGCGCGGCGCTGAAGGAACTCTTAAGAGGCGAAAATTATTTGTCGCCGCGCTTCAGATTTCTTAAGCTGGAGCGGCGATATGACGCGTGGGAAGCCACGGGAGAGGCGATGCGTTTATTGCTGGTGGAGGACGATACTATCCTCGGCAACGGTATCGAAGCTGGTCTGAAGCAGGCCGGCTTCACGGTGGATTGGGCGCAGGACGGCCGCAGTGCGCAACTGGCGCTCGAGACCACCACGTACGAACTCGTGGTGCTCGATCTCGGCCTGCCGCGCGTGAGCGGCATGGAACTGCTGCGGCAGTTGCGCGCCCGCGGAAGCGATCTGCCGGTGCTGGTCCTCACCGCGCGCGACACGGTGCGCGACCGTGTCGTCGGGCTGGAAGCCGGAGCGGACGATTACCTGATCAAGCCGTTCGATTTGGCCGAACTGGTGGCACGCATCCGTGCGCTGCTGCGGCGCGCGCACGGCCGCAGCATCGACGCCATCCGCTACCGCGATCTGGTTCTGGTGCCTGGCAGCCTGACGGTCACGCGTGGCGAGCAGACCATCTCGCTGTCGGGGCGCGAATGCGCGATCCTGGTCGACCTGCTGGAGCATCGTGGCATCGCGCTGTCACGCGCGCGGCTCGAGGAGAACCTGTACGGCTGGAACGAGGAGATCGAGAGCAACGCGGTCGAGGTGCACATCCACAACCTTCGCAGAAAGCTCGGCAGCGACCTGATCAGGACGATCCGCGGGGTCGGTTACCTGATTCCGAGGGAATCCGCATGAGTCCGCGTCCGGCCGCTCCCGGCAAACGAAGCGCAGCCTTCGGCGGCGCCGGGGCTCGCACCGCAGTGCCAAGCACCGAGGTTACCCAATGACGCGCTTCTCGATCCGCCGCCGTCTGCTGCTGTTGCTTCTCGGCAGCCTGGTGTTGGTCTGGGCGGCGATGCTCGGCGTCGGTTACGAAAAGGCGCGCGAGGAAATCCACGAACTGGCCGACGCCCGCCTGCAGCAGGGTGCGCGCACGCTGATGATGCTCGACCTCAAGCGCCTGGCGCGGCTGGCTCAGGCGGGCAAGGCAGGCGAAAAAGGTGAGGCCGACGGCCACCACGCGGACGAGGGCGGCGTGCAGCCGCTGGCGTTTCAGGTCTGGGGCGACGACGGCCGGCTGCTGCTCGCCAGCGCCGGCGCGCCGGCAGCGACGCAGGACTTGCATGACGGCTACGCCACGCGCAGCATAGCCGGCCGGGACTGGCGAAGCTATAGCCTGCGCGACAGTCGGCACGATTACCGGGTGACGGTGCTGGAGCCGCTGGCCACGCGCGAGCATCCTGCCAACCAGCTGGCCGGGCGCATGGGTCAGGTGCTGCTGCTGGCGCTGCCGGTGCTCGCGCTGCTGATCTGGTTCGGCATCGGCCAGGGCCTGCGGCCGCTGGCGCGCCTGTCCGATGCCATTGCCGTACGCGATGCCGGCAACCTGGAGCCGATCCAACTGCGCCGCGTGCCGGCCGAAGCGCAGGCGCTGATCGCGGCGTTGAACGATTTGCTGGAACGACTCGCGCACTCGCTCGACAAGGAGCGGGCGTTCACCGCCGACGCCGCGCACGAGCTGCGCACGCCGCTGGCGGGAATCAAGGTGCAGGCGCAGGTGGCGCTCGCGGCGCAAGACGACGCCAGCCGCCGCCAAGCCATCGAGCAGGTGATCGCAGGCGTCGATCGCACCACCCATCTCGCGCAGCAACTGCTGCTGCTGGCGCGGCTCGACCACATCGAGTCCGGCATGCGGCAGGCGGTCGATCTCGGCCGGCTCGCGGCCGACCGCGTGGCGCAGCGCGCAGACGACGCGCTGCGCAACAACATCGAGCTCGAACTGGCAGCCGAGCCCGACTGCCAGCTTGCCGGCGACCCGGCGATGCTGGCGACGCTGCTCGACAACCTGATCGACAATGCCATCAAGTACGGGCGCAGCGGCGGCCAAGCCATCGTCAGCGTGCGGCGCGAGGTCGGCGCGCTGCTGCTGGCGGTGATGGATGATGGCGGCGGCGTGGCCGAGGCCGATCGTGCGCGGCTGCGCGACCGCTTCTTCCGGGTCGAAGGCCATGCCGCCACCGGAAGCGGGCTGGGTTTGTCGATCGTCGAGAAGATCGCCGCCGCACACGGCGGCGCGGTCGACATCGGCACCGGGCTGCAGGGTCGCGGCCTGGGCGTGATGGTGCGCTTTCCGGCCTGACCCGCGGCGCCAGCTTCGCTTGGCGACTACGTGGCCAACATTTCCTGGTAGCCGCGCCGCGCCTCGAGGAAGAGATCGACCGGGAATTTGATCGGAACCCCTTCGAGCGCCGCCACCAGCATTTCGAGATGGCCTTCAAAGCCGGCGCAGGCCTTGGCGGCATCCTCGCCGACTGGAAGTCGCACGGTCAGCACCAGCTTCGTCCCGTCCGCGACGGCGTTCAACTCCCAGCGCAGCGGGCGCTGCGGTTCCTTGCCGCTGCTCCATGAATATTCGAGCAGCCGCGGCGGGTCGAATTCGAGCACGGTGCTCTCGATCACCGTCCCGCTGTCCACAAAGTCGATGCGAACCGCGCCGCCAGTGCGAAGCTCAATGGATCCGGGCGCGAGCCACTGTGCCAGCCCCCGCGGCTCGGTCAGCATGTGCCATACCGCCTCTCGGTCATGCTCGATCAGCCGTTCAAGGCTTCCTTCGACGCCGCCGGCAACGCGTCGAAGCCGCCCCAGTTGCACGCTGTCTTCGCCCATCGCGAACCTGCCTCTGCCTGTTTGAGTGCTTTCGGTTGTACCAGATCGTGCCGCGCAACTCGGTGCAAACGCTCGTGCACATTCAAGAGAATGCCGGTGGCTTACCTTGGATCAAGTTGGGCTCTTGCTGGTTGCGCTATGGTGCGGCGCAGTCTGCGCGCATCCCGCGCCGCAGCCCGGAGCCGAGGAGCGAAGGATGAACACGATGCCGCCCAGCCGACTGCTCGAAAGCCAGCACCACCGGATCGACCAAGGAATCGAGCGCGTTCTCGATGGGACCGGGCATCTTTCGGCGTTGACCGAGTCACTGGCGCTGCTGCTGCGACACCTGTACGCGGAAGAGGAAATCCTGTTTCCGCAGCTCGAAGCATCGGGTCTGACGATGCCGGTGTTCGTGATGAAGCGGGAGCATGGCCAGATGTGGCCGCTCGTTCACGAGCTCACAGCTGCCTGCCAGTCGGCCGGCCCCGTCGACACGCTGCAGGAGACCTGTCGCGAACTGCTCGAGCTGCTGCAAATCCACAATCCGAAGGAAGAGCAGATCGTCTACGCTGCCGCCGACCGACTCGCCGCCGGTGCGGACCACGGGTCGCTCGCCGACGCGCTCGAAGCCGCGCGGCCTCCGGACGGTTGGGCCTGTGCGATGGCGTCACGCTGAAGATCGGCGGCATGCCATGCCTCTGGTATGCTGCGCGCCCGGCGGGCGGCGCCATCGGTGAGCCGCGCGATTCGGACCCGAGGGCTGCCGGCGTTCACGAACGCCTGGCACTGACCATATTTCATGAATGCCAGCGGGCCCCCGGATCGTCTCCGGGCCTGTTTCATGCCCGGGATGCGTGGCTGGCGCTGCAGGGGCGGCAGGAGGGCGAGGGATGAACCAGGGATTGATCGCGCATGTGCGCTCGTCGATCGAGGACATGTCGCCGGGCTATTTCAGCATGGTCATGGCCACAGGCATCCTGTCGCTGGCGGCGCATCTGCTTGGCGTGCCGGTGCTTCCGGGCGTGATGTTCGCGTTGAACTGGGTGCTGTTCGCGATCATCTGCCTGCTTGCGACGGCGCGTGTGATCTGGTATCCGCGGCGCACGCTCGAGGATTTGTTCGATCACCTGCGCGCGCCGGGGTTTTTCACCTTCGTCGCCGCCTGCTCGATCCTCGCGAGCCAGAGCCTGCTGATCGGCGGCAGCTTGCGCATCGCAGTCGCGCTCGGCGCGCTCGGGGGCCTCGCATGGATTACGCTGATCTACACGATCTTCACCGTGCTGACGGTGAAGTCGCACAAGCCTACGCTGGATCGCGGCATCAACGGCGGCTGGTTGCTCGCCGTCGTGGCCACGCAGGCTATGGCGGTGCTCGCCGCGCAGATCGCAGGCGAGGTGCCGCAGCCGGCGCGGATGGAGCTGAACTACTTCGCGCTGTCGATGTGGCTGCTCGGCGGGATGCTGTACATCTGGATGATGTCGCTGATTTTCTATCGCTACACCTTCTTCGAATTCTCCCCCGCGGACCTGTCGCCCCCGTACTGGATCAACATGGGCGCGATGGCGATCTCCACCTTGGCCGGCTCGATGCTGATCGTCAACACGCCGCACGCGCCGTTCCTGGAATCGACGCTGCCATTCCTCAAGGGCTTCACCGTGTTCTACTGGGCAACAGGAACCTGGTGGATTCCGATGCTGTTGATGCTCGCGGTCTGGCGTCACGGCATCCGTCGCTTCCCGTTCACCTACGACCCGATGTACTGGGGCGCGGTGTTTCCGCTCGGCATGTACGCGGCCAGCACCTTGCGCATGATGCAGGCCATGGATCTGGGCTTCCTCGGCCTGCTGCCGCACCTGACGTTCGGCATCGGTCTCATCGCCTGGATCGTGCTGTTCATCGGGCAGTTGCGCGCGCTGCGCAGGCATTGGGCCGCATCAGGCAGCGCGTGAGGGCAGGTCGGCTGTCCGATGGGTGTCAGCGCGACCGGCGCTGCACCGTTATAAACGGAGCTATGCCGAATCCGTCCCGTTCCCTGAACCTCGAAGGCGCCAGCAATTTCCGCGATCTCGGTGGTTATCCGGCGGCAGCCGGGCAGCAGGTGCGCTGGCGCCACCTGTTCCGCTCGGATCAGCTGGGTGGGTTGACCGGCCACGACTTGCAGCAGTTGCAGACGCTCGGCCTGGCGCGGGCGTTCGATCTGCGCGGGACGCACGAGCGCGCCGCCACGCCGTACCAGTTGCCGGGCGTGGTACAGCATGCGCTGCCGATCGAGCCGACGGTGGTGCAACGGATGAAGGACCTGCTCGAGGCCGGCCGCACAGTGACCGCACAGGACACCGTGCGGCTGATGGAGCAGACCTATCGCGCGTTCGTGCACGACAACGCGGCACGGTTCGCCGAGCTGTTTGGCCACCTGCTCGAGACCGACACACCACTGGTGTTCCACTGCACCGCCGGCAAGGACCGCACCGGTTTTGCCGCGGCCTTGATCCTGCTGGCGCTCGGCGTGTCGCGCGAGACGGTGATGCAGGACTATCTGCTGACGAACGACCTGTTTCGTGCGCCGCAGATCGACACCGGACGCGCACCGCGCGAAGTTGTGCAGGTGCTGTGGCGGGTGCAGCGCGAATTCCTCGACGCCGCGCTGACCGCCGTGCAGGCCGATTGGGGCGGAATCGACCGCTACCTCGCCGAGGCCTTGCACGTCGGCGCGGCGCAGCGCCACCGGCTGGTCGAGTTGTATCTGCGCCAGCCGCAGCAATCTGCCTGAAGCCGCCCCGCGCGCAACCGTCAGGTTTCGGCGGCGTTGCGCACCCGCGGATTGATCTCTACGACTGAGTTGCCGGCCGGTTGCCGTACGGCTGCCGAGACGCTGTCGAGTTGACTGCGCACCCAGCGGTGCGCCGAGGCGTGGTGATGGCGCAGATGCCAGATCATGTACATCGGCAGCGCAGGGCAGGGCAGGGGCACGCGAGCGCTCGCCAGGCCGTGCAGCGATTGCGCCTGCAGCATGCCCGGTGCCGTGGCCAGCAGGTCGCTGCCCTGCACGAATCTCAGCAGCGCGGCAAAGCCGGGCACCAGCACCGCGAAATGGCGCCGGAACCCTTGGCGTTCCAGGTATTGATCGAGATTGAGCTGGCGCCGCGGCTCGTAGAGCACGGTGGCGTGGGCGGCTGCGAGGTACTGGGCCCGATTGCGCGGGGCGGCGCGGATCGCGGGGTCGTAGAACACGCGATAGCGGTCCTCGAACAGGCGCTTTTGCATGATGTCGCTGCCCTCGGGCGGACGCGGGCTGACCGCAAGCTGGCAGTGTTCATTGCGCAACATGTCCAGCGTCGGCACGTCGGATGGGATGACCCGCAGCGAAACCCCTGGGGCCTGCGCGCGCAGCCGCGCCACCAGCAGCGGCAGCAGCAGGTCGCGCTGGAAGTCGTTCGCGGCGATCGTGAACGTCGCCTGCCAGCGCGCAGGATCGAATGCGTCCGCATGGGCGAAGCGTTCCAGCGCGTTCAGCAATTCACGCGCCTGCGGCGCCAGCGCTTCGGCCCTCGATGTCGCGACGATGCCGCGCCCCGACTTGACGAACAGTGCGCCACCGACGATCGCGCGAAGCTTGTCCAGCTGGTGGCTTACCGCGGATTGCGTGACGCCCAGCTGCCGCGCGGCACCGGTGATCGAACCCGAGTCGAGCACGGCGAGCAGCAGCCGCAGCAGGCGTGCGTCCAGATCGGACCAATCGAATTTGCTCATGGATCATATGATCATTGAAACATTTAAATATTTCAACAATTCACCGATAGTTCGATCGGACAGGGATGAATCCGTGGACTATCAGGAGATTGACGTGACGACAGCGTTTCGAGAAATTCCGGGCACCACGCCGTTCGACGGCGCCCAGGCGCGCAAGGGCTATGCGCTCAACAAGATGTGCTATTCGTTCAATTCGGCCGAGAACCGCGCGGCGTTCCAGGCCGACGAGGAAGCCTACATGCGCAAGTATGGCCTGAACGAGCAGCAGGCGGCGGCGGTTCGCTCGCGCAAGGTGCTGGACCTGATCGCGGTCGGGGGTCACGCCTACTACCTGGCCAAGTTTGCCGGGATCTTCGGCCTCGACGTGCAGGACATCGGCGCGCAGCAGACCGGCATGACCAAGGAAGAATTCCGCGCCAAGCTGCGCGCTGCCGCGAATCAATAGGAGATCGACATCATGGCCAAACTCATAGGCAGCGTGGGCACGTCTCACATCCCGGCGATCGGCGGCGCGATCGCGAAGAATCTTCAGCAGGATCCGTACTGGAAGCCGTTTTTCGACGGCTATCCGCCGATCCGCGACTGGCTCGCCACCGCGCGGCCCGACGTCGTCGTGATCTTCCACAACGACCACGGCCTGAATTTCTTCCTCGACAAGATGCCGACCTTTGCGGTCGGCGCGGCAGCCGAGTACCGCAACGCGGACGAGGGCTGGGGCATTCCGACGCTGCCGTCGATCCGCGGCGAGCTGGATCTGTCGTGGCACGTGATCGAAACGCTGGTCGAGCGCGAATTCGACGTGGTCAGTTGCCAGGAAGTGGAGGTCGATCATGCGGTGACGCTGCCGCTCAAGCTGCTGTGGCCTGAAGGCGACTGCCCGGTGCAGATCGTTCCGATCTGCATCAACACGGTGCAGTTGCCGCTGCCGACCCCGCGCCGGACCTACGCGCTCGGCCGCGCGGTCGGCGAGGCCATCCGTTCCTGGAGCAGCGACAAGAAGGTGCTGGTGATCGGATCGGGCGGTCTGTCGCACCAGCTCGACGGTGAGCGCGCCGGCTTCATCAACAAGGCGTTCGATCTGCAGTTCATCGAGAGCATGCAGTTCAATCCGGAATGGGTCACGCAGTACAGCATTCAGGACTTGATCGAGTTGACCGGCACGCAAGGAGTCGAATTGCTGTCATGGCTGGCGATGCGGGGCGCGCTCGGCAGCGCGGGCAGCGCGCGTGTGCGCAAGGTGCACAGCAACTACCACCTCCCGATCTCCAACACCGCAACCGGCCTGCTGGCGCTGGAAGCCGCCTGACGGTTGGCCGGCGCGGACTCTGCGGTCTGCACCGAAAGAGAAACGCCTCGCGCCCCCGAACGGGGCGCGAGGCGTTCTGCGTTGCAAGCGCTGCGGCTACAGTGTGTCGATGAAGCTGCGCAGCTTGTCCGAGCGACTCGGGTGCTTCAACTTGCGCAGCGCCTTGGCTTCGATCTGGCGAATGCGCTCGCGCGTCACGTCGAACTGCTTGCCGACCTCTTCCAACGTGTGGTCGGTGCTCATCTCGATGCCGAAGCGCATGCGCAGCACCTTGGCCTCGCGCGGCGTCAGCGAATCGAGGATGTCCTTCACCACGTCGCGCAGGCCGGCCTGCATCGCCGCCTCGACCGGCGCGGTGTTGCCGGTGTCCTCGATGAAGTCGCCCAGATGCGAATCGTCGTCGTCGCCGATCGGTGTTTCCATCGAGATCGGTTCCTTCGCGATCTTCATGATCTTGCGGATCTTGTCCTCGGGAATCTCCATCTTCTCGGCCAGGATCGAAGCGTCGGGCTCGAAACCGAACTCCTGCAGGTGCTGGCGCGAGATGCGGTTCATCTTGTTGATCGTCTCGATCATGTGCACCGGGATGCGGATCGTGCGCGCCTGGTCCGCGATCGAGCGCGTGATCGCCTGGCGGATCCACCACGTGGCATAGGTCGAGAACTTGTAGCCGCGCCGGTACTCGAACTTGTCCACCGCCTTCATCAGGCCGATGTTGCCCTCTTGAATGAGATCGAGGAACTGCAGGCCGCGGTTCGTGTACTTCTTCGCGATCGAGATCACGAGGCGCAGGTTCGCCTCGATCATCTCCTTCTTCGCGTCGCGCGAACTGGCCTCGCCCTCGTTCATCCGCTTGTTGATGTCCTTGAGCTGCGCCAGCGGCACCACAACGCGCGCCTGCAGGTCGATCAGCTTTTGCTGCAGTTCCTGGATCGGCGGGATGTTGCGCTCCATCACCGCGCTCCACGGCTTGCCTGCATTGGCCTGGCGCTCGACCCACTTGAGGTCGAGCAGGTGCGAGGCCACGCGGTGCCCGTTGCGGTCGATGCCGCCGAAGTCGCGGATGAAATCCTCCTGCGGGAAGCCACACTTGTCGACGATGATGCGGCGCAGCTCGCGCTCCTTCTTGCGCACCTCGTCGACCTGGCTGCGCAGCATGCCGCACAGCCGCTCGATCGTCTTCGCGGTGAAGCGGATCGTCATCAGCTCGTCGGACAGGACCCGCTGCGCCTTCGCGTAGGCCGGCGTGCCCCAGCCTTCGCGGTCGTAGATGCGGTGCATCTTCTCGAACAGCGCGCGCAGTGCGTCGAAGCGCGACAGCGCCTCGTTCTTCATCTCTTCGAGTTTCTTGGTCAGCGCCTTGCTGCCGCCCTTGCCGTCGTCGTCGTCCTCCTCGTCGAACTCGTCGAAGTCCTCCTCGGCGACGTAGTCGTCGGCCTCGTTGGGATTGGAGAAACCGTCGACCACGGTAGAGATCACGACCTTGCCTTCGCGGATCTCCTCGGCCATCAGGAACAGCTCGGCGATCGTCGCCGGGCTTTCGCTGATCGCCTCCATCATGCTCATCAGCCCGCTCTCGATGCGCTTGGCGATCTCGATCTCGCCCTCGCGCGTCAGCAGTTCGACCGTGCCCATCTCGCGCATGTACATGCGCACCGGGTCGGTCGTGCGGCCGAATTCGGAATCGACCGTGGACAGCGCTGCCTCTGCTTCTTCCTCGGCTTCCTCTTCGCTCGCGGCGGTCGGGCCGGTGTTGGTCAGCAGCAGAGTCTCGGCGTCGGGCGTCTGCTCATAGACCGCGACGCCCAGGTCGTTCAGCATCGAGATCACGACTTCCAGCGTCTCGGCGTCGACCAGCTTGTCGGGCAGGTGGTCGTTGATCTCGCCGTGCGTGAGGTAGCCGCGGGTCTTGCCGAGCTTGAGCAGCGCTTTCAGGTTGGTGCGCCGCGTCGTCATTTCCTCTTCGGACAGCACGGTCTCGTCGAGCCCGAATTCCTTCATCAAGGCGCGTTCCTTCGCCTTGCTGATCTTCATGCGCAGAGGCTTGGCCTTTTCGGGGGCCGCAGCCGGCTCCTCGGCGAACTCGGCCTCGACGTCGCTCAGGTCGGTGTCGTCGCTGCTCTGCGGCGCGGACTTGCTCTTGCGGGCACCTGCCGTCGCCTTCGGCGGCGCTTCGGATTCGGCGGCCGCTGCCTTCGCCGGGCGCCCAGGCTTCTTCTTCAGTGCGTCGAGCGCCGCGGCGTGCTCGGCAGCGGTGTGGGCCTGGGCCTTGGTCGGCGCTTTAACCGAAGCCTTCGCCGAAGCCTTGGCGGCGCTGGGGGCCGATGCTTTCACGGACCCTTTCACGGATGCATTGGGCGCGGTCTTGCCGGACGCCTGGGCCGGCGCTTTCGCGGCGGCCTTGGCCGCCGTGGTTGCGGGTTTTGCCGCGGACTTTGCAGCGGGTTTGGCAGATGGTTTTTGTGCAGACATGAGGCAACCTCTGAGCTTTCAACGCAGGGCGAACACGGGCGCAGGCAATCGTACGTAAATTTGTGCGCCAGACTCTGGCGCGGACGGCGTCAGCGACGGACGCCCTGCGGGACGATCCGGCGCACCGTCAACCGCAAGATGTCTGGGCGAACATTTGGGATGCAATCCTTGCGGTAGGTTGGCCTGTCGTGCACGCGTGGTCATCGCTCGGCCGGCCCGGAGGTGTTGCTGTCGCTCTTGCGGTCGGTAAACCCTACATTATACCGGCGCGCCCCGTTTTCAAGGGATAGCTGACGGGGCGGTCAAGAAGGATTTGCGCTTCCGGCGCCGGCGCGTTCGAGCCGCTGCGCATGCAGCCGGCGGTAGCGCTCGGGGTCGTTCGCGTCCAGCGCTTCGGTTTCCTGCCGCTTCAGCCGGTCGATGTGCATCCCGTTCAGCAGGCCGCGCAGTTCGTCGAGCGCGTCGTCGGCCGCGGATTCGTCGCCCGTCTGCGCCTCCTGCAGCAGCGCGGCGGCCTTCAGCGCCAGCGCCTCGCTCGCGTGTCCGCGCAGGCCCTCGCGCAGCGCGGCCCAGGGCTGCGCGCCGTGCTCGAGCAACTGGCTCTCGAGCCAGGCGAACAGCGGGCCGTGCGGCGGCGGCAGCGCGCACAGCAGCGCATGGTCTTCGCTGGAGAGGCCGTCCCACGCGGCGAGGCGCGCGAGCAGGATGCGCGCGGCGTGGTCGGCGCGGCTGCTCGGGCCCGCGCGCGGCGCGAATCCGCCGCCGCGCGCCGGATTTGCAAGCGAATCGTCGACAGGGCCCGTATGAAACATACGTGGGTTGCTATTGTTTTGATAGTTTTGCCGGGTCGCGTGCTGCCGTGGTGCGCCGGCGGGCTCGTCGCCCCAGAGCTGCGCAAGTTCGGGCACTGCGAGTTGCACCAGCCCCGCCAGTTCGCCCAGCAACTGGCGTCTCAAAGCGCCCTGCGGCAGCGCGCGCCACAGCGGCGCCGCGTTGCTGGCGAGCCGGGCGCGCCCTTCGGCCTCGGCCAGGTCGCAGCCCTCGCGCGCGGCGTCGATCATGAACCGCGACAGCGGCAGGGCCTCGGCCAGCGCGCGCGCGAACGCGTCGCGGCCGAACGCGCGGATGTAGCTGTCAGGGTCGTGATCATCCGGCAGGAACAGGAAGCGGACGCTGCGCCGGTCGCCCGCGTGCGGCAGCGCGGCATCGAGCGCGCGCCGCGCGGCCGTGCGGCCGGCCGCGTCGCCGTCGAAGCTGAACACCACGCTGTCGGTGTGGCGAAACAGCTTTTGCACATGCTCGCCGGTGCAGGCGGTGCCGAGCGTCGCCACCGCGTTCGGAAATCCGAGCTGCGCCAGCGCCACCACGTCCATGTAGCCCTCGGTGACCAGCGCGAAGCCGTGTTCGCGCAGCGACGCGCGCGCCTCGAACAGCCCGTACAGCTCGCGGCCCTTGTGGAACACCGGGGTTTCGGGCGAGTTCAGGTACTTCGGCTTTTCGTCCCCAAGCACGCGCCCGCCGAACGCGATGCATTCGCCGCGCACATTGCGGATCGGGAACATGATGCGGTCGCGGAAGCGGTCGTAGCGCTTGTCCGCGTCGTCCGCGCCGGTGATCACCAGGCCGCTTTCGGTCAGCAGCGGGTCGTCGTAGTCGGGGAACACGCCGGCCAGCGTGCGCCAGCCGGGCGGCGCGTAGCCGAGTCCGAAGCGGGCCGCGATCTCGCCCGACAGACCGCGGCCCTTCAGGTAGTCGATCGCGCGCGGCGACTCGCGCAGCTGCCTGCGGTACGCGCCGGCGGCCTTCGCGAGCACGTCCGACAGCGTGGCCTGCCGCTGGCGCTCGGCGGCGGCGCGAGCCCGGTCCGGGCCCGACGCGCCGTCTTCAGGCACTTGCAGGCCGAACTCCTGCGCGAGCGACTCGATCGCCTCGACGTAGCTCATGCCTGCATGGTCCATCAGGAAGCCCAAAGCGCTGCCGTGCGCGCCGCAGCCGAAGCAGTGGAAGGTCTGGCGCGTCGGGCTGACGCAGAAACTCGGGGATTTTTCAGCATGGAACGGGCACAGTCCCATGTAGTTCGCGCCGCTTTTCTTGAGCTGCACATGGCGGCCGACCACCTCGACCACGTCGGCGCGGGCCAGAAGCTCCTGGATGAAGGCCTGCGGAATGCTCACGCCGCTATTGTGTCCGCAGTCGCGTCCCGGTCGAACCGTCGGGATTAAGCTATCGGGATCGCAGCGCAACCCAGGAGCCCTGAATGGTCAGCATCTACGATCAGAACCTGCCGCGCAATGCGGCGAATCATGCGCCGCTGTCGCCGCTGTCGTTCCTCGCGCGCTCGGCCGAGGTGTATCCGGACCGCCTCGCGGTGGTGCACGGCGCGCTGCACCGAACCTGGGGCGAGCTGTACCGGCGCTGCGTGCAATTGGCGAGCGCGCTGGCCCGGCACGGGGTCGCGAAGAACGATACCGTGGCCGTGATGCTGCCCAATACGCCGCCGATGGTGGAAGCGCACTTCGGCATCCCGATGGCGGGTGCGGTGCTCAATGCGCTGAACACCCGGCTCGATCCGGAGACGGTCGCGTTCATGCTGGACCACGGCGAGGCCAAGGTGGTGATCGTCGACCCCGAGTTCGCGCCGGCGCTGGCGCGTGCGCTGGCGCTGCGCCAGTCGAAGGCGCCGCTGCTGGTGATCGACGTGACCGATCCGCTGTACACCGGGGAGACCACGAGGATCGGGAGCAGCGACTATGACGACTTCGTCGCCGGCGGCGACGCGGACTTCGCCTGGGAACTTCCCGCCGACGAATGGGACGCGATCGCGCTGAACTACACGTCAGGCACCACCGGCAACCCGAAGGGCGTGGTCTACCACCACCGCGGCGCGGCGATCAACGCGATCTCGAACATTCTCGAATGGGACATGCCCAAGCACCCGGTCTACCTGTGGACGCTGCCGATGTTCCACTGCAACGGCTGGTGCTTTCCGTGGACCGTGGCGGCGCGCGCCGGCGTCAACGTCTGCCTGCGCCGGGTCGAGGCGCAGGCGATCTTCGACGCGATCCGCGACCACGGCGTCACGCACTACTGCGGCGCGCCTATCGTGCACGGCCTGCTGGTGAATGCGCCCGACGCGATGAAGGCCGGCGTGCGGAACCTTGCGCAAGGGGGGGTGAAGGCCATGGTGGCCGGCGCTGCGCCGCCGGCGTCGATGATCGAGGGCATGGAGAAAATGGGGTTCGACCTGACCCACGTCTACGGGCTGACCGAGGTCTACGGGCCGGCGACGGTCTGCGCGAAGCACGACGAGTGGGATCGGTTCGACGTCGGCGAGCGCGCGCGGCTGAACGCGCGCCAGGGCGTGCGCTACCACTTGGAGCGCGACGCGCGGGTGCTCGATGCAGAGACGATGCAGCCGGTGCCGTGGGACGGCGAGACCATGGGCGAGATCATGTTCCGCGGCAACATCGCGATGAAGGGCTACCTGAAGAACCCGAAGGCGACCGACGAGGCGTTCGCCGGCGGCTGGTTCCATTCGGGCGACCTGGCTGTGCAGTACCCGGACGGCTACATCAAGATCAAGGACCGCAGCAAGGACATCATCATCTCCGGTGGCGAGAACATCTCGTCGATCGAGGTCGAGGACGTGCTGTATCGGCATCCCGACGTGCTGGCCGCCGCGGTCGTCGCCAAGCCCGACGCCAAATGGGGCGAGACGCCCTGCGCCTTCGTCGAACTGAAAGCCGGCGCCACGACCCGGCCCGAGGACATCGTCGCGCACTGCAAGAAGCACCTGGCCGGCTTCAAGGTGCCGCGCGCCGTGGTGTTCGGCGAACTGCCGAAGACCAGCACCGGCAAGATTCAGAAGTTCGAGTTGCGCAAGCGTGCGGGGTCGGCGGCGGCGATTGACGTCTGAACCAGCGATACTATTAAATCGATAGCGTAAAGCCATTATTGGCTCTCCGCTTGCGGCATATTTGATGCAAAAAATCCGGGGCCGCGCGTCGCGACACGTTGCGGGCCCGGCTACTTCGGCGCCATCCTGATCGCGCCGTCGAGGCGGATCACCTCGCCGTTGAGCATGTCGTTCTCGAAGATGTGGCAGACCAGCTTCGCGTAGTCCTGCGGCGTGCCGAGCCGGCTCGGGAACGGCACGGTCGCGGCCAGCGCGTCCTGCACCTCCTTGGGCATGCCGAACAGCATCGGCGTGCCGAAGATGCCGGGCGCGATCGTCATGTTGCGGATGCCGCTCCTCGCGAGGTCGCGCGCGATCGGCAGCGTCATGCCGACCACGCCGCCTTTGGATGCGCTGTATGCGGCCTGGCCGATCTGCCCGTCGAACGCGGCGACCGACGCGGTCGAGATCAGCACGCCGCGCTCGCCGGTGGCCTCGGGTTCGTTCTTGCCCATCGCCTCGGCGCTAAGGCGGATCATGTTGAAGCTGCCGATCAGGTTCACCGTCACGGTCTTGGAAAACACCGCCAGGCTGTGCGGGCCGTTCTTGCCGACGGTCTTCTCGGCCGGCGCGATGCCGGCGCAGTTGACCAGCCCCATCAGCTTGCCGAGCGAGACCGCCTTGGCCACCGCCGTCTGGCCGTCGGCCTCGCTGCTGACATCGCACCGCACGAACGCGCCGCCGATCTCGCGCGCGACCTGCTCGCCCAACTCGACCTGCATGTCGGCGACCACCACCTTGCCGCCGCGCTCCCCGAGCATGCGCGCGGTGCCCGCGCCCAGGCCCGACGCGCCGCCGGTGACGATGAACACCTTGCCGTTGATTTCCATGTCGGACTCCTTCCAGGAACAAGACAGACCCGCTGACGAATACCGCCCGGACGCACGGCGCGCAGCGGCGCTGGTCCAGGCCCTAAGATCGGAAACCCATGCAGCTTAAACCACCCCGCAGCACGTGGCCGCGCAGGCACGGCAGGCTGACTACCGGCGCGATCCGGCTGATCGGCGGAATCGGCCTGTTGGCCGGCCTGCTGATCGCCGGCTGCGCCGTCCCGCCGGCGCCGCCGCCGACCCCGCCCGCCGCACCGACTGCAGGGCCGCCGCCGGTGCCCAAGCGCCCGCCGCGCATCGGCCTGGCGCTCGGCGGCGGCGCGGCGCGCGGATTCGCGCATGTCGGCGTGATCCAGGTGCTCGAGCAGGCCGGCATCCGGCCCGATCTCGTCGTCGGCACCTCGGCCGGCAGCCTGGTCGCCGCGCTGTACGCCAGCGGCATGAACGGCGCGCGGTTGCAGCGGGTCGCGATGACGATGGAGGAGGCCAGTTTCACCGACTGGATGCTGCCGCTGTTCAGCCGTGGCATGTTGCGCGGCAACGGCCTGGCGCGCTATGTCGACCGCGAGGTCGGCGGCAAGACCATCGAAGCGATGCCGCTGCCGCTGGGCATCGTCGCGACCGACCTGCACACCGGCAACGGCATCCTGTTCCGGCGCGGCGACACCGGCACCGCGGTGCGCGCGTCGAGCGCGGTGCCGGCGATCTTCGAGCCGGTGCGCATTTCCGGGCACGACTATGTCGACGGGGGGTTGGTCGCGCCGGTGCCGGTGGACTATGCGCGCCAGATGGGCGCGGAACTCGTGATCGCGGTCGACATCTCGAGCTCGCCGCAGGGCAATCCGACCGACGACACGCTGCAGATCCTGCTGCAGACCTTCACCATCATGGGCCGCAGCATCAACCGCTACCAGTTGCGCGACGCCGATCTGGTGGTGCGGCCGAACCTGGCCGGCATCACCAGCGCCGACTTTGCCGCGCGCAGCCAGGCGATCGCGGCCGGCCGCGAGGCGATGCAGGCCGCGCTACCGCAGCTTCGGGAACTGATCGCGGCCAAGAGCGTTCCGGAGAGCGGCGCGGCAACGCCGCCGGACAGCCGCTAGCCGACATCGAAGACAAAAAAGACCCCTCGGTCAATCGCTTCGCGCCTGCACTATCCCCCGAGGGGATGCTTTTTGTCTCGGGCGGCCCGACGACAAAAAAAGCCCCACCTTGCGGCGGGGCCTTGAACGGATCCCTGAGTCGTGAGACTGCGAAAAGATCCGAGGAGACAACCGTTCGAGGGCTCGGAAGCCCCCGGCTGTTCAATTCTGCATCGTGGTGCCGACGCTAAGCTGCGCCGGGCGCCACGGGGGTCAGCAGCCGATCAGCGCTTCTTGGAACCGACGGCCTTGGTGGCGCCGGCAGCAGCGGATTCGGCAACCGTGTTGAAGTTGGCTTCGGCCAGGTCGGTCGCTTGCTTGACGACCTTCTGCACCGATTCGTAGGCGTTGCTGGCGGCAGCCACGGCGCTCTTCATCACGGCAACGGCGGTTTCCGAACCGGCGGGCGCGTTCTTCGCGGCGCTGTCGACCAGGCTCGCGAACTTCTTCTGCGCGTCGGCGGCTTGCACTTCGAATGCCTTGGTGAATTCGGCATTCGTGCCTTGCACGATTTCGTACACGTGACGGCTGTAGGCGGCAGCCTTCTCGGCCAGCGGCTGCGCGAGGTTCGCTTGCAGCGCGACCAGTTCCTGCGCGTCCTTCACGCTCAGGATGGCTTGCGCGGTGTCGGCGGCCTCGGCCAGCGCGGCCTTGGAAGCGGTCAGTTGCAGGTCGACCAGCTTTTCAACGCCTTCGAAGGCCTTGGTGGTCAGACCAAACAGGGTTTCGACGTTGGCCTTGTGGGCGGCAACGACTTGTTCGGCGGTCAGCATCGTGATATCTCCAGTGTGAGTCAGGGTTTCGAAAACTATCTGCGCTGCCAGCGGCCCTTGAGCCGTTGTATGTTGCAGTGCAGCATGGGTGAAAGTATAAGGGGCAGGGCGTCGATTGCAAGAGGTTTTTGTTGCATTGCAGCATATTAGGGGTGGGGTTCTAGAAGCCGGGCCGGTTGCGGCGGTCGCGGCCCCTCTCGGCGGGCGCAGTGACCCTCGGCCGGGGAGGGTGCGACGCGCATTGGGCCGCGGCTGGCAGAATCAGCCGCAATGACCCCGACCCTATCTCCCGAGTCCTCGCCCGAGCCCGAGCCGCTGCACGCATACCGCGTGTTTCGCGACATCGGTACCCGCTGGATGGACAACGACCTCTACGGGCACGTCAACAACGTCGTCTACTACAGTTGGTTCGACACCGCAGTGAACGGCTATCTGATCGAGCAGGACGCGCTCGATATCCACGGCGGCGAGACGATCGGTCTGGTGGTGCAGACCCATTGCGACTACTTCACTCCGATCGCGTTCCCGCAGGCCGTGCGCGCCGGCCTGCGCGTCGCGCGCCTCGGGCACTCCAGCGTGCGCTACGAGATCGGCCTGTTCGCGCAGGACCAGGCGCTGACCGCCGCGAAGGGGCATTTCATCCACGTTTACGTCGATCGCCAAAGCCGCCGCCCGGTGCCGCTGCCCGAGCGCCTGCGCGCGGTGCTGGAGCGGTTGCAGTGAGCACCGCAGGGCCGCCCCAAAGTGCGGGGGCCCCCTCGGGGGGCAGCGAACCACGCGCAGCGGGGAGCGTGGGGGCAGGCATGACCGTGGCCGCGGATGCGGCCCCGGTCGACGAGGCAATCACCAGCCGCATGTCGGTGCGCGCATTCACCGCGCAGCCGGTGCCGCGCGAAACCATTGCGCAGTTGCTGCAGGTCGCGTGCCGCGCGCCGTCGGGCACCAATACCCAGCCCTGGCGGGTCTACGTGCTGCAGGGAGCGAGCCGCGATGCGCTGGTCACGAAGGTCTGCGCGGCGCACGACGCGGTGCGCGCCGACCCCCGGCTTGGCGCGCTGTACCGCGAGGAGTACGACTACTACCCCGAGCACTGGGTCAGCCCCTACCTGGAGCGGCGCCGCGAGAACGGCTGGGGCCTGTACGGGTTGCTCGGCATCGTGCGCGGCGACAAGGACGGGATGCACGCGCAGCATCAGCGCAATTTCAGGTTCTTCGACGCGCCCGTCGGGCTGATGTTCACGCTGGATCGCGTGATGGGCCGCGGCAGCCTGCTCGACTACGGCGCGTTCCTGCAGAACCTGATGGTCGCTGCGCGCGCCCGCGGCCTGCACACCTGTCCTCAGGCCGCGTGGAACAGCTTCGCCCGCATCGTGCTGCCGCATATCGGCGCCGGCCCGGATGAAATGCTGGTCTGCGGCATGGCGCTGGGCCATGCGGACGAATCGGCGCCGGTGTACAGCTTTCGCACGCCGCGCGTTCCGGCCGACCAGTTCACGCGCTGGCTCGATTGAACCACCCCCAGGCTGCGCGCACTGCGTGTCGCTTCGCCAACCCCGTACGAGGGGGCCACTCAGCGGTCCGGCCGGCCCCGCGAGTGCCCACGCATGGCCTGTTCCGCGGCCATCGGACTCATTGGGTTGTCATGCGGCGCGGCTGCCGGCGAATCTCCTACACTGTGCCGAACGGTCTTCGACCGGCATGTGGCGGAGCAGCTGTCTTCATGATCATCAACAGCCTTCTCGACACCGACCTGTACAAGTTCACGATGATGCAGGTGGTGCTGCATCAGTTTCCGGGCGCCCAGGTCGAGTACCGCTACAAATGCCGCAATCCGGGCATGAACGTCGCGCGCTACGCGGACCAGATCCGCGAGGAACTGAGCGCGCTGTGCGAGCTTCGGTTCGAGGAAGACGAGCTTGCCTACCTGCGCGCGATGCGCTTCATCAAGAGCGACTTCGTCGACTTTCTCGGCCTGTTCCGGCTCAACGAGAAATACCTGACGCTGACGACCGAGGAGTCGGGCGAGATCGGCATCACGATCCGCGGGCCCTGGCTGCACACCATCCTGTTCGAGATCCCGGTGCTCGCGATCGTCAACGAGGTGTATTTCCGCAACGAGCAGCCGACGCCCGATGTCGTCGAGGGCCGGCGCCGGCTCGGCGCCAAGATAGACCTGCTGCACGGCGCCGGCCTGGAAGAGCTGCGGATCGCCGACTACGGCACGCGCCGGCGTTTCTCGCGCGTCTGGCAGGAGGAGGTGCTGCGCACGCTCAAAGAGCGCCTGGGCACCGGCGCCGAGGGCCAGTTCGCCGGCACCAGCAACGTGCTGTACGCGAAGCAGCTTGACCTGACGCCGCTCGGCACGGTCGCGCACGAATACCTGCAGGCCTGCCAGGCGCTGGGCCCTCGGCTGCGCGACAGTCAGGTGTACGGGTTCGAGCGCTGGGCGCGCGAATACCGCGGCGACCTCGGAATCGCGCTGTCGGACGTGTACGGGTTCGACGCGTTCCTGCGCGACTTCGACATGTATTTCTGCAAGCTGTTCGACGGCGCGCGCCACGACAGCGGCGACCCGTTCCAGTGGGGCGAGCGATTGCTGGAGCATTACCGCAAGAACCGGGTCGATCCGCATACCAAGACGCTGATCTTCAGCGACAGCCTGACCGTGCCGCGCACGATCGAGCTGTACCGGCAGTTCAGGGGCCGCTGCCAGCTCGCGTTCGGCATCGGCACCAACCTCACGAACGATCTCGGCTACGAACCGCTGCAGATCGTGATCAAGATGGTGCGCTGCAACGGCCAGCCGGTGGCCAAGCTGTCGGACACGCCCGCGAAGAACATGTGCGACGACGAGAAATACCTGGCCTATCTGCGCCAGGTGTTCCAAATTGCGCAGCCTGACTGAGCGCGCAGCGCCGCGTCTGCGCAGCGCGCCCGTCGGCTGGCGTGCGCGGGGCCGACGTGGACTCGCGCAATGCACTTTGCCACTGGTCGGCCTGCTCCTCCCGGTCGCAGCGCCGGCTGCGGAGATCGCCGGCGCAAGTCTCGGGCCGGCCTGGGGTTTGCCGTTCGTCGGCATGCTGCTGTCGATCGCGCTACTGCCGCTGGGCGCGCCGGGATTCTGGCATCGCCATCAGGGCAAGGTGGCCGCCGCCTGGGGGCTGGCTTTTCTGTTGCCTTTCGCGGTGTTGCGCGGGCCGGCGCCGGCTTCGGAAGCGCTGGTGCATGCGCTGCTGGCCGAATACCTGCCGTTCGTGATCCTGCTGACCGCGCTCTATACCGTGGCCGGCGGCATCTTCATCCGCGGCAACTTGCACGGCAGTGCCCGGTTGAACACCGGGTTGCTGGCGATCGGCGCGCTGCTGGCGAGCTTCATGGGCACCACCGGCGCCTCGATGCTGATGATCCGGCCGCTGATCCGCGCCAACGACAACCGGCGGCATCGCGCTCACGTCGTGATCTTCTTCATCTTCATCGTGTCCAACGCGGCCGGCTCGCTGACGCCGCTCGGTGATCCGCCGCTGTTCCTCGGTTTTCTGCAGGGCGTGGATTTCTTCTGGACCGTCCGGCATCTGGCGGCGCCGACGCTGTTCGTGGTGGGCGTGCTGCTCGCGCTGTTCTTCCTGCTCGACCGCTGGTACTTTCGCCATGAACGCGCACTTCCGACGGACCCGACGCCAGACACCGGCCGCGTCGGCATCGACGGCGCGGGCAACTTCGCGCTGCTGGCGGCGGTGGTGGCGCTGGTGCTGATGAGCGGGCTGTGGAGGTCCGACGTGGTGGTCGACGTGGCCGGGACCGAGGTCGGCCTGCCCGGGCTGGTGCGCGATGTCGGCCTGATCGCGGTCACGCTGCTGTCGCTGACGCTGACCCCGCAGCGCGTGCATGGAGCCAACCATTTCGAATGGGCGCCGATGGCCGAGGTCGCGAAGCTGTTTGCCGGCATCTTCGTCACAATCGTTCCGGTGATCGCGATGCTGCGCGCGGGCGCGCACGGGCCGTTCGCGAGCGTGATCGCCGCGGTCACGCGGCCGGACGGCCAGCCCGACGCGGCGCTGTACTTCTGGACGACAGGGCTGCTCAGCGCGTTCCTCGACAACGCGCCGACCTATCTGGTGTTCTTCCATGTCGCCGGCGGCGACGCCCAGGAACTGATGACCACTTTCGCGATCACGCTTGCTGCGATCTCGGCCGGCGCGGTCTTCATGGGCGCCGGCACCTACATCGGCAACGCGCCGAATATGATGGTGAAGGCAGTGGCCGAGCGCCGCGGCATCGTGATGCCGGGCTTCTTCGGCTACATGCTGTGGTCGGGCTGCGTGCTGCTGCCGCTGCTGCTGATCGTCACCTGGATCTGGTTCCTTTGAGCTTCGTCGTCTCGCCATGAGCAAGCCCCGCATCCTGATCGCGCGCGCGATCTTTCCCGACATCGCCCTGAGACTGTCACGCCATTTCGAGGTCGAAGCGAATCCGGCCGACGAAGTCTGGCCGCAGCAGCGGCTGATCGAGCGGCTGCAGGACAAGCAGGGCGCGTTCACGACCGGCACCGAGCGCATCGACGCGGGTCTGCTCGCGGCCTGCCCGGAGCTGAGGATCTGCGCGAACATGGCGGTCGGCTTCAACAACTTCGACCTGGACGCGATGACCGCGCGCGGCGTGCTCGCGACCAACGCGCCCGACGTGCTGACCGAGACCACCGCCGACTTCGGCTTCGCGCTGCTGATGGCGGCCGCGCGCCGCGTCACCGAGAGCGAACGGTTCCTGCGCCAGGACCTGTGGCGCAAGTGGAGCTACGAGATGTTCGCCGGCGCCGAGGTGCACGGCAGCACACTCGGCATCATCGGCATGGGCCGGATCGGCCAGGGCATCGCGCGCCGCGGCGCGCACGGCTTTGGCATGCGGGTGCTGTACCACAACCGCTCTCGGCTCGCGCCGGCGCTGGAGGCCGAATGCGGCGCGCGGTATGCCCGATTGGACGAGTTGCTGCGCAGCGCCGACCACGTGATGCTGGTCGTGCCGTACACGCCGGGCACGCGGCACCTGATCGGCGCGGCCGAGCTGGCGCTGATGAAGCCGACCGCGACGCTGGTCAACATCGGGCGCGGCGGCGTCGTCGACGACGCGGCGCTGGCCACCGCGCTGCGCGACGGGCGCATCGCCGCCGCCGGACTCGACGTGTTCGAAGGCGAGCCGCGCGTGCACCCGGACCTGCTGACGCTGCCGAACGTGGTGCTGACCCCGCATATCGCCAGCGCGACGGTGGCTACGCGGCGCGCGATGGCGAACCTCGCGGCCGACAACCTGATCGGCTTTTTCGAACGGAACCAGCCGCTGACGCCGCTGAACCCCGAGGTGCTGGCAGCGCGCGGCGGCGGTACGCGCCATTCTTGAGAAAAACCGCGTTGCAGCCCTTGTGCTATCTTCGTTGTTTGCTACATCAAATATAGCAAACGATCGTCGCGCACGGCCTGGCTCACGCGGCGCCCGACGTGGCCGGATCCCACGGCAAGGCTTCGGCCAGCAGGGTGCGCAAGGCGTTCTCGTCGAGCGTCGCCAGCCACGTGCCGGCCTCGACGAGATAGTTCGCATCGACGAATATCTGGCGGACGTCGCCCTCGTCGCCATCGAGCGGGCTGAACAGCAGCAGGATGTGGCTGTACGAGGCCTCCAGCAGCGCCGCGTGCCAGCGCTGGCCATTGGGGTCTTCGAAAGTGCGCATGTCGATAGGTCGAGATGGGCCGAGGTGCTCATCGACTGCGCTGGTTTTAGCATGCGCCGGAGCCGTGATTTGCACGGGCGCGCATGGTCCGGATGTCGGAAGGGATGAATGCGGTCGGTCAGGGTGAAAACCGTCCTCTCGTGCCGTGGCGCCGAAAAGAAACGAAACACGCCGAAACTGTCGCGAGAAGACACGGCGCCGCGCCGCCGGCACGATCGGGGCCATGTTCAACAGCCTCGATTTGAAAGGCAATCTCATGAAACCCTGGATCAAACGCTCTCTGATCGGTCTTGCAGGCGCTGGCATCGCGCTGGGCGTGCTGTCGTCCTGCGGCCATCGCACGCACGGCAACTGGGCCAACGCCACGCCCGAGCAAGCGGCGGCCTGGCGCGGCAAGATGGTCGATCGCGTGGCCGGCAAACTCGATCTGAACGCCGAGCAAAGGGCCCGGTTGACCAAGCTGGCCGACGCGCTGCACAACGAGCGCATGGCGGTGCGCGGCAGCGGCAGTCCGCGTGCCGAGTTCCAATCGCTCTTTGCCGGCGACAAGTTCGATCGCAGCAAGGCACAGGCGCTGGTGCAGCAAAAGACCGACGCACTGAAGTCGGGTAGCCCAGAGGTGATTGCCGCGTTGGGCGACTTCTACGACGACCTGAACCCGGCTCAGCAACAGAAGGTGCGCGATTTTCTGCAGCGGCGCCACGGCTGGCACCGCGGTTGATTTCGATGCCCGCATGAGGCGCTGCGCCCCGCTGGTGCGGCGGCCTCGCATCTGACGACAATGGCGCCATGACCCGCATTCTGCTGATCGACGACGATGCCGACCTCGGTGCGCCGCTGGCTGCCTACTTTGCCCGCTTTGGAATGGATCTGGTGCAGGCGCACACACCCAGCACCGGTTTGGCGCGACTGGGCGGCGGCGATATCGACGCGGCGATCCTCGATGTGATGCTGCCGGAAATGGATGGCTTCGAACTGTGCCGCACCATCCGCCAGCGCGGCGAGCACGCCGTTCTGCCGATCCTGATGCTGACCGCGCGCGGCGAGTTGACCGACCGCGTGGTCGGCCTCGAACTCGGTGCCGATGACTACCTGGCCAAGCCCTTCGAGCCGCGCGAACTGGTGGCGCGCGTGCAGGCCATCCTGCGGCGCAGCCATGGCGCGGCCGCGGCGCCGGCCGATGCGGCACTGCGTTTCGAAGGACTGGTGCTCGACCCCGTCACACGCAGCGTGCGGCGTGGCGGAGAGCCTGTCGAGCTGACCAGCACCGAGTTCGATCTGTTGCACCTGCTGGCGCGCTCGCCGGGCAAGGTGTTCAGCCGCGACGATATTCTCACCGCGCTGCGCGGACACGAGGCCGATCTCTACACCCGCGCGGTCGACATCGTGGTGAGCCGCTTGCGCAAGAAGCTCGAGCCGCTGCCGGCCATCAAAACGCTGCGCAATGCCGGCTACACGCTGGCATTGCAGAAGGCGTCGTGATGAACGGAGCCGGGCGCCTGCGGTGGCGGCACGCCGCGCATCGCGCGCGCCATTCGCTGCGCGTGCGCCTGGTGCTGTTGTTCTTCTTGCTGGCGCTGGCGATGACCGCCGCATTCCTGGGGGGCATCGGGCGCGCATTCTCCAGCGGATGGCGCGAGGCCGCCAATCCGCTGATCGGCGACTACGCCGATCGGTTGGCGGCGGAGATCGGCACGCCGCCGAGCGTGCAGCGCGCGCAGGCCATTGCCGAGCGCCTTCCGATCGTCGTGCGGATTCGGGGGCAGGGCATCGACTGGACGTCCGGACCCTGGCCGCGGCATGGACCGCCTTGGGCGCGCGGGCGGAACGGCGACACGCATAGTGGCACGCATGACGGCGCCGTCGTGAGCCGCACGCTGGCCGACGGCTCGCGCGTCGAGTTCGCGCTCGATGTGCGGCCCATGGGCATGGAGCCGGGCCGAATCATCTGGCTCACGCTGGCTGCGCTGCTGGCGCTGACCGTGCTGGCTTACGCCGTGGTCAGCCGCATGCTGCGGCCGATTCACGACATTGCGGCGGGGGCGCGGCGCTTTGGCGTGGGGCAGTTCGATGCGCCCATTCCGGTGCGCCATCGCCGACATCCTGACGAATTGAACGATCTGGCGCGGACCGTGAATCAAATGGCCGCCAACATCCGCCAGATGCTCGATGCCAAGCGCGCGCTGTTGCTGGCGATCAGCCACGAACTGCGCAGCCCGCTTACTCGCGCGCGACTCAATGCGGAACTGCTGCCGGAAGGTGGCGAAGCGCAGGACCGGCGCGACGCGCTGCTGCGCGATCTGGCGCAGATGCGGGATCTGATCACCGACCTGCTCGAGAGCGAACGACTGGCGCAGCCGCACACGGCGCTGCAGCGCGAGCCCACCGACCTCGCGGCGCTGGCGCTGGACGTGATCGCCCAAATGGGCCGCGCGCAGCCCGGTGCAGCGCACGTCGTACTGCATGTCGATCCCGCCTTGCCGCGCGGCGCGGTAATGGATGCCACCCGCATGCGCCTGCTGCTGCGCAATCTGCTCGACAACGCACTGCGTCACAGCCCCGTCGATGGGCCGCCGCCGGAATTGTCGTTGCGGGGCGAAGCGGCCGATATCGTGGTCGAGGTGCGCGATCACGGCCCGGGCGTGTCGCCTGAACAGTTGCCGCAACTGGCGCAGGCCTTTTACCGCCCGGACAGCGCGCGCCAGCGCAACACCGGCGGGGTCGGACTCGGGCTGTATCTCGCCCGGCTGGTGGCGCAGGCCCATGGCGGCGAGTTCGCGGTGCGCAACGCCGAGCCGGGCCTAGCGGTCACGGTGCGGTGGCCGTTTCATGCTGCCGCTGGTGGCAAGGCTTGAAGGAACACGGGCAGGAACGCCGGCGAACCGGCCGGTCGCGCCCCAAGGGTGCCCGAACGCTGCGCTTCTACAATCGCCGCCATGAAACGTGTCACCCGTCTCCGCGTTCGAACATACGCAACCAAATCTGCGCCAAGCCCCCATCCGCACTGCGCAGGCAGCTATCGAAACAGGAGTGCCCTCGACCATGGCGAATGCTGAACCGCTGCTGTGGGCCGTGCTGGTCGCGGCCGCGGTCAATGTGCTTTTGCTGCTGGCGCTGCTGCTGCGTCGCCCCAGGCGCCCCGTCGACGTGCCCGGGCGCGACGAGCTGGCGGCGCTGCTGGGGCAGGCGGTTGCCCCGCACGGCGAACGGGTCGAGCGCGAACTGCGGCGCCAGATCGACGAGTCCGCTCGCGGCAGCCGCCAGGAGCTGACGCAGAACCTGGCCACGTTCCAGCAGGCGCTGGTGCAGCAGGCGGGCGAGGCCACGCGCACGCAGAACAACCAGATCGATGCGTTCGCGCAGCAGCTCGCGCTGCTGCAAAAGACGCTGGCGGACACGCTGACCACGCAGCTGCAGGGGCTGTCCGAGGCGAACGCGCGCCGGCTCGGCGAGGTGCGCGCGACGCTCGAGGCGCAACTCGCCAAACTCCAGGAGTCGAACGCCGCCAAGCTCGACGAGATGCGCCAGACCGTCGACGAGAAGCTGCAGAGCACGCTGGAGACGCGGCTCGGGGCAAGCTTCAAGCAGGTGGCCGAGCGGCTCGAGCAGGTGCACAAGGGCCTGGGCGAGATGCAGACGCTGGCGCAGGGCGTCGGGGATCTGAAACACCTGCTCTCGAACGTGAAGACGCGCGGCATCTTCGGCGAGGCGCAGCTGGCCGCGCTGCTGGAGCAGGTGTTCGTGCCGGATCAGTACGCGGCGCAGGTGGCGACGCGCCCCGGCAGCAAGAACCCGGTGGACTTTGCCATCAAGCTGCCGGGCCGGGCCGAGGACGGCACGCCGCTGTGGCTGCCGATCGACGCGAAGTTTCCGAACGAAGACTACGAGCGCCTGCTCGATGCGCAGCAGCGCGCCGACGCGGCTGCGTCCGACGCGGCGGCCAAGGCGCTGGAGGCGCGCATCCGGCTCGAGGCAAAAGCCATCGCCGAGAAATACGTAGAGCCGCCTTACACCACCGACTTCGCGATCATGTTCCTGCCGACCGAGGGTCTGTACGCCGAGGTGCTGCGTCGTCCCGGCCTGATGGAGACGCTGCAGCGCGAGCACCGGGTGACGCTGGCCGGGCCAACCACGCTGCTGGCGATGCTCAGCAGCCTGCAGATGGGCTTTCGCACGCTCGCGCTGGAGAAGCGCAGCAGCGAAGTCTGGCAGGTGCTGGGCGCGGTCAAGACCGAATTCGGAAAATTCGGCGACGTGCTGGCGCGCGTCAAGTCGCAGACGCAGACGGTGCTGAACACGATCGACAGCGCCGAGGTGCGCAGCCGTGCAATGGGGCGTGCACTGAAGACCGTGGAAGCGCTGCCGCCGGTCCAGGCGGCGCAACTGGTCGCGCAGGGTGGCGACGCGGAGGGCGCCGGCGGCGAAGTCTAGGGTGGCCGGACGTCAAGACGCCGCCTGCCGCGATCCTTGGTACGCCGTCGCGGCCTTGCCGGCCGTCATCGAGTGCCGGGCCGCGCCCAATCGGCGACTAAATTCGCGCAGAACGCTCAGGGCCGGAGCCCGATTCATTCGCTGGGCTGCGCTAATTTCAGCGGCGGCGTACCCGGTTTGAACAGCGAGACCAACTGCTCGCGCAGGTCCGGCGAATCGGCATGGCCGTGGACGGCGACCGCGTGCTGCACGGCAGCTTCGAGCAACTCGTCGCGGCTGTCGGCAGAAAGCGCGACGCTGCAGTTCATCGTGCTCGGGTACTCGCGGCAATCGATGTATTGGCGTGGCATGGCATTTCCCTGAGTTGGCGCTTGCGTGGGCCGGAAGCGCTTCCTATACTGAGCCTGAACAAGTCGCCCACGGTCGCATGCTGAGGGTGCGGGGGCAGAGCATCAATACGCAGCATTGCGTATCCGTGGCCAACCCGATGCGCACCGTGAACCATCTCACCCGGGACGACTACGCCAGCGCGCTGCAGTTGCTGGCGCGCGTCGAGGCGCAGGCCGGCGATGTCGAAGGCTTCGCGCGTGCGGCGGTACGGGCGCTGCGCGATTACGTTGCTGCTGATCTGGCGACGCTGTCGATCTGCGACTTGGTCACGGGGCGCCGCCAGGTGGTGGGTGTGCCGGGGATGTGCCTGGATGCCGATGAGGTCGCCCGCTTCGATCGGCATTCTTTTGACCTCCCGCTGCGGCGTTCCCATGGCCTCGAAGGCGGGGGCGCGACACGGCGCATTGCCGATCGGGTTGGCCGCCACGACGGGCCGCGCCGCGCGCTGGGTGCCGACCCTTGCCGTATCGGCCTGGAATACGCTGTCGTCGTGCCTTTGTTCCGCAGCCCGCAGAAGCTGGTCAACGTGGTGCTGAACCGGCGCGGGCGCGATTTCGACGAGCGCGACCGTGAGCGGCTTGAACTGGTGCGCACGCACCTGGCCTTTTTCTATCGACAGGCGTGCAGGCTTGCTCCTGCGCTGTCGAGTACGGCGCCGGCCGCGTCGTTGCCTGGGGCGATGCGCCGCGAACCCGGCAGCTACGGGGCGCTGACTCCGCGCGAAGGCGAGGTGATGCACTGGCTGGCCTGCGGCAAGACCGATGCCGAAATTGCAGCCCTGCTGTCCATCAGCCCGCGCACCGTGCAAAAGCACCTCGAGCATGTGTATGTGAAGCTGGGCGTCGAGACACGCACCGCGGCGGTGATGCGCGCCCACGCACGCCGGAGGTTCGCGCCGGGCCAGGAAGCTTCGCCATAGCTGCGTGGCGTCTTCATCTTTACTCCGCCGTGAGGACACACGACGCGTAAGATTGCCGCCTGCAGACCGATGTGCTGCAATGACAGATGTGCCGGAAGGCTCGATGCGGGCTGACCGCGCCGGATTCGCAAGATGTGGGGGGACGTCGTCTCGACGCAGCCCCGCACCCACCGATTTGCTGGTTTGAGGAGAACGAAGAATGGCTGATCTGTTCGACAACCCGATGGGCCTTGCGGGCTTCGAGTTCGTGGAATTCGCATCGCCCCGCAGCGACGTGCTCGGCCCCCTGTTCGAGAAACTGGGCTTCACCCTGGTGGCCCGGCACCGCTCCAAGGACGTGGTGCTGTACCGCCAGGGCGAGATCAACTTCATCGTGAACCGCGAGCCCAAGAGCCAGGCCGCCTTCTTCGCGGCCGAGCATGGCCCCTCGGCCTGCGGGCTGGCATTCCGCGTGCGGGACGCGCATGGCGCCTACCACCGCGCGCTGGAACTGGGCGCGCAGCCGGTCGACATTCCCACCGGCCCGATGGAACTGCGCCTGCCGGCGATCAAGGGCATCGGCGGCGCTCCGCTGTACCTGATCGACCGCTTCGAAGACGGCAAGTCGATCTACGACATCGACTTCGAGTTCTTGCCTGGCGTCGACCGCCATCCGAAAGGCCACGGCTTCAAAATCGTCGACCACCTGACGCACAACGTCTACCGCGGCCGCATGGCCTATTGGGCCGGCTTCTACGAGAAGCTGTTCAACTTCCGCGAAATCCGCTACTTCGACATCCAGGGCGAGTACACCGGGCTCACGTCGAAGGCGATGACCGCGCCCGACGGCCGAATCCGCATCCCGCTGAACGAGGAGGCCAAGCAGGGCGGCGGCCAGATCGAAGAGTTCCTGATGCAGTTCAACGGCGAGGGCATCCAGCACATCGCGCTGCTGGCCGATGACATCTTCGATGCGGTGGACAAGCTGCAGCTGGCGGGCGTTCCGGTGCTGACCGCGCCGAACGACATCTACTACGAAATGCTGGAAGAGCGCCTGCCGGGCCACGGCGAGCACGTGCCCGATCTGCAAAGCCGCGGCATCCTGCTCGATGGCTCCACCAAGGACGGCAGCAAACGACTGCTGCTGCAGATCTTCTCGCAGCCGCTGCTCGGGCCGGTGTTCTTCGAGTTCATCCAGCGCAAGGGCGATGACGGCTTCGGCGAAGGCAACTTCAAGGCGCTGTTCGAATCGCTCGAGCGCGACCAGGTGCGCCGCGGGGCGATCAAGACGAAGTAGGCAGCGGCGATGCACCGCGGCGAGGAACGGGACTCATGCAAGCGCAGCTGAAAGAAACAGCCAAACACGGGCTGGCGACCGGCGCCTACCGGCCGGAGCGGCCGGACTGGACCATCGACCAGGGCTGGTCGAACTACACCGCCGAGGAACACGCGGTCTGGAAGACGCTGTTCGAGCGCCAGAGCCGGTTGCTGCCCGGGCGTGCCTGCGACGAATTCATCCGCGGCATGGACGATCTGCCGATCGGGTCGGACCAGATCCCCAATTTTGAGCGGCTGTCCGAGGCGCTGATGAAACGCACCGGCTGGCAGGTCGTCGCGGTGCCGGGCCTGGTGCCCGACGACGTGTTCTTCGAGCATCTGGCGAACCGGCGCTTCCCGTCGGGGCAGTTCATTCGCAAACCGGATCAACTGGACTACCTGGAAGAGCCGGACGTCTTTCACGACCTGTTCGGCCATGTACCGTTGCTGATGAATCCGGTCATCGCGGAGTTCATCCAGGCCTACGGCAAGGGCGGCCTGCGCGCGAAGGGGCTGGGCCTGCTCGAGAAGCTGGCGCGCGTCTACTGGTACACGGTCGAATTCGGTCTGGTGCGCCAGACCGAGGGGCTGCGCATCTACGGCGCGGGGATCGTGTCTTCGGCAACGGAGACGCTGTTCTCGGTCGAAGACGCGTCGCCGAACCGCGTCGCGTTTGAACTGGAACGGGTGATGCGCACGCGCTACCGCATCGACGATTTCCAGGAGACCTATTTCGTCCTCGACAAACTGGAAGACCTGCTGGCGCTGGCGCAGATCGACTTCGACCCGTATTA
This sequence comes from Burkholderiaceae bacterium, assembly GCA_030123545.1. Classification (NCBI taxonomy): domain Bacteria; kingdom Pseudomonadati; phylum Pseudomonadota; class Betaproteobacteria; order Burkholderiales; family Burkholderiaceae; species Burkholderiaceae bacterium. Next base: position 2,641,699 of record CP126124.1, on the reverse strand, counting down.
CCAGCGGGTGGCGGTGTCGAGCGATTACCAGCCGGGCGACATCGTGCCGGGCGATCAGGTGATTTCGCGCGGAACCGGGCGCTATCACGCGCAAAAGCGCGAGGAAGCATAGGACAACGCCGAACCCAGTCTGTTGCGCGCCGCGCATTGCCGCGTTGGGTGTCGGCAGCGCGCTGGGGGCACCGATTCGCTCAGACGTCGAGCTTGTAGAACGCGCGGATCGTTTCCCACGCAGCCTGCGGATCGTCGACGAAGGTGAACAGGTCAAGGTCCTCGGGCGCGATCGCGCCTTCCTCGACCAGCATGCGGAAGTTGCAAAGCCGCTTCCAGTAGTCCGAGCCGAACAGGATGATCGGCACCGGCTTGGCCTTCTTCGTCTGCACCAGCGTGATCACCTCGAACAACTCGTCGAGCGTGCCGAAGCCGCCGGGGAACACCACCAGCGCCTTCGCGCGCATCATGAAGTGCATCTTGCGCAACGCGAAGTAGTGGAACGTGAAGCTGAGCGACGGCGTCACGTAGCGATTCGAATGCTGCTCGTGCGGCAGCGCGATGTTCAGGCCGACGCTGCGCGCGCCCATCTCGTGCGCGCCGCGGTTCGCCGCTTCCATGATGCCCGGTCCGCCACCGGTGCAGATGAACAGCCGCTCCTCGAGCGGGCGTTGCGCGCCGTAGCCGGCGACCAGCCGTGCGAACAGCCGCGCCTGCTCGTAGTAGTGCGAGTTGTGCCGCTGGCGTTCGGCGACCGCGATCGCGCCCGCATCGCCTTCGGCGCGCGCTTGCTCCAGCGCGGCCTCGGCCGCCTGCGGCTCGATCACGCGGGCGCTGCCGTAGACCACCACGGTGTTCTCTATACCCTGCGCCTGCTGCTCGAGGTCCGGCTTGAGCAGTTCGAGTTCGAAGCGGATGCCGCGGGTTTCCCGCCGCATCAGGAATTCGGGGTCGGCGAACGCGAGCAGCGCGGCATCGGGCATCGGCGGCTCGGCCTCGCCGGCGCGTGCCTGCAGCTCGGCCCAGGCGTCGGCGAGCCGGCGCTCGGTCAGTTTCTGTGTAGTGTCGTCCATGGGCTGCGATTGTCTGCCGGATTTGCGCCTCTGCCGGATTTACGCCGAACCGCGAAAGGCCGGGTCAGGCCCGACGTGGCGTGGCAGCGGCGCGCGAACGGCTCAGCAGCACCAGGGCCACGCCGCCGAGAATCGCGACCGACGCGAGCAATAGCCGCGGCGTGATCGTCTCGGCCAGCAGCAGCGCGCCGCCGAGTGCGGCGATCGGCGGCACCGACAGTTGCACCGTCGCCGCCCGCATCGCGGTCAGACCGCGCAGTGCCGCGTACCAGATCACGTAGCCCAGTCCCGAACTGAGCGCGCCGGACGCGATGGCCAGCGCAACGCCGCCGGCGCTGGCCTGGAAATGCGCGGCGTAGATCAGGCTCAGCGCGAGCGCCAGCGGCGCGGCGCGCAGGAAGTTGGATGCGGTCGCGGCCAGCGGCGCCGCCGTCGAGCGCCTGCCCCGCAGCGAATACACGCCCCATGCGATGCCGGCGACTGCCATCAGCACAGCACCCACCGGCGACGGAGCCGCAAGGCCGGGCGCGACCAGATAGACGAAGCCCGCCAGCGCCAGCAGCAGCCCGCCCCAGGCGACGGCCATGAAGCGCTCGCCCGCGCGCAACCCGGCGGCGAACATCGTCAGCTGCACCGCGCCGAACAGAATCAACGCGCCGGTGCCGGCGCTGAGGGTGAGGTAGGCGAACGAAAAGCAGGCGACGTAGGCCCACAGCATCGCCGCGGCGAGCCAGTCGGCCGGCGCCGCGGGCGGCGTTGCGCGCGTGCCGGCGCGCGATCTGATTCTGACAATCAGCGCCAGCATCAACGCGCCGGACACGAGTCGCAGGCTGCCGAAGCTGGCCGGGTCGATCTGCAGCGGTTGCTGCAACGCAAGCCGGCACAGCAGCGAGTTCGCCGCGAAGGCCAGCATCGCCACTGCGGTGAGCAGGGCCGTGCGCAACGTTGTCGCCGGCGTGGCGATGGGAGCGACTCGTTGTTCGGCGTCAGACGCGACGCCGGTATTCGCCGGTACGGGTGTCGATCTCGATCCGGTCGCCCTGCGCGACGAAGATCGGCACGCCGACTTCGAATCCGGTCGCGATCTTCGCCGGTTTCAGCACCTTGCCCGAGGTGTCGCCCTTGACGGCCGGCTCGGTCCAGGTGATTTCGCGCTCGACCGAGGTCGGCAGTTCCACCGAGATCGCCTTGCCCTCGTAGAACACCACTTCGAGCGGCATGCCGTCCTCGAGGTAGTTCAGCGTGTCGCCCATGTTCTCGGCTTCGACCTCGTACTGGTTGTACTCGGCGTCCATGCAGACGTACATCGGCTCGGCGAAGTACGAGTAGGTGCAATCCTTCTTGTCGAGCACGATCTGGTCGATCTTGTCGTCGGCCTTGAACACGACTTCGGTGTTGAAGTTGTTCAGCAGGCTCTTGAGCTTCATGCGCACGGTGGCCGAGTTGCGGCCGCCGCGGCTGTATTCGGTCTTGAGCACGACCATCGGGTCCTTGCCCTGCATGATCACGTTGCCGGCACGGATTTCTTGAGCGATTTTCATGGGTACGGGAGCTCTTTGAGCTGGGTCGGTTGCAGTGTGGGTGCTGGGGGGCCGCGGCCGAAACGGGATCGAAGCGGGCGCGCGAGGCGCCACGGCGCATTCGACCCGTTATGCTCCAGCAAGCCTTAGATTGTAACTTTTCCGCGCACGAAGCGCAGCAGCCGGGTCGTCAGATCGGGCTGCGCCAGCAGCCGCGTCCGCCCGGCCTGCGCCGCCGCAGCCCAGTCCTGCGCGCCGGGGGCCGGCAGTTCGATGCCGTCGCCGCAGAAGCCGTTCCACGCGGTGTGAAACCGGCGCCAGCCGGGCGGCGGATCGAGCCAGTCGAGAAACGCGTCGAGCTTGGGGCCATGCGCGCCGTCCTGCTGCGGATAGATCTGCCAGACGAACGGCTTGCCGGCCCATAGCGCGCGCACCAGCGAATCCTCGCCGCGCACGAAGTTCAGGTCGCAGGCCCACAGCAGATGGTCGTAGTCGCGCTGCGTCAGCGCCGGCAGGAAGTGGAGCGCAAGCGCGCCGCGGCGGTTCCATCCGGGATCGTCCGCATCCAGCCGCGCCAGCGCGCTGCGCGCCGCAAGGTTCGCGCGGCCGGCGGTGACCAGCAGGGCGGTCTGTGCAGGCTCGTCGGCGAGCCGGCGCAGCAGAGCGGGAAGCATCGGTGGCTCGTAGCAGAACAGCGAGATCAGCCGTTCGCGCGCGGCCGGGATCCGCAGGCGCCGCAGCCACGCGGCGCGGTCGAACCGGCGCTGGCGCGCCAGCAGATCGGGCTCGCGCAGCAGCCCGCCGGTCTGCTCTGTGAAGCCGGGGTAGAAGAAGAACTTCGCAATGCCAGGCGCGCCCAGCACCGGCGACGGCAGGCCATGGCTGCGCACCGCAAAGGGCTCGGCGGACAGGTATTCGAGGTTGATCCACAAGCGTTTTTTGGCTGTAGCCAGCGCCTGTTCTGCGCAGTGCGCTATATATTCAGGAGCAATCGTACAACCGAATGCCTCCACCAGCACGTCGGGCGGTGCCAGGCCGGCGGGCCGGGTCGCGCGCTCCCACGGCAGCACCGTGACGCCCAGGCAGCCATCCGGCGCCATCCAGGCCAGCGCCGATGCGTCGTCGACCCACAGCCGTACCTGCGCGCCGCGCGCGGCCAGGTCGGCGGCGAGGCGCCAGCAGACGCCGATATCGCCGTAGTTGTCGATGACCTTGCAGAACAAATCCCAGAGCATGGCTCGATTCGCGGTGACTGCTCGTAACCGATTTGATTTAGTTTCGGCGCCAACTATATTCATACGAGCTTCCCGCGAACCGGATCGCAACGGGCCGACACGCCGGGGCCGGTGTCGCCACTGCGTGCATTCATGTTGGCGGCCCCGACATCGCATGGGAGATTCATCATGGCCAGCTACGTCGTTCTGGTGAACTTCACCGACCAGGGAATTCGCACGGTCAAGGACACCGTCAAGCGTGCCGATGCGGTCAGCGAACTGGCGGGGAAGTTCGGCGTCAAGGCGAAGGAGTTCCTCTGGACGCTCGGGTCCTACGACCTGGTGTGCCAGTTCGAGGCGCCTGATGATGCGTCCGTCACCGCATTTGGGCTGGCGATCGCCGCTGCCGGCAATGTGCGGACGCAGACCCTGCGCGCATTCTCCAAGGCGGAGATGAGCCAGATCCTCACCAAGCTCGGGTAGCCGAGCCCGACTCCGATTGTCGCGGCTGGTCGCGACCAGCCGCGAACCGTTCCCGCACCGGGGTGCCGGGTTCGGCGCAGGCGCCACAATGACGCCGTATGTCCGCCGAGCATTCCGAACAACTGCTGCGCGAGGTCGCGGCTTTGCCGAACCTGCCCGGCGTCTACCGCTATTTCGATGCGGCGGACCAGGTGCTGTACGTCGGCAAGGCGATCAACCTCAGGAAGCGGGTTTCCAGCTACTTCCACAAGAACCACGGCGGCACGCGAATCGGCCACATGGTGAGCCAGATCGCGCGGCTCGAAACCACCGTGGTACGCACCGAGGCCGAGGCGCTGCTGCTGGAAAACAACCTGATCAAGGCGCTCAGTCCGAAATACAACATCCTGTTTCGCGACGACAAGAGCTACCCGTATCTGAAGATCAGCGGCAGAGCGGGTCGCGCAGAAGGCGCCGGCCGTTCGCCGGACGACTATCCGCGCGTCGCCTACTACCGTGGCGCGGTCGATGGGCGCAATCGCTACTTCGGCCCGTTCCCGAGCGCCTGGGCGGTGAAGGAGTCGATCCTGCTGCTGCAGAAGGTGTTCCGCTTACGCACCTGCGAGGACACGGTGTTCGCGAACCGGACCCGGCCCTGCCTGCTGTACCAGATCAAGCGCTGTTCGGCGCCCTGCGTCGGATACATCCCGCACGCGGCCTACGCGCAGGACGTTCATGACGCCGAGCGCTTCCTGCAGGGTGAGACCGAGCAGGTGCTGGCCGCGCTGCAGTCGCGCATGCAGGCTCATGCGGATCGCCTCGAATTCGAGCAGGCGGCCGAACTGCGCGACCAAGTGGCCGCGCTGTCGCGGGTGCTGCAGCAGCAGGCGGTGTACGACCTGTCGGACCGGGACGTGGACATCCTCGCGGTCGAGGTCCGTGGCGGCCGCGCCTGCGTGAACCTGGCGATGGTGCGCGGCGGCCGGCATCTGGGCGACCGGCCTTACTTTCCGACCCAGCTCGACGACGCCGCGAGCGTCTGGCACGTGGATCGCGACGGCAACTCCGCGGACGAGGCTCCGGCGCCGGCCCCGGCGTCGACTTCGGACGAGGTGCAGGGTGAACCGCGCGATGAACCGCCGGTCGCGGCGCAGGTGTTGGAAGCCTTCATTGCCCAGCATTACCTCGACATGCCGGCGCCGCCGACGCTGATCACCAGCGTGCCACTGACGGCCACCCTGGTCGAAGCGCTGTCGCTGCGCAGCGGCGCGAAGATCACCGCGCTGCACCAGCCGCGCGGCGCGCGCCGTGTCTGGCTCGAGATGGCGCAGAAGAACGCAGGCATCGCGCTCGCGCGGCTGCTGGCCGACGAGGGTTCGCAGCAGGCGCGCACCCGCGCGTTGGTCGATGCGCTGGGCCTTGGAGCCGACCGGCTCGACCTGCTTCGCATCGAATGCTTCGACGTGTCGCACACTGCGGGCGAAGCGACGCAAGCGTCCTGCGTGGTGTACCAGGGGCACAGGATGCAGAGCGCGGAGTACCGCCGCTATGACATCTCCGACATCACGCCAGGCGACGACTACGCGGCGATGCGCCAGGTGCTGCAGCGTCGCTACGGCAAGCTGGTCGAGGCGCTGCGCGAGGCCGGCGCCGACGCGGCCGGAGGGGATGCGACCAGCGGGCCGCGGCTGCCCGATCTGGTGCTGATCGACGGCGGCCGCGGCCAGGTCGCCGTCGCGCGCGAGGTGTTCGCCGAACTCGGGATCGATCTGTCGCTGATCGTCGGCGTCGAGAAGGGCGAGGGCCGCAAAGTCGGGCTCGAGGAACTGGTGTTCGCCGACGGACGACCGAAAGCCACGCTCGCGCACGATTCGGCGGCGCTGATGCTGGTCGCGCAGATCCGCGACGAGGCGCACCGCTTCGCGATCACCGGCATGCGCGCGCGGCGCGCGCGGGTGCGCACCGGCGCGAGCCGGCTCGAGGACATTCCCGGCATCGGCCCGAAGCGGCGTGCGCGCCTGTTGCAGCGTTTCGGCGGCCTGCGCGGCGTGGCGGCCGCGAGCGCGCAGGACATCGCGACGGTCGACGGCATCTCGAAGGAACTGGCGGACCAGATCTACCGCGCACTGCGGTAGGGCCTGTCAACGCCCCGACGTGGGGCGCGCGGTCCCGCTCGCCACGCCCGCGACCGGTTGCACCGGGTCAGCCATGACACAATGGCGACCATGTTTTTTACCGTGCCGACGCTGCTGACCTGGGCGCGCATCGTCGCGATCCCGCTGCTCGTCGTGGTGTTCTACCTGCCGCTCGGCGCCGGGCTGCAGAACCTGATCGCGACCGTGCTGTTCGTGCTGTTCGCCGCGACCGACTGGCTTGACGGCTATCTGGCGCGCCGGTTGAACCAGACCTCGTCGTTCGGTGCCTTCCTCGACCCGGTCGCGGACAAGTTCCTGGTCAGTGCCGCGGTGCTCGTGCTGCTCTATCTGCGCCGGGTCGACCTGGTCGTGGCGCTGATCATCATCGGCCGCGAGATCGCGATCTCCGCGCTGCGCGAGTGGATGGCGCATATCGGCGCGGCCAAGAGCGTCGCCGTGCACATGCTCGGCAAGCTCAAGACCGCTTCGCAGATGGTCGCGATTCCGCTGCTGCTGTTCGACGGCCGGCTGTTCGGCTGGCTCGACACCGGTGTCTGGGGCACCTGGCTGATCTGGATCGCCGCGGTGCTGACGGTCTGGTCGATGGCGTACTACCTGCAAAAGGCGCTGCCCGAGATTCGCGCCAGGGTCAAGTGAATTGACTGCGCCGGTTACGCCCGCGCGCGGCGACGCGTTCACCCGCGCGATGCCCGCGGTGTTCGTCGTGATCTGGAGCACCGGCTTCATCGTCGCGCGGTACGGCATGCCGTATGCGCCGCCGATGAAGTTCCTTGCGTTGCGCTATGTGCTCTCGCTGCTGTGCTTTCTCGCGTGGACCGCGGCCTCGCGCGTGGCCTGGCCTGCAACGCGCCGCCAGTGGCTGCATCTGGCGGCGGTCGGCGTGCTGATGAACGGCGGCTATCTCGGCGGCGTCTGGGCCGCGGTGAAGGCGGGCATGGGCTCCGGCCTGTCGTCGCTGATCGTGGGCCTGCAACCGGTGTTGACCGTGGTCTGGCTCGCGGCGAGTGGCGGGCAGGTCACGCGGCGCCAGGGAGTCGGCGTCGTGCTCGGCTTTGCCGGCCTGGCGCTGGTGGTTTCGGGCCGAATGGGGAAGGGCGGCGAAGCGAACTGGGTCAACCTGTCGCTGGCGCTGATGGCGCTCTTCAGCATCACTGCGGGCACGCTGTACCAGAAGCGCTTCGTCGCGCGCTGCGACGTGCGCAGCGCGAACGCGATCCAGGTCGGCGCCGCGCTGCTGGTCACGCTGCCATTCGCGCTGCTCGAGCATGAGGCCATGCGTTGGAACCCGGAGCTCGTCGGCGCGCTCGCCTGGTCCGTGCTGGCTCTGACGCTCGGTGGCAGTTCGCTGCTGTACCTGCTGATCCAGCGCGGCGCGGTGGCGGCGGTGACCAGCCTGATGTACCTGGTGCCGCCGACGACCGCGCTGCTCGCCTGGGCGCTGTTCTCGGAACCGATCACCGTGGCGACGCTGATCGGCACCGCGCTGACCGCGGTCGGCGTCAGCCTGGTGATTCGCACCGCGGTGCGCCCGGGTGGGCGTGCGAGCGACGCCGCGATCGAGCGCTGAAAGCAGCCGGAAGCACCGCGTGATGCGCGGCGGATTGCGGCGTTCCGGGCGCGGCCGCACAATCGATTGAAATTCGGCGGAAAGTTGCAGGCACCATGAGCAAGAAACGAATCGCGGTGATTGCCGGCGACGGCATCGGCAAGGAGGTGATGCCCGAGGGCATTCGCGTCGTGGACGCTGCGGCGCGCAGGTTCGGCATCGATCTGCAGTTCGACCATTTCGACTTCTCGAGCTGGGACTACTACGAGCGTCACGGCAGGATGCTGCCCGACGACTGGCGCGACCGGATCGGCTCGCACGACGCGATCTTCTTCGGCGCGGTCGGCTGGCCGGCGAAGATTCCGGATCACGTGTCGCTATGGGGTTCGCTGCTGCTGTTTCGCCGCGAGTTCGACCAGTACGTGAACCTGCGGCCGGCGCGGCTGATGCCCGGCATCACCGCACCGGTGGTGCGGCCGGACGGCAGCGCGCGCGCACCGGGCGAGATCGACATGGTGATCGTGCGCGAGAACACCGAGGGCGAATACTCGAGCATCGGCGGGCGCATGTACGAGGGCACCGAGCGTGAGATCGTGGTGCAGGAAACCGTGATGAGCCGCCACGGCGTGGACCGGGTGCTGAAATTCGCGTTCGAGCTCGCACGGTTGCGCCCGAAGAAGCACCTGACCAGCGCGACCAAGTCGAACGGCATCGCGATCACGATGCCGTACTGGGACGAGCGTGTCGCGGCGATGGCAGCGCGTTACCCCGAGGTCCGTATCGACAAGTTCCATATCGACATCCTGACCGCGCATTTCGTGCAGCGCCCGGACTTCTTCGACGTGGTGGTCGCGAGCAACCTGTTCGGCGACATCCTGAGCGACCTCGGGCCCGCGTGCACCGGCACCATCGGCATCGCGCCGAGCGCGAATCTGAATCCGGAGCGCCGCTTTCCTTCGCTGTTCGAGCCGGTGCACGGCTCGGCGCCGGACATCGCCGGCAAGCAGATCGCGAACCCGATCGGGCAGATCTGGTGCGGCGCGCTGATGCTCGACTTCCTCGGCTTTCGGCCGGGGCACGATGCGATCCTCGCAGCGATCGAGCGGGTGCTCGATCCAGCCAGCGGCGCACCGCGCACGCCGGACATCGGCGGCAGCGCCGGTACTGCGGACCTGGGCCGGGCGGTGGCCGAAGCGTTGTAGTAGCGGCGCGGCATGCGCCCTGATCTGCATCAACTGCAGCAGTCATTTACATTTCGCTTCCCGTGCTGGAGGCCGCGCGGCCTCTGCGGCAGCGCCAAATCTGTCTAAAATTCCCGCCCGCGGTGTCGTATCGCCCTTCGCCTTATTGACACGTCGCAGGTCGGTCGCTCTAATCATCGCGGCAGCAGGCGCTGCCGCCAGAGCTCCCAGCGGGCACGAGAGAATAAGCAAGATCGATTCAAGTGCCACGGGAGGAAACGATGGAGCGCTGCCGGATCAACCCCTTCCCTGAAACGAGGACCCCTGGTGAACAAGACTGAACTGATCGAGCACATCGCAAAACATGCAGACATCTCCAAGGCCGCCGCCACGCGCGCGCTGGAGTCCACCATTGGCGCCGTCAAGACGACGCTGAAGAAAGGCGGCTCGGTGTCGCTGGTGGGTTTCGGCACCTTCGCGGTCGGCAAGCGGGCCGCGCGCAGCGGGCGCAATCCGCGGACCGGCGCTGCGATTAAAATCAAGGCCGCCAAGGTGCCCAAGTTCCGTCCCGGCAAAGCGTTGAAGGATGCTTTGAACTGATTTCCGTCAACCTGGGGTGCTTAGCTCAGTTGGTAGAGCGGCGCCCTTACAAGGCGTAGGTCGGCGGTTCGAGACCGTCAGCACCCACCACCCAAGAAAAGGCGAACGGCGAGTTCGCCTTTTCTTTTGCCCCCAAAGAGTCCACGCATGTTCGAAGTCATCCGCAAGCATTCCAAGTTCGTGATGGGCTTGCTGTTCCTGCTGGTGTTTCCATCGTTCGTGCTGTGGGGCATCGAGGGCAACCGCTTCTTCAGCGAGCAGGCCAAGACGGTGGCGAGCGTCGACGGGCACGACATCTCGCAGGCCGACTGGGACAACGCGCATCGGCGCGAGGTCGACCGGCTGCGTGCGTCGAACCCGACGATCGACGCGAAGCTGTTCGATTCGCCGCAGGCCCGCTATGCGACGCTTGAGCAACTGGTGCATCAGCGCGTGCTCGCGGCCGCGGCCCAGAAATTCCATCTGATCGCGAGCGACCAGCAGCTCGCCGAGGCGCTGGAGCAGAACCCGACCATTGCGGCCCTGCGCAAGCCCGACGGCACGCTCGACATGTCCCGCTACACACAGTTGCTGGCCGCACAGGGCATGACGCCGGAGAGCTTCGAGGCCGGGGTGCGCAACGATTTGTCGTTGCAGCAGGTGATCGGCGGGCTGACGAGCACGAGCTTCGCGACGCCGGCTGAGGCCGATGTCGCGCTTGATGCGTTCTATCAGCAGCGCGAGATCCAGGTCGTCCGCTTCGATACCAAGGACTACGCGAGCAAGGTCAGCTTGAGCGACGCCGAACTGCTTGCGTACTACAAGAGCCACGAGGCGGCGTTCCAGGCGCCGGCGCAGGCGAGCATCCAGTACGTGGTGCTGAATCTGGACGCGGTGAAGAATTCGATCACGCTCGATCCGCAGGAGGTGCGCGCCTACTACGACCAGAACGCCGCGCGCCTCTCTGGGCAGGAGCAGCGCCGCGCCAGCCACATCCTGATCGCGGTACCGAAGAACGCGACGCCGGCCGAACGCGAGAAGGCCAAGGCCAAGGCCGACGAGATCCTGGCAATGGCGCGCAAGGATCCGGCTAACTTCGCCGAACTCGCAAAGAAGTATTCGCAGGATCCGGGCTCCGCGGCGAACGGCGGCGACCTCGGCTTCTTCACCCGCGATGCGATGGTCAAGCCGTTCGCCGACGCGGTGTGGGGCATGAAGAAGGGCGAGATCGTCGGGCCCATCGAGACCGATTACGGTTACCACATCATCGAGCTCACCGGCATCGAGGAACCCAAGCAGCGCAGCTTCGACGAACTGAAACCTCAGATCGAGTCGGACCTGAAGAACCAGCAGGCGCAGGTGAAGTTCGCCGACGCGGCCGACAAGTTCACGAACATGGTGTATGAGCAGTCGGACAGCCTGCAGCCGGTGGCCGACAAGCTGAAACTGAAGATCCAGACCGCGACCGGCGTCACGCGCACGCCGGCGCCGGGCGCGACCGGCGTGCTCGCGAACGAGAAGTTCCTGAATGCGCTGTTCGCGTCCGACGCGGTGCAGAAGAAGCGCAACACCGACGCGGTCGAGGTCGGCAACAACGAGCTGGTGTCGGGCCGGATCACGCAGTACACGGCCAGCCACCTGCGCTCGTTCGACGAGGTGAAGGACGAGGTGCGCCGCCTGTTGCTGGCCGAGCGCGGGGCCGCGCTGGCGCGCACCGAAGGCGCGGCAAAGCTGGCGGCGTGGAAGGCCGATCCAGCGTCGGCGCAGCTGCCGCCGGCGGTCGTGGTGTCGCGCGAACAGATGCAGAAGCTGCCGGTCGCGGTGGTCGACGCGGCGCTGCGCGCCGACGCCGGCAAGCTGCCGTCGTTCATCGGCGTCGACCTGGGCGCGCAGGGCTATGCGGTGGTGAAGCTGGAGAAGATCGTCCCGCGCACACCGCCGGCCGCCGATGTCGCTGCGCAGCAGCGCGCGCAACTCGCGCAGGCGGTGGCGTCGGCCGAAGGGCAGGCCTACTACGACCTGCTAAAAGCACGCTTCAAGGCGACGATCAAGGTTCCGCCGCCGCCCGCCGTGGCGCCCGGCGCCCCGACCACCGAGTGACCCGCCGCTATAATCGGACCCCCGAACGGTGGCTGTAGCTCAGTTGGTAGAGTCCAGGATTGTGATTCCTGTCGTCGTGGGTTCGAGTCCCATCAGCCACCCCAAAGCCCCATATCACCAAGCATCAAACAGTCTCAAAACCCGCACGCAGCCTAGCGTAGCGGGTTTTTCTTTGCCTTAAGCCACATCACCCCGTATCATCAGATACCAACAAATTGTGGGTATTTCTGTTGGCAGGTTCAGCTACCCGCCGAGGGCATACCAACACGGGGGTTGCGATGGCGCTGACAGACACGTTCGTTCGGCAGGTGAAGCATTCCGGCAGGCCGTCCGGCGACAAGCACGCCGACGGCGGCGGGCTCTACCTGCACGTCACCGGGGCCGGCAAATACTGGCGCATGGCCTACCGCTTCGCCGGCAAGCAGAAGACCCTTGCTTTCGGCGTCTATCCGGCGGTGTCGCTCGCCAAGGCACGCAAGGCACGCGACAAGGCACGCGAGCTGCTAGCCGAAGGACTGGACCCCGGCGTTACCAAGGCTGCCGAGAAAGTCGCGGCCCGCGTTGCGTCGGCCAACACGTTCGAAGCCGTGGCGCGCGAGTTTCACGCCACGAAAGCCAGCGGCTGGAGTCCCGAGTACGCGGCGCGCTGGATCGAGCGCATGGAGAAAGACCTGTTCCCGTACATCGGCCGGCTGACGCTGCTGCAGGTCACGGCGCCGATTCTGCTCGATGCCCTGCGGCGGGTGGAAAAGCGTGGCGCGCACGAGGTGGCCCACACCATGCGTCAGACCGCCGGGCAGGTGTTCCGCTACGGCGTGCAGACCGGCCGCTGCGAACGAAGCCCCGTGCCGGACCTTCACGGCGCGCTAAAGCCCATCGTGGTACGGCATATGCCGGCGATCCTGGAGCCGATGAAGGTGGGCGAGCTGCTGCGCGCCATTGACGCCTACACCGGCCAGTCGACCACCAAGGCTGCGCTGCAACTGTCCGCGCTGCTGTTCCAGCGCCCCGCCAACATCCGGGCCATGGAGTGGGCGTGGCTCGACCTCGATGGGGCGATGCTGACCATTCCAGCCGAAAGCATGAAGCGGCGGCTTCACCAGAAGATCAACGGCCGCCCGCACTTCGTGCCCCTGGCGCCGCAGGCGGTGGCGATCCTGCGCGAGCTGCACCCGCTGACCGGCCACGGGCGCTACGTGTTCCCCAGCCTGCTGACCGGCGAGCGGCCCATGAGCGACAACACGGTGAACACGGCCCTTCGGCGCATGGGATTCTCTGGTGACGAGATTGTGGCCCACGGCTTCCGTTCGATGGCGCGCACGCTGATGATCGAACGCCTGCCCGGCATCTCGGCGGACGTGATCGAGGCGCAGCTCGCGCACGGCAAATCCGGGCCGCTGGGGGCTACTTACGACCGCGCCGAATTCATGGATCAGCGGCGCCGGATGATGGGCGAGTGGGCCGACTACCTGGACCGGCTGCGCACCGGCGCAGACGTGATCCCGCTGCGCGGCGCTGCCTGAGATACCGGCAAGCCCCGCGCCGGTTTATGCGGGGCATCAAGGCGGCCGAGGCGAGTAGCGCGCCGCGACCGCCTGACAACTCAACGATCAAAGAGGATCGAAAAATGGCTAAAGCGGATCGTACTCGCGGGGCCGATAAAACCACGGACGGCATGGGGCGGCGACGCCGGCTTGAACTGATCCCGGACCAGGTCTCGCATGACACGGTCGAGTGCCTGGAGACTCTGCTGCGATACGCCCGCGCGGGCGATGTCATCGGCATCGCGTTCGCGGCCGCACTCAAGCGGCGCGCGTACGTCGCCGACACCGCTGGCGAGTGCAGCCGCAATCCCACGTTCGCGCGCGGCATGATCGCCGCACTTGACGATCGTCTGTCCGCGCGAGTGCATCACGCCGATCCTGACGGAATACGGTAGAGGCTCGTTTAGTTACGCCAGCCCTAGCGCGACGGCGCGAAAACCCGTTTCCCTGACGGGCTGGGCTGGCACCTTTTCAGGGCTGCACGCAAGGGGGTGCCATGAATGAGTCGCTGAACCTGGAAGCGCAATACGCCGAGCAGGAAAGTAGGAAACGCGACGCGGGCCGCTACACGATCAAAGAGGCTGCCGAAATCCTGGATAGGGAAGCCGGCGAGCGGAAAGAAACGCTGGTCGAAAAACTGAAGGCTGCCGCGAAGGCGGGAACACTGCCCGTCTACGGCCCCGGCGAAAACGCGCGGTACGAATATCCACCCGGCCGGCCGGTGCGCGCTTTCTACGAACAGATTTATTCGTCCGATTTGAATAAATGGCTTGAAGCACAGGAGCCGCGCATCACCTTCCGATTTTCGGTGCCTGGCACGCGCGCTGATACCAGCGCGCCCAAGCCGTTGCAGCGGCACAGGGCGCAGGAGGAGGCGATCCTGGCAAAAATCCAGGAGCTGGGGTACGACCCGGTTGCGTTGCCGGCGCGCAGGCCCGGAAGACCTGGCGCCAAGGCGAACGTAAAAGCCGCGCTCGGCGATCAAGGAATTTGGGCCGGCCGCACCGTGTTCGATAAGGCATGGGAGCGACTGCGCCGCGCCGACCAAATCAAAGACCAGAACAATCTACCCCCCGAGTAGGTGTCCCCCAAACTGGGGGATAGGGGGACACTTGCTGGGGAGGATACCCGGCAGGAAATTATCGCGTCACCTGAATTTTCTGGGTGCACGCAATGTCAGAACAGATTGTTTCCCCCGGCGCTGCCGAGTTTGACCGCCTGCCGGACTCTGCATTTATCGGCGTTCGCGCGGTCGCGCAGGTGTTTGGAATCTCGGTTCCGAGCGCATGGCGCTGGTCCCGCGATGGCGCGCTGCCCAAGCCGGTGCGGTTATCCGCAGGCTCTACGCGCTGGCGCGTCGGCGATCTGCGCAAGCGGCTGGCCGAACTGTCCGAGGCTGCCTGATCGTGGCCGCCAAAGAGAAAGCCGCCGGGGTGTTGGCGACACCCGCGACGGCGGAGACGAATACTGAGCATGCATATTTTACTGCCGACCGCAGCGAAGCGAAGCAGATAGCAACGATCCGCGCGCAATTCGCACTGCGCGGGTTCGAGGTCAGGGATTCACACGTCGGCGGCTGGCTTGTCTCCCGCTGGGGCTGGGCGCGGCATTGCTTGGACCTGGCCGAGCTGCGCCGACTGCTCGAACAGATTGGCGGTGCCGCATGAGCCCCGCCGACGAATTCCGCGACGCAATCATCATCGCAGGCATGCAGCCGCCCGTCGAGGTGATCGCCGACGGACGCATTCGCCGATTCAACCCGACGGGCCGGCGCGGCGACGTGGCGGGCTGGTACGTGTTGCACGCCGACGGCATTCCCGCCGGCGCATTCGGCAACTGGCGCGATGGCCTGCAGCAAGCATGGTGCGCGAAGCATGAGCGGGAACTAAGTGCGAACGAGCGCGCGGCCCTGGCAAAGCGCATCGAGGCGATGAAGCGCCAGCGCGACGCCGAGCAGCGCAAGCGCCACGCCGATGCTGCCGCAGCCGCTGCGGTGCGCTGGGTCGCTGCCGAGCCGTGCGACGATCACCCGTACCTGCGCGCCAAGGGTGTCCGCGCGCATGGCCTGCGCGTCGAGGCCGGGCATACGCTGCTGATCCCGATGCGCGACACCAGCGGCAACATGCACGGCGTTCAAGGCATCGCGCCGGATGGAGCCAAGCGATTCACGCCGGGCCAGCGCGTCACCGGCCTGTATCACGCCATCGGCAAGCCATCGGGCCGCTTGGTGGTTGCCGAAGGCTACAGCACGGGCGCGACGATCCATGAGCAGAGCGGGCATGCGGTGGCTGTCGCGTTCAACTGCGGGAACTTGCTGCCAGCGGCGAAGGCGCTACGCGCGAAGTTTCCATGCCTGACGTTGATCGTCGCCGCCGATGACGATTGGCAGACCGAGGGCAACCCCGGCCTGACCGCTGCGCGAGCTGCGGCGGCTGCTGTCGGCGGACTGCTCGCGGTGCCGGACTTCACGGGGCTACAGCGCGGCGACAAAGATACGGACTTCAATGACCTGCATCGGCTCGCCGGATCGGTGGAGGTGCAATCGTGAGTGCGGTAATCACTTCCATCGAAGACGCGCATGCGGTCGCAAGCGACTGGCCCGAGCCCACGCCACTACCCGACGCGCTGCCGGCCGTTCAGCCATTCGACCCCGAGCTTCTGCCCGAGACTCTGCGCGGCTGGGTGATGGACATTGCGCACCGCATGCAATGCCCGCCTGACTTCCCCGCCGTGGGCGCGATGGTGGCCATATCGAGCCTGATCGGTGCGCGTGCCGTGCTGCAGCCCAAGGCGCGCGACGATTGGCAAGTGGTGCCGAACCTTTGGGGGCAAATCATCGGCCGGCCTGGCGTGATGAAGTCCCCGGCGCTCGCCGAAGTCTTGAAGCCGCTGCACCGGCTGCAGGCCAACGAGGCCGAACGCTGGCAGGCCGAGCATGAGGCATGGGACGTTGATTGCAAGCTGTCCGAGCTGCAGGCCGCCGACCGGGAAAAGAAGGCCAAGGCGCTGGTGAGCAAAGACCTTGCAGCCGCGCGCGCACTGCTCGAACAGTCCGACGATGCGGCCGAGCCCATCGCCCGCCGCTTCATCGTGAACGATGCCACGGTGGAGCGCCTGGGCGAGCTGCTGACCGCGAACCCCTGGGGGCTGCTGAGCTACCGCGATGAACTGTATGGGCTGCTGACCGGAATGGACAAGCAGGGGCAGGAAGGCGCGCGCGCGTTCTATCTGCAGAGCTACGAAGGCCGGCAGGGCTACACGTTCGATCGCATCCTGCGCGGCACGGTGCACATTCCCCGCGTGTGCCTGGCGATGCTCGGGGGGATCCAGCCCGGCCGCGTGCATGAGTACGTGCGCGGCGCCGTGGCCGGCGGCAGCGCCGACGACGGCCTGCTGCAGCGCTTTGGCTTGACGGTATGGCCCGACGTGTGCGGCGAGTTCGTCAACATCGATCAATGGCCCGATGCCGACGCCAAGGCGCGCGCATGGGCCGTGTTCGAGCGACTGGCCGAGCTGCAGACCGCCAGCGATGAAGAACCGCGCGTGTGGCGCTTCGATGCCGATGCGCAGGAACTGTTCAACGAATGGCGGCTGCCGTTCGAGCAGGAACTGAAACGCGGCGAGCTGCATCCGGCGCTGGAAAGCCACCTTGCCAAGTACCGCAAGCTGATCCCGGCGCTGGCGCTGATCTGCGCCCTGGTGGATATGCCGGACGCGCAGACCGTCGGCGAGCGCGAGCTGCTGCGCGCCCTGGCTTGGGGCGACTACCTGCGCAGCCATGCCGAGCGGCTGTATAGCGCTGCCACTACGCCAGAGACCGGAGCGGCTACGACGCTGCTGCGCCGGATCAAGGCCGGGGCGCTGGGCGCATCGTTCACGCCGCGCGAAGTGGCCGTGAAGCATTGGACCGGGCTGGCAACACCGGACGCGGTGCGCAAGGCCGCCGACGTGCTGGTCGAGTTCGATTGGCTGCGCCGCGATGTTGCGCTGTCGGATGACGCACTCGGGCGCGGCCGGCCGAGCGAGCGCTACGCGATCAACCCGGCGGCGACGGGGAGCGCGTCATGAACTGGCTGGCCCGACTGAAAAATGAAAATGTGCCCAGCGGGGACGCTACGAAAACTACAAAAACCGTTTTCGTAGTTTCTGTAGCCCCGGTGCACGGGCATATCGGGAAAATTCATGGCCCCGAAGGCGTCAACGATGCCGAGCTGGCCAAGCCTGCCGACTCGGACCGCGACTGCTGGCCGAACGGTCCGGCGATGAACACCGGTGAGATTGAGCGGCTCGAGGCGCGCGTAGAACTGTTCCGCCGCCGGGGTCTGTCCGCCGACCTGGCCGCAGCCATGGCCGACAAGCTGGTGAAGCGTGACCGGGAAGGCGATGACCGGGTGCTGTGCCTGGAATGCTCGAACCTGCGCGGCCGGCGCTGCACGGCATGGGAACAGGCCGGCATTACGCCAGACGTGAGAGACCTGCTCACGCGGCTGCAGCGCTGCCCCGGCTTCGCGGAGATCGCACGATGAAGAATAAGAATCTGCCCAAAGAACTTGCCAAGCTGTGCAATCAACTTGCCCATGAGCAGGCCAAGCCCATCGCGTGGGAGATGGCCGCCAACCTGCGCCGCGAGATCGCCGAGCGGATCACCGAAGGCGCGAGCACCGCGGCTCTGGTGGGCGATCTTCAGCGGCGATTGCAAGCCGCCATGGCGGCCGGGTTGCTGAACGGACTACGCAGGCGCTAGAGTTGAAACGCAGGCGCCCCAACAGTACGCGCGTACGCACGCGTGCGCGTGGAGGCGTCCAAGAATTCCGGGAGAGGGCCGGGTTCCCTGAAATTCGCGAGGCCATAAAAACGGGAAAGGCGTCACGAGCCTGTCCTGAATTTTGTGTGCGAGGCATAGGATGACGACCAGGAGCATGTATGCCAAGCAAGACGAAGATGAAGAACGCGGCCATAGCCGCCAGGTCGGCGGCGCTGCCGTCGATCCCGAGGGAACTGATTGACCGGTTCGTGACCGGCCCGATGAGCGGCGAGGCGGTCAACGCCGCGTCGATGGCGTTCAAGAAGGCGCTGATCGAGCGCGCGCTGGGCGCCGAACTCGGCCACCACCTGGGCTACCCGAGCGGCGACGCCAAGCCCGAGGGGGCGGCCAACCAGCGCAACGGCAAGAGCGCCAAGACCGTACTGACCGATGATGGCCCGCTGCGCATCGAGGTGCCACGCGATCGCGAAGGCAGTTTCGAGCCGCTCTTGATCCCCAAGCACGAGCGCCGTTTCACCGGCTTCGATGACAAGATCATCGCCATGTACGCGCGCGGCATGACCATGCGCGAGATCCAGGGTTTCTTGCAAGAGAGCTACGGTGTCGAGGTCAGCGCCGAGTTCATCAGCTCGGTCACCGACGCGGTCATGGCCGAGGTGACGGCTTGGCAAGCGCGGCCCTTGGAGCCGATGTACCCGGTGGTGTTCTTCGACGCGCTGCGCGTGAAGATCAGGGAAGACGCGGTGGTGCGCAACAAGGCCATCTACCTGGCCCTGGGGATCCTTCCCGACGGTACGCGCGACATCCTGGGGCTGTGGATCGAAGGCACCGAGGGTGCCAAGTTCTGGATGAAGGTGTTCAACGACCTGAAGACCCGCGGCGTGGGCGACATTCTGATCGCCGTCACCGATGGCCTCAAGGGCATGGCCGAGGCCCTGGGCGCGGTGTTCCCGGCCACCACGCTGCAAACGTGCATCGTGCACTTGATCCGCAACTCGCTGGACTACGCGAGTTGGAAGGACAGGAAGGCGCTGGCCGCGGCCATCAAGCCGATCTACACGGCCACCAGCGCCGAGGCGGCACAGGCCGAGCTCGATGCCTTCGAGCGCGGTCCCTGGGGCCAGAAGTTCCCCACCGTCGCGGGCGCCTGGCGCCGGGCCTGGGATCGCGTGATTCCGTTCTTCGCGTTCCCGCCGTCCATCCGCAGAGTGATCTACACCACCAACGCGATCGAGAGCATCAACGCGCGGCTGAGGAAGATCATCAAGACCCGCGGCCACTTCCCCAGCGACGACGCGGCCACCAAGCTGATCTGGCTGGCGCTGCGCAACATCACGGCCGACTGGAGCCGCGCGGCGCACAACTGGAAGGAGGCAATGAACCAATTCGCGATCCTCTACGAAGATCGGTTCACGAAGGCCGGTGCGTAAGATGGAGACCGACTTGCCCACCGCGGCTTTGCGTTCGTCGCAAGCGACGCACGCCGCCGTGGACAAGTCTCCGAGCACCTCGCACACAAAAATTCAGACACTCCCGGCGTCACGCGTTGCTGCGCGTGCTTTGATACTAGTCCCCAATGACGAGAACGAAACGTCGCCCATCCATGCCTTCGCACTGCCCCTGACCATGGCCGAAGCTGGCGCTAAAGACGCACTGGATCACCTTTCCATCCTCGGAGGTAAGCACCGCTTGGCCGCCTCCATTGCTGCCAACGGCCACAGCCGATCCTACGTGCGCACCACTAAACCCAACCCCATAGCCGACGTTCGCGGTTCGCTCAAAGGTGCCGCGGTACTCTTTTCCGTCGATGGTGGCCTCGATATTTCTGGTAATACCGTTCCACTTCCCGTAACTCACTTTGCCATCTTCGAGCAGTTTTAAGTTACCGGCGCAGCCTGCCAACAATCCAGCGACGCAGAAAACCAAAAAAAGAGGCTTCATCCCTGTGTCCAGTTATGAGAGCATCATCCGGCGCGGATGCGATGGGCGAGCATCATCACCCACGCACATGAACGCAACGGGGCTTACCCGAGGTCCCGGCCAAGCCGCCTACGTCGCCGTGCGCGACCTGCTTTGCCAGCGCGATTTGCCGGGAGCCTGGCATGCCGGCGTGGCGCACGGTCTATGACTGGATCGAGGCGCGCCCGAGTTGGTGCGTGGCGCTGTCGCGACACTCGGGAAATTGTTGGTATTTCTGTTGGTATTTTTCGTGGCCGCGTCCGGCAAACCTAGCATTCATGCGGGCTAGCGCCTGATGTTCGACACCCATCAGCGCCCGCAGCGCGCGGGCTTTGTCGTTCCCGGCGGACCGCGATGCATCAGCGCGGCACGACGCGACCGAGCAGTTCCTTGCGCAGTGCCGACAGCTTGGCCTTCAATCGGCGCTCGTTGACCGAACCGACGCGCACCATGATCTTCTGGCCGGAAGTCAGCGACTCCAGCGCCGGGTCGGCATATTCGTAGCGGACCCAGGGTGTGACCGACGGCTCCGGGCCCTTCACGTCGATCAACTGCACCTCGATCGGATAGCCAGGATCGGGACTGGCCAGCAGCAGGTCGATCACCTGGATCAGCCGGTCGTTGAAATAGCCCTTGGGGAAGCCAAGATCCTGGTACGCGCGCTGCAACAACGGGTAGAGGCGGATGTAGAGATCGACGGCCTTGCGGGTGTCGACCGATTCGGCCAGCAGCACCAGCGGGGTGTAGCGCTGGCTGTTGTCCGCCGAAATGACCGTGCTGCCGCCGCGCTTTTCCACCTTGAAGCGGCCGGGCGTCGGATTGATGGGCCAGAGCGAAGCCGCTGCATACGAGCGGCCCAGGTTGTCCACGGTCGCGACAAACCGGCGCGGGAAGTCGTCGAGTTGCAGAAAGGCGTTCGTGGCCTTGCGGCCCAGCAGCTCGACCAGGGCTCCGGCAATACCGGAAGGCTCGAGCGGTGTCGCCGTCGAAGCCTGCACCGGATACTGAATCGCAGGCTCGGTCGGCGCGGAGGCCGTCGCAAGGGGTGCCGGCGCTTGCGGCGCCGATGTCGCAGGCTCGGGCGCGGTGACCACGGCGGCCGGCCGGTGGCCGTTCCACCACCAGTAGGCGATGGCTGCGACGATGGCCAGAACGATGATGATCGGCACGGCGCGCCATGCGCCGGAGTTCATGCCGCTCCTGTCGTCGCCCCTCTTCGGTGAAGTGCCCATGGCTGCGAATCTACCCCGTCTGGCGCCGTATGGGAATCGGCTCGGTTACGGCTACGCCGCAAGCCCAGGGCTCGGTGCGCGCCGCCGCGTCAAATCATCCGTTCACCAGCACCAGCTTGCCCTTCACGCCGCGCGAGCCCATGTGCGCATAGGCGGTCTTGAGTTCACCCATCGCCATCGTGCGGTCGATCACCGGCTTGATCTTGCCCTGCGCATACCACTGCGCGAGTTCCATCATCATCGCGGCGTTCGCCTTGGGCTCGCGCTTCGCGTAGTCGCCCCAGAACACGCCGACGATGGACGCACCTTTCAGCAGCGGCAGGTTCAGCGGCAGCGATGGAATCGGCCCGGCTGCGAAGCCGACCACCAGGTAGCGGCCGCGCCAGGCGATCGAGCGGAACGCGGGTTCGGCGAACTCGCCGCCGACCGGGTCGTAGATCACGTCGGGGCCGTGCCCGCCGGTGGCGGCCTTGATCGCGTCGCGCAGGTTCTCGGATCGGTAGTTGATCGTCGCGTCGGCGCCGATCGATCGGCACAGCGCGCATTTCTCGTCGCTGGACGCTGCCGCGATCACGCGCGCGCCGACCGCCTTCGCGATCTGGGTCGCCGCGGTGCCGACGCCGCCGGCCGCGCCCAGCACCAGCACGGTCTCGCCGCTTTTCAACTGCGCCCGGTCCAGCAGCGCATGGTGCGAGGTCGCGTAGGTCATGATGAACGCGGCCGCATCGACGAACGGAAAGCCGGCCGGCAGCGGCATGCAGCGCGCGGCTTCGGCGATCGTGTGCGTCGCGAAGCCCCCGGTGCCGGACAGGCAGGCGACCGGCTGACCCACCTTGAGCTGCGTCACGCCGTCGCCCAGCGCCCGCACCACGCCGGCGTATTCGGAGCCCGGCACGAACGGCAGCGGCGGCTTGAACTGGTACTTGTTCTGCACGATCAGCAGATCGGGAAAATTCAGGCTCGCGGCCCGGATTTCGATCAGCACCTCGCCCGCCTTCGGAGCCGGGGTCGGCAGTTCCTTCCAGGCGAGCGCATCGGCGCCGATAGGGTTTTCGCAAAGCCAGGCGTGCATGGATGTCCTTCCGGTGAATCGAGCCCGATGATAGAGGCGCGGCGCAGGCACGGTTGTCCCGGCAGAGACGCGATGGACGGAGCACCGGCGGCCCCGCCTCGCCCAACGTGTGGCACCTACAATCGGTTGCATTCGCTGACGGCCATGAGAATCCTGCTCTCGAACGACGACGGCTACCAGGCGCGCGGCCTCAATGCGCTGCACGACGCGTTGCGCGACTTCGCCGAGATCGACGTGGTCGCGCCCGAGCACAACAACAGCGCGAAGTCGAACGCGCTCACGCTCAATTCGCCGCTGTACGTGAGCAAGGCACCGAACGGCTTCCGCTACGTCAACGGCACGCCGGCCGATTGCGTGCATATCGCGCTGACCGGCCTGCTGCAGTACCGGCCGGACCTGGTGATCTCGGGCATCAACAACGGCGCGAACATGGGCGACGACACGATTTATTCAGGCACCGTCGGCGCGGCGATGGAAGGCTATCTGTTCGGCATTCCGGCGCTCGCGATCTCGCAGGTCGAGAAGGGCTGGCGCGAGATCGACGCGGCGGCGCTTGCGGCGCGCGACCTCGTGCTGCGGATCACGCGGCATGGCTTGCAGGGCCTGGCGCCGGGCGCCGAACCCTGGCTGCTGAACGTCAACATTCCGAACCTGCCGCTGGACCAACTCAAGCCATTGAAGATCTGCCGGCTCGGGCGCCGGCATTCGGCCGAGAAGGTGATCATGCAGATGAACCCGCGCGGCGAGACCATGTACTGGATCGGCGGCGCGGGGCCGGCGAAGGACGAGGCCGAGGGCACGGACTTCCATGCGTCGCACCAGGGCCATGTGACGGTGACGCCGCTCAAAGTCGATCTGACCGACCACGAGCATCTGCGCTACTGGGCGCAGACCGTGGCGCAGACCGTGGCGCAGGCGGCGGCGCAGTCTGTTACGCAGACGGCGGCGCGGCAGTCGGACGCAGGCGAGGGCGGATGATGGCGCGGCGTCCGCTGTTCCCGGCGCAGGCGGCGGCCGCGGTGCCGCCGCCAACTACGAAAAAGATAGCAATAAACGCAGATGGGGTATCGGCTTCAGCCCGAAATGATGTAAATATCGGCGTCGCGACGCGCGCGCATGGCGTCGGGCTCGACTCGAGCGCGGTGCGCGAACGCATGGTGCGCAGGCTCGCGCAGCAGGGCATCGCGCATCCCGAACTGCTCGCCGCGCTGGGCGCGATCGAGCGGCACCGCTTCGTCGACAGCGCGCTGGTGAACCAGGCGTACGAAGACACCAGCCTGCCGATCGGGCTCGGCCAGACGATCTCGAAACCGAGCGTGGTCGCGCGCATGATCGAGCTGCTGCTGCAGGGCATCGGCGCAGCCGAGCGTAGGGGCGGCCGGCTGCTCGAGGTCGGCACCGGTTGCGGCTACCAGGCCGCGCTGCTGAGCCGGCTCGCGCGCGAGGTCTATTCGATCGAGCGCTTGCGCGGCCTGCACGAGAAGGCGCGCGCGAACCTGCGGCCGCTGCGGCTGCCGAACCTGCACCTGCTGTTCGGCGACGGCATGCAGGGCTTCGCGCAGGGCGCGCCGTATGCCGGCATCATTGCCGCGGCCGGCGGGTCGTCGATTCCGCAGCCGTGGATCGATCAGATCGCGGTCGGCGGGCGCATCGTCGCGCCGCTCTACGACGGGCGGCAGCAGGCGCTGGTCGTGATCGACAAGCTCGCGCAGGGCGTGCGCCGCAGCGTTCTGGAGACGGTTCACTTTGTCCCTTTAAAATCCGGTGTTGCTTGAAGGAATTGGACATGCAGGGGATTCGACGACGGGGATGGATGGCGCTCTTTGCGTTGCTGCTCGGTGCCGCTGTGGCGGGGTGCTCCTCGTTCAATAGCGACAACAATGCGCCGGTCGACAACCGAAGCGTCGGCGCCGCGGCGTCAGAGGCCGTTGCCGCGACCAAGCCGCCGCCGGGCATCGAGAACGCCGGCAAGCCCGGCTACTACACGGTGCGTCCCGGCGACACGATCATGCGCATCGCGCTCGACACCGGCCAGGCCTGGCGCGATCTGGCGCGCTGGAACAACCTCGACAACCCGAACGTGATCGAGGTCGGGCAGGTGCTGCGCGTGGTGCCGCCGGTGAGCGAGTCCGGCGTGGTCGCGCGGCCGGTCGCATCGTCGGCGGTGACGCCGGTCGGGGCGGCGCCCGCGGCCGCCGCGGTGAGCGCACCGAAGTCGTCGGCACCGGTGGTCGCGTCGATTGCGCCCGCGCCGACACCGATGCCGAATCCCGTGCCCGCACCGGGCAGTGACGACGATATTGCATGGATCTGGCCGACGCAGGGTGGCCCGTTGCTCGCGAATTTCGACGACGCGAAGAACAAGGGCATCGACATCGGCGGCAAGGCGGGCGAGCCGGTGCTGGCCGCGGCCGATGGCCGCGTCGTCTACGCCGGCGCGGGATTGCGCGGCTATGGCAATCTGGTTATCCTCAAGCACAACAACACCTACCTGACCGCCTATGCGCACAACAAGGTTCTGCTGGTGAAGGAAGACCAGTTCGTGCGCAAGGGGCAGAAGATTGCCGAGATGGGCAACACCGACGCCGATCGCGTCGAACTGCATTTCGAAATCAGGCGCCAGGGCAAACCGGTCGATCCGCTGAAATATCTTCCACCGAGGTAGGTTTTCATGAACAAGCGCAGTGGACTCGTCGCCAGCACGGGCCCGCATGCGCGAGACGGTGGGCGCCTCGCGAGCCGGATGCCGCCGGTCCACGACGGGGGCGCCGCGCACCCCGGCTTGGCGCACATCGAGCCGACGACGGCAGACGCCGCAGCCGACATTCCGGTCGAGTTCCCGGGCGAATCCAGCGACGCGCTGACGCTGTACCTGCGCGACGTGCGTCGCACCGAGCTGTTCAGCGCCGAAGAAGAGTTCCGGATCGCGACGCGCGCGCGCCACGGCGACTTCCTTGCGCGCCAGGCGATGATCGAGCACAACCTGCGCCTGGTGGTCAGCATCGCGAAGCGCTACCTCGGCCGCGGCGTGCCGCTGTCGGACCTGATCGAGGAGGGCAATCTCGGGCTGATGCACGCGATCGACAAGTTCGAGCCGGACCGGGGCTTCCGGTTCTCGACCTACGCGACCTGGTGGATCCGCCAGTCGGTCGAGCGCGCGGTGATGAACCAGGCGCGCGTGATCCGGCTGCCGGTGCATGTGATCCGCGATCTGCAACAGGTGCTGCGCGCGCGCCGCACGCTCGAGAACGACATCGCGTTCCTCTCGTCCCGGCCTGATGGGGTACGCGTCGAAGACGTCGCGGCGCTGCTCGGGCGCGACGTGCACGAGGTCGCCGATCTGCTGTCGCTGGCCGAGACGCCTCGTTCGCTCGACGCGACCATGGACCGCTCCGAGGACGACCATTCGCTCGCCGAAACCATGCCCGACGAACTCGCGGTCGATCCGACCGATACCGCCCAGGCGCGCCAGGTCGAACGGCTGCTCGGCGGCTGGATCGAGGCGCTGACGCTGCGCGAAAGGGAAGTGCTCGAGGGTCGGTTCGGGCTGCGTGACCGCGAGCCGGAAACGCTCGAGGTGCTGAGCGACCGGCTCGGCCTGACGCGCGAGCGGGTGCGCCAGATCCAGAACGAGGCATTGCTGAAACTCAAGCGCCAGCTGCATCGCAGCGGAATCGGCAAGGAAGCGTTTCTCTAGCGTTCGCACGCGGCCCTCGCCGTCGCGGCTGGCCTGAGACAATCGGGCATGTCCGCATCCGCACCGAAAAGTGGCGCTGTCGCGCCGGCTGAAATCTTCGAGGTCGAATCGCTCGACATCGACGCGCAAGGCGTCGCGCACCGAGAGGGCGGCAAGGTGGTGTTCATCGAAGGGGCGCTGCCGTTCGAGCGGGTGTCGGCGCGCGTGCGCCGCAGCAAAAGCAGCTACGAGCAGGCGACGCTGATCGCGGTCGAGCGCGAATCGCCGCAGCGCGTGCGGCCGGCCTGTCCGCATTTCGGGCTGCACGACGGCGCCTGCGGCGGCTGCAAGATGCAGCACCTCGATGTATCGGCGCAGCTCGCGATCAAGCAGCGGGTGCTGGAGGACGACCTGCAGCACCTCGCCAAGGTCCGGCCTGAGAACATCCTGCGACCGATCGAAGGCCCGGCCTGGGGCTACCGCTACCGGGCCCGGTTGTCGGTGCGCCATGTGAACAAGAAGGGCGCGGTGCTGGTCGGCTTTCACGAGCGCAAGAGCAGCTACGTGGCCGACATGCGCGATTGCCGGGTGTTGCCGCCGGCGATGAGCGCGCTGCTGATGCCGTTGCGCGAACTGCTGATGGCGATGGATGCGCGCGAGCGCTGTCCGCAGATCGAACTCGCGGTCGGCGATGCAGAGCGCGCCGATAGCGGTGCAGATCGCGCCGGCGACGCATGCATCGCGCTGGTGCTGCGCCATCTGGTGCCGCTAGTCCCCGCCGACATCGCGCGGCTGCGCGCCTTCGCCTCGGCGCATCCCGGCGTGCAGTGGTGGCTGCAGCCGGGCGGCCCGCAGACTGCGCACCGGCTCGACGACGACTTCGTGCCGCTCGTCTACACGCTGCCCGAGTTCGGCATCGCGATGCCTTTTCTGCCGACCGACTTCACGCAGGTGAATCCGCACATCAACCGGGTGCTGGTGCGCCGCGCGATCGAACTGCTGGGCGTGCAGAGGCATGAGCGCGTGATCGACTGGTTCTGCGGGCTCGGCAACTTCACGCTGCCGCTGGCGACCCGCGCCGGCGTCGTTCTGGGCGTCGAGGGCAGCGCCGCGCTGGTTGCACGCGCGCGCCGCAATTACGAGCTGAATCGGACTCAAGCCGTTGATCGACCTGAACTATGCGCTATAGAATTCGAAGCATCTGACCTATTTGCGATGACGCCACAGCAGTTGGCGGCACACGGTAAGGCCGACAAATGGCTGGTCGATCCGCCGCGCGAGGGCGCGTTCGCGTTGGTGAAGGCGCTGGTCGACCTGCGGCAGGGGCGCGGCGGTCCGGAGCCGGCGGATGCGACCGCTTCCAGGGGCGGCGCACCGGACGCCGCTGAAGCACCTGAGCGAGACGCGGCGGGAGCAATCACGCCGCCGCGCGACACGGCGCCGTGGACCGCACCGCGGCGCATCGTCTATGTGAGTTGCAATCCCGCCACGCTGGCGCGCGACGCCGGCCTGCTGGTGCATCTGGCCGGCTACCGCTGCAGCGCGGCGGGGGTGGTCAACATGTTCCCGCACACCGCGCACGTGGAGAGCATCGCGGTGTTCGATGCGGCGTAGGCAAAGGGACGCAATCGAGACCCAAAACAGAACGGGGCCGCACGAGCCCCGTTCGCGAATCCCGGCCGAGCCGGTCAGTCGTTCTGGCCGCCGAAGATGCCGAGCAGCGCCAGCAGGCTCTGGAACACGTTGAACAGATCCAGGTACAGCGCCAGCGTCGCGCTGATGTAATTGGTCTCGCCGCCGTCGACGATGCGTTTCAGGTCGAACAGCATGTAGACGCTGAAGATCGCGATCGCGGCGACCGAGATCGCCATCATGCCGGCCGCCGAGCCGACGAAGATGTTGATCACGCTGCCGATCAGCAGCACGATCACGCCGACGAACAGCCACTGGCCCAGGCCGGACAGGTCCCGCTTGATGACGGTGGACAGGCTCGCCATCACGAAAAACACGCCTGCGGTGCCGCCGAACGCGGTCATGATCAGTTCCGGGCCATTCTTGAAGCCCAGGATCACGGCGATCAGCCGCGACAGCATCAGCCCCATGAAGAACGTGAATGCCAGCAACACCGGAACGCCAGCCGCGGAATTCTTCGTGCGCTCGACCGCGAACATCAGGCCGAACGCGCCGCCGAGGAACACCACCAGGCCAACGCCGCCGTGCAGCGAGCGGGTGATGCCGGTGGCCACGCCGAGCCATGCGCCGAGCACGGTCGGGATCAGGCTCAGCGCCAGCAGCCAGTAGGTGTTGCGCATCACCCGGTGGCGCTGCTCCTGCGACAAGGCATAACCGTAGCCAGCTGCGCCCGGCTGGATGACTTGCACTGGTTCTGTCATGGTGACGACTCCTTATGGACGTGACAACGCCAATATGCGGTCATTCTAGGGCGATTCAAGCGGCCGGCCGCAGCCGCGCGCCGTTCGCTCCCTACGTACTGTAAGGATACTGGAAGCGGCGCCGCGCCGGTGGCCGCCACGGGTCGGCCATCGGTCCGGTTATGCTCGAAGGCTCGTGAATTCAGCCAACTGATCATGAAGAACAAGCCCGTATTGGAACTCGTCGATATCAAGAAGATCGCCGCCGCTGCCGAGGCCGAGGCGCTGCGCAATCACTGGGCCGTTTCGATTGCCGTGGTCGACGATGGCGGGCATCTGCTGTGGCTGCAGCGCCTGGACGGGGCGGCGCCGATGACCGCGCTGATCGCGCCGGGAAAGGCCCGGACCGCAGCTCTGGGCCGGCGCGACAGCAAGAGCTACGAGGACATGATCAATGGCGGGCGAGCGGCGTTCCTGAGCGTGCCGTTGCAGGGCATGCTCGAAGGCGGGGTCGTCATCGCCAGGGACGGCGACTGCCTTGGGGCGATCGGTGTCAGCGGCGTGAAGTCCAGCGAGGACGCGCAGATCGCCCGCGCCGGGCTCGCGGCACTTGGGCTCTGACCATGACTGCTGCAGGCCCGGCGGGGCGAACCGCAGGGCTCAGCGGCGCCGATTGACCCGCGGGACGATAAAATCGACAGCCGGCAGCCGGTGATCGATTGCTGCGTTGCCGCGAAATTTGAAGGTTCATATAATATGAACCTTAAATAGCACCGCCGCGGCGAGGCCATCGCGCCGCATCCGACAGCGCTGGAGCGGCGGGGATGACCATGGTCTTCGTGCAGGGTCGGGTTCTGCGGTACCTTCGCGCTGAGGGTTGCACAGGAGTCGGACCGCCACCCGCGGATTTGGAGATGATCAATGGTTCTTGCTGAACAGGCCGCACCGCTGGTGCAGGCGCTCGATGGACAGTATCGACACGGTTTCGTCACCGATGTCGAGTCCGACGCGTTGCCGCCTGGCCTGGACGAAGACATCGTGCGCGAGATCTCCCGGCGTAAGCGCGAGCCCGAATTCCTGCTGAAGCGCCGGCTGGAGGCGTTCGCGCACTGGCGCAAGATGCCGTTGCCCGAATGGGGCCGGCTGCGCATCGAACCGATCGACTTTCAGGCGATTTGCTATTACTCCGCGCCGAAGTCGCTGAAGGACGGCCCGAAGAGTCTGGACGAGGTCGATCCCAAGCTGCTGGAAACCTACGAGAAGCTGAACGTGCCACTGCACGAGCGAGCGCGCCTGGCCGGCGTCGCGGTCGATGCGGTGTTCGATTCGGTGTCGGTGGGCACGACGTTCCGCGAGCAGCTGGCCGAGGTCGGCGTGATCTTCTGCTCCTTCTCGCACGCGGTCGAGCACCATCCCGAGCTGATCGAGCGCTATCTCGGATCGGTGGTGCCACTTGGCGACAACTTCTACGCGGCGCTGAATTCGGCGGTGTTCTCCGACGGCTCGTTCGTCTACGTGCCCAAGGGCGTGCGCTGCCCGATGGAGCTGTCCTCGTACTTCCGCATCAACGCGGCAAACACCGGCCAGTTCGAGCGCACGCTGATCATCGCCGAAGAGGGCAGCCAGGTGAGCTATCTGGAAGGCTGCACCGCGCCGCAGCGCGACGAGAACCAGTTGCACGCGGCGGTGGTCGAACTGGTTGCGCACGGCGACGCGTTCATCAAGTATTCGACCGTGCAGAACTGGTATCCGGGCGACGAGCAGGGGCGTGGCGGCATCTACAACTTCGTCACCAAGCGCGGCCTGTGCGCGGGGCGGCGCTCGCATATCGCGTGGACCCAGGTCGAGACCGGTGCGGCGATCACTTGGAAGTATCCGAGCGTGGTGCTGCGCGGCGACGATTCGCGCGGCGAGTTCTATTCGATCGCGGTGTCGAACCATTTCCAGCAGGCCGACACCGGCACCAAGATGATCCATCTGGGGCGCAACACCAGCAGTCGCATCGTCTCCAAGGGGATCAGCGCCGGCCATGCGCACAACAGCTACCGCGGGCTGGTTCGGGTCGCGCCGCCGGCCGCGTACGCGCGCAATCACACGCAATGCGATTCGTTGCTGATCGGGCCGAATTGCGGAGCCCATACCTTCCCGTACGTCGAGGCGGCGCGCGACGACGCGGTCGTCGAGCACGAGGCGACCACCACGCGGATTTCCGAGGAGCGGTTGTTCTACTGCCAGCAGCGCGGCGTCGATCCGCAGGAGGCGACCGCGCTGATCGTCGGCGGGTTCTGCCAGGCCGTGCTGCAGGAACTGCCGATGGAATTCGCGCTCGAGGCGAAGGCCTTGCTGGCCGTGTCGCTCGAGGGCGCGGTCGGGTGATGGTGCAGCCGCGGGCGAAAGTATCTGAAGGATTCGAAGAAGGAAAACCATGAAGTCAACGGAACCGCTGCTGCAGGTGCGCGATCTGCGTGTCGACGTGGGCGAGCGCAATGTGCTTGCGTCGGTGTCGCTCGCGGTGCCGGTCGGCACCGTGCATGTGCTGATGGGCGCGAACGGTAGCGGCAAGAGCACGCTTGGCCTGGCGCTGGCCGGCCACCCGCGTTACCGCGTGGTGTCGGGCGAGGCCCGGTTCGGCGCGCAGGATCTGCTTGCGCTCGCGCCGGAGGAGCGGGCCCGGGCTGGGCTATTCCTGTCGTTTCAGGCACCGCCGGACATTCCGGGCGTGAAGAACGCGTTGTTTGCACGCACCGCGTTGAACGCGGTGCGCGAGTCGCGCGGTGAGACGCCGCTCGACGCGTTCGATTTTCTATCGAGCGCGCGAACGGCCGCTGCCGACCTGGGCCTGCCGGAAGCGATGCTGAATCGGCCGGTGAACGACGGGTTTTCGGGCGGCGAGCGCAAGCGCAACGAACTGCTGCAACTGGCCTTGCTGCGGCCGCGGCTCGCGATGCTCGACGAGATCGATTCGGGCCTGGACGTTGACGGCGTGCGCGCGGTCGTGAGCCTGGTGCAGAAGCTGCGCGCACAGGGCATGGCGTTCCTCGTGGTGTCGCACTACCTGCAGATGATCGAATTGCTCGAACCGGACGCGGTGCACCGGCTGGATCAGGGCCGGATCGGCGAAACCGGCGGGATGGACCTGGCGCGGCAGATCGCACGCACCGGCTATGCGCGCGCGGCGGAAGCGACGGAGGCTTGACCCGATGAGCAGCGCGAGTGCAGAGATGCTGAGGGCGCGCGAGCGCCTGGCTGCGATCGGCTGGATCGCGCCGAGGTCGGAGTATTTCCGGCATCTGCCGCCTCCTGGTGCCGACGTCTGGCTCGGCGACGCCGTCGCCCGTGGTGCGGCTGGTTCACGGCTGGACGATACCGACGGCTGGGAAATCGAAACCCTGGACCAGGCGCCGCAGGCCCGCGTCGACGCGGAGTGGCTGGATGCGACCGAGGCGGTTGCGCGCAATGCGCTGTTCGACGGTACGCCGGTCCCCGGCGATGGCGACGCGGACTGCTTCGCGTGGGCGCATCAGGCGATGTGCCGGCGCGGACTGCGGCTGCGCATCGGTGCGGCCGGCACGCCGGCGCGGCCGGGCGAATCGGTGCGGCTTGCGCTGCGCCGCAGCGCGCGGGCAGCGCTCGAGGCGCCGGCCCTGGTGATCGACGTCGCGCCGGGCATGCACTGCATGCTGGTGGAAACCCACGAGCGCGATGCACAGGCGACCGCGGTCGTGCAGAACCTACAGCTTCATGTCAGGTTGGGTGAGGGCGCGCAACTGCAGCATTTGAGAGTCGTCGTGCCGGCGCCGGCGGACCAGGTCGCGCACCGCGTGCACGCGTCGCTGGCATGCGGCGCCCGCTACGAACAGGCGTTGATCGCCAGCGGAGCGCGCTACCACTTGCAGCGCACCGAGCTCGATCTGCAAGCGGCGCGGTCCGTGGCGCGAGTCGGCGGTGCGCTGTTTGCCGCGGGAAGCGCGCTCGAGCAGCAGGTTGAGGTACTGCACGGCGGCGTCGCGACGAACAGCGATGTGGAAGCGCTGATGCTCGCCAGCGGCAGGGCGCGCGGCGTGGTCAACGCGATCACGCGGATTGCCCCGGGCGCGACCGACGCGTCGGTGCGGCAACGGTTGAGCGGCATCCCGACCGGTGGCCAGCCCAAGCTGGTGCTGCGCCCGCATCTGGAGATCTGTCATGACCAGGTACAGGCGGTGCACGGCGCGACCTGGGGTTCGCTGCCCGAGGACGCGTTGTTCTATGCACGCCAGCGCGGTCTCGACGAGCGCAGCGCGCGTGCGCTGATCATCGAAGGCCTGCTGGCCGCGCTGCTGGCCCGCAGCCTTGGCGACCCGGATCTGCTGCAGTCGCTGGGCGTCGCCGCGCGGCTGTCCGGCGCTGTCGCGGCCCACCTCGCCGCCGACGCGAAGGAGCGCACCGCATGAACGAGACTTCCGTCCCGACGCTGGACCCGCAGCAAATCGGCGCGCAGTTTCCGGTGCTGTCGCAGTTGGTGCATGGCGTGCCGCTCGCATACCTGGACAACGGCGCGACGACGCAGATGCCGCGGTCCGTGCTGGCCGCGATGAATGCGTTCGAGCAGCATGACCGCGCGAACATCCACCGCGGCGTGCACACGCTGAGCCAGCGCGCGACCGACGCGTTCGAGAACGCCCGCGCCAACGTGAAGCGCTTCGTCGGCGCCGGCCGCGAGCACGAGCTGATCTTCACCTCGGGAACCACCGACGCGCTGAACATGGTCGCGCAAGGCATGACGGCGTCGATCTCCGGAGAACCCTTGCTGCGCGCCGGCGATGAAATCATCGTCAGCGGGCTCGAGCACCACGCGAACCTGATTCCCTGGCAGCAGGCGGCGCGTCGCGCCGGTGGGGTGCTGCGCATCCTGCGTCCCGACGCCGAGGGCCGCATCGATACCGACGATCTGCGCCGGCTGTTGTCCTCGCGTACCCGGGTCTTCGCGATCACCGCGTGTTCGAACGCAAGCGGCTATCGCCCGCCGTGCGAAGCGCTGCTGGCCATGGCAGCCGAAGCCGGCGCGATCACCGTGCTGGACGCGGCGCAGGCCGTGGGCCATGGCGCACTGGATGTGAGCACTCTGAACTGCGACTTCGCCGCGTTTTCGTCGCACAAGATGTACGGGCCGATGGGCATGGGAGGGCTGGTCGGGCGCCGCAGTCTGCTCGAGCGGGTGGCGCCGCTGCGCTTCGGCGGCGACATGGTCGACTGGGTCAGCTTCGACGAGGCCGGCTTCGCCGAACTGCCGGCGCGGCTCGAGGGCGGAACGCCGAATGTCGCCGGTACGATCGGCATGTCGGCCGCGGCCGATTTCGTCGCGAGCCTGGACCACGCGCAACTGTCGGCGCATCTGAGCTCGCTGCGCGAGCACGCGGTGCGCGGCCTGCAACAGATCGACGGCGTGCGGGTGCTGGCGCCGCAGGCCGACGCCGCGGCGATCGTCTCGTTCGTCGCCGACGGCGTGCACCCGCACGACATCGGCACGCTGCTCGACGAGGCCGGCATCGCGGTGCGTACCGGACACCACTGCGCGCAGCCGCTGCTCGATCATCTGGGCGTCGGACCGACCACGCGCGCGTCGTTCGCGGTCTACAACACGCACGGCGAAGTCGAGCGGCTGCTCGCCGGCGTCGCGCGCGCGATCGAGGTGCTGCGATGAGCCCTCGCCCGGCCGCTCCGAAGGGGGCTCGCACCGCAGTGCGAAGCACGGAGGTTGCCCTATGACCGCCGACACCGATCTGTACCAGGAAGTGGTGGTCGAGCACAAGCGCTCGCCGCGCAACTTCGGCATGCTTGCGAGTTGCACGCACGAGGCTCGCGGCCGCAATCCGCAGTGCGGCGACGACATCGATGTTCAGCTGCAGGTCGATCACGACCGGATCGCCGACATCCGCTTTCACGGCCAGGGCTGCGCGATCTGCATTGCGTCGGCGTCGATGATGACCGAAGCGGTGCGCGGCGGCAGCGTCGCGGCGGCGCGTGAGCTACAGCGACGCTTCCGCTCGGTGCTGACCGGACAGCAGGAGGGCGACGCCGCCGGCCTCGGCAAGCTGGTCAGCCTGACCGCCGTGCGGCGTTACCCGAGCCGGATCAAATGCGCGTTGCTCGGCTGGCATGCGCTGGCGCATGCGTTGGGCGAAGCGCCTGCCACGGACGACCCCGACGCGCCGCCCGAACTGGACGGCCCGGCCGATGCAAAGGCGCAACCATGAGACGGCATCGCGAGAACGTGCTGGTGCGGCGGCCGGTCGAGGTCGAACTGATCCCGGATGGCAGCCGGTTCGAACTGCCGGCGGGCACGATGGCCGAGGTCACGCAGGCGCTTGGCTCGTCATTCACGCTGTACGTCGAAGGCCGGCTGGTGCGGCTGCAGGGCGAGGATGCCGACGCGATCGGCAAGACGCCGCCGGTGGCGCCCACGCTCGCAGAAGATGCGAGCGACGAGGAAGTGCGTGCGCTGGTCTGGGAGACGCTGAAGACCTGCTACGACCCGGAAATCCCGGTCGACATCGTCGAACTCGGCCTGGTCTATGTCTGCGATGTGCTGCCTATAGATGGCGGCGGTGGCGACGGCGGTCTGCGGGTGTCGATCAAGATGACCCTGACCGCGCCGGGCTGCGGCATGGGCGAGAGCATCGCGCAGGAGGTGCGGCAGAAGCTGTCGCGGCTGCCGCGCGTGGAGCAGGTCGAGGTCGAGATCGTGTTCGACCCGCCGTGGTCGCGCGAGATGATGTCCGAGGCGGCCGAACTCAGCCTGGGCCTGTAGATTCCACTGCGATTCGGCGCGCCGGCATCGCGCGCACTACGCGCTGCGGCTCACGCCGTGGCGGCGAGCACAGCGTTTTCGCGGTTCAGCGCGGCCACAGGCTGCGACATGCAACATTGGTCGACCACGTCGCGCGCGCAGCTCTCGCATCGGCCGCAGCAGGTGGCCACGCCGAGCTCGAGCTGGATCTCGTCGAAGCTCAACCCGGCGCGCGCGTGGCGGGCGATTTCACGGTCGGAGATACGGCGGCAGACGCAGACGATCATCGCAGGCGGATCCGGTTATCTTGGTTTCCGACACAGATTATAAATACGAATATATATCATTTGCAACCGAAAACTCGATGACCGGGATGGCGGCGTGGTCGTGGTCTCGGACCCGCCGGGCGCCGTCTCGCGAAGGTGTCAGCGGCGACGGACGATCCGGACCTTCGGCGGCGTCTTGCCCGAGGGCTGCGCCCGGTCCGCGCAGCCGCTGCAGGCGGAGCCGCAACCGCCTTCGTCACGGGCCAGCGCCTGCAGGCGGCGCGACGCGCGCAGGGCCTGCGACCGCGCCATCAGCGCGTTCGCGACGAACCGCTTGAGCCGGGCCGGCGACAGCGTCCACAGCGCATAGGCGGCGCAGCACGCGACCACGAGGTAGACCAGCAGAGACTGAAGCAGGGCGCTCGTCATGAGGTGAGTGCCAGCGCGACGCGGTACGTCACGAACGAGGCGAGATAGGCGAGCGCGAACAGGTAGCCGGCCATGATCGCCGGATAGCGCCACGAGTTGGTTTCGCGCCGCACCACCGCGAGCGTCGAGATGCATTGCGGCGCGAACACGTACCAGGCCAGCAGCGAGAATGCGGTCGCCAGCGACCAGCTCTGCGCGATCAGCGGCATCAGCGCCTGGGCCGCGGCGTCGCCGGTGCCCGAGAGCGAATACACGGTGCCCAAGGCACCGACCGCGACTTCGCGCGCCGCCATGCCGGGCACCAGCGCGATCGAGATCTGCCAGTTGAACCCGATCGGCGCGAACAGCACTTCCAGGCCGCGGCCCACGATGCCGGCCAGGCTGTACTGGATCGCCGGGCCGGTCGCGCCGGCCGGCGGCGCCGGAAAGGTCGACAGGAACCACAGCACCACCATCAGCGAGAAGATGATGGTGCCGACGCGGCGCAGAAAGATCTCGCCGCGCTGCCACAGGCCCAGCATCAGGTTGCGCAGATTCGGCAGCCGGTACGGCGGCAGTTCCAGCATCAGCGGCTGGTAGTCGCTCTTGTGCCACAGCCGCTTGACCACCCAGGCCACGCCGCAAGCCGACAGCACGCCCGCGGCGTAGAGCGCGAACAGCGTGATGCCGCGCAGGTTGAACGGGCCGATAGCGCGCGCCGGCACGAACGCGCCGATCAGCAGCGCGTACAGCGGCAGCCGCGCCGAACAGGTCATCAGCGGCGCGATCATGATCGTCGCGAGACGGTCGCGCCAGTGCGGAATGGTGCGCGTCGCCATGATGCCGGGAATGGCGCAGGCAAAGCTCGACAACAGCGGAATGAACGCGCGGCCGGACAGGCCGACCCGGCCCATCAGATTGTCGAGCAAAAACGCCGCGCGCGGCAGGTAGCCCGAATCTTCCAGCAGCAGGATGAAGAAGAACAGGATCAGGATCTGCGGCAGAAACACCAGCACGCTGCCGACCCCGGCGACGACGCCGTCGACGATCAGGCTCTGCAGCAAGCCCGGCGGCAGAGACTGCCGTATCAGGTCGCCGGCAGCGGCCACCACCTGGCTGATCAGGTCCATCGGCGCGTTGGCCCACGAAAACACCGCCTGGAAGATCAGGAACAGCACGACCCCGAGCAGCAGCAGGCCCCAGACCGGGTGCATCACCACCGCGTCGATGCCGTGGTTGAAGCGCTTGACATCGCCCGCGTTCGGCACCGCCACGGCGAGGATCTGCTTGACCCGGGCTTGCAGCCCAGCCGGAGTCCAGGCCGGTGTTGCTACGTTTTCAGTAGCTATAAGCGAAGAATGGGTGTGGGCTTGAGAGCTATTTTCATCTGAATCGGCGGCTGCGAAGCAGGTCTGGGCGGCTTGCAGCAGCGCGTCGCGGCCGTCGGTGCGGGCCCGGTCCAGCCAGTGGCTGAACCAGTTTGCCTTGACCGCGACCGTCTCCACCACCGGGATGCCGAGCTCGGCCGACAGCCGCGCGCTGTCGATCTGCAGGCCCTGTGCGCGCGCCAGGTCGATCATGTTCAGCGCGAGCACCATCGGCCGCCCGAGGAGCTGCAGTTGCAGCACCAGCCGCAGGTTCATCCGCAGGTTGGTCGCATCGACCACGGCAATGATGCCGTCGGGCCCGAGTTCTCCGCTGCGCCGGCCCATCACCACATCGCGCGTCACCGCCTCGTCCGAGCTCGCCGGATTCAGGCTGTATGCCCCCGGCAGATCGAGGATGGAGATTTCGCGGCCGTCCGGCAGTCGCGTGAACCCTTCCTTGCGCTCGATCGTGACCCCGGCGTAGTTCGCCACCTTCTGGCGCGCGCCGGTCAGCAGGTTGAACAGCGCGGTCTTGCCGCAGTTCGGGTTGCCCACCAGCGCGATGCGCATCGCGATGCCGGAGGGCGCGGCGGCGGCAGCAGAGGTCATGGCAGCGGAAGCACCCGAATGCAGCGAGCCTCGTCGCGGCGCAACGCAAACACGGTGTCGCCGACCTGCACCGCGATCGGCTCGCGGCCGCCGGGGCCGCGATGCAGGATGCAGATCGTCTCTCCGGGCACGAAGCCGAGTTCGGCCAAGCGGTTCGCGACGCCGGCCGACTTATCCCCCGAGTCGACCAGCGCGACCACGGTCGCGAGCCGGCTCTTTGGCAGTTCGGTCAGCGGCTGCGCGCGCACTGCATCGCTCGGCGGCGCCGATTCAAGCGGTGCGGCCCTGCCCACCGACCCGGGTTCAGCAGTGCGGTACATCGGAAGAAGTCGCTTCTGGTGCGCGTCTCATTGAGTATGAGAATCGTTCCTATTCGAAGCGATTGTAGCGGAGCGGCTGGCCTCGCGCCAGCGCGAGGAGCGATGATCGGGATCAAATAGGCAGCGGGCCGACGGCGCGGCCGGGACCGCGGCTGGGACCGCGGCCGCCGGCGTCAGCTCGACTCGCTCATCTGTGACTGCAGATAGTTCTGCAATCCGACCTTGGCCAGCAGTTCGATCTGGGTTTCGAGGAAGTCGATGTGTTCCTCGGTGTCGTTCAGGATGTCCTGCAACAGATCGCGCGAGACATAGTCGTGCACGCGCTCGGCCTGTGCCATGCCGGCCTTGATCGTCGCCTGCGCGCCCTGTTCCGACTTGAGGTCGCAGGCCAGGATCTCGGGCACGTCTTCGCCGACCAGCAGTTTGCCAAGGTCCTGCAGGTTCGGCAGGCCGTCGAGCACCAGGATGCGGTCCATCAGCCGGTCCGCATGCTTCATCTCGCCGAGCGACTCTTCGTATTCCTTCTTCGCGAGCCGGCCCAGACCCCAGTGCTTGAGCATGCGGTAGTGCAGGAAGTACTGGTTGATCGCGGTCAGCTCGTTTTTCAGCTGCGCCTGCAGATGTTCGATGACTTTGGCGTCGCCCTTCATGGTGTTCTCCGTTGTTGCTTGCGGGATCGCGGACAGCGGCTATTGTGCTGTGGTCGATACTGCGGCACAACCAATCCCTGGCGATCGCATCCATGTCAAGCATGCGTGGGATTTGCATTCGCACTGCATGCCGTGACCCGACGGGCGCCGAGCTCAGTATTCGAGCCGCTCGGGGCGCAGCTCCTGCAGGATGGTGGTCGCGATTTCCTCGATCGACTTGGTCGTGGTGGAGAGCCAGCGGATGCCGGCGCGCCGCATCATCGCCTCGGCCTCGCTGACCTCCATGCGGCAGTTCTCGAGCGACGCATAGCGCGACTTCGGACGCCGCTCGTTGCGGATCTCGCTGAGGCGCTCCGGCTGGATCGAGAGGCCGAAGACCTTGCTCTTGTGCGGCTTGAGCGCCGATGGCAACTCGCGGCGCTCGAAGTCCTCCGGGATCAGCGGGTAGTTCGACGCCTTCAGTCCGTATTGCATCGACAGGTACAGCGAGGTTGGCGTCTTGCCGCTGCGGCTCACGCCGATCAGGATCACGTCGGACTTCTCGAGGTCCCGGTTCGACTGGCCGTCGTCGTGCGCCAGGCTGAAGTTGATCGCCTCGATGCGGTCGTGGTAGGCCTGACTCTTGCTGACGTCGCTGAAGCGGCCGATGCGGTGGTTGGACTTGATGCCGAGCTCGGTCTCCAGCGGATGCACGAAGGTGCCGAACATGTCCATCAGCATGCCGTGGCAGCCCTGCCGGATCACGTGCAGCACCTCCTCGTTCACCAGCGTGGTGAACACGATCGGCTTCTTGCCTTCGACCTGCGCGGTATGGTTGATCTGGCGCACCGCCTGATGCGCCTTGTCGGCGCTGTCGACGAACGGCAGCCGCACATGGCGCGGTGTCATCTCGAACTGCGCGAGGATCGCGTTGCCGAAGGTCTCGGCAGTGATGCCGGTGCTGTCGGAGATGAAGAACACGGTACGCGTGGGCTTGGTCGACATGGTTCGCGGGCTGGATTGGCGGGCTGCGGGGCGTGATGCGGTACTGCATCCACGGGGGCGCCTCTAAAATGGCGCCAGTCTTGCCGATTCTCACATGCGCTGCACCGACCCGTTACAAGTAGAACGAACAGACCCGGGATGTGGTGCGCGCAGGGCCGCTCACCGGCCGCGTTGTTGCGCGGTCCGGTCGGCCGACAGGGTTTCAACTTCCGGAGCTTTCCCATGTCTGCACTTTTCAGCGCGACCGCCCTGGTCGTACCGTTTGAAAACCTGAGAATGACCGACGTCGAGGCAGTCGGCGGCAAGAATGCCAGCCTCGGCGAGATGATTTCGCAGCTGCCCCAGGGGCTGCGAGTGCCGACTGGGTTCGCGACCACCGCGCACGCGTTCCGCGAATTCATGCGTCATGGCGGGCTGGCCGAGCAGGTCGAGGCGCGGCTGGCTGCGCTCGACACCGAGGACGTTCGTGCGTTAGCAAAGGCAGGCGCCGAGATTCGCGCGCTGATCGAGGCGCAGCCGTTTCCGGCCGCGCTGGAGCAGGCGATCCGCGGCGCGTTCCAGCAGTTGGCGGACGGCGATCCGTCCGCGTCCTACGCGGTGCGCTCGTCGGCCACCGCCGAAGATCTGCCGGACGCATCGTTCGCCGGCCAGCAGGAGACCTTTCTCAACGTCGTTGGCATCGACATGGTGCTGGCCAAGATGCGCGAGGTCTTCGCATCGCTGTACAACGACCGCGCGATCAGCTATCGGGTGCACAAGGGCTTCTCGCATTCGGGCGTTGCGCTCTCGGCCGGCGTGCAGCGCATGGTCCGCTCGGACCTTGGTGCCGCCGGCGTGATGTTCACGATCGACACCGAATCGGGTTTCGACGACGTGGTGTTCATCACCGCGAGCTACGGCCTGGGCGAGACCGTGGTGCAGGGCGCGGTCAACCCGGACGAGTTCTATGTGCACAAGCCGATGCTGCGCGCCGGCAAGAACGCGGTGATCCTGCGCAACCTCGGCTCCAAGCTGATCCAGATGGTGTTCTCGACGGCTGAAGAGAAGGCGGCAAGCGGCAAACTGGTGAAGACGGTGGACGTGCCGACCGAGCAGCGCAATCGCTACGCGCTGACCGACGCCGAGGTGCAGCAGCTGGCCCGTCATGCGCTGCTGATCGAGCAGCACTACGGCCGTGCGATGGACATCGAATGGGGCAAGGACGGCGTCGATGGGCAAATCTACATCCTGCAGGCGCGCCCGGAAACCGTGAAAAGCCAGCGCGGCAACAAGGCCGAACTGCGCTACAAGCTCAAGGCTCCGAAGGGCCAGGGCCGCACCGTGCTCGCCGAAGGGCGTGCGATCGGCCAGAAGATCGGCACCGGCCCGGTCCGGCTGGTGCGCAGCCCGGCCGAGATGGACGGTGTGCGGCCCGGCGACGTGCTGGTGACCGACATGACCGACCCGAACTGGGAGCCGGTGATGAAGCGCGCGAGCGCGATCGTGACCAATCGCGGCGGGCGCACCTGCCACGCCGCGATCATCGCGCGCGAGCTGGGCATCCCCGCGGTGGTCGGCTGCGGCGACGCGACCGAGCGACTCGGCGACGGCACGCTGGTCACTGTCAGCTGCGCCGAAGGCGACACCGGCTACATCTACGACGGACTGCTGGAAACCGAGGTGACCGAGGTGCAGCGCGGCGACATGCCCGAGGTCGGACCGAAGATCATGATGAACGTCGGCAACCCACAGCTCGCGTTCGACTTCTGCCAGCTGCCGAATCACGGCGTCGGCCTGGCGCGCCTGGAATTCATCATCAACAACAACATCGGCGTGCACCCGAAGGCGATCCTCGACTATCCGGCGATCGACGCGGACCTGAAGAAGGCGGTCGAATCGGTGGCGCGCGGCCATGCCAGCCCGCGCGCGTTCTATGTCGACAAAGTGGCCGAGGGCGTGGCGACGATCGCCGCCGCGTTCTGGCCCAAGCCGGTGATCGTGCGGCTGTCGGACTTCAAGAGCAACGAGTACCGTAAGCTGATCGGCGGCAGCCGCTACGAGCCCGACGAGGAGAACCCGATGCTCGGCTTCCGCGGCGCGGCGCGCTACATCAGCGACGAGTTCCGCGAGGCGTTCGCGATGGAGTGCGAGGCGCTCAAGCGCGTGCGGGGCGACATGGGGCTGGTCAACGTACAGGTGATGGTGCCGTTCGTGCGCACGCTGGCGCAGGCCGAACGCGTGGTCGGCCTGCTCGCCGAGCAGGGCCTTGCGCGCGGCGGCAGCGGCGACGACGCGCTGAAGATCATCATGATGTGCGAGGTACCGAGCAATGCGATCATGGCCGACGAGTTCCTGCGCCATTTCGACGGTTTCTCGATCGGCTCGAACGACCTGACGCAGCTCACGCTCGGGCTAGACCGCGATTCGGGGCTGGAACTGCTCGCGGCCGACTTCGACGAGCGCGACCCGGCGGTGAAGGCGATGGTGGCGCGCGCGATCGCCTCATGCAAGGCACAGGGCAAGTACATCGGAATCTGCGGCCAGGGGCCGAGCGACCATCCGGACCTCGCACGCTGGCTGGCCGAGCAGGGGATCTCGTCGATTTCGCTGAACCCCGATACCGTGATGGCGACCTGGCGGCAACTGGCCGGCGCTTGAGCCGTGGCCGGTGACGGCCAGTGCTTCGTCGGCAGCGCTGGCGATGCTTCGGCGCGCGCCAGCCGCACCGGCGCGGCCCGGTATAATGTCCGGTTTTCCTTGCTGCACCGCATACGACGCTGCGGGCGGCTCATTCCACAAGGAGCAACGATGCGTCACTATGAAATCGTCCTGATGATCCATCCGGACCAGAGCGAACAGGTTCCGGCGATGCTGGAACGCTACAAGGGCATGGTCACCGCCGGCGGCGGCAAGGTGCACCGTGTCGAGGACTGGGGTCGGCGCCCGCTGGCCTACATGATCAACAAGCTCGCGAAGGCACATTACCTGTGCATCAACATCGAGGCCGACCAGCCGGTGATGGCCGAGCTCGAGCATGCGTTCAAATTCAATGACGCGGTGCTGCGGCATCTCACGGTGCAGGCGCGCCGGGCCGAGACCGGCCCTTCGTCGATGATGAAGACGGTCGAGCGCGAAGAGGCGCGCAAGAGCCAGCAGGCGGAGTACGCGTCGCATTGACGGTGCCGACCCGGCGCGCGTGAACCAGCTCGTGCTGAGCGCCTGCATCGCCGAAGTCGGTGCGCTGCGCCATACCCCGGCCGGCCTGCCCGTGATGGATTTTCATCTCGAGCATGCGTCGGAGCTCGAAGAGGCGGGGCAACAGCGGCAGGTCAGGGCGGCGATCCGCGCAGTGGCGTTCGGCGCCACGGCCGAGCGGGTCGGTCGCCAGAGCCTCGGCAGCGCGTGGCGGTTCATCGGCTTTCTGGCTGCGGCGCGAGGCGGTCGCCAGCTCGTATTCCATGTGCTGGATTTCCAGCCCGATTGAATTCGAAGTTTTTGTTTTGACGATTTCAGCAACATTCCACAGGAGTCCACCATGCCCGGACCGAAAAGATTCAACAAGGACCGCCGTCCCCGGCGCAACACCCAATCGCTGCTGTTCAAGCGCAAGCGCTTTTGCCGCTTCACCGTCGCCGGCGTCGAGTACATCGACTACAAGGACATCGACACGCTGCGCGACTTCATCGGCGAGAACGGCAAGATCATCCCGGCCCGGCTGACCGGCACGCGCGCGATCTACCAGCGCCA
Organism: Burkholderiaceae bacterium; assembly: GCA_030123545.1. Taxonomy (NCBI): domain Bacteria; kingdom Pseudomonadati; phylum Pseudomonadota; class Betaproteobacteria; order Burkholderiales; family Burkholderiaceae; species Burkholderiaceae bacterium. The sequence continues at coordinate 2,598,158 of CP126124.1, read as the reverse complement.
GATGAACACCGCGATCAAGCGCGCGCGCTTTCTCGCGCTGCTGCCGTACACCGACCAGCACCGGATCTGAAGGAGCGCGCCATGCAAGTCATTCTGCTCGACAAGGTCGTGAACCTCGGCAACCTCGGTGAAATCGTGAAGGTCAAGGACGGCTTTGCACGCAATTACCTGATCCCGCACGGCCGGGCCCGGCGCGCGACCGAGGCAGCGAAGAAGGAATTCGAGGCGCGCCGCGCCGAACTCGAGCGCGCCGCTGCTGAAAAACTGGCGCAGGCGCAGACCCAGGGCGAGAAACTCGCCGGCACGGTGGTGCGCCTCACGCAGAAGGCCGGCGTCGACGGCCGCCTGTTCGGCTCGGTCACCAACGCGGACATCGCCGAGGAACTGACCAAGCAGGGCTATGCGGTGGCCAAGGCACAGGTGCGCATGCCGTCCGGCCCGATCAAGACCGTCGGCGACAGTTTGGTCAACGTCGCGCTGCACACCGACGTCCTGGTCGAACTGACCGTGACGGTGTACGGCGAATCGACCTGATCCGCCCGGCCCTGCGGCCATGGGCCACCCGCGGGTGGCCCATGTTTTTTTTTTGCCCCGTTGTTTTACCGGCATGGTCACCGCTTATCCACAGGCAGCGGCACAGCTTTGTTCACAGGCCGCTTTGACGGTGGTCGCCGCGCGCCGTACCATGCACCGTTGCAGGAACACCCGCTGATGTCCGCCGTTTTCAGCGCTATCGACGAGCAGGCCCCTGGCGATCGTCAGGTCGCGCAGCTCCGCATTCCCCCGCATTCGATCGAAGCCGAGTCCAGCGTGCTCGGCGGGCTGCTGCTCGACAACGGCGCCTGGGACCGGGTCGGCGACCTGCTGACCGACACGGACTTCTACCGCTACGAGCACCGCCTGGTCTATGCGGCGGTGGCCGCGCTGATCAACGCGACCCGGCCCGCTGACGTGATCACGGTGCACGAGCAGTTGCAGGCGCAGGGCAAGGCCGACGAGGTCGGCGGCCTCGCCTACCTGAACGCGCTGGCACAGTACGTTCCGAGCGCCGCCAACATCCGCCGCTACGCCGAGATCGTGCGCGAGCGCGCGATCCTGCGCAAACTGGTGCGCGCCAGCGACGAAATCGCGACCAGCGCGTTCAACACCCAGGGCAGGGCGGTCGACAAGATCCTCGACGAGGCCGAGCAGAAGATCTTCAACATCGGCGAAGAAGGCTCGCGCATGAAGCAGGGCTTCCAGGGCATGGATTCCCTGGTGGTGCAATTGCTCGACCGCGTGCAGGAGATGGCCGACAACCCGAACGACATTACCGGCGTGCCCACCGGCTTCTACGACCTGGACCGCATGACCTCGGGACTGCAGGCCGGCGACCTGGTGGTGCTGGCCGCGCGTCCGTCGATGGGCAAGACCGCGCTTGCGATCAACATCGCCGAGCATGTGGCGTTGCACGAGGGGCTGCCGGTCGCGGTATTTTCGATGGAGATGGGCGCGAGCCAGCTCGCGGTGCGCATCGTCGGCTCGATCGGGCGTATCGATCAGATGCACTTGCGCACCGGCAAGTTGACCGATTCCGAATGGCCGCGCCTCACCGAGGCGATCGAGAAGCTGCGCAACATCTCGCTGCACATCGACGAGTCGCCGGGCCTGACGGTGAGCGAGCTGCGCGCGAACGCGCGGCGCCTCGCGCGCCAGTGCGGCGGCAAGCTCGGGCTCATCGTGGTCGACTACCTGCAGCTGATGGGTGTTTCCAGCAGCATGAGCGACGAGAACCGCGCGACCGCGATCGGCGAAATCTCGCGCGGGTTGAAGATGCTGGCGAAGGAACTCGGCTGCCCGGTGCTGGCGCTGTCGCAGCTGTCGCGCGGGGTCGAAAGCCGCACCGACAAGCATCCGATGATGAGCGACCTGCGCGAGTCCGGCGCGATCGAGCAGGACGCCGACGTGGTGATGTTCATCTACCGCGATGACTACTACAACAAGGACTCGAAGGAGCCCGGCGTCGCCGAGGTCATCGTCAGCAAGCAGCGCAACGGACCGACCGGCATCATCAAGCTCGCGTTCATGAAGGAGTTGACGCGCTTCGAGAGCCTGGCAACCGGCAGCGCCGACTATTGATACGGCTGTCGATCGCGCGTCCGCGGCGCGGATCTCGTGGTTTCCTGAATCAAACTGGCAATTGGCCCGCTTCAGACAATGAATGTATGCTATTTATTCAATAGCATATTGGTACTGGAACCACTGGTCGCGCGGACCCGCCGCAGCAGGTCGGCCAGCGCGTGCAGCCCGACCTCGTTGCCTTCGGTGTCGCGCAGATGGGCGATGAAGTCCATGCCCGGCGGCAGTGCGGTCTTCGGTGCGATCACACGGCCGCCAGCCGGTTCGACCCGGGCCAGCGCCGAGTCCAGGCTCGGCATGCAGTCGAGGTAGACGCGGATGCCGTGGCCCGGCGCGGCGCTGGCATTCGCGCCCGGCTGCAGACAGCGCCGCTCGCTGGTGGATCGGACGGAAAAATAGCGATCTCGCCGCCGCCGAACGATTCGCGGCGCAGCGCGCGACCGAGCACGGCTTCGTAGAAGCGCTGCGCACGCTCGATGTCGGTGACCCGGATCTCGAACCAGGTAATGGTTTGTGACATGAGGGGCTTTCTTTCCGATGGTTGGTGAAGAAGCCCCTATGCTGCACGCCTGCTGCTGACAGCGTGCTGTCAGGAGCCTGAGGTTTCGCAAGAAAACGGCGTGCAGCCGCCGCAGTTCTTGCGTCGAATGCTATCGAATAAATAGCGCGCGTGCTACAGCACGTCGCTCGCGAAATCCGCGAGCCGGGAGCGCTCGCCGCGCGCGAGCGTGATGTGCCCGCCGTGTGGCCAGCCCTTGAAGCGGTCCACCGCGAAGGTCAGGCCGGACGAGCCTTCGGTCAGGTACGGTGTGTCGATCTGCCCGAGGTTGCCCATGCAGATGATCTTGGTGCCGGGGCCGGCGCGCGTGATCAGCGTCTTCATCTGCTTCGGCGTCAGGTTCTGCGCCTCGTCGATGATCACGTACTTGCTCATGAAGGTGCGCCCGCGCATGAAGTTCATGCTCTTGATGCGGATCCGGCTGCGGATCAGCTCATTCGTCGCGGCGCGGCCCCATTCGCCGGACGAGGTCTCGGTCTTCGCGAGCACCTCGAGGTTGTCGTCGAGCGCGCCCATCCACGGGCCCATCTTGTCCTCTTCGGTGCCGGGCAGGAAGCCGATGTCCTCGCCGACGCTCACCGTCGCGCGGGTCATGATGATCTCGGTGTAGCGCCGGTCGTCGAGCACCTGGGTCAGCCCCGACGCGAGCGCGAGCAGCGTCTTGCCGGTGCCTGCCGTGCCGGCCAGCGTGACGAAGTCGACCTCCGGGTCCATCAGCAGGTTCAGCGCGAAGTTCTGCTCGCGGTTGCGCGCGGTCACGCCCCAGACCGCGTTCTTCAGGTGCGCGTAGTCCTTCAGTGTCTTCAGCACCGCGGTCTTGCCGCGGATCTCGGTGACGCGCGCATACAGGCTCGGTTCGCCGGGCGCCTCGAAATAGACGAACTGGTTGATCAGCAGTTCCGGAACGATCGGCCCGCTGATCCGGTAGAACTGGTGGCTGCCGCTTTGCCAGCTCTCCATCGTCTTGCCGTGCCGCGCCCAGAAGTCCAGCGGCAACGCGAGGCTGCCTGCGTACAGCAGGTCGCCGTCGTCGAGCGTCTTGTCGTTCTGGTAGTCCTCGGCTGGCAGGCCTAAAGCGCGGGCCTTGACCCGCATGTTGATGTCCTTGGACACCAGCACCACCTCGCGCGCCGGCGGCTGCTCGCCCTTGCCCTGCACCGCATGCTGGCGCCGCAGCGCCTGCACCACGCCGAGAATCTGGTTGTCGGCCTTGCCGTGCGGCAGCGCGATCGGCAGGCTGATGTCCAGCGCCTCGGTCTGGAAGAACAGCCGGCCGCCCGCTTCGCGATGGCCGGTTGCGGCAAGCGCGAGGCCGGCGCCGAAATCGGCGCCCTTCGCGCCGGCCAGCGCGTCGAGCGAGCGGCTGGTCTGGCGCGCGTTGCGCGCGACCTCGGTCATGCCCTTTTTGTGGCTGTCCAACTCCTCGAGCACGATCATCGGCAGGAAGATGTCATGCTCCTCGAAGCGGAACAGGCACATCGGGTCGTGCAGCAGTACGTTGGTGTCGAGCACGAACAGCTTGCTCGCCGCATTGCCGCGTTCGGCCTGCGCGCGCGGCTGCGGCGCCGTGGCGCCACGCTGCCTGGCGCGGGCGACCGCCGTGTCGGCGCTGCGCGCCGATGGCGGCGGCGACAGCAACGCTTTGGCGTCGAACGCCTGCGGATGCTCGCGCGCCGCATCGACGCCGCCGGCGATGCGCAGCAGCGGCGCCGGCAGCGTCGCGTCGTCTGCCGTTGCCGCATCGTCGTTTTGCGGCTTGCGCGCCGTGCGGACTGGGGGGTGAGCCGGTGCGTCGTAGGCTTCGGGCGCGAGCAATGCGGCGCGCCGGGTGGGGGCAGGGGGCAGGGGCATGAAGCTTGGGTTCTCGCGAGAGCGGGGCGGTTCCGTCAGACGACAAAAAAGCCGCCTGGAGACCAGAGCGGCTTGTTTTGGGCGGCGCTTGCAAAACGCAAAGGCATGAGCCCATTATGCATGAGCAGCAGCGCCGAGAAGCCCTGCGTTGCAGGGAAACGTCAGGCGGCTTTTCGCAGCGCCTTGACGGCTTTCAGCACTTCGTCGACATGGCCCGGCACCTTCAGGCCGCGCCACTCGGCCTGCAGCACGCCGTCGGCGCCGACCAGGAACGTGCTGCGCTCGATGCCCTTGACTTTCTTGCCGTACATGATCTTGTTCTTGACCACGCCGAACATGTGGCACATCTTCTCTTCGGTGTCGGCGATCAGTTCGAACGGGAGTTCGAGCTTGGCCTTGAATTCGTCGTGCGACTTCATGTTGTCGCGCGACACGCCGAACACGACCGCGCCGGCCTTCTCGAAATCCTTGTACTTGTCGCGGAACTGCATGGCCTCGGTGGTGCAGCCGGGGGTGTTGTCCTTCGGGTAGAAGTACAGCACCACCACCTGTCCCAGATGCGATGTGTTCGTGACCTTGATACCGCCGGTGGCGTTGCCTTCGAATTCGGGGAGGGGTTTGTTGACAACGATCGTCATGGGATTGGGGGGTCTCGTGTGACAGGTTCTTGTCGTTAAGAAGGGCGGGCCTCGAGGGGGGCGAGGCGCACCCGCGAACCTATCGATTTTACCCCAAAGCCGTTGCCATGCTCAGCGCGCGGGCTCGATCAGCAGCGCCGCAACCACGTGCCGGCCTTCGCCGGCCAGGATGTTGTAGGTGCGGCAGGCGGCGGCGGTGTCCATGGTCTCCAGGCCGATGCGGCGCGCCATCAGCGGCGCGGTCCAGGCCGGCGGCGGAAAGCGCAGCCGCGTGCCGCTGCCGAAGATCACCAGTTCCGCGTCGAGTCCGGCCAGCCGCTCGAACAGGGCCGGGGTCAAATCGTCGAAGTCGCTGCAGGGCCAGGCGATCCGCTCTCCGCGCGAGCCGACGATCAAGCTGGTCTCGATGCGCTCGCCGCCGACCGTGATCCAGCCCGGGCCGTAGCCCGTCACGGACTGGGCGTCGGGCAGGTCGGCATGCAGCTTCATCGTGGTTCTCAACTGTGGTTCAATTGTAGGCTTTCACCCAGGCGGCGCCCCTTGCAGGGCCATTGAGAGGGACATTGAACAGGATTCACAAATCGGCCAAGCTGGCGAACGTGCTCTACGACATCCGCGGTCCCATCATGGACGCGGCCCGGCAGATGGAGGACGAGGGCCACAAGATCATCAAGCTCAACATCGGCAACCTCGCGCCGTTCGGCTTCGATGCGCCCGAAGAGGTGCAGCAGGACATGATCCGCAACCTGCCGACTTCATCCGGCTACTCCGACAGCAAGGGCATCTTCGCCGCGCGCAAGGCGGTGATGCACTACAGCCAGCAGCAGGGCGTGGCCGGCGTCGCGCTCGACGACGTCTACCTCGGCAACGGTGCGAGCGAGCAGATCGCGATGGCGACGAACGCGCTGCTCGACGACGGCGACGAACTGCTGCTGCCGTCGCCCGACTACCCGCTGTGGACCGCGGTCACCAGCCTCGCGGGCGGGCGGCCGGTGCACTATCGCTGCGACGAGGCGCGCGGCTGGCTGCCGGATCTGGACGACATGCGCGCGAAGATCACGCCGCGCACGCGCGGCATCGTCGTGATCAACCCGAACAACCCGACCGGCGTGCTGTACCCGGCGGAGACACTGCGCGCGATCGTCGATCTGGCGCGCGAACACGAGCTGGTGCTGCTCGCCGACGAGGTGTACGACAAGGTGCTGTACGACGGGGGCCGGCACACCGCGCTCGCGAGCCTGTCGACCGACGTGCTGACGCTCACCTTCAATTCGCTGTCCAAGAGCTACCGCTCCTGCGGCTACCGCGCCGGCTGGCTGGTGGTGTCGGGCGACAAGGCTGCGGCGGCCGACTACATCGAGGGCCTGAACATGCTCTCGAACATGAAGCTGTGCGCGAACGTCCCCGGCCAGTGGGCGATCCAGACCGCCTTGGGCGGCTACCAGAGCATCAACGAGCTGGTCGGCGAGGGCGGGCGCCTCAAGCGCCAACGCGATCTGGCGTACGAGCTGATCAGCGCGATTCCGGGCGTGAGCTGCGTGCGGCCGAACGCCGCGCTGTACATGTTCCCTAAGCTCGACCCGGCGGTGTACCCGATCCAGGACGACCGCCAGTTCTTCCTCGACCTGCTGCGCGCGACGCGCGTGATGCTGGTGCAGGGCACCGGCTTCAACTATCCGGACCAGCAGCATTTCCGCATGGTGTTCCTGCCGCATGAGGACGAGCTGCGCGACGCGATCGGCCGCATCGCCGGATTCCTGGAGCGCTATAGAAAACGTAGCATATAACGCAGGCGACGCCTTGGCTTTGGCCGCTTTTTGTTTGAAGAAATGATGAAACCGATCCAAGTGGGCCTGCTCGGCATAGGCACCGTGGGCAGCGGCGTGTTCGAGGTGCTCGCGCGCAACCAGGACGAGATACGCAGCCGCGCCGGCCGCGGCATCGCGATCGCGACGGTCGCCGACCTCGACACGCAACGCGCGGAAAAGCTGGTGGGCGGCCGCGCGCGCGTGCTGAGCGACGCGCGCGCGGTGATTGCCGACCCGAACATCGACATCGTGATCGAGCTGATCGGCGGCTACGGCATCGCGCGCACGCTGGTGCTGGAAGCCATCGCGGCCGGCAAGCATGTGGTCACCGCGAACAAGGCGCTGCTGGCGGTGCACGGCACCGAGATCTTCGAGGCCGCGTCGGCCAAGGGCGTGATGGTCGGCTTCGAGGCGGCGGTCGCCGGCGGCGTGCCGATCATCAAGGCGCTGCGCGAGGGCCTGACCGCGAACCGCATCGAGTGGATCGCCGGCATCATCAACGGCACGACGAATTTCATCCTGTCCGAGATGCGCAGCAAGGGGTTGGACTTCGCGGCGGCGCTGGCCGACGCGCAGCGCCTGGGCTATGCCGAGGCCGATCCGACCTTCGACATCGAGGGCATCGACGCGGCGCACAAGGCGACCATCATGTCGGCGATCGCGTTCGGCATTCCGGTGCAGTTCGACCGCGCCCATGTCGAAGGCATCTCCAAGCTCGCGGCGACCGACATCCGCTACGCCGAGCAGCTCGGCTACCGGATCAAGCTGCTCGGCATCACCAAGCGCACCGCGCAGGGCATCGAGCTGCGCGTGCACCCGAGCCTGGTGCCGGCGCGGCGGCTGATCGCGAACGTCGAGGGCGCGATGAACGCGATCGTGGTGCAGGGCGACGCGGTCGGCACCACGCTGTACTACGGAAAGGGCGCCGGTAGCGAGCCGACCGCCAGCGCGGTGATCGCGGATCTGGTCGACATCACGCGGCTGCACACCGCCGACGCCGCGCAGCGCGTGCCGCACCTGGCGTTCCATCCGCACGCGATGAGCAGCCTCTCCGTGCTGCCGATGAGCGAGGTCGTCACCAGCTACTACCTGCGGCTGCGCGTCGCCGACGAGGCCGGCGTGCTCGCGCGCGTGACCGGCATCGTCGCCGACGCCGGCATCAGCATCGACGCGGTGCTGCAGCGCGAGGCCGACGAACTGGTCGGCGAGGACGGCGATCCGACCGCACAAGCGGTGCCGCAGACCGACCTGATCATCCTGACCCATGAGACGCGCGAAGGCACGATGGACGAGGCGATCGCGCGCATGCAGGCATTGCCCAGCGTGCTCGCGACCATCATCCGCATCCGCAAGGAAGAACTGAATTGACCCCCCCGTTTCTCGCGCACTTCGTGTCGCTCGAATCCCCCTCAAGGGGCGCGCCTGGCGGACCGGCGCAGCCGGATCCGCGGGCGCCCGGAGCCTGGCTTCGCTGCGCTCGCCCTGCGCGGTGAACGTCGCCGATCTCGCCGCGTGACGAAAGGCTGAGATGAGATACCTGTCGACCCGCGGCGACGCCGCGCCATGCCGCTTCTGCGACATCCTGCTCGAAGGCTTGGCACCCGACGGCGGGCTGTACCTGCCGGGGCATTACCCGCAGATCGACGCAGCCAAGCTGGCGGCGCTGCGCCGGGTCCATGCTACGCAAGGCTACGCCGCGCTCGCGTTCGAGATCCTGTCGCTGTACATCGACGACATTCCGGCGGACGACCTGCGCGCGATCTGCGCGAAGACCTATACCGCCGAGGCGTTCGGCACGGCGCAGGTCACGCCGCTGAAGCCGCTGGAAGACGGATTGTTCATCGAAGCGCTGTCGAACGGCCCGACGCTCGCGTTCAAGGACATCGCGATGCAGCTGCTCGGCAACCTGTTCGAGTACGAACTGCGCCGCCGCGGCGCGCGGATGAACATCCTGGGCGCGACCAGCGGCGATACCGGCAGCGCGGCCGAGTACGCGATGCGCGGCAAGCAGGGCATCCGCGTGTTCATGCTGAGCCCGCAGGGGCGCATGAGCCCGTTCCAGCAGGCGCAGATGTACAGCCTGCAGGACGACAACATCCACAACATCGCGGTCCAGGGCGTGTTCGACGACTGCCAGGATATCGTGAAGGCGGTGTCGGGCGACCTCGCGTTCAAGCGCCGGTATTTCGTAGGCACCGTCAACTCGATCAACTGGGCGCGGCTGCTGGCGCAGGTGGTCTACTACTTCGCCGGGTACTTTCAAGCAACCTCCAACGATGCAGGGCAATTTTCCGACGGGCCGCCCCTAGGAAAATTAGCCCCCTCGGGGGGCAGCGCATTACACGAAGTGAAAAGCGTGGGGGCCACATCCGTCAGCTTCACCGTCCCCAGCGGCAACTTCGGCAACGTCTGCGCCGGCCATGTCGCGCGCATGATGGGCTTGCCGATCAAGCGGCTGGTGGTCGCGACCAACGAGAACGACGTGCTCGACGAGTTCTTCCGCACCGGCGTGTACCGGGTGCGCGCCGGCGCCGACACGCACGAGACCTCGAGCCCGTCGATGGACATCTCGAAGGCGAGCAACTTCGAGCGCTTCGTGTTCGACCTGCTTGGGCACGATGACGGCGCGGCGGCACGTATTCGCGCGCTGTTCGGCGAGCAGCTGGCGCGGGAAGGGCGCTTCGACCTCGGCGCCGACCCGCTGTTCGCGCAGGCCGCATCGCGCTTCGGCTTTGCCAGCGGGCGCAGCACGCACGCGGACCGGATCAGGGTGATCCGCGATACCGAGGCGCGCTTCGGCGTGACCATCGATCCGCACACCGCCGACGGCGTGAAGGTCGCGCGCGAGCACCTCGATCCTGGCGTTCCGATGGTCGTGCTCGAGACCGCGCTGCCGGTGAAGTTCGCGCAGACTATTCAAGAGGCGCTGGGCCGCGAGCCGGAGCGCCCCGCGCAGCTCATCGGGCTCGAAGAGTTGCCGCGCCGCGTGGTGCAGATGGTGGCGGACGCGAGCGCGGTGCAGGCCTACATAGCCCGGGAATGCAGATGAAAAGCGGCCGAAGCCGAGGCAGCATCTTCACATGCAGCTATTGCTTTGATAGTAAACCGGAGCTGCGCGGATGAAGGTCGTCGGCCTGGCCGGCTACTCGGGTTCGGGCAAGACCACGCTGGCCACGGGACTGATCGGCGCGCTCAAGAGCCTTGGTCTGCGCGTGTCGGTGATCAAGCACGCGCACCATGGCTTCGACATCGACCATCCGGGCAAGGACAGCTGGCGGCACCGCCAGGCCGGCGCCTACGAGGTGCTGGTCGCGTCGGACCGGCGCTTGGCGCTGATGCGCGAATTCGCAAACCCCACCGAACTGTCGCTGCACGGCCTGATCGCAGCGCTCGACCCCGCGGTCGACTGGGTGCTGGTGGAGGGCTTCAAGCACGGGAGCCTGCCGAAGATCGAGGTCTGGCGCGCCGCAACGAACAAGCCGTTGCGCTACCCGCAGGACGACATGGTGGTCGCGGTCGCCACCGATTCGCCGGATAGTCTGCCGCAACCTACCGCGCGGCCGGTGCTGGATTTGAACGCGCCGCAGGCGCTGGCCGCATGGTTGATCGACAATGCGGCGCAGTTCTCCTACTCGCTGCCTATCGCGCAATGAACCACCAATGAACGCCTCGCGCCCACCATTGCAATCGCTGGACGATGCGCTGGCATCGCTGCTGCGCCATGCCGACCCGCTGGCGGCCGAGGAGGTGTCGACCTTCGATGCCGACGGCCGCGTGCTGGCCGCCGATCTGGTGTCGGCGTTGCAGGTGCCACCGCAGGACAACAGCGCGATGGACGGCTACGCGGTGCGCGCGGCCGAGGCCGTGGCCGGTGCCGAATTGCCGGTGTCGCAGCGCATTCCGGCCGGCAGCAGCGGCACGCCGCTCGAGGTGGGCACGGTCGCGCGCATCTTCACCGGCGCGCCGGTGCCGAGCGGCGCCGACGCGATCGTGATGCAGGAGGACTGCGCGCCAATTCGCGATGGCGTGGTGCGCATCGGCCGCGCGCCGACACCCGGCCAATGGATACGCCGCGCCGGCGAGGACGTGACGCGTGGCGCGGTCGTGCTCGCGAAGGGCCAGCGCCTGGATCCGGCCGGTGTCGGTCTCGCCGCCGGGATCGGCCTCGCTCGGCTGCCGGTCGCGCGGCGCCCGCGCGTCGGGCTGTTCTCGACCGGGGATGAACTGGTGATGCCGGGCGAGGTGCCGCCGCAAGACATGCGGCCCGGCGCGATCTACAACTCGAACCGGTTCTTCCTGCGGCGGCTGCTGGCGCGCCTCGGTTGCGAGGTGAACGACCTCGGCATCGTGCCCGACACCCGCGCCGCGACGCTGGCGGCGCTGGAGCGCGCGTCGGCCACGAGCGACCTGATCCTGACCAGCGGCGGCGTCTCGGTCGGCGAGGAAGATCACGTCAAACCGGCGGTGCAGCAACTCGGCACACTGGACCTCTGGAGCATCGCGATCAAGCCCGGCAAGCCGTTTGCATACGGCCGCGTCGGCGCGGCGCATTTCATCGGCCTGCCGGGCAATCCGGTGTCGAGCTTCATCACCTTCCTGCTGCTGGTGCGTCCGTTCCTGCTGCGGCTGCAGGGCGCGACCCGGGTCGCGGTGGAGCCGATCGCGCTGCGCGCCGACTTCGACTGGCCGCGCGCGGACCGGCGCCGCGAATTCATGCGCGTGCGGCGCAACGCGCAGGGCGGGCTCGACCTGTTCCGGAATCAGAGTTCCGGCGTGCTGACTTCGATGGTCTGGGGCGACGGCGTGGTCGACAACCCGCCCGGCCAAGCCATCAAGGCCGGCGACACGGTGCAGTTCATTCCGTTCGCGGAGTTGCTGGGATGAAACACCCCCAGTCTTCGCGCACTTCGTGTCGCTCCGCCAACCCCCTCGCAAGGGGGCACCGCCAGCGGCCGGGCCAAGCCCGATCCGCGGCGGTCGCTGAAACGGCCTGCTCCGCGGCCACTGGTCTCATTGGGCTTCATTCGCCGCGGGTGGTGCGACGCACCATGGAACACTGATATGAGTGATGCAGCGCGCAACGTCACGGTCCGCTACTTCGCCAGCGTGCGCGAGGGCATCGGCCAGGAGCAGGAGGCGGTCTCGACCGCGGCCGGCACGGTCGGCGCGCTGCGCGACGAGTTGATCGCGCGCGGCGGCGCCCATGCCCGGGTGCTGGCGCGCGGCCGCGCGGTGCGCATCGCGCTCGATCACGTGATGTGCGACGAGGACGCCGCGCTCACCGACGCGGCCGAGGTCGCGTTCTTTCCGCCGGTGACTGGAGGCTGACGGCGCGCCGGCCGGCGCGTCCGGCGCGGCTTCGCTGCGCAGCCGCTCAGTGCAGCCACTTGTCGTCGATGGCCTTCAGCGTGCCGCGCTTGGCCAGCAGGTCCCAGGCGAAGTTCATCTCGCGCAGGTAGTCCGGGTCGTCGTCCGGCATCAGGAAGCCCACGTAGTTGACCGGCGTCAGCGGCTTGTCGATGAAGAGCGCGGCCAGCCGCGGGTCGGCCTTCGCGTAGTGCAGCGCCTCGTAGGTTTCGGTGATCATCACGTCGCCCTTGCCCTCGGCGATCAGCCCCGGGATTTCGGCGTTGTTCGGGTCGGTGCTGATCTGCGCCGCCTTCAGGTGCTCGAGCACGAAGGCCTCGTTCGTGCCGCCGGGGTTCTTGATCACGCGCACGTTGGGCTGGTCCAGATCCTGCAGGCTCTTGTACTTGTCCTTGTCGGCCGCGCGCACCAGCGCCACCTTGCTGGTCGGCGCGTAGCCCGGCAGCATCGCCGCGACGCGCAGGCGCGCCACGTTGCGCGTGATGCCGCCGACGGCCACGTCGAACTTGTCGGCCTGCAAATCCTTCATCAGGTTCGGCCAGCTGGTCGGCACCCACTCGATCTTCACGCCCAGCACCTTGGCCAGCGCTTCGACCGTGTCGACGTCGTGACCGGAGTAGCCGGCACCGTCCTTGATCGCGAACGGCCGGTAGTCGCCCGGCGTGCCGACCCGAAGCACTTTCGCATCCATGATCTTGTCCAGCCGCGCGCCGGCCCAGGCGGCAGGGGCGGCGGCGAGCAGCGCGGCGAAGCCGACGGCCAGCAGGTGTTTGAATTTGAGCATCGGGGTCTCCTCGATCGGGAATGAAAGACGGCGAGCGTAGCACTCGTCGTCCGCGCCCGGATCGGCCGCCGCGCGCTCGCCTCGGTGCTGTCACCCGCTACCAGGAGCCGCGGTGTTCCGGTACGCGCGCGATCAGCGGCAGCGCGGCCAGCAGCAGCACGGCAGCGGCAGCATAGACCCAGGCCTGGGTCGCACCAGGGTCATTGGCGCTCGCGAGCACCGCGGTGACGATCGAGACCGTCGTGATCGATCCGACCTGCAGCGATGCGGTACGCAATGCTGCGAGCGTCGACGAGTGCTCCGGCGCCAGCTGCAGCCCGGCATTGCGGCTGGCCGGGTTGATGGCGCCGCGGCCGGCGCCGACCAGGAACGCCGAACCCGCCAGCCACAGGTAGGGCGTGATGCCGAGCGCCGGGTGGAACGCGAGCAGCAGCATGCCGGCTGCGATCACGCTGCTCCCGACATACAGCGGCAGCCGGTGCCCGGTGCGCCGCAGCGCCAGCGCGGCCGAGACCGACAGCAGCGCCGCGGCCGCGGCCTGCGCGATCAGCAAGGTACCGGAATCGAGTGCATTGATCTGGTAGCGGTTGGTTGCGTACAGCGGAATCAGCGTCACCACGCCGTTGGTCATGCCGCCGTAGATCGTGTTGACGAGGTTCACCGGGCCGAAACCGGGCCCGCGGATCAGACGCGGCGCGATGAACGGATGGGCAGCGCGTCGGATGTGGCGAAAGAACATCCACACGGCGGCAATCGCGACCACGGCCGGCACCACGAACGCGAGTGAGGCTGCGCTTGCACCGTATTCGCCGAGGGTGCTGATCGCAAGCATGCCTGCGAGCAGCCCGATGCCGAGCAGCGCCATGCCGGGCAGATCCATCCCGGCCTGCGTCTGCTGCGCTCGTGCCCGGTCGTGCGGGATATGGCGCCACGCGAGCAGGACGATCGCGACCCCGATTGGCACGTTGACGAAGAACACGCCGCGCCAGCTCCAGTACGTCACGAACAGGCCGCCGAACACCGGCCCGATCATCGCGCCGACCGGAAAGATGCTGCCGAACAGGCTGACCGCGCGATCGCGCGCGTCGCCGAAATGGTCGACGACGATGCCGGTGGCCGACGGCGTGAAGCCGGCCCCGCCGGCGGCCTGCAACGCGCGCAGCGCGATCAGCACGAAGATGTTGTCGGCCAGGCCGCACAACAGCGACGCCGCGGTGAACGCGACGACCGAGCCGAGGAACACACGTCGCCGGCCGTAGCGCTCGCTCAGCTTGCCGCTGATCGGCAGCATCAGCACGAAGCCGAATGAATAGGCGGTGATGGTCCATCCGGCCCAGTTGATCGACGTTCCGAGTCCATGCTGCAACGCGTGCAGCGCGGTCGCGACGATCGTCGAGTCGACCGACATCATCAGCAGCGCGAACGCGATGATCGCGAACACCGGTCCACGGCGCACCGGCGGACGTGCATCGGCCGGACCCGCCGGTCCATCGACGCTGCAGGGGTCATGCTGGACCTTCATGTGATCGATGTGTGCGCTGTCCGTGTCCAGTCGGCGGCGTTCGGCGTTGCGATGATGTTCCGAGCCGGATCGGCGCCATGGGTGATTGTGGACCGTGGCCGATTCCGATGCCGCGGATGCCACAATGCGGGCATGGCATGGCCTTCTGCTTCGCACGGCGCTCGCGTGGTCATTCAGCGCGAGGATTTCGACCTCGCCCGCGAGGCGGCTGCGCTGCGCGCCGGCGACGGCCGGGTCGGGGCGGTCTGTGCTTTCGTCGGCACCGTGCGCGACCGCAATGGTCCGGCTGCAGCGGGCTCGGTCAGCGCGATCGAACTCGAGCATTACCCGGGCATGACCGAGCGCGCGATCGAAGCAATGATCGACGAAGCCATGCGGCGCTTCGACATCCTCGGCGCCCGCGTGATCCACCGCATCGGGCGGCTCGAGCCGCTCGACCAGATCGTGCTGGCGGCCGTGACCTCGATGAACCGCCGCGAGAGCTTTCAGGCCTGCGAGTTCCTGATGGACTACCTGAAGACCCAGGCGCCGTTCTGGAAGAAGGAGACCACGCCGGAGGGCGCGCGCTGGGTCGATGCGCGCGTCAGCGACGATGCGGCGCTGGCGCGCTGGGGCTTGAACCTGAGCAATCGCTGAGTCGTCTGCGGAATGGGGAGTCGGCGCTGGGTTTGCAGCGTCGGCGTTCAGGCCGGCTGCCTTTCGCTGAGCGCCCGCGCAACCAGTTCGGCCGTGATGCGGATGTGGGCCTCCAGCGCCAGCGATGCACGAAGTTCATTGCCGGCGATCGCGCTCTCATAGATTTCGCGGTGCTCGGCATGCACGTCGCGCGGGCCTGCGGGCAGGTTGATCGCATAGCGGCGGTAGCGCTCGCTCTGGCGTGCCAACATACGCAGCAGGCGCACCGTCCACGGCGAGGCGTGGCCGGCCAGCAGCGCTTCATGAAATGCGCTGTTGAGTTTCTCCCATGGTCTGGCCTGGTCCGGGCGCAGCGGTTGCTCCCACTTCGACAGTTCGGCGTAGGCGGCATGCAACTGCTCGCGCCACGCTGTGCCGCCCTCGCGCATCGACTGGCGCAGCGCGTCGATCTCGATATGCACGCGCAGGCGCGTCAGGTCCATCAGGTCGTCGGCGGCGATCGGCGCCACGCGAAAGCCGCGCTGGCCTTCGGTGACGACCAGCGCATCGCTGGCGAGCCGGGTGATGGCCTCGCGCAAGGTGCCGGCGCTGACGTCGTAGCGCAGCTTCAGGTGTTCCACCCGCAGCTGCTCGCCAGGAGCGAGCCGGCCCTCGACGATGTCGTCGCGCAACTGCGTGTAGGCGCGCTCGATCAGGGTGCGGCTCGCGCCGGTCGGCGCGACGCCGGACACGTCGTCTGCGCCGGGCGGCATCAGGGACAGGAACGGTCGCTTGGCCATAGGGAACGAGGCTATTGCCGCGCGCGCTCGCGCAGGCGTTGCAGCCGGTAGCTCAGTTGCGGCCGGGTCAGGCCCAGGGCGCGCGCTGCCGCCGACAAGTTTCCGGCGGCGCGATCCACGGCTTCGTTGATCAGCGCGTCTTCGAGTGCGTCCAGGCTGAGCTGCCGGCGCTGGAAGTCGTCGTACAGCGCTCCCGAGTCGCCGGCCGGCAGGCGCTCGAGCTGGCCGGAAGCGTTCACGCTCACCGGCGGCGGCGCAGGCAGAGTCGGGAAGAGCGCGTGCAGATCCACCGGCTCGCCGGCACTGGAGAGGATGACGCCGCGTTCGATCAGATTTTCCAGCTCGCGCACGTTGCCCGGCCAGGGGTAGCGGCGCATCGCATCGAGCGCGCGATCGGTGAACCCGGTGACGCGCTTGTCGTGCAGCGCGCAGAAGCGTTGCAGCAGGTGCAGCGCCAGCGGCTCGATGTCGTCGGCGCGCTCGCGCAGCGGCGGAATGCGGATCGGATAGACGTTGAGCCGATAAAGCAGGTCACGCCGGAAGCGGCCGGCGGCGACCGCGGCTTCCAGATCGACGTTCGTCGCCGCGATCACCCGAACGTCCACCTTGCGCGCCTGCGTTGCGCCGAGGCGCTCGATCTCGCCGTGCTGCAGCACGCGCAACAGCTTGGCTTGGGCGGGCAGCGGCAGTTCGCCCAGCTCGTCGAGCATCAGCGTGCCGCCGTTGGCGCGCTCGAAGCGGCCCGGGCGCGCAGCACCGGCACCGGTGTAGGCACCCTTCTCGGCGCCGAACAGTTCGCTTTCGATCAGCTCGCCCGGCAGCGCGGCGCAGTTGACCGCGACGAACGGCTTGTCCGCGCGCGCGCTCATCGCATGCAACGCGCGCGCGAAGCGTTCCTTGCCGACGCCGGTCTCGCCGGTCAGCAGCACCGTCACCTGGGTCGCAGCCGCCTTGCGCAGCAGGTCCACGGCGTTCATGAACGCCTTGGAGCGGCCGACCAGCGGGCCCAGTTCGTCGGCCGGCTCGAGCGACGAGCGCAGCGTCTCGACCTGCGAATGCAGGTCTTCCAGGCGCACCAGCAACGAGTCGGCGTCGTAATCGCGGGCCATGGCCTCGCCATCGGGCCAGTCGGCCAGCGGGCGGCCCTCGATGCGGCAATGCGCGTCGCCGCAGGCGCAGCAGGCGACCTCCTTGTACAGCACGGGCCGACCGAAAAACGCGCTGGTATACCCCGAGGCATAGCCCAGCAGCATCCAGCACACCGGCTCCGATTGCGGGCCGAAGTCGCGCATATGGGTCTCCACCTCCCAGGAATGGTCCCAGCGGTAGAGGCCGTAATAGTGACCCTTGTCGGGATCAACCTCGAAGCGTTCGATCGTGACCTGCACCGCGCCCTCGAGCATGTGCAACTGCGGCCCGACGGCGAACATTTCGAACAGCGCAGCCTCGCTGCGCACCTGACGCGCCAATGCAGCGTCCCGCTCGCCGGCGGCGTAGCCGGATCGCATCAGCACGCGGCGCGTCATCTCTCGGCCGATGGTCTGCATCAGTTCGCGCCGCAGTGAGCCCAGTGCTGCGGCGTGGATCAGCACCATGCGCTGGCCGGCGAGCCAGATGCGGCCGTCACCGGCCGAGAAGTGCACCAGCCGGCGCAGATCCGCGTCCGAGGGCAATGGGGGAACGGCGGCTTCCGTCATCAGCGGATTATCGAGAATCTATTTTCCCGTGTCCATGACGTCCGGAACCGGTGTTCATCAATTCGTGAACCTGAAGTTGCCAGATTTTTATGATTTGATGAAAACAGAGTGGTGTCATGCGGTACGCGAGCTAGGGTAAACCCATGGGTGGATACTGGTGCGCTGCCTTTCGGCCGCAACTTTTACCGGGGGTTTTCCCTGTAATTATCGAGATTGTTCGAAATTTCCTCGTTGCTGGCATGGCCCATGCATTCAGTGCAGGTGCATCGCGTCGAGCCTGATCCATGAACCTGATTGACCCATCCCTGGAACTGCCTGCCTGCGATCCGTCGCGCAAGTATGTGAGGCGGCTCGCGCCGCGCGAGGACGGGCTGGTGGCGTTCGAGTTCTCGATCGGCTGGCCCGAGCTGGCGGTTGAGTTGCTTTTGCCCGGCCCGGCCTTCGCCGAGTTCTGCACTGCGAACCGGGTGCAGCATCTCGATGCCCTTTCCCCGCACCAAGACCTCGAGGAGACCCGCGAATGAACATCGATCTGCAGGCGCGCGAGATCACGCCGCTTCGCCACACCTATGCGCACGTTGCGCAGCGCATCGGCGGCGACAAGACGGCCACGCGCTACCAGGAGGCGACGCTGGGCGCGCAGCCGGAGACCAACTTCCACTACCGCCCGACCTGGGACCCGGAGCACGCGCTGTTCGATCGCGGCCGCACCGCGGTCCAGCTTGCCGACTGGTACGCGCTGCGCGATCCGCGCCAATTCTACTACGCGACCT
Organism: Burkholderiaceae bacterium; assembly: GCA_030123545.1. Taxonomy (NCBI): domain Bacteria; kingdom Pseudomonadati; phylum Pseudomonadota; class Betaproteobacteria; order Burkholderiales; family Burkholderiaceae; species Burkholderiaceae bacterium. The sequence goes on along the minus strand of CP126124.1, from coordinate 2,579,626 downwards.
GGACCATCACGCGCGCGCGCCAGCAGGATGCGATGGAGTCGAACGTGCAGTTCGTCGAGTCGCGCGGGCTGGTCGGGAAGATGAGCGATGCGGTGCGCGCCAAGGCCTGCGAAGTGCTGATGCCGCTGCGCCACGTGGCTTGGGGCGGCAACCAGAACAACGCGTCGATCTGCGCCTACGGCTGGGGCACGGCCTTCACCGCGCCGGCGCTGTTTCATGCGATGGACCACCTCGGCGTCGCGCAGTACCTGACCAAGCTCGGGCTCGCGCTCGACGAACCCGGCGTGCTGGAAGCCGGCCGCAACGACTGGCTGAACGATCCGCGCTGGCAGGTGCTGCGCCGCTATGTCGAGGACACGCTGGTGCTCAAGGACCCGTTCGAGTTGTTCGTCGCGCAGAACCTGGCGCTCGACGGCCAACTCTACCCGCTGATCTATGGCAGCTTCGTCGACGAGCATCTGGCGCTGCAGGGCGGCACCGCGGTCGCGATGCTGACCGCCTTCATGCCCGAGTGGCACGACGAGAGCGCGCGCTGGATCGACGCGGTGGTCAAGGTCGCGGCCGCGGAATCGGCGGAGAACAAGGCGCTGATCGCCGGTTGGGCGCAAACCTGGGCCGATCGCGCGCAGGCCGCGCTCGCGCCGGTGGCCGAATTCGCACTGGGCAGCACGGGCCAGCAGGCGCTGACCGATGCGCGCCAGGCGCTCGATGCGCGGCTGGCCAAGTCCGGCCTCGCCGGCTGAACGTCCATCCCAAGGAGAAACCGCTCATGTCGAACGTGTTCATTGCCTTTCAGGCCAACGAGGAATCGCGCCCGCTCGTCGAGGCGATCCTCGCCGACAACCCGAATGCACAGGCCGCGCACTCGCCCGGACTAGTCAAAATCGACGCGCCGAACCGGCTCACGATCCGCCGCAAGACCATCGAGGAGCTGACCGGCAAGCCTTACGACCTGCAGCAGCTTCACATCAACCTGATCACCCTGTCCGGCCATATCGACGAGGACGACGACCAGTTCTCGCTGAGCTGGAAGCACTGAACCCAAGCGAAGGAGACGACCCCATGGATACCCGTGTCGCCAAGAAGAAGCTCGGCCTGAAGGAGCGCTATGCCGCGATGACGCGCGGCCTGGCCTGGGAGACGAGCTACCAGTCAATGGACGAGGTGTTCCCCTACGACAAGTACGAGGGCATCAAGATCCACGACTGGGACAAATGGGAGGACCCGTTCCGCCTGACGATGGACGCCTACTGGAAATACCAGGGCGAGAAGGAGAAGAAGCTCTACGCGGTGATCGAGGCGTTCGCGCAGAACAACGGTCAACTCGGCGTCACGGATGCGCGCTACATCAACGCGCTCAAGCTCTTCATCCAGGGCGTCACGCCGCTCGAATACTACGCGCACCGCGGTTTCTCGCACGCGGGTCGCGCGTTCCGAGGCGCGGGCGCAAGCGTCGCCTGCCAGATGCAGTCCGTGGACGAACTGCGCCACTACCAGACCGAGACGCATGCGATCAGCCACTACAACAAGTACTTCAACGGCATGCATCACTCGAACCACTGGTTCGACCGTGTCTGGTATCTGTCGGTGCCGAAGAGCTTCTTCGAGGACGCCTGCACTGGCGGCCCGTTCGAGTTCCTCACCTCGGTGAGCTTCTCGTTCGAGTATGTGCTGACGAATCTGCTGTTCGTGCCGTTCATGAGCGGCGCGGCGCACAACGGCGACATGAGCACGGTGACCTTCGGTTTTTCCGCTCAGAGCGACGAGAGCCGGCACATGACGCTGGGCATCGAGTGCATCAAGTTCATGCTCGAGCAGGATCCCGCCAACGTGCCGATCGTGCAGCGCTGGATCGACAAGTGGTTCTGGCGCGGCTACCGGCTGCTGACGCTGGTGGCGATGATGCAGGACTACATGCTGCCCAAGCGCGTGATGAGCTGGAAGGAAGCCTGGGAGATGTACGCCGAGGAGGGCGGCGGGGCGCTGTTCAAGGATCTCGCGCGCTACGGCATTCGCGAGCCCGCCGGCTGGAAGGATGCCTGCGAGGGCAAGGATCACATCAGCCACCAGGCCTGGGCCACCTTCTACAACTACAACGGCGCCGCGCCGTTCCACACCTGGGTGCCGCGCGACGACGAGCAGGCCTGGCTGGCCGAGAAGTACCCCGAGACTTACGAGCGCCACTACAAGCCACGCTGGGACTACTGGCGCGAGCAGGCGGCCGCCGGCAACCGCTTCTACAACATGACGTTGCCGATGCTGTGCACGACCTGCCAGATCCCGATGCTCTTCACCGAGCCGGGCGATGCGACCAAGATCTGCTACCGCGAGAGCGACTGGCGCGGCAACCGCTACCACTTCTGTAGCGACCACTGCAAGGGCATCTTCGACCACGAGCCCGAGAAGTACGTGCAGAGCTGGCTACCGGTGCACCAGATCTACCAGGGCCATTGCTTCAAGCCGGGCACCGACCCGACGAAGGAGGGCTTCGATCCGCTGCTTGCGGTGCTCGACTACTACGAGCTGAACGTCGGGCGCGACAACTTTGACTTCGAAGGGTCCGAAGATCAGAAGAATTTCGCCGCATGGCGCGGCGAGGCGTTGCCAGCAGGAGGTGCGAAATGAGCGTCGTCGCCACCCGGGCCTATGACTTCCCCGCGCAGGACGTGCGCGAGAACTTCCCCGCGCCGCTGCTGTACATCGGCTGGGAGGACCACCTGATGTTCTGCGCGCCGTTCTGCCTGCCGCTGCCGCCCGACACGCCGTTCAGCGCGCTGGCCACGGCGGTGCTGCCGGGCATCTTCGGCTACCACCCCGACTTCGCGAAGATCGACTGGAAGGCTGTGCAGTGGTTCAAGTCGGGCAAGGCGTGGAATCCCGACCCGGCGAAGTCGCTGGCCGAGAATGGTCTGAAACACAAGGATGCAATCCGCTTTCGCACGCCCGGCCTCGAAGGTATAAAGGGCTCGCACGCCTGAAGTCCGGACGAGCAGGAGAGTACAGCCGTGAGCTACAGCCTCACCATCGAACCGCTCGGCGCGACCATCGATGTCGCCGAGGGCCAGACCCTGCTCGACGCCGCGTTGCGTCAGGGCATCTACATCCCGCATGCCTGTGGTCATGGGTTGTGCGGGACCTGCAAGGTGCAGGTGTGCGCGGGCGAGGTCGATCACGGCGCGGCCAATCCGTTCGCGCTGATGGAGGTCGAGCGCGAAGAGGGCAAGACACTCGCCTGCTGCGCGACCTTGCTGGAAGACGCGACCATCGAGGCCGACATCGAGGAAGAGCCGGACGCGCGCGTGATCCCGGTCCGAGACTTCCACACCCGGGTCGCGCGCATCGAGCGCCTGACCCCGACGATCAAGGCGATCTTTCTCACGCTCGATCAGACTATCGACTTCCAGGCCGGCCAGTACGTGCAGCTGAAGATCCCGGGGGTCGACGGCGACCGGCCGTTCTCGATCGCCAACTCGCCGGCGCAGGTCGCCGCGAGTGGCGAGATCGAGATCAACGTGCGGCGCGTGGAGGGCGGCGCCGGTACCGGCTATCTGCACGATGTGCTGAAGGTCGGCGACGCGCTCCACGTCAGCGGTCCGTACGGGCGCTTCTTCGTGCGCCAGTCCGTCGACCTGCCGATGCTGTTCATGGCCGGGGGCTCCGGGCTGTCGAGCCCGCGCTCGATGATCCTCGACCTGCTCGATACCGGTTGCACGCAGCCGATCACGCTGGTCTACGGCCAGCGCACGAAGGCCGAGCTGTACTACGACGCCGAGTTTCGCGCGCTCGCCACCGCGCATCCAAACTTCACCTATCTGCCGGCGCTGTCCGAGGCCACGGCCGAGCGCGATGTCGCCTGCGGTTTCGTGCACGAGGCGGCCAAGGCGCATTTCGGGTCCGGCTTTGCCGGCCACAAGGCCTACCTGTGCGGCCCGCCGCCGATGATCGAGGCCTGTCTCGGCGCACTGATGCAAGGGCGGCTCTACGAGCGCGACATCTACACCGAGAAGTTCCTCACCGCCGCCGACGCCGGCAAGCCGCGCAGCGCGCTCTTCAAGCGGGTGTGAGCAGCACCATGTCCTCGATCTTCGATACCCGGCCCAAGGTGCAGGTCACGATCACGCAGACCGGCGAATGCTATCCCTGCGCGACTGGAGAGAGCCTGCTGAAGGGAATGCTCAAGCTCGGCCGCAAAGGCATCCCGGTCGGCTGCGTGAACGGCGGCTGCGGCGTGTGCAAGGTGCGGGTGCTGGATGGCAGCGTCACGAGCCTCGGTCCGGTGAGCCGTGCGCACGTGAGCCCCGACGAAGAAGCCGCCGGCTACACGCTGGCCTGCCGGGCGACGCCGACCGCCGCGGTGCGGCTCGAGGTGGCGGGCAAGTTCGAGAAATGTTTCAACCGTGGGTACGCCGCAGCCGCGGCGCGCCCAATTTCAACCAACTAGGAGACCAGAGATGGGCGTTATGCGTATCGGACATGCCAGCCTGAAGGTGATGGACATGGCGGCTGCGGTGAAGCACTACGAAAACGTGCTGGGCCTGAAGAAAACCATGGAGGACAAGCACGGCAACGTGTACCTCAAGTGCTGGGACGAATGGGACAAATACTCGGTCGTGCTCACCCCGTCGGACCGGGCCGGCATGAACCACGTCGCCTACAAGGTCGAGAACGATGCGGACCTGGACGAACTGAAGGGCCGCATCGAGAAATGGGGCGTGAAGACCGAGATGCTGCCCGAGGGCGCGATGCCTTCGACCGGGCGCATGCTGAAGTTCGCGCTGCCCAGCGGCCACGAGATGCGGCTGTTTGCGATGAAGGAGTACGTTGGCACCGAGGTCGGCACGACCAACCCCGACCCGTGGCCGGACGGCCTGAAGGGCGCCGGCGCGCACTGGCTCGACCACACGCTGCTGATGTGCGAGCTGAACCCGGAGACCGGCGTCAACAAGGTCGCCGAGAACACCAAGTTTATGTCCGAGGCGCTCGGCTTCTTCCTGACCGAGCAGGTCATGGTCGGCCCCGGTGGCGCGATTCAGGCCGCCACCTGGATGGCGCGTACGACCACGCCGCACGACATCGCGTTCGTCGGCGGCCCCAGGTCCGGGCTGCATCACATCGCCTTCTTCCTCGACTCCTGGCATGACGTGCTGAAGGCGGCCGACGTGATGGCGAAGAACAAGGTGAAGATCGACGTCGCGCCGACGCGCCACGGCATCACGCGCGGCGAGACGATCTATTTCTTCGACCCGAGCGGCAACCGCAACGAGACCTTCGCCGGCCTCGGCTACCTCGCGCAGCGCGACCGGCCGGTGACGACCTGGACCGAGGACCAACTGGGCAGCGGCATCTTCTATCACACAGGGGATCTGGTGCCGTCGTTCACCGAGGTCTACACCTGAGACAGGAAATGGCGATGGGCACGCCGCAACACAGCATCGCGCAGCGCAGCGTCACCGCAGAGGCGACCGCCATCGCGCTGCAGGCGGCGGTCGGGCACGCGGCGACGCTCGGCATTCGCATCAACGTCGCCGTGACCGACGCCGCGGGCGTGCTCACGGGCTTCCTGCGCATGCCGGGCGCCTTCCTGCACTCGGTCGACATCGCGATCGACAAGGCCTATACCGCGGCCAGCTTCGGTTTTCCGACCGCGCAATGGATGTCGATCCTGGCGCAGGACGAAGGGCTGCGCATCGGTCTGACCGAGCGCCCCCGGCTGGTGGTGCTCGGCGGCGGCCTGCCGATCCGCGAGGGCGGGGTGCTGATCGGCGGCATCGGCGTCTCCGGCGGATCGGCCGAGCAGGATGAGCAGTGTGCGCGTGCCGGGCTGGCGGCGCTGAGCTTGGATGCGGCGTAAGTTGCGGGCTTATTGAGAAAAGAGCGAGACCATGAAAGAATTCCTGAACTTCATCAATGGCGAGTTCGCCAGGAACACCAGCGGCAAAACCTTCGACAACCGCAATCCGGTGGACAACAGCCTGATCGGCAAGGTCTACGAAGCCGGTCGGCCGGAGGTCGATGCCGCCGTCGCGGCGGCGAAGGCGGCACTGAAGGGCGACTGGGGGCGCCTTTCGGTGGTCGAGCGCTGCAGGCTGCTGGACGCGCTGGCGATCGAGATCAACCGCCGCTTCGACGACTTCCTGCAGGCAGAGATCGCCGACACCGGCAAGCCCAACCACCTGGCCTCGCATGTCGACATTCCTCGCGGCGCGGCCAATTTCCAGATCTTCATCGACACGATCAAGAACGTCTCCACCGAGTCGTTCAACATGCGCACGCCGGACGGCAAGACGGCGCTCTCGTACGGTGTGCGCGTGCCGCGCGGCGTGATCGCCGTGGTCTGCCCGTGGAACCTGCCGCTGCTCTTGATGACCTGGAAGGTCGGCCCGGCGCTGGCCTGCGGCAATACCGTGGTGGTCAAGCCGTCGGAGGAAACGCCGGCCACCGCCACCCTGCTCGGCGAAGTGATGAACGCCGTGGGCGTGCCGCGGGGCGTCTACAACGTGGTGCATGGCTTCGGGCCCGACTCGGCTGGTGCGTTCCTCACCGAGCACCCCGACGTGAACGGCATCACCTTTACCGGCGAGACGCGCACCGGCACCGCGATCATGAAGGCCGCCGCCGAGGGCATCCGGCCGGTGTCGATGGAACTCGGCGGCAAGAACGCCGCGGTCGTGTTCGCCGACTGCGACTTCCAGGTCGCCGTCGACACGGTGACGCGTTCTTGCTTCGAGAATGCCGGCCAGGTCTGCCTCGGCACCGAGCGCGTCTACGTCGAGCGGCCGCTGTTCGACAAGTTCGTAGCCGCACTGAAGGCCAAGGCCGAGACCATGAAGCCTGGCCAGCCGTTCGACTCCGAGACCAAGATCGGCCCGGTGATCAGCAAGGAGCATCAGGCCAAGGTGCTGTCGTACTACGCCAAGGCGCGTGAGGAGGGCGCGACGGTGGTGACCGGGGGCGGCGTGCCCGACATGCCCGATGCGCTCAAGGATGGTTGCTGGGTGCAGCCGACGATCTGGACCGGCCTGCCCGAGACGGCGGCAGTGGTGACGGAAGAGGTGTTCGGCCCCTGCTGCCACATCAGCCCGTTCGACAGCGAGGACGAGGTGCTCGCCAAGGTAAACGCGAACCGCTACGGCCTGGCCACGTCGATCTACAGCCAGGACATCGCCCGTGCGAACCGGATGGCGCAGCAGATCGAGGTCGGCCTGTGCTGGATCAACAGCTGGTTCCTGCGCGACCTGCGCACGCCGTTCGGTGGCTCCAAGCAATCGGGGATCGGACGCGAGGGTGGCGTGCATTCGTTCGAGTTCTACACCGAACTGCGTAACGTGATGGTGAAGTTCTGAGTGGCCGACGATGAGCACAAACCCCGATCCCGAACTCGGACGGCGCGTGCGCACCGGCGCGTTCGACTCGAACGTGCACGATCTCGGCGCCGGCAAGCCGGTGCTGTTCATCCACGGCTCGGGTCCGGGCGTGAGCGCCTATGCGAACTGGCGGCTGGTGATGCCGGTGCTGGCGAAGACGCACCGCGTGCTGGCGCCGGACATGGTCGGCTTTGGCTTCACCGAACGTTTCGCGCCCGGCGCCGGCCCCGAGCGCTACAACATGGACACCTGGGTGCGCCAGGCGCTCGACCTGCTCGATACGCTGGGCATCGAGCAGGCCGACGTCGTCGGCAACTCGTTCGGCGGCGCGCTGTCGCTGGCCCTCGCGATCCGCGCGCCGCAGCGCGTGCGCCGGCTGGTGCTGATGGGCTCGGTCGGCGTGCCGTTCGCCATCACGCCCGGGCTCGACGCGGTGTGGGGCTACCAGCCTTCGTTCGAGACCATGCGCCGCATGATGGACTTGTTCGCTTACGACCGCAGTCGGGTCACCGACGATCTGGCGCAGCTACGCTACGAGGCAAGCATCCGGCCCGGCTTCCAGGAGTCGTTCGGCGCGATGTTCCCCGCGCCGCGCCAACGCTGGGTCGACGCGATGGCGAGCCCGGAAGCCGCGATCCGTGCGCTGCCGCACGAGACGCTGATCCTGCACGGCCGCGAGGACCAGGTGATTCCGCTGCAGACCTCGCTGACGCTCGGCACCTGGATTCCGAACAGCCAGCTGCACGTCTTCGGCCACTGCGGGCACTGGACGCAGATCGAACACGCGGCGCGCTTTGCGCAGCTCGTCGGCAACTTTTTCGACGAGGCCGATGCAGGGCTCTGATGCCGCCTCGCGTTTCGAGCAGCGCCGGCGGCGAGTTGGGCCCACGCTCACGGCGGCTGGTGCGTAGGCCGCTGCTGGGCGAACTCGTGCACCACTTCCAGGAACGAGGCCAGCACCGGCGACGCGTCGCCCTTGCGGTAGAAGCAGGCGAGCTCGAGGTCATGCAGCGCGTCGCAGTCGAGCGGACGATAGGTCACGCCGGGCAGGCGCAGGCGGGTGCTCGCCTCGGCCGCCAGGCACAGGCCGAAGCCGCCGGCCACCAGCGCCATGGCCGTCAGCACGTCCTCGACCTCCTGTTCGACGCGCAGGGGCACGTGCTCGCGCGCAAAGGCGTCGGCCACGCGCTGCGCCATGCCGGGCAGCGGCTGGTTCGGAAAAAGGATGATCGGCTCACCGTCCAGATCGGCCAGCGTCAGTCGCCTGCGCTTGGCCAGGGTGTGTCGTCGCGGCAGCGCGACGACCACGCGTTCGCGCAAGACCGTTTCAACCACCAGGTCGCTGGCCGGCGGCACCAGGCGGTTGAAGCCGACGGCGATGCGTCGCTCGCGCAGCGCGTCGATCTGCTCGGCCTTGGTCTGGCTGTGCAACACGATGCGCACGCCAGGCCGCTGCGCATGAAAGCGCGCCAGCAAGCGCGGGATCACTTCGAGCACGCCAGAGCCGAAGATGCCGACGTCGAGCCGTCCGCTGCGCCCCTGTCCAGCCAGTTGCGTGCGTTCGCGCGCGCGCTGCGCCAATGCAAGCAGGTTGGGCACCTCCTCTAGTAGCGCCGCACCTGCTTCCGTCAGCTCCACGCCCTTCGGCGTGCGCAGGAACAGCGCGATGCCCAGTTCGTCCTCCAGTGCGCGGATCTGCCGCGTCAGCGGCGGTTGCGCGATGTGCAGCCTTTCGGCGGCGCGCGTGAAATTGCGCTCTTCGGCCACCGCCAGAAACTGGCGCATCTGCTTCAGGTCCATCCGATCATTCTCCTGTTCTCATCCGAGTCATACCATATCGGTATCGCGCGCTAATCATTTGGTATTGGACAGTATTGATCATTTTGCCTATCGTTGCGGCGTTCGGCGCTGTGCTACGCAACGTCATGTTCAAGCCCTGACGCCTCTTCCCTTCCTGTTGTCACTTCTGGAGTACCCCATGTCTTCCACCGCGGCCGTTTCGGCGTCCATCGTCCAATCCACGCGCGCCCGCGTGGGATTGGCAGTCATCCTCTTCGTCACGTTGCTGATTTCGTACTTCGACCGCGTTAACGTCTCGGTGCTGGTGGCCGACCCGACCTTCCTGGCCAGCATGGGCATCGCTGGCCAACCGGTGAAGATGGGCATGCTGATGTCGCTCTTTCTGTTTGCCTACGGTATCGGCAATATCGTGCTCACGCCCATCGGCAACTGGCTGGGCCCGCGCAAGGCCATGGCCCTGTCCATCCTGCTGTGGGCCGTGTCGGTGGCGCTGGGCGGCCTGGCCGGCAGTTTCGGCATGCTGCTGGCCACCCGCGTGCTGCTGGGCTTGGGCGAGGGCCTGCACTGGCCGATGCAGAGCACCTTCGTGAAGAACTGGTTTCCGCCCAGCGAACGCGCGCGCGCCAACTCGGCCTGGCTGCTGGGCATCACGGTCGGGCCGATGATCGCCATTCCGATGATCACCGCCGTGGTGGCGGGCGCCGGCTGGCGCGCCAGCTTCTTCGTGCTGGTGCTGCTGAGCCTGATTCCGCTGACCCTGGTGTGGTTCTTCACCAGCGACGAGCCGCGCGGCAGCCGCTTCGCCAATGCCGCCGAGGTCGAATACATCGAGGCCGGGCTGCGCGCCGAGCAGCAGGGCGCCCCGTCGGGCCAACTGTCGATGGCCTTCCTGTGCTCGGCGGGCATGTTCTGGGGCGTGCTCGCCTGGCTGCCGGCCTACCTGAAGACCGCGCGCGGCTTCTCGTGGGCGCAAATGGGTTCGCTCGCCACGCTGCCCTACGTGGCGGGCGTGGTCACCATCATCATTGCTGGCGTCGTGGCCGACCGCATGCAGCGCAACAAGGCCATCCTGCCGGTGATCGCGCTGTTCGGCGCCGCCGCCGGCATCTGGGTCAGCGTGCACGCCGCTAGCAACACCGCCAGCGCGCTGGCCATAACCGCCGCCATCGCTTCGCTGGGCATCGGCCTGGCGACCTACTGGACCATGATGCAGGCCATCGTCGCCAAGTCCTCCGTCGGCGTGGCCGCCGGCGTGATGAACGGCGTGGCCAGCCTGGGCTCGGCCGGCATCCCGGCCCTGGTCGGCTACCTGATCGCCAGCAACGGCGGCAGCTTCACCGCGGGCCTCAGCTTCCTGGTCGCGCTCGGCGTCGTCGGGGGCCTGTGCATGCTGGTGCTCTTCATCGCCCGACGGTGAGTTGCGGTCCTCTTTACACTAAACACCACATACCACGGACACACGAGATGGATTCATCCACCATCCAGCGCTACGGCGACGAGCTGTACCAGGCCCTGATGCAACGCGAGGCCGTCGCGCCTTTGAGCGACCGCGAGCCTTCGATCACGGTCGACGACGCCTACCGCATCCAGCTTCGGATGATCCAGCACCGGCTCGATGCCGGAGAAGTCGTGGTTGGCAAGAAGATCGGCGTCACGAGCCAAGCCGTGATGGACATGCTCGGCGTGAACCAGCCCGACTTCGGCCAACTGCTCTCGGGCATGGTGTTCAACGAGGGCGAGGCGGTTCAGGCCTCGAAGATGATCGCGCCGCGCGCCGAGGCCGAGGTTGCGTTCATCCTGTCGCGCGACCTCGAAGGCCCGGGCGTGACGGCGGCCGACGTGCTGCGCGCGACCGACTGCGTGCTGCCCTGCTTCGAGATCGTCGATTCGCGCATCAAAGACTGGAAGATCAAGATTCAGGATACGGTGGCCGACAATGCCTCCTGCGGCGTGTTCGCGCTCGGCGGCACGCGCAAGAGCCCGCGCGACATCGACCTCGCGCTCGCCGGCATGGTGCTCGAGAAGAACGGCGAGATCGTCAGCACCTCGTGCGGCGCTTCGGTGCAGGGCTCGCCGGTGAACGCGGTGGCCTGGCTCGCGAACACGCTGGGGCGGCTCGGCATCGCGCTCAAGGCCGGCGACGTGATCCTGTCGGGCTCGCAGTCGCCGCTGGTTCCGGTGAAAGCCGGCGACAGCCTGCATTGCGCCGTTGGCGGGCTGGGCAGCACCTCGGTGCGATTCATCTGAGCACGAGGGCAACACCATGGCACTGAACCGCAAGGACATCGAGGCGCTGGCCGCGCATCTGGAGGCCGCCGAGCTCGAGGCGCGCGACGTCACCAAGATCACCGACGACCATCCGGCGATGGACTGGGCCGACGCCTACGACATCCAGGACGAAATCCGTCGCCGCAAGGAGGCGCGCGGCCACAGGACGGTGGGCCTGAAGGCCGGTCTCACCTCGTTCGCCAAGATGAAGCAGATGGGAGTCGACACCCCATGCTTCGGCTTCGTCAGCGACTACATGGCGCGCCCGGACGGCGGCGAGATCCGCATGGACGAACTGATCCATCCGAAGGTCGAGGCCGAGATCTGCATCGTCACCAAGGCGCCGCTCAAGGGCCCGGGATGCCACGTTGGCGCGGTGCTGGCGGCGACCGATTTCGTCGTGCCGGCGGTCGAGATCATCGACAGCCGCTACCGCGATTTCAAGTTCGACCTGAAAAGCGTGATCGCCGACAACACCTCGGCCTCGCGCTTCGTCGTCGGCGGGCGTTCGCGCCGGGTCGACGACCTGGACCTGCGCACACTCGGCGTCGTGCTCGAGAAGAACGGCCGGATCGTCGCGATGGCCGCCGGTGCCGCGGTGCTTGGCCATCCGGCCGCTGCGGTGGCGATGATGGCGAATCACCTCGGCGCGCGCGGCCAGGAGATTTCCGCGGGCAGCTTCATCATGACCGGCGGCGTGACCGAGGCGATCGCCGTCGCCGCCGGCGACGCAATCTCGGTGCGCTTCCAGGACCTTGGCACGGTCGCCATGCGCTTCGTCTGAGCGCTCGTTTCGTGCGCGTGCCGGCACCGTCCGCCGCGCGCGAAGCGGTGCCAGCAGCGCCATCGTTTTTCGATTGAACCTTCAGGAGTTGCCATGCCGTTTGCACAGATTTTCATGATCGAAGGCCGCACCGAGGAGCAGAAGAGGGCCGTCATCGAAAAGGTGACGCAGGCGCTGGTCGAAGCCGTGAACGCGCCGAAGGAGAACGTGCGGGTCTGGATCCAGGACGTGCCCAAGGAGAACTGGGGCATCGCCGGCGTGTCGGCCAAGGCGCTCGGGCGCTGAACGCGAGGGAGCCGACATGTCATCCAAGCAGGACAGCGGCACCGTCTTCACGCAAGAAGAAGGCACCGTCCACCTCGGCGGCATCGACGCGCTGGTGCGGTTGACGCTCGACCAGGTGCGCACCGACGCGCGCCGGGGCTTGCGCACCGGCATGTTCATCTCCGGCTATCGCGGCTCGCCGCTGGGCATGCTGGACGAGGCATTGCTAAAGAAGCAAAAGCTGCTGCTCGAGCAGAACATTCATTTCGTCGACGGTCTCAACGAAGACCTCGCCGCCACGGCGGTATGGGGCACGCAGATGCTGCATGCCGTCGGGAAACAGAAGTTCGACGGTGTCACCGGGATGTGGTACGGCAAGGCTCCGGGGGTGGACCGATCCGGCGACGCGCTCAAGCACGCCAACTACACCGGCATCGACAAGAACGGCGGCGTGCTCGCGGTGGTCGGCGATGATCCGAGCTGCAAGTCGTCGTCGCTGTGCAGCCAGAGTGAGCCGATGCTGATGCACGTCGGCATGCCTTCGCTGTATCCGGGCAACGTGCAGGAAATCCTCGACTTCGGGCTGCACGGCTACCTGATGTCGCGTCTGTCCGGGCTCTGGGTCGGCCTGAAGATCGTCACCAACATCGCCGATGGCTCGGGCTCGGCCGAGGTGTCGCCGGAGCGGCTTCAGTTCGTCACCCCCGACCTGACGTTCGGCGGCAAGCCGTTCACGCCGCACATGAACCTTGGCATGAACGTGCGCGCCGAGGCGTTGGAGATGGAGCAGTCGCTGTACACGCGCCGGCTCGAGATCGCCAAGCGTTACGCGGCGGCGAACAAGCTCAACCACGTCGTGTTCGAGAACCCCGACGCGTGGTTGGGCATCATCACCGCCGGCAAGACCTACAACGATCTGCGCCAGTGTTTCCTCGAGCTGGGCCTGGATGATGCCGCATTGCGCCGCTACGGCATCCGCATCCTCAAGATGGGCATGCTGTTCCCGATGGAGCCGGGCGTCGTGCGCGACTTCGCGCGCGGCCTCAAGGAGATCTTTGTCATTGAAGAGAAGCGACCGTTCCTCGAGATGTTCGCGAAGAACGTGCTGTACGGGCAGGCCAACGCGCCGCGCATCGTCGGCAAGTTCGACGACGAGGAGAAGGAACTGCTGCCGCACTACGGCGAATTCGAATCCGACGCAATCGGCCGGGCCTTGACCAAGCGCCTGTCGCAGAAGACGCGCATCGAATCGGCCGAGGCGTGGCTCGCGCGGCTTGACGAGATCCACGCGCGCGCGAAGCTGCCGACCTCGGCGCGTACCGCCTGGTACTGCTCGGGCTGTCCGCACAACAGCAGCACGCAGGCGGTCGAAGGCAGCATCGTCTCGGCTGGCATCGGCTGCCACACGATGGCGATGTGGATGGACCGCAACGTCGTGATGGGCACGCACATGGGCGCCGAGGGCGCACAGTGGATCGGCATGGCGCCGTTCACCGACGCGAAGCACATCTTCCAGAACATGGGCGACGGCACCTACGCCCATTCAGGCAGTCTGGCGATCCGCTACTGCGCCGCGACCAACGCAAACATCACGTTCAAGGTGCTGCGCAATGCCCATACGTCGATGACCGGCGGCCAGCAAATTCAGGGCGAGGAGCCGCTGGCGAAGATGGTCGCGGAACTGCTCGCCAACGGCGTCAAGAAGGTCATCGTCACCAGTGACCACCCGGAGAAGATCAGCGGACTGCCCGGTGGCACCGAGGCCTGGCACCGCGATCGCATGGACGAGGCGCAGCGCGCGCTCGCCGCGGTTCCCGGCACCACGGTGCTGGTGCACGATCAGGAATGCGCGGCCGAGTTGCGCCGCGCGCGCAGCCGCGGCAAGGCCGAAGAGCCGGCCGAAGTGGTCGTCATCAACGAGCGCGTCTGCGAGGGTTGCGGCGACTGCGGCGTCAAATCCAACTGCATGAGCGTCGAGCCGGTGGCCACCGAGTTCGGCCGCAAGACGCGCATCAACCAATCGTCGTGCAACAGGGACTACTCTTGCGTCAAGGGCTTTTGCCCGTCGTTCCTGACGATCACGCCGACGCCCGAGCCGGCCGCCGCCGGCAACGGCAAGAAGAAGAAAATGAACCGCCGCGTCCCGGCGCTCGAGCGCGCGCTCCCCGACCCTGTGAAGAAGGTCGACGACACGCTCGGCTTCGGCGTGCACATCATGGGCATCGGCGGCACAGGTTCGGTGACAGTCGCCGCGACGATCGCGAACGCCGCGCGGCACGAAGGCAAGCATGTGATCGGGCTGGACCAGACTGGTATGGCGCAAAAGGGCGGCGCGGTGATCTCCGACCTCAAGATCACGCACCAACCGTTCAGCGGCTCGAACAAGATCTCCGATGGCCGCTGCGACCTGTACCTCGGCTTCGACATCCTGAACGCGACGGATCCGAAGAACCTCGACAAGTGCCTGCCCCAGCGGACGATCGCGGTGGTGTCGACCACGCAGGCGCCGACCGGGCAGATGGTGAAAGACCGCAAGGTGTTCTTCCCCGTAGTGCCGAACCTCACCGCCGGCATCGATCGAATCACCCGCAAGGCCGACAACGTGTACCTGGATGGGCAGGCGCTGGCTGAAGGTCTGTTCGGCGACGCGATGGCGACCAACAACTTCATGGTCGGCGTGGCGTACCAGGCGGGGACGATCCCGCTGAAGGCAGAGTCGATTGAGGCGGCCATCCGTGAATCGGGCGTGGGCATCGAGCAGAGCCTTGCGGCGTTCCGCTGGGGTCGCATGGCGGTGGTCGATCGTGACTTCGTGCTGGCGGAGATCGCTAAGTACGCAGCCAGGGTCGAGGCACGGCCGCTGTCGGCGGCCGCGCGCGCCATGATCGACGCGGTGGGCGCGCAGGGGGAAACGCGGCGCTTGCTCGAGGTGCGGGTCCCCGAACTGATCACATTCCAGAACGAAGACTATGCCAGGCGCTATGTGGAGGTGATCAGGCGCGTCCTCGCGGCGGAAACGAAGGCCGTATCCGGCCAGAGCGCTCTGGCCGAAGCGGCGGCCCGCTACCTGTACAAGCTGATGGCGTACAAAGACGAGTACGAAGTGGCGCGACTTCACACCGACCCGGCGTTCCTGGCCCAACTCGACGCGATGTTTCCGAACGGCTACAGCGTCAAGTACAACCTGGCGCCGCCCACCATTTCCAAGCGCGATCCGGTCACCGGACACCTGATCAAACGTCAGTTCGGCCCGTGGATGGGCACGGCCTTCAAGTGGCTGGCCCGCTTCAAGGGGTTGCGCGGCGGCGCGCTCGATGTCTTCGGCAAGACCGAGGAGCGGCACCAGGAGCGCCAGTTGATCGAAGACTATGTCAACGATCTCGACACGATCTGCGCCAGCCTGGCGCCGGCCAACCACGCTGCCGCGGTCGCGCTGGCGAGCGTGCCGGACGAGATTCGGGGCTACGGCCATGTGAAGGACCAGAACATTGCCAGCGCCCGGGTCCTGCGCGAGAGGTGCTTACAGGCGTTTGCGAATCCGGTGTCCACGGTGGAGCAGGCTCGGCCTGCGTCGATGGTGTGGACACCGACATCGGCATGAGCGTGCGCAACGGTCTGTACAGCACTACAGCGCCATGCAGGGACCGTGCATTGGCTTCACGGAGATAACGGGCATGGATTACGGCATCAATGGCAAGGTTGCGCTGGTCAGCGGCTCGACCAAGGGGATCGGCTACGCGAGCGCGAAGGCATTGGCCGCGGAGGGCGCGGCAGTGGTGCTCAACGGCCGCGGGGCAGCGGACGTCGAGGCCGCGGTGGCGCGTCTCAGGCGCGAACTGCCGCGCGCTGACGTGCGCGGCGTGGCCGCCGACCTCGGCACCGCGGCCGGCGCCGGCGCGCTCATCGCCGCGCTGCCACAGGCCGACATCCTGGTCAACAACCTCGGCATTTTCGAGCCCAGGCCGTTCGAGCAGATCACCGACGCCGACTGGCTGCGCTTCTTCGAGGTCAACGTTCTGAGCGGCGTGCGCCTTGCGCGCCACTACGTGGCCGGCATGCGCGCCGGCAACTGGGGCCGCATCGTGTTCGTGTCCAGCGAGTCGGCGCTGCAGATCCCGACCGAGATGATCCACTACGGCACGACCAAGACCGCCCAGCTTGCGGTCGCGCGCGGCCTGGCCGAGACGCTGGCCGGCACCGGCGTGACGGTCAACAGCGTGCTGCCCGGACCGACGGCATCCGAAGGCGTGGCGGATTTCGTTGCCGCGCTCGCGGCCGACCAAGGCATGGACAACGCGACGTTCGAGCGCGAGTTCTTCCGCAGCGCGCGGCCCTCGTCGGTGATCCGGCGTTTCGCGGCTCCCGACGAGGTCGCGGCCATGATCGCCTATGTCTGCAGCGCGCAGGCCTCGGCGACCACCGGTGCCGCATTGCGGGTCGACGGCGGGGTGGTGCGTGCGATTGCTTGAGTTTTGCTCGAACGGGCAGCAAGGTTGATGCCGTACCGGTAGTTTCGGCTCTTATTTTTATGGAGTGACTTTCATGACGAAAAAAATCAAATGCGCCTTGATCGGCCCCGGCAACATCGGCACCGATCTGCTGGCCAAGCTGCAGCGAAGCCCAGTGCTGGAACCCGTGTGGATGGTCGGCATCGACCCGACTTCGGACGGCTTGAAGCGCGCCCGCGAGATGGGCATCAAGACCACGGCCGAAGGCGTCGACGGCCTGGTCCCGCATATGAAGGCGGATGGCGTGCAGATCGTGTTCGACGCCACCAGCGCCTACGTGCACGCCGAGAACTCGCGCAAGGTGACCGCGCAGGGCGCGATGATGATCGACCTCACGCCCGCGGCGATCGGCCCGTACTGCGTGCCCCCGGTGAACTTGAAGCAGCATGTCGGCCGGCGCGAGATGAACGTCAACATGGTCACCTGCGGCGGCCAGGCGACGATTCCGATGGTGGCCGCCGTCAGCCGCGTGCAGCCGGTCGCCTACGGCGAGATCGTCGCCACCGTCTCTTCCCGCTCGGTCGGCCCGGGCACGCGCAAGAACATCGATGAATTCACCCGCACCACCGCCGGCGCGGTCGAGAAGGTCGGCGGCGCCAAGAAAGGCAAGGCCATCATCATCATCAACCCGGCCGAGCCGCCGCTGATCATGCGCGACACCGTGCACTGCCTGACCCAGGACGAGCCCGACCAAGCCGCGATCACGAAAAGCATCCACGACATGATCGCCGAGGTGCAAAAGTACGTGCCCGGCTACAAACTGGTCAACGGCCCGGTGTTCGACGGCAAGCGCGTCTCGGTCTTCATGGAGGTCGAGGGCCTGGGCGACTACCTCCCCAAGTACGCCGGCAACCTAGACATCATGACGGCAGCCGCCGCGCGCACCGCCGAAATGTTTGCCGAGGAGTTGCTGGCCGGCAAGCTCCGGCTCGAACCCGTGGCAGCTTAAGGAGAACGACGATGACACTCAAGGGCAAGAAGATCACGCTGCACGACATGACGTTGCGCGATGGCATGCACCCCAAGCGCCACCTGATGACGCTGGAGCATATGAAGACCATTGCGCAGGGGCTGGACCAGGCGGGCATGCCGCTGATCGAGGTCACGCACGGCGACGGCCTCGGCGGCTCGTCGGTCAACTACGGCTTTCCGGCGCACAGCGACGAGGAGTACCTCGGCGCCGTGATTCCGCTGATGAAGCGGGCCAAGGTCAGCGCGCTGCTGCTGCCGGGTATCGGCACGGTCGACCACCTGAAGATGGCGCGCGAACTCGGTGTGCACACCATCCGCGTCGCGACCCACTGCACCGAAGCCGACGTCTCCGAGCAGCACATCACGCTGGCGCGCAAGATGGAGATGGACACGGTCGGCTTCCTGATGATGAGCCACATGAACAGCGCGTCAGGACTGGTCAGTCAGGCCAAGCTGATGGAAGGCTACGGCGCCAACTGCATCTACATCACCGATTCGGCCGGCCACATGCTGCCGCGCGACGTGACCGAGAAGCTCGGCGCGGTGCGCCAGGCCCTGAAGCCCGAGACGGAACTGGGCTTTCACGGCCACCACAACCTGGCGATGGGCGTGGCCAACTCGATCGCCGCGATAGAGGCGGGCGCGAACCGCATCGACGCTGCGTCTGCTGGTCTGGGCGCGGGCGCCGGCAACACGCCGATGGAGGTGCTAGTGGCGGTGCTGGACCTGATGGGCGTGGAAACCGGCGTGGACGTGTTCAAGATCCAGGACGTGGCCGAGGACCTGGTGGTGCCGATCATGGACTTTCCGATCCGCATCGACCGCGACGCGCTGACGCTCGGGTACGCTGGCGTGTACGGCAGCTTCCTGCTGTTCGCCAAGCGCGCCGAAGCCAAGTACGGCGTGCCGGCGCGCGAAATCCTGGTCGAGATGGGTCGGCGCGGCTGCGTCGGCGGCCAGGAGGACATGATCGAGGACACCGCGCTGACGCTATCGAAACAGAAGCATAAAAAACAGTCTGCGATTGGGCAAATGGCCTAAAAAGCTTGAGAATTGCGGCATGCTGCGCTGGTAAGGCGTAGCACGGCCTTGCAGTTCGCCAGACCCATCGGCGACCCGAACAGCCGCCGGCCGCTCAATGCAGCTTGACGCGCGGCGTCGCGCGCTTGACCAGGAAGCGCGCCAGCGCCAGCACCGCGGTACGGCGCGCGCCGAGCACCGCCTCGTGGTGCATCAGGTGCAGGCTCATGTACATCAGGCGCGCGAACAGGCCTTCGACGAACCAGGTCGCGCCGAACAGCCCACCCATCAGACTGCCGACCGTGGTGTCGGTGCCGAGCGACACCAGCGAGCCGTGATCGCGGTACGCGTAGGCGCGTTCCGGCCAGGCTCGGCCACGGTTTTCGCCCAGCAGCGCATTGCGCAGGTAATCCGCCTGCTGGTGCGCGGTCTGTGCGCGCGGCGGCAGCAGCCGCCCATCCTTGCCGGCGCAGGCGGCGCAGTCGCCTAAAGCGAGCACGCCGGCCAGACCCTTGACGCGCAGCTGCGCATCGACTTCGACCTGGCCCGCAGGGTTCACCGGCAATCCAAGCGTGCGCAGGAGCGGCGGCGCCTCGATGCCGGCGGCCCAGACCGTGATGTCGCTCGGGTAGCGTCGCCCGGCGCGGTCTTCGATGCCATCGGCGTCGATCCGGGTCACCTGGCAATCGGTGTGGACCGCGACATGGCGCCGGCGCAGCAGTTCGACCGCAGCGGTAGAAACTTTTTCGGTCAGCGGGGCCAGCACGCGCGGGCTTCCCTCGAGCACGGTGATGCGCACGTCCTGGTCCGGATCGAGCCGGCGGAACCCGTACCGGGTGTGCACCGCGCTCGCCTCGCGCAATTCCGCCGCAAGTTCGACACCGGTCGCGCCGCCGCCGATGATCACGATGTCCACGCTGCCCGAGCCGTCGCGCTGCTTGCGCAGGTCGGCCGCGGCCAGCAATTTCAGCATGCGGCGGCGAAACTGCTCGGCCGATTCCGGGTCGTTCAGCGACAGTGTGTGCTCGGCCGCGCCGGGCACGCCGAAGTAGCGCGAGGTGCTGCCGAGTGCGAGCACGAGCCGGTCGTAGCCGAGTTCGCGCGCCGGCAGCAGCACCTCGCCGTCTTCATCGCGGATCGGGGCGATGCCTATCGTGCGGCGCTTCGCGTCGAGCGCGACCAGCGGGCCGTAGACGAAGCGAAAGCCGTTGTCGTGCGCCAGCATCTCGTACGACAAGCCTTCCTGGTGAATGTCGAGCGTGCCGGCGGCGACCTCGTGCAGCGTCGGCTTCCAGATGTGGAACAGCTGCTGGTCCACCAGCGTCACCCGCTGCGGGCCGAGCCGCCGACCGAGCTTGGACGCGAGTTCAAGCCCGCCCGCGCCGCCGCCGACGATGGCGATTCGGCTGTCGCTTTTGCTGCCGGCCTGGTTGTCGTTCGCCCCGTTCGCTGCCATGCTCTCTCCATCGTTCTCCGGCTGGTCGGCCCCGTTGCGACGCGTTGTCGGTGCAGCGTGGCGCGCCAGTCCTCTGCGCGTAGCGTACCAGCGCGGCCTGCATTGCGGACACGTGCCTGCGGCTGGCCTGTATATCGGATTCATGATGATGCCGGCCTTCGAACGACTTGAAAACGCTTGCGCGGCCACAAGCTAAGCGGCATTCCGGAGAACTTCCTCATGCGACAAGACAAACTCACGACCAAATTCCAGGAGGCGCTGGGCGAGGCGCAGACGCTCGCACTTGGCAAGGACCACGCCTACATCGAGCCGGCGCACCTGCTGGCGGCCATGCTGCGCCAGGACGGCGGTCCGCGCTCGCTGCTCGAGCGCGCCGGCGTCAACGTGGCGGCGCTGCAGGCCGCGGCCGACACCGCGATCAGCCGCCTGCCCGAGGTGCAGGGGCAGGAGATCGTGCAGGTCGGCCCCGAACTGACCAAGCTGCTGCAGGCCACCGAGAAGGAGGCGATCAAGCGCGACGACCAGTTCATCGCGAGCGAACTGTTCCTGCTCGCGCTCGCCGACGGCCGCTCCGAGCTGGCGAAGGCCGCGCGCGAGGCGGGGCTGACGCGCAAGAGCCTGGAGGCCGCGATCGACGCGGTGCGCGGCGGGCAAGGCGTGGATTCGGCCGAGGCCGAAGGCCAGCGCGAGGCGCTGAAGAAATACTGCCTCGACCTGACCGACCGCGCGAGGCAAGGCAAGCTCGACCCGGTGATCGGCCGCGACGACGAGATCCGCCGCGCGATCCAGGTGCTGCAGCGGCGCACCAAGAACAATCCGGTGCTGATCGGCGAGCCGGGCGTCGGCAAGACCGCGATCGTCGAGGGCCTGGCGCAGCGCATCGTCGCCGGCGAAGTGCCCGATTCGCTGAAGGGCAAGCGGGTGCTGTCGCTCGACATGGCGGCGCTGCTGGCCGGCGCGAAGTACCGCGGCGAATTCGAGGAACGGCTGAAAAGCGTACTGAACGAACTCGCGAAGGACGAGGGCCAGACCATCGTCTTCATCGATGAACTGCACACCATGGTCGGCGCCGGCAAGGCCGAGGGCGCGATCGACGCCGGCAACATGCTCAAACCCGCGCTGGCGCGCGGCGAGCTGCACTGCGTCGGCGCGACCACGCTCGACGAGTACCGCAAGTACATCGAGAAGGACGCGGCGCTGGAGCGCCGCTTCCAGAAAATCCTGGTCGGCGAGCCGAGCGTCGAGGCGACGATCGCGATCCTGCGCGGCCTGCAGGAAAAATACGAGGTGCACCACGGCGTCGAGATCACGGACCCGGCGATCGTCGCCGCGGCCGAACTCTCACACCGCTACATCACCGACCGCTTCCTGCCCGACAAGGCGATCGATCTGATCGACGAGGCGGCGGCCAAGATCAAGATCGAGATCGACTCCAAGCCGGAGGCGATGGACAAGCTCGACCGCCGCATCATCCAGCTGCAGATCGAGCGCGAGGCGGTGAAGAAGGAGAAGGACGAAGCGTCGCAGAAGCGCCTCGCGCTGCTGGAAGAGCAGATCGGCCAGTTGCAGAAGGAGTACGCCGACCTCGAGGAAATCTGGAAGGCCGAGAAGGCGCAGGCGCAGGGCAGTGCGCAGATCAAGGAAGAAATCGACAAGCTGCGCTTCCAGATCGAGGAATTCACGCGCAAGGGCGACTTCAACAAGGTCGCCGAGCTGCAGTACGGCCGGCTGCCCGAGCTGGAAAAGCGGCTGAAGGAGGCGCAGGCCACCGAAGCGAAGAAGGGCGGCGCGGCCGCGCCCAAGCTCTTGCGCACCCAGGTCGGCGCCGAGGAGATCGCCGAGGTGGTCGCGCGCGCCACCGGCATTCCAGTCTCGAAGCTGATGCAGGGCGAGCGCGACAAGCTGCTGACGATGGAAGACAAGCTGCACGAGCGCGTCGTGGGCCAGGACGAGGCAATTGCCGCGGTCGCGAACGCGATCCGCCGCTCGCGCTCGGGCCTGTCGGACCCGAACCGGCCGACCGGCTCGTTCCTGTTCCTGGGGCCGACCGGCGTCGGCAAGACCGAATTGTGCAAGGCGCTGGCCGGTTTTCTGTTCGACAGCGAGGACCACCTGATCCGCATCGACATGAGCGAGTTCATGGAGAAGCACTCGGTCGCGCGTCTCATCGGCGCGCCGCCGGGCTACGTCGGCTATGAAGAGGGCGGCTATCTCACCGAGGCGGTGCGCCGCAAGCCCTACAGCGTGGTGCTGCTCGACGAGGTCGAGAAGGCGCACCACGACGTGTTCAACGTGCTGCTGCAGGTGCTCGACGACGGGCGCCTGACCGACGGCCAGGGCCGCACGGTCGACTTCAAGAACACGGTGATCGTGATGACCAGCAACATCGGCTCGCCGCTGATCCAGGCGATGGTCGGCAAGCCGGCCGAAGAGATCAAGGAAGCGGTGCAGGAAGAGCTGAAGAACCATTTCCGCCCCGAGTTCCTGAACCGGATCGACGAGACCGTGGTGTTCCATGCGCTCGACGCGAAGCAGATCGAATCGATCGCGAAGATCCAGCTGCGCATCCTCGAGAACCGGCTGCAGAAGATGGACCTGACGCTGCAGGTGTCCGACGCGGCGCTGGCCGAACTCGCCAAGGTCGGGTTCGACCCGGTGTTCGGCGCGCGGCCGCTGAAGCGCGCGATCCAGCAGCGCATCGAGAACCCGCTGTCGAAGCTGCTGCTCGAAGGCCGGTTCGCGCCGAAGTCGGTGATTCCGGTCACGGTCGATCCGATCCGTGCGCCCGGCGAGTTCCGGTTCGAGCGCGTCGTGCATTGACGAGGCGAGGGGGTTAGGATGCAGCGCATCCCGACCCCCTCTCGTTCATCATCGTGACCACCACGCAAGCGCCCGCAGACATTCCCGAAGGTTTCAAGCCGGCCAAGAGCGGCGGGCCGTTCGTCGCGCACAACGGCACGCTCTATGCGCGCTGGACCGGCGAGCGCCTGCTGCTCGGCTTTCGTGTGCTGCCGCAGCACACGAACCCTTTGAGCGTGTGCCATGGCGGCATGCTGGCGACCTTTGCCGACATGCTGATGCCGATGGCCGCGATCTACCAGATGCAGGGCGAGCGCCACTTCCTGCCGACGATCAGCCTCGCCGTCGACTACCTCGCGCCTTCACCGCTCGGCGCCTGGGTGCAGGGCCAGGCCGACGTGCTGCGCACCACGCGCAACCTGGTGTTTGCGCAAGGACTGGTCAGCGCGGACGGCGAACCGGTGCTGCGCGCGAACGGCATCTTCAAGATCGGCCCGGCGTTCGGCGGCGATCTGGGTCGCGATCCGTTCGGGCTGCTGCCCGGCCACTGAACGACGCCTTTCATTGCGGCGGCGGGAACGCGTCCGGCATCCGTTTGCGCCGCCCTGGGCGACGGTGCGAGACCTGCGGGGTCAGCGCGCCCCGATCCCGCGCAGCCGCTCGCGCAGCGTGTCGATCTCGTCGAGCAGTTGCAGCGCGAGCGCCGCACCGGCGACGTTCACGCCGAGGTCGCGCTGCAGCCGTACCGCGACGCTGACATGGCGCAGCTGCACGCCGGTGAAGCGCCATTGCTCGGGGCCTGGCCCGGCCGGCTCGATCGCGCCTTCCGCGATCAGTTCATGAATGAAATCGGCCTGCGCGGCGCAGGCGCGGCACAGCTCGGTGAGCGTCAGGCCGGTCTGCTCCTCGACGATCAGTGCGGCCTGCTGGCTTTGACTTTGGTTCATGTTCACACCCCCAGTCCTGCACGCGGTCGAAACGCGGGAAACTGCGCCGCCAGCTCGCGGTACGCCGTGCGCGCCCTGTCGCTGTCCGCGCCCGGCGTGACGATCTGCAGCACGAAGTAGAAATCGCCGGCCGCGGCGTCGGGCGTCGCACCCGGAATGCCGCGGCCCTTCACGCGGAGCTTGCGCCCCGCATTCGAGCCGGGCGGAATCGTCAAAGCGAGCTGGCCGCTCGGCGTCGGCACGGTGATCTCGGCGCCCAGCGCTGCTTCCCATGGCGCGACCGGAAGATCGAGGTAGACGTCGCGCCGGTCGACGCGGTACTGCGCGTGCGTGCGGAACTCGACCTGGAGGTACAGGTCGCCGGGCTTGCCGTCGCCGAGGCCCGGTCCGCCCTGACCGGCGAGCCGGATGTGCTGGCCGGCGCGCACGCCGCGCGGAATCTTGAACTCGAGCTGGCGCTCCTTGACCGTCACCCGGCCCTGGTCGTCGACCTGCGGCAGCTCCAGCGTGATCATGCGCGTCGCGCCGGTGTAGGCGTCCTCCAGGTCGATCTGGATGCGCGCGTGGCGGTCCTCGCCCTGCATGTGGAACGCGCCGCGGGCGCCGCGCCCGCCGCGTTCGGCACGCGCGCCGGCCTGCCCGAACAGCGACTCGAAGAAATCGCTGTAGTCCTGCGCTTGGCTTGGATCCGCGCGGCCGGCGCGGCCTGCGCCGGCCGACTCGAAGCCGGCGTCCCATCCGGGCGGCGGCTGGAAGTCCTGGCCCGCGCGGTAGTCGGGGCCGAGCCGGTCGTAGGCCGCGCGCTTTTCCGCGTCGCGCAGCACCTCGTACGCTTCGCCGAGCTCCTTGAATTGCCTCTCGGCGTCGGCCTCCTTGCTGACGTCCGGGTGGTATTTGCGCGCCAGGCGCCGGTAGGCGCGCTTGATGTCGTCCTGCGATGCATCGCGCGCCAAGCCCATGACCTTGTAATAGTCCTTGAATTCCATCGAACCTCCGTCAACTGCTGCATCATAGGCACATGGATGCGGGCGCGCGCTGCGTGGTCCGCCCCGAACGGGAAACGACATTGTCCGGATTCATCGATGACCTGCTGCGCTTCGTGCTGCGCCTCGTGCTGCTGGCGATGGCGCTGGTGTTCATCGCGAGCCTGATGGTCGCGGCCGCGCTGCTGCTCGCGGTCTGGGCGGTGCGCCGGCTCTGGGCGCGCCTGACCGGCCGGCCGGTCAGCCCCTGGGTGTTCCGGGTCGATCCGCGCGCGCAGTGGAGTCGCTTCTACCACGCGGCAGACGACTGGCCGTCCAGGTCGGCGCGGCGCGACGAGTTGCGGCGCGGGCAACAGGACGCGCAGGACGTAGAGGTCAAGAAACAGCCGCGTCCGGGCGACGACGGCTGACGACGCTGTCCGTCTGCTGGCTGGATGAGCGGCGATCGATGCCGGGCCGATGCGCCGATCATGAATACGTGAATACTTCACATGCGCAGGCCGCGCCTAGCTCGCAACCCCATTGCGCGCCGCGCCGCGGCCTGTAGAGTCTTGTCTGACGGCGGTGCAGCGAAACCCTTCACCTCACCTCCACCGTACAGATCGACAGTGACTTCGTGTCGGCGCCGTCTCCATCTTCGTTCCCATCCCCTGGTTGTTCGATGCCCCGCGCAGGGGCTTGTCCGCGCCGACGCGTTCGCCTCGCGCGCTGCTCGATAATCGTGCGCAGGCGCAATGCGCGTGATCGAGCTCGGGCTCCATGAATCCTCCCATCGAAAAGCCGCAACTGGCCGGGCACCTGCTGGTGCAATGCCTGATCGCGCAGGGCGCACAGCTGGCGTTCGGCGTGCCGGGCGAAAGCTACCTCGCAGTGCTCGACGGCCTGCACGCGCACCGCGACGAGATCCGCTTTGTCACCTGCCGCCAGGAGGGCGGCGCCGCGTTCATGGCCGAGGCGCACGGCAAGCTGACGGGACGGCCCGGCGTCTGCATGGTCACGCGCGGGCCCGGCGCCTGCAACGCGGCGATCGGCGTGCACACCGCGTTCCAGGACTCGACGCCGCTAGTCCTGCTGGTCGGCGACGTGGCCGCGCACGCGCGCGACCGGGAAGCGTTCCAGGAGGTCGACTTCTTCTCATTGTTCGGTCCGCTCGCGAAACGGGTCGAACGCATCGACGACGCGCGCCGCATTCCGGAATACGTCGCGCGCGCGTTCGCGACTGCAATGAACGGCCGCCCCGGGCCGGTGGTGCTGGTGCTGCCGGAGGACATGCTGACGCAGCAGGTGACCGCGGCGCCGCTGCCTCGCGTCACCGAGGTTCAGACAGAAATCGGCCAAGAGCCCTTGTCCGCTCTGCGTGAGTTGCTATTGAAGTCGGAGCGGCCGCTGGTCATTGCCGGCGGCGGCGGCTGGACCGCCGAGGCAGCGCAGGCGCTCGAGCGCTTCGCCGAGCGCTGGCAACTGCCGGTCGCCAACGCGTTCCGCTACCAGGATACGTTCGACAACCGCCATGCGCTGTATGCGGGCGACGTCGGCATCGCGATCAGCCCGCGTCTTGCGGCGCGCGTTCAGAGCAGCGACCTGATCCTCGCGATCGGCCCGCGGCTCGGCGAGGCGACGACCGGCGGCTACACGCTGATCGAAGCGCCGCGGCCGCGCCAGAAGCTGGTGCATGTGCACGCGAGCGCGGAGGAGCTGAACCGCGTGTACCAGGCCGATCTGGCGATCAACGCGACGATGGGCGCGGCCGCTCGAAGTCTTGCAACCCTGGAGCCGCCGGCCACCGTGCGCTGGAGCGCCTGGACCGGCGCCTGTCACGACGACTACCTGGCGAACCACGAGCCGCAACCGCTACCCGGTGCTATCGACATGCCGGCGATCGTCGCTGCGCTGGAGCGCCGTCTGCCGCCTCATGCCGTGCTGACGAACGGCGCCGGCAACTTCGCGAGCTGGCTGCATCGCTTCTTCCGCTACCACGGACTGGCCCAGGGCGCGAAGACCCAGCTCGCGCCGGCGCTGGGCGCGATGGGTTACGGCGTGCCGGCCGGTGTCGCCGCGGCGATCGCGGACCCTGGCCGCACCGTGCTGACGCTGACCGGCGACGGCGACTTCCTGATGACCGGCCAGGAGCTGGCGACCGCGGTGCAGCACGGTGCGAAGACCATCGTCGTGCTGCTGAACAACGGCATGTACGGCACGATACGGATGCACCAGGAGCGCGAATACCCGCGCCGCGTTGCGGGGTCGACGCTGCACAACCCGGACTTCGTCGCGCTGGCGCGCGGCTACGGCTACGCCGGCGTACGCATCACCCGCACCGAGCAGTTCGAGCCCGAGCTTCGCGCCGCGCTGGCGCGGCCCGAGGGCACGCTGATAGAGGTGATGCTGGATGCGGAACTGATCACCACACGCGCCACGTTGAGCGAGATCACGCGCGCTTCACTTCAAAAACAATAGCAAAGAACCAAGATAATATAAGGACTCCGGCGCGATTTTGTGCTCAAATCGCGAACCGACGCCGCGCCAGCAGAAAGAGCCAGGTCGTCAGCACGAACGGCATCGTCGAAGCCGGAAGGCCGATCGGCGCGAGCAGCGTGTTCAGAGCCGCATTCACGACCACGGTTGCGACCACGCCGAACGCCGCATAGGCGATGCCGCGCAATCCTGGGTGACCGAACGCATCGCCCAGCGCCACCGCGGTCAGCACCGCGCTGAACGAATACATCCCGGCCAGGGTCGCGGCCCGGTCCGTGCCGAACAGCCAGGCCACCGCGAGCGCGAGCAGCGAACCTGCGGCCGTGAACAGCGCGGCGCGGCGCGACGAGGCCGCGATGCCGGCAAGAATCAGCGCGCCGCTCACCGCATCGGGCAGCAGGAACACCTGCGCGACGCCGCGCATCACTGCGAGCAGCGTGCCCTGCAGCGCGGAAAGCAGGCCGGGATCGATCGGAATCGCCAGCGCCGGCACCGACGGGTCCGGGCCGGGCAGCCCTGCGAACTGGTGCGCGGCAAGCAGCAGGCACCAGAGGGTCAGCAGGTACGGCGCGGTCAGCGCCGCAACTTTCCAGGGCCGCAGCAGCGCGAAGAGCGCGAGCGTCACGACGGTCGACAGCGCGGCGCCGAGCACGATACAGACCCACAGTGTTGGCGTGGGCGTGAGATAGGTCGGCAATGCGATGCCGACCAGCATGCCGTTGTAGCCGAACAGTCCGCGGCGCAGCAGCGCGGCGTCCGCGCGAAGCAGCCGCGCGGTCAGCGTCGCGACGATGGTCGCGAGCACTGCGCCGCCGAGCAGCGCGGGCTGTCTGCCATCGTAGGCGGCCCAGGCGACCGCGAGCAGGATCAGCAGCGCGCACGGCAGGTTGTCCTGGAACACCACCTGCGAGACGCCGCGCAGCCAGGCGTCGATCGCACTGGCCAGCGGCGTGCGGTCCACGATCCGGGCCCAGGCCCCGCGCGCCGCGGACTGGGGCAGCGGATCGGGGGGCGTCGCGCCTTGGCCTTGCATTGCCGTATTCACGGGATTGGCGGCAGACCGGGTGCCTCGATGCTGCAAGAAGAAAGGCCGGCATCGGCCGGCCTCTAGTGCAACGCAGACAACGGGGACGTGGCGCCCACCGCTGCCGGTCTTACTTCAGGTGCTTGCCGATCAGGCCGGCCATCTCGAACATCGACACCTGCATCTTGCCGAAGATGTCGCGCAGCTTGGCGTCCGCATTGATCATGCGCTTGTTGACCGCGTCCTGCAGCTTGTTCTTCTTGATGTAGACCCATAGCTTGCTGACCACTTCGGTGCGGGGCAGCGGGCTGGAGCCGACCACCGCAGCCAGCGCGGCGCTCGGAGTCAGCGCCTTCATGAACGCGGCATTCGGGGTGCGCTTCTTCGCGGCCGGCTTCTTGGCGGCCGCTTTCTTTGCCGGCGCGGCCTTCTTGGCCACGACCTTCTTGACCGCGGCCTTCTTCGCCGGGGCCGACTTCTTGGCCGCCGGTTTCTTGGCCGCAGCCGCCTTCTTGGCCGGCGCTTTTTTGGCCGGTGCTTTCTTCGCAGTTGCCATGACGTTCATTCCTTTTTGAAGTTGACGGTAAACACCAAGCAGGATCACTCTTGCATTGGCACCTCGGATGCTACTGTAGGAATAGCCAGTTTCATAGGGAAATGCACGATTTTTCCCTCTGACGTGTTGCTTTTTTAATGCGCGGCCGCGACCGTGTTTCTCCTCGGCCGCGGGCGAATTTCGGTATGCTTGCCGCACCCGCCGGCGCACGCGCGCAGCGGCGCCGCATCGAACCGACCCATCCCGCAGCGATTCGGCTCTTCTTTGCCCAACATCCGTCGAAGAACAAGGCGTCCCGCTATGACCTCTTCCCCAGCCACCTGCGACCTGTGCGACGCGCACAAGGGCGACGCTTCGGGCCGGTTTCGCGTGCTGCCGCCGGTGTTTCGCAACTACGGCGCGCTGCAGCAGTTCAGCGGGCCGGTGGCCACGATCAAATGCTTCGAGGACAACTCGCTGGTCCGGGCCGCGGTCGAGCAGGCCGGCGACGGCCGGGTGCTGGTGGTCGACGGCGGCGGCTCGCTGCGCCGGGCCCTGCTCGGCGGCAATCTCGCCGCGGCCGCCGCTCGCAACGGATGGGCCGGCGTGGTGATCGACGGTTGCGTGCGCGACGTGGCCGAGCTCGCGGCGCTTGCGCTCGGCATCCGTGCGCTCGCGGCCATGCCGCTGCCGACCGAGAAGCGCGGTGCCGGCCAGAGCAGCGTCGTGGTCCAGATCCAGGGCGTGTGGGTGCAGCCCGGCGACTGGCTGTATGCCGATCAGGACGGCATCGTGCTCGACGCCGCAGCGGTGGCGTAGGGCCTGCTCAGTAACAGGCCCTAGCCGCGGGCGGCGCGCGCGGCGCGCAGCTGCTGGCGCGAAGGAAAGGTCGCGAGCAGCACGCCGAGCAATGCGACCGCGAACGCCAGCAACTGCATGCCGACCAGGTGCTCGCCCAGCGCCAGCACGCCGATCAGCGCCGTCGAAATCGGCAGCATCACGGTGAACACGCCGCCGAGCGCAGCGGGCACGCCCGCAAGACCGGTCATCCAGAGCCAGACGCTGAACACGCTGGCCGCGAGCGCGTAGAACACCAGCAGCAGCCAGATACCTGCCGGCACCGCTCCGAAGTCGAAGCGCAGCGCGATGTAGAAGCCGAGTGGCGTCATCAGCGCAAAGCCCCAGAGATTGATCAGCGACGCGATGCGCTTCGGGCCAAGCGCCTTGGTCAGACGCTTGCCGATCACTGCGTACGACGCTTCGCAAAGTACTGCGCCGACGATCAGCAGATTGCCGAGCCAGGCCCGATCTCCGGCCGGTCCCGCCCCGGACGGCATGCCGTCCGCGTGCTGCTGTTTCGATAGCGCGAGCAGGCCGATGCCGACCGCCGCGCAGGCCACGGCGCTCCACACGCGCGCGCTGATCCGCTCGCGCAGGAATGCCCAGCTCATCAGCGCGACGGCCGCCGGAATCGCCGCCATGATCACGCCGGCCGACACCGCGCTGGTCAGGCTCACGCCGTACAGCATGCAGACCGTGAACAGGAAGTTGCCGAGGAACGATTCGAGGAACAGCAGGGCGCGCATGCGCGCACCGAGCGGCGGCTCCTCGCGCGGCTTGCGCAGCCAGCCCAGCATCGCGATCGCGCCGATGCCGAAGCGCAGCCAGCCGAGCAGAAACACCGGCAGCGCAGCCACCAGCGGCTTGGACAGCGCGACGTAGCTGCCGACCAGCGACATGCTGAGCGCCAGGCAGCCGAAGGCGACGAGGCGGTTCGGGGGGCGGTTCATTACACTGGGGGACATGACGGATCGGGCCGGCGCGAGATTGTCCACTATGGTAGGCGGCCCGCTCTCCGTTCCCGCGTGGCGCGTGCGCGGATGATGATCCGACGATGACCGGGCGGCCGCTGTTCGTGTACGGCACGCTGCGGCGCGGCGGCTCGAATGACATCGCGCGCATGCGGCCCGCGCCGCAGCTGCTCGGGGTGGCGGCGATCGCTGGCCGTCTCTACAACCTGGGCGCTTACCCTGGTCTGGTGCTCGATAGCGCCGCCGGCAGCGTACGCGGCGAGCTGTACTGGATAGCGCCGGAACTCGAACGGCGGCTGGATCGCCTCGAGGGCGTGAGCGCTCCGCCGCGGTCCGATGATGAATACTTCAAGCGCAAAGTCTCGGTGCAACAGGACGGGCGCGCGATCGACTGCCTGGTCTACGAGATCAACCCGCAACGCGTCGTCGCTGCGCCGTTGATCGGCGGCGGCGACTGGCTCGACTGGCTCGCACGGCCGCGCGACTGACGCGCTCCCTATCACCGTCACCGGGTCGATCGCGCGGCGCCATCGACCTCAGTTCACTTCGTGCAGTTTTGATTCCACATCGCGGGATTTCGACTTGTTGCGCTGCCGCATATTTTCTCAATATGGGAATTTAGATTTCATATATCGGAATCAATAGGTTAAGTTATTGATGTACAACGGTTAAATTTTAGTCTTCTATAAGACATAAGACAAATTGACAGTCTTGTATAAGAGTTAGAATAAGCTGCCGACATCGTGAAAACCAGACTGTCGACCGTTCTTGAACCAACCCCGGAGAGACCTCATGCCGCAATCCCTGACCGAACAACTGAGCCGCGAACAGCAGATCGCCGCCCTCGAAAAGGACTGGGCCACGAACCCGCGCTGGAAGGGTGTCAAGCGCGGCTACGGCGCGGCCGAGGTGGTGCGGCTGCGCGGCTCGCTGCCGATCGAGCACACGCTGGCCCGGCGCGGCGCCGAGAAGCTGTGGGAAAAGATCAACGGCGGCGCGAAGAAGGGCTACGTGAACGCGTTCGGCGCGATCACCGCCGGCCAGGCGATGCAGCAGGCCAAGGCCGGCCTGGAGGCGGTTTACCTGTCGGGCTGGCAGGTCGCGGCCGACGGCAACACCTCCGAGACCATGTACCCGGACCAGTCGCTGTATGCGTACGACTCGGTGCCGACGATGGTGCGCCGCATCAACAACACCTTTCGTCGCGCCGACGAGATCCAGTGGAGCCGCGGCGTCAACCCCGGCGACAAGGAGTTCATCGACTACTTCCTGCCGATCGTCGCTGACGCCGAAGCCGGCTTCGGCGGCGTGCTGAACGCGTTCGAGCTGATGAAGAACATGGTCCAGGCCGGCGCGGCCGGCGTGCACTTCGAGGACCAGCTCGCCGCGGTGAAGAAATGCGGCCACATGGGCGGCAAGGTGCTGGTGCCGACGCAGGAAGCGATCGAGAAGCTGATCGCCGCGCGCTTCGCCGCCGACGTGATGGGGGTCTCGACCATCGTGCTCGCGCGTACCGATGCCGAGGCCGCGAACCTGCTGACCAGCGACCACGACGCGAACGACAAGCCTTTCCTCACCGGCGAGCGTACGCAGGAGGGCTTCTACCGGGTACGCAACGGCCTGGAGCAGGCGATCAGCCGCGGCGCGGCGTACGCGCCCTACGCGGACCTGGTGTGGTGCGAGACCGGCACGCCCGACCTCGGCTTCGCGCGCGAGTTCGCGCAGGCGGTGCATGCGGCGTCGCCCGGCAAGCTGCTCGCGTACAACTGCTCGCCGTCGTTCAACTGGAAGAAGAACCTCGACGACAAGACCATCGCCGCGTTCCAGGACGAACTCGCGGCGCTGGGCTACAAGTACCAGTTCATCACGCTGGCCGGCATCCACCTGAACTGGTTCAACACCTTCAAGTTCGCCCATGCGTACGCGCAGGGCGAAGGCATGAAGCACTATGTCGAGATGGTGCAGCAGCCCGAGTTCGCCGCGCGCGAGCAGGGCTACACCTTCGTCTCGCACCAGCAGGAGGTCGGCGCCGGCTACTTCGACGACGTGACCACGGTGATCCAGGGCGGCTCGTCGAGCGTAAAGGCGCTCTCCGGTTCGACCGAGGAAGAGCAGTTCCACTGAGCGACCCGCAACGCTGACCGGCCCTGCCGGTCGGCGCGCAAGACAAAAGCCACGGCGCGCCGTGGCTGTTTTGCTGTTTGCGGCCTGCGGCCCGCTTGGATCAATCGCAGGCAGCTACAAAAATAATAGTGAATGCGGCGCGGATCCGCTCGCGGCCGGCCGTGCCGCGGATCGCGCTGGCACGCGGTACCGAAGGGCCTGCGCTTGGGTTCTGGAGTCTGCGGCGGCGCCAAGCGCTTCGCGCGACCCGACGGCGAAAGTCACTCGGCCAGAGCGAACTGATCCGGCGGCGGGACGCTTTGCACCACGACCTCGCCGACGCCGCGCTTGAGCAGCCCGAGCCGGGCCGCCGCCGCCTTGCTGAGGTCGATGATGCGGCGCTTGACGTACGGGCCGCGGTCGGTGATGCGCACCACGACGCTCTTGCCGCTGGCGACCGCAGTGACGCGCGCGTAGCTGCCGAGCGGAAGCTTGGGGTGTGCCGCGGTCATCGCATGCATGTTGTAGCGCTCGCCGGATGCGGTGCGCCGGCCGTGAAAGCGCGGGCCGTACCAGCTGGCCAGGCCCTGCTGCTCCGTCGGTTCGGCGGAGGATTGCGCCTCGGCGTCCGATGGGGCGGTGGTGGAGGAAGCGGTATGCGACGGGTCGGTCGCCGGTGCAGCGGCGCTGCCGACCGCGGCCGGTGCCACTACAGCATGGCTCGGCGCTGTGGCGGTCTGCTGCGACTGCACCAATGCCGACGTGCCGTCGGGCCGCGTCGGCGCAATGCCGCAGCCGGCGAGGGCCAGCGTCAGCAGCGCCAGTGCGGGAAAAGTGTAACAACGCATGGCCGGCGATGGTAACAGCCGTGGGCCGCGCGCCGGTCGGCGGGACAGTTAGAATTGCAACCGAATCTGTTGGCCGGTGCCCCGGTTGGCAGGGCGACGAGAAAGGCGATCCGGTCATGACAGCGCGAACTTCACGCCGAGGGTTTACAGGCCAATAAGGCCGAAGGTCGGCGCGCGCTTTGCGTATCCCGCTACGTAATCCATAGTAAAGCGCGGCCTGGACCGCGCTTTTTCGCGTATTCGATACGAAAACTTACAAAACGGCCGTCGATTCAGGCTATCGACGGCGGTTGGATTGGGTGTTGGATCATGGTTCGAATCACGCTTCCCGATGGCTCGCAACGCGAGTTCCCCGGTCCGGTTTCGGTGGCCGATGTGGCGGCCGACATCGGCGCCGGCCTGGCCCGAGCCGCGCTTGGCGGCAAGGTCGACGGCAAGCTGGTCGACACCAGCCACCGGATCACGCAGGACAGCGCGGTCGCGATCGTCACCGCGAAGGACAAGGAAGGGCTCGAGCTGCTGCGCCATTCGACCGCGCACCTGCTCGCCTATGCGGTTAAGGAGCTGTTCCCCGAAGCGCAGGTCACGATCGGTCCGGTGATCGAGAACGGCTTCTACTACGACTTTGCCTACAAGCGCCCGTTCACGCCGGAAGACCTGGCGGCGATCGAAAAGCGGATGACCGAACTCGCGGCGAAGGATGAGCCGGTCACGCGCCGTGTGTTGCCGCGCGACGAGGCGGTCGCGTATTTCAAGTCCTTGGGCGAGCACTACAAGGCAGAGATCATCGCCGGTATCCCCGCCGGCGAAGACGTGTCGCTGTACCGCGAAGGCGGGTTCGAGGACCTGTGCCGCGGGCCGCACGTGCCGAGTACCGGCAAGCTGAAGTTCTTCAAGCTGATGAAGGTGGCCGGCGCCTACTGGCGCGGCGACCACCGCAACGAGATGCTGCAGCGTATCTACGGCACCGCCTGGGCGAGCAAGGAAGAACTGCAGCAGTACCTGACGATGCTCGAAGAGGCGGAAAAGCGCGACCACCGCCGGCTCGGCCGCGAGCTCGATCTGTTCCATCTGGACGACCACGCGCCGGGCCTGGTGTTCTGGCACTCGAAGGGCTGGACCGTGTGGCAGGAGGTCGAGCAGTACATGCGCCGCGTGTACCGGGACAACGGCTACCTAGAAGTGAAGGGTCCGCAGCTGCTGGACCAGGGCCTGTGGGAGAAGACCGGCCACTGGGGCAAGTACCGCGAGAACATGTTCACGACCGAGTCGGAAAAGCGCGAGTACGCGCTGAAGCCGATGAACTGCCCGGGCCACATCCTGATCTTCAAGCAGGGTATCAAGAGCTACCGGGATCTGCCGCTGCGCTACGGCGAGTTCGGCGCCTGCCACCGCAACGAGCCGTCCGGCGGGCTGCACGGCATCATGCGGGTGCGCGGCTTCACGCAGGATGACGGCCACATTTTCTGCACCGAGGACCAGATCCAGGCCGAGTGCGTCGCCTACACCACGCTGCTGCAGCGGGTGTACAAGGATTTCGGCTTCACCCACATCATCTACAAGCTCGCGACCCGGCCAGAGCAGCGCATCGGCTCGGACGAGAGCTGGGACAAGGCCGAAAAAGCGCTCGCCGAGGGCCTGCGCGCTTCGGGCTGCGAATTCACGCTCTCGCCGGGCGAGGGCGCGTTCTATGGCCCGAAGGTCGAGTACACGCTGAAGGACGCGATCGGGCGCGAATGGCAGTGCGGGACGATGCAGGTCGACCCGAACATGCCCGAGCGGCTGGATGCCGAATACGTCGGCGAGGACGGCGCCCGGCATTGTCCCGTCATGCTGCACCGCGCGATCGTCGGCAGCTTCGAGCGCTTCATCGGCATGCTGATCGAGCACCACGCCGGCGCGCTGCCGGCCTGGCTCGCGCCGGTGCAGGTCGCGGTGCTCAACATCACCGACGCGCAGGCCGACTATGCGCACGCCGTCGCTGAAACGCTGAAAAATCAAGGGCTTAGGGCCGAGCTCGATCTGCGCAATGAGAAAATTACGTATAAAATACGGGAGCATTCAATGCAGAAGCTGCCATACATCCTGGTCGTCGGCGACAAGGAGCGGGCAGCAGGTGCCGTTGCTGTGCGCGCCCGGGGCAACGCGGACCTCGGCGTGATGTCGGTCGAAGCGTTCGCAGAGCGCATCGCCGCCGACATCGCCGCCAAGCGTTGACCCGCCGTCTTCGACGTTGATCAGTTCAATGGCCAGAGACCGGCGTGGCCTGTGCGGTGTTCGCTATTCTTTGGATAGCAAACTGGATGAAGGATTTGCATTATCGCTACTCAATTTCGTGATCGTCGCCACCGCGAGGAGCGCCAGCACCGGTTGAACCGGGAAATCATGGCGCCCGAGGTCAGGCTGTCCGGGCCTGACAACGAGCCACTCGGAGTCGTCAGCCTGATGGACGCACTGCGCATGGCCGGTGAAATGGACGTGGACCTGGTGGAAGTCGTCCCCACGGCGAACCCGCCGGTGTGCCGGCTGATGGAGTACGGCAAGTTCAAGTACCAGGAGCAGAAGAAGGCCGCCGACGCGAAGGCCAAGCAGACGGTCATCGAGGTCAAGGAAATCAAATTCCGGCCCGGTACGGACGAGGGCGACTACAACATCAAGATGCGCAACATCCGGCGCTTCCTGGCCGAAGGCGACAAATGCAAGATCACGCTGCGCTTTCGCGGTCGCGAGATCACGCACCAGGATCTCGGGCTTGCGCTGCTGCAGCGCATTCGCGACGAACTGGCTGACACGATCGCAGTCGAGCAGTTTCCGAAGCTCGAAGGACGGCAGATGGTGATGATGATCGCGCCGGTACGCAAGAAGTCGCAGCCCAAGCAGGCGGCGGACGCGGCGAAGCCCGTGTCCGGCACTGCGAAGCCGGCGCCGGATGCGGCCCAGCCCGCACCGGCCGGCGCGGTGCAAGGGGCCTGACCCAGCGCGGCTGTCCGCCCGCGGCGTTATGCCGGCCGCGGGCGAGATTAGGTTGGGGGAGGATTCGTCGTCTCCCCGTCGGTGATGGCGCGCGCAAGCCGCCGTTGGACAAGGTGGCGCATGACGAGCGCCACGAACAAGTGGCTCGGGGCCCGCAAGGCTGCATTCGCAGACGCCTCACGAGCACAAGCAACAGGAGCATCGAATGCCCAAGATGAAAACCAAGAGCAGCGCGAAGAAGCGTTTTCGCGTTCGTCCCGGCGGCACCGTCAAGCGCGGTCAGGCCTTCAAGCGTCACATCCTGACCAAGAAGACCACCAAGAACAAGCGCCACCTGCGCGGCGCGGTATCGGTGCACGAGACCAACATGGGTCACGTCGCGCAGATGCTGCCCAAGGCCGGCCTTTGACCGACTGACGAACAAGGAGTTAAGCAAATGCCTCGCGTGAAACGTGGCGTCACGGCCCGCGCCCGCCACAAGAAAGTTCTCGCCCTTGCCAAGGGCTACCGCGGCCGCCGCGGCAATGTGTTCCGCATCGCCAAGCAGGCGGTGATGAAGGCCGGGCAGTATGCCTACCGTGACCGCCGGACCAAGAAGCGCGTGTTCCGCCAGTTGTGGATCGCCCGCATCAACGCGGCGGCACGCGAATGCGGCCTGACCTACAGCCAGTTCGCGAACGGCCTGCGCCGTGCCGCGATCGAGGTCGACCGCAAGATGCTGGCCGACATCGCGGTGCACGACAAGGCGGCGTTCGCCGCGATCGTGGAGCAGGTCAAGGCCAAGCTGGAAGCCTGAGCCGACGGCGGATGCTATTCTTTAAATAGCATCCAGTGACCGGGAAACAAGGGCTGGGGCTTGAAAGAGCGCTGGCCCTTCGTCATTGGGCGTGAATCGAATGGATGAACTGGACACATTGATCGATGCCGCGCGAGACGGCTTTGCGGAGTCGGCTTCGCCCGCCGAGCTGGAGAACGCAAAGGCGCGCTTCCTCGGCAAGGCTGGTCGCATCACCGAGCTGATGAAGGGGCTGGCCAGCCTCCCGGTCGACGAGAAGAAGACGCGCGGCGCGGCGATCAACCAGGCCAAGCAGGCGATTGAAGCGCTGCTTGCCGCGCGCAGACAGGCGCTGGCCGACATTGAACTCTCACGCCAGTTGCAGGCCGAGGCGCTGGACGTGACCCTGCCCGGACGCGAGCGTGGCCTGGGAGGCTTGCATCCGATCAGCTTGGCCTGGGAGCGGATCGAGCAGATTTTCGGCAGCATGGGCTTCGACGTGGCCGACGGCCCCGAGATCGAGAGCGACTGGTTCAGCTTCACCGCGCTGAACAACCCGCCCAACCACCCGGCGCGCTCGATGCAGGACACGTTCTACGTCGATATCAAGGGCGGGGATGGCCAGTTCCTGAACCTGCGCCCGCACACCAGCCCGATGCAGATCCGCTACGCCGCCGCCCACGCGCGCCGACATGCCGATGGGCTGGCGCGCGGCGAGGCGAGCGAGATCCGCGTCATCGCGCCGGGCCGCACCTACCGCGTCGATAACGACGCCACGCACTCGCCGATGTTCCACCAGGTCGAGGGGCTGTGGCTGGGCGAGAACGTAAGCTTCAAGGACCTGAAGGTCACCTACCTGAATTTCTGCAAGGCGTTCTTCGAGACCGACGATCTGGTCTTGCGCTTCAGGCCCAGCTACTTCCCATTCACCGAGCCCAGCGCCGAGATCGACATCCAGTTCCAGTCCGGCCCGTTGGCGGGTCGGTGGCTGGAGGTGTCGGGTTCGGGCCAGGTGCATCCGCAG
The DNA here is from genome assembly GCA_030123545.1 of Burkholderiaceae bacterium. Lineage (NCBI taxonomy): Bacteria > Pseudomonadati > Pseudomonadota > Betaproteobacteria > Burkholderiales > Burkholderiaceae > Burkholderiaceae bacterium. The sequence goes on along the minus strand of CP126124.1, from coordinate 2,540,893 downwards.
GTGGTGCGCAACATGGGGCTGGACCCGGAGCGCTTCATCGGCTTTGCGTTCGGCTCCGGTATCGACCGGCTCGCGATGCTGCGCTACGGTGTCAGTGACCTGCGCCTGTTCTTCGAGGGCGACCTCCGCTTTCTGAGCCAGTTCCGCTGAGCGAGAGTTTCCATGCAGTTTCCCGAATCCTGGCTGCGCGAGTTCTGCAACCCGCCGCTAACCACCGATCAACTGGCCGACACCCTGACCATGGGCGGCTTCGAGGTGGAGGAGTTGCGGCCTGTCGCGCCGCCGTTCACCCGCGTCGTGGTGGGCGCCATCTTGCGCGCCGAGCCGCATCCGAACGCCGATCGCTTGCGCGTGTGCCAGGTCGATGCGGGGCAGGGCGCGCTGCTCGACATCGTCTGCGGCGCACCGAACGCGCGCGCCGGCATCAAGGTGCCGTGCGCGCTGGTCGGCGCCGAGTTGCCGCCGGGCGACGATGGCAAGCCGCTGGTCATCAAGCTGGGCCGGCTGCGCGGTGTCGACAGCCAGGGCATGCTGTGTTCGGCACGCGAGCTGAAGCTGTCCGACGATCACGGCGGCCTGCTCGAACTGTCGCCCGACCTGGCCGTGGGCCAGGACATCCGCGCCGCGCTGGACCTGGACGACACGGTGTTCACGCTCAAACTCACGCCGAACCTGGGGCATGCACTGAGCGTGTACGGCGTCGCGCGCGAGCTGTCGGCGCTGACCGGCGCGCCGCTGCGCACGCCCGCGATTCCCGCGGTCGCTGCGACCACGTCCGAACGGCTGCCGGTGAAGATCAGTGCGCCGGACCTGTGCGGACGCTTTTCGGGGCGCATCGTGCGCGGCGTCGATACGCGCGCCGCGACGCCGGCCTGGATGGTCGAGCGGCTCGCGCGCTGCGGTCAGCGCAGCGTGACCGCGCTGGTCGACATCTCGAACTACGTGATGTTCGAATACGGCCGGCCGACGCACATCTTCGACCTCGACAAGATCCACGGCGGCCTCGACGTGCGCTGGGGCCGCGCCGGCGAGCAGCTCAAGCTGCTGAACGGCAACACGGTCACGGTCGACGAGACCGTCGGCGTGATCGCCGACGCGCGCGAGGTGGAGTCGCTGGCCGGCATCATGGGCGGCGACGCGACCGCCGTCGCCGATGCGACCCGCAACGTGTACGTCGAAGCCGCGTTCTGGTGGCCCGAGGCAGTCGCCGGGCGCTCGCGCCGGTTCGGTTTCGCGACCGATGCCGGCCACCGCTTCGAGCGCGGCGTCGATCCGAGCCTGACGGCGCAGCACATCGAGCGCATCACGCGGCTGATCGTCGACATCTGCGGCACCGCCGACACGGCCTGCGGCCCGATCGACGATCAGCAGGTCAAGCTGCCGGCGCCTGCGCCGGTCACGCTGCGGGTGAGCCGCGCCGCCAAGGTGCTCGGCATGCCGCTCACGCAGGCGCAGTGCTTCGAAGCGTTGGCGCGACTCGGGTTCTCCATCACGCAAGGCGATGGCAGCATCACCGTGGAGCCGCCGCCGTACCGCTTCGACCTGCAGGTCGAGGAGGACCTGATCGAGGAGGTCGCGCGCATCGTCGGTTACCAGCGCCTGCCGGAGACCCCGCCGCTCGCGCCGGTCACGGCGCGGGTTCGCTCCGAAGCGCAGCGCAGCCCGTTCAGCCTGCGACGCGAGCTTGCGGCCCTGGGTTACCAGGAGACGATCAACTTCAGCTTCGTCGACGAGCGCTGGGAGCGCGAACTCGCCGGCAACGCGCAGCCGATCCGCGTGCTCAACCCGATTGCGAGCCAGATGAGCGTGATGCGATCGTCGCTGCTTGGTTCTTTGCTACAAGTTTTGAAGTTCAACCTGGACCGCCGTGCCGAGCGCGTGCGCGTGTTCGAGATCGGCAGAGTGTTTTGGCGCGACCCGTCGGTGCGCGATGCCGATGCGTCGGTCGCCGGCATCGGGCAGCCGATGCGCGTCGCCGGCCTGGCCTACGGCGGCGTGGATCGGCTGCAATGGGGGCTGGCCGAGCGCAGGGCCGATTTCTTCGACGCCAAGGGCGATCTGGAGGCGCTGCTGGCACCGCGGCTCGCGCAGTTCGAACCGGCCGAGCATCCGGCGCTGCACCCCGGCCGCTCCGCGAAGGTCGTGCTGCATGGGGAGGCGATCGGCTTCGTCGGCGAACTGCATCCGCGCTGGCGCCAGAGCTGGGGTCTGGCCGATGCGCCGGTGCTGTTCGAACTCGCGCTCGATCCAGTGCTCGCCAAGGGCGTGCCGTCGTTCCGCCCGCTGGCCCGGCAACAAGCGGTGGCGCGCGACATCGCGGTGATCGTGCCGGAGCAGGTGACGCACGCCGCGCTGCTTGCGGCGATCGATGCGGCGGCGGACGCTGCGCTGTTGCAGGGCGCGACGTTGTTCGACCTGTACCGGCCGAAGCAGGCCACGAATGCGCTGGCGGCCGGCGAGAAGAGCCTCGCGGTGCGCCTGTCGCTGCGCAGCGACGCGGCGACGCTGACCGACGCGCAGATCGACAGCCAGGTGCAGGCGATCGTCGATGGCCTCGCGCGGCGGCTCGGAGCGCGGCTGCGTGCCTGAGGCGGCAAACAACGAACACGATCCCGGGAGGACGCGATGGAATTCGAAGTCGACAGTCTGGAGACACCGGCGCTGACCAAGGCGCAACTGGCCGAACTGCTGTTCGAGCAGATCGGGCTGAACAAGCGCGAGTCCAAGGAGATGGTCGACGCGTTCTTCGAGTTGATCGCGTCCAGGCTGGTCGACGGCACCGACGTGAAGATTTCCGGCTTCGGAAACTTCCAGATCCGCTCGAAGGCGCCGCGCCCTGGCCGCAATCCGCGCACCGGCGAGGTGATCCCGATCCGCGCGCGCCGTGTCGTGACTTTCCACGCCAGCCACAAGCTCAAGGCACTGATCCAGGGCGAGCCCGCGCCGGACGAATCGGCCTCGGAAGACGCGTGAGGCTTGACGCCGCTGCTAGGAAAGAACGCATCTTCCGTGCCGCAGCGGCCCGCCCGCCTGCTAGCCTAAAATATCAAATTCTGCTCGTACCGCATTGATTTCAATGGAGAAAAATCTCCCACCGATTCCGGTCAAACGCTACTTCACGATCGGCGAGGTCGGCGAGCTGTGCGGCGTCAAGCCCCATGTGCTGCGCTATTGGGAGCAGGAGTTCACGCAGCTGCGACCGGTAAAGCGGCGCGGCAACCGCCGTTACTACCAGCATCACGAGGTGCTGATGATCCGGCGCATCCGCGACCTGCTGTACGACCAGGGTTTCACGATCAGCGGCGCGCGCAACAAGCTGCAGGAAATGGCCCAGTCCGAGCGCGAGCAACGCCGGCACGACGAGGGCGGCGTGATCGACGCGCAGGGCCTGGACGAGCAGGCGTTCGCGACCGCGAAGGATGCGCCCGGCGCCGCGCTCGACGAGGCCGACGCGCTGCTGCAACTGCAGATCGTGCGCCGCGAATTGCTCGAGATCCGCGAGCTGCTGACCCCGGCCGTCTGAACCCTGCTCGCTATAATCGACAGCTTGTCGGTGTGTGGCGCAGCCTGGTAGCGCACTTGCATGGGGTGCAAGGGGTCGAAGGTTCGAATCCTTTCACACCGACCAAGCCGACGCAAAGGCCTCCCGGTAGCGATACCCGGCGGCCTTTTTTACGTCGGCGATCATTCAGGGCGGACCGAATGCACGATGTCCGCGCTGTGCACCGTGAACCGGCCCAGGCGCCGGTCCTCGAAGTAGCACTGCAGCGTGGTCTTGACCGTTCTGAACGCGATCTCGTCCCACGGGATCTGGTCTTCGCTGAACAGCCGGGCCTCTATCGTTTCATGGCCGGGCTGGAACTGGTCGCTGAGCAAGCGGGCGCGGTAGAACAGATGGACCTGGCCGACCTGCACCACGTTGATCACGGTGAACAGCTCTTCCATCTCGAAGCGCGCGCCGGCTTCCTCTTCGGTTTCGCGCGCCGCGCCCTGCGCGGTGGTTTCGTTCAGTTCCATGAAGCCCGCGGGCAGTGTCCACTTGCCCCAGCGCGGTTCGATGTTGCGCTTGCAAAGCAACACGAGTTCGCCCCAATAAGGGACCGTGCCGACCACGTTCAGCGGGTTTTCGTAGTGGATCGTGCCGCAGGCGGGGCACACGGCGCGCTCGCGCGTGTCGCCGTCGCCCGGCAGCCGATAGACCACGGCCGCCCCGCAGTTGCGGCAATGCTTGATCGGGCGGCGCAGAAACATGGACTCCGAGTTTACGAGCAACGGGCGCCCGGGGCGGCACCGGCCGCCGCGCCTTTGCGTCATGCCGCTGCCGCGGGCTTTAAGTGATCCGAACGCGCAGCGCTTGCAGGCCGGTCACTTCGCCAACGAGCAGGTCGCCGGACACGACTGCCGCGACGCCCTCCGGGGTTCCGGTGAAGATCAGGTCGCCGGGCGCGAGTTCCCATGCGGCCGACAGGTGCTCGATCACCTCGGCTATGTTCCAGATCAGTTTGGACAGGTCGCTGCGCTGGCGCTGTTCGCCGTTCACGCTGAGGCTGATCTCGGCCTGCACGACGTCGCCGGCTTCGCTCGCGGGCGTGACGACGCCGACCGGCGCCGAGCGGTCGAACGCCTTGCCGATGTCCCAGGGCCGCCCCTGCTTCTTCATGTCGTTCTGCAGGTCGCGCCGCGTCATGTCCAGCCCGACCGCGTAACCAAAGACGTGGCGAGCGGCCTGCGCGGCCGGGATGTTGCGTCCGCCTTCGCCGATCGCGACCACCAGTTCGATTTCGTGGTGCAGGCTGTTCGTGAGGCTGGGGTAGGGGACATCGAACGTGGCTCCCGCTTCGCCGGTCACGACCGCGTCGGCCGGCTTCAGGAAGAAGAACGGCGGCTCGCGCCCGCTGAAGCCCATCTCCTTCGCGTGCTCGACGTAGTTGCGGCCCACGCAGTACACGCGGTGCACTGGAAAGCGTTCGCTACGGCCGGCGACGGGGAGCGAGACGACGGGAATCGGTTCGAACAGGTAGCTCATGATCGATGGGCAATGGCGGCTGGTCGGGGAAAGGTGGAGAGGGGTGGGCGAGCGTCCCGCCGGTGCGCTATCTTGCGCCCCTGCGCGCAGTGTGCCACGAGGCTGTTCGGGCGTTTCTAGTCAACGCCGAGCCAGGCGCCGTCGGCTTCGAGCCGGCGCTGCAGCGCGGCCGGGTCGACCGACGCGGCGGTGCTGTCGTCCGTGCTGTCGTTTGCCAGTGCCAGCGCCGCGGCGCTGCCGGCCGCCTGGCCCATCACGAAGCAGGCGCCGCTGACGCGCGCGGCCGACTGCGCCTCGTGCGTCATCGACGCGCAGCGTCCGGCGACCCACAGGTTGTCCAGGCCGACCGGCACGGTCATCCGGTACGGCAGATGGTTGAAGCCGCGGCTTTGCGGAATCGGCGGCCAGCGCCATTCCACGTCGCCCTTCAGATGCAGTTCGAGCGGCCAGCCGTTGACGCCGATCACGTCGTTGAAGCTCGCGCAGCCGAGCACGTCGCCTTCAGTGAGCTGATACAAACCGCGTACGCGCCGCGTCTCGCGGATGCCGACCTGCGGCGCGATGTCGACGATGTACGAATTCTCGAAGCCGGGGACCTCCTTCAGAAAGCCCGCAACCTCGGCGATCTGGCGCCGGCCCTGGATTTCGGCGTCGCTGAGTTCCTGCGCGTTCGTGCCGTCGATGGCGTTGCCGGCCGCGTTCGCGAGTTGCGTCAGGTTCACGCGCCATTCGGCTGCGTGCTTCTGCGGGCGCACGATCGGCGTCTTGCGCGGGAACCGGTAACGTCCCTCGGCCTCGGCCTGCTGCATCAGCCGCGGGATCAGGCTCCAGTCCGAACCGGCGCGGTCCGGGTCGACACCGCTGACGCGAAACATCGTCGACGGATACAGCAGATGGCCGGCCGCATCGCCTTTCTCGAACGGCGCGCCGGCCCAGGCGGCGAGATCACCGTCGCCCGATGCGTCGACGAAGCAGCGCCCGCGCACCGCATAGCGCCCGGACCGAGTTTCGACCAGCAGCGCGGCAATGCGCGTGGGCGACGCCATCAGCGTGCCGACCGCGAGCGCGTGGAACAGCAGCTGCGCTCCGCAGGACGCCAGCAGATCGTCGGCCGCGATCTTGTACGCCGAGGTGTCGTAGGCCTGGGCCCAGGTCTTGCCGAACACCGTATGCGGCGCATTCAGGCCGCCGAGCCGATCGATGCGCGAGAGCAGGTCGTCCGCGACGCCGTGCACCACCTGACGGATCGTGCCGTGCACGTTCGCATGCAGGCCGCAGAAGTTCGTCACACCCGCCGCGGTGCCCATGCCGCCGAGAAAGCCGTAGCGCTCCACCAGCAGCGTGGAACGGCCCGCGCGCGCGGCAGCGGCTGCGGCCGCGATGCCGGCCGGCCCGCCGCCGAGCACCACGACCTCGTACTCGCCGAGCACCGGGGTGCGGCGCGCCGGCTCGTCGAGCAGATCGGAGCCGCGTTGCATCGGAGTCGGCGTCATGCTTGCGAGCATAGCGGGTGCCGATCGAACTGCCACCGGACGCGGCTTCCGCGCGGCGCGCTGGCCGCTACACTCCCACCATGGCAAAGGGCTTCGATCTCGAGCATGCGCCGGGCCACCTGATCCGCCGGGCGCACCAGCGCTCGGTCGCGATCTTCATGGAAGAAGCGGCCGAGTTCGACATCACGCCGGTGCAGTTCGCGATCCTGAACGCGCTGATCGAGCGGCCGGGCGAAGACCAGATCACGCTGGCGGGCCGGGTCGCGTTCGACGCGGCGACTTCGGGCTCGGTGATCGGGCGGCTCGAGGCCAAGGGCCTGATCCGGCGCGAGGCCGACGCCGCGGACAAGCGGCGCAAGCTGCTGTGGGTCACGCCGCAGGGCGAGTTGGTGGCGCAGCAGATGAAACGCACAGTGCGCCGCGTGCAGACCCGCATCGTCGACGCGCTGGACAGTCACGAGCGCGAGCAGCTGATCGCGCTGTTGCGCAAACTGGTGCTGTAAGCCGATGCCGCGCCGCGGCCGTAGCGCCGCGCGCAGCGTCAGTGCGATGGCGCCAGCAGGCTGAAGTGTTCGACGAACGGCGGCGCCGCGAAGAACGGCCCGACGATCGCGCGCCACTCGGCGAACGCCGGCGACTGGCGGAACGCGACGGTGTGGTCCTCCAGCGTGTCCCACCGGATCTGCAGCAGGTAGCGCTCCGGCGTCTCCACGCATTTGAAGATCTGGTAGCCGCCAAAGCCCTTCGCGTGCGAGATCACGGTGCGCACGCCGCGCGCGATCGCTTCGTCGAATTCGGCCTGCCGGCCGGGCTGGATGCGGATGTCGGCGAGTTCGAGGATCATGTGTTGGGCTCCTGGCGGGCGGGTGGCGAGGTGGTGCAGCCGAACGGCCGCATCATCGGCACAGTCTAGCGCTGCGACAGCGCGCGTGCCGCAGGCCGATTTTATGCATCGAATTGGCCAGAAGCCGGCGAACAGCATGCAATCCAAGCTATTGAAAGCATAGCGAACCGTGGCGCGCGGAGCCGGCGTCTACGCGGCCCGTGCCGCATCGCGCGCAGGCGCGGTCGGCCGGGTTTATTCTTGCGGCCATGAAGCTCTACAACTACTTCCGCTCGTCCGCCTCGTTCCGGGTGCGCATCGCACTCGAGCTCAAGGGGCTGGACTACGACTACGTGCCGGTGCATCTGGTCCGGGGCGAGCACAGGAAGCCGGACTATGCGGCGCTGTCGCCGACGCTGCTGGTGCCGACGCTCGAGGTCGACGGGCAGCATCTCGGGCAATCAATGGCGATCATCGAATACCTGGACGAAACCCATCCACAGCCGCCGCTGCTGCCGAAGGACGCGCTGGGCCGCGCACGGGTGCGTTCGCTCGCGCAGACCGTGGCCTGCGAAATTCATCCGCTGAACAACCTGCGCGTGCTCAAATACCTGGTGCACGAACTGCATGCCAGCGATGACGCGAAGAACCACTGGTATCGGCATTGGGTGCGCACCGGGCTGGAAGCGTTCGAGCGCGAGCTTGCACTCGCGCCTTCATCGACCTATTGCTGGGGCGAAACCCCGACGCTGGCCGACTGCTGCCTGGTGCCGCAGATCTTCAACGGCCGGCGCTTCAACACGAACTTCGACGGCCTGTCCCGCACCCTGGCCGTGTTCGACGCCTGCATGAAGCTCGATGCGTTCCAGAAGGCCCAACCTTCCGCCTGTCCCGATGCCGAACCCTGAGCCGGCGGGCCTGCCCCACGACTGGATCGTGCCGGACTGGCCGGTGCCGCCGCGGGTGCGCGCGCTGTGCACCACGCGCGGCGGCGGCGTGAGCAATGCACCGTATGCGAGCCTGAACCTGGGCGACCATGTCGGCGACGATCCGGCGGCGGTGCAGGAGAATCGGCGCCGGTTTGCGCAGGCGATCGGCGCGCACCCGGTCTTTCTGCGGCAGGTGCACGGCTGGCAGGTTGCTGCGTTGGCCCTGCAGGACGCGCGGACCGCGGACGGCGCGGTGGCCGACGGCTGCGTCAGCGCTGCCTCTAGCGTGGCCTGCACGATCCTGGTTGCCGACTGCCTTCCGGTGCTGCTGACCGACCGCAGCGCGCGGGCGGTGGCCGCGGCCCATGCCGGCTGGCGCGGCCTGGCCGGCGCCGGGGGAACCGGGGTGCTGGAGGCGACAGTGGGCGCGCTGCGCGATGCGCTGGCGCGGGACGGCGGAGGGCGCGGCGCGGACATCGAACTGCTCGCGTGGCTGGGGCCTTGCATCGGCCCCGAGCGCTTCGAGGTCGGCGCGGAAGTGAAGGCGGCGTTCGAGGCGCACGACCCGGCCGCGACGGCCTGCTTTCGACCGGGCCGCACCAGCCGCTGGCTGGCCGACCTGCCGGGGCTGGCACGCCAGCGCCTCGGCGCGCTCGGCGTGACCAGCGTGTATGGCAATGACGGCAGTGCCGGCTGGTGCACCGTCGGCAACCCCGCTCGTTTTCATTCATACCGGCGCGACCAGGCAAGCGAAGGCGGCAGCGGCCGGATGGCGGCCTGCATCTGGCTCGCCTGAGCCACCGCGGCGCGCCGGTGGTGAAGGCGGGGCGCGGCAAATAAAACTGCCTCGCGCACTGCGCATCCGCTAGCATGGGTGTTAAATTCGTCCGTATCGTATTGCGGTGAGCTAGGAGACAACATGACGCTCAATCCCTCGGAGTCCTGGACCGGTACCGCGCAGGACCTGCAGAACATGTTCAGCGAAGGCTGGAACCAGGCGCTGCAAGCGATGCAGGGCCTCGGCCAGGGCGCGGCGGGCGAGGGCGCGACGCCGATCAAGCTGGCACCGGCCAAGCTGATGGAACTGCAGCAGCAGTACCTTCGCGACGCGACCGAACTGTGGAACGAAACCATGCAGGGCGAGTCGCCGGCCAAGAAGGACCGGTACCGGCGCTTCAGCGCCGAGGCCTGGGGCAAGAATCCGCTGGCATCGTTTACGGCCGCCTCCTATCTGCTCAATGCGCGCACGATGATGGCGCTGGCCGAGGCGATCGACGGCGACGAGAAAACGCGCTCCCGGGTCCGGTTCGGCGTCGAGCAGTGGCTGTCGGCGTCGGCGCCGAGCAATTTCCTGGCGTTCAACCCCGACGCGCAGCAGAAGGCGATCGAGACCCAGGGCGAGAGCATCGCGCGCGGCGTCGCGAACCTGCTGCAGGATTTCCGCCAGGGCCATGTGTCGATGACCGACGAGCGCGTGTTCGAGGTCGGCAAGAACGTCGCGACCACAGAGGGCGCGGTCGTGTTCGAGAACGAGCTGTTCCAGCTGGTCGAATACAAGCCGTTGACCGACAAGGTGTACGAGCGGCCGTTCCTGCTGGTGCCGCCTTGCATCAACAAGTTTTACATCCTCGACCTGCAGCCGGAAAACTCGCTGATCCGCTACGCCGTGGCGCAGGGCCACCGCACCTTCGTCGTGAGCTGGCGCAATCCCGATGCGACGCTTGCGAAGAAGACCTGGGACAACTACATCGACCAGGCCGCGATCAAGGCGATCGCGATCACGCGCGAGATCACCGGCGCGAAGACGATCAATGCGCTGGGCTTTTGCGTCGGCGGCACGATTCTCTGCACCGCGCTGGCGGTGCTGGCGGCGCGCGGCGAAAAACCGGTGGCCAGCACCACGTTCCTGACCACGCTGCTCGACTTCCGCGACACCGGCATTCTCGACATCTTCATCGACGAGATGATGGTGAAGTACCGCGAGTTCGAGATGGGTGACGGCGGTCTGCTGAAAGGCCAGGATCTGGCATCGACCTTCAGCTTCCTGCGGCCGAACGAACTGGTCTGGAACTACGTGGTCGGCAACTACCTGAAAGGCGAAACACCGCCGGCATTCGATCTGCTGTACTGGAACAGCGATTCGACCAATCTGCCGGGGCCGTTCTATGCCTGGTATCTGCGCAACACCTACCACGAGAACCTTCTGGTCAAACCCGGCCGGGCCGAAGTCTGCGGCCAGAAGATCGACCTGCGGCGCGTCGACATGCCGGTCTACATCTACGGCTCGCGCGAAGACCATATCGTTCCGATCGGCGGCGCTTATGCGTCGACCCAGTGGCTGCCCGGCAAGAAGCGTTTCGTGATGGGCGCGTCCGGGCATATCGCCGGAGTGATCAACCCGCCAGCGAAGAAGAAGCGCAGCCACTGGATCGCGGACCACAACCGATTTCCGCCGCGGGTCGAGGACTGGATCGCCAGCGCGAAAGAGTATCCGGGCAGCTGGTGGACCGACTGGTCCGAATGGCTCGCCGGCCACGGTGGCGCACGGATTCCTGCGCCCAAGGATTACGGCAACGGCAAGTACAAGGCGATCGAACCGGCACCGGGCCGTTACGTCAAGGCCAAGGCCTGAATTTCAACCCATGGAGGATCGTATGGAAGACATCGTCATCGTTTCGGCCGTTCGCACCGGCGTCGGCAAGTTCGGCGGCTCGCTGGCCAAGGTGCCGGCGACCGAGCTCGGCAGCATCGCCATCAAGGCGGCGCTCGAGCGCGCCAGGGTCGGTCCGGATCAGGTCGGCGAAGTGATCATGGGCCAGGTGCTGGCGGCCGGCAGCGGCCAGAACCCGGCGCGCCAGGCGCTGATCAAGGCCGGCATCACGAAGGAAACGCCGGCGCTGACCATCAACGCGGTCTGCGGCTCCGGCCTGAAGGCGGTGATGCTGGCCGCGCAGGCGGTCGCCACCGGCGACAGCGAGATCGTCGTGGCCGGCGGCCAGGAGAACATGAGCGCGGCGCCGCACGTGCTGCTCGGCAGCCGCGACGGCATGCGCATGGGCGACTGGAAGATGATCGATTCGATGATCGTCGACGGCCTGTGGGACGTCTACAACCGCTATCACATGGGCATCACGGCCGAAAACGTCGCGAAGCAGGAAGGCATCACGCGCGACATGCAGGACGCATTGGCCCTGGGCAGCCAGCAGAAGGCCGCCGCCGCGCAGGCCGCCGGCCGGTTCAAGGACGAGATCACGCCGGTTTCGATCCCGCAACGCAAGGGCGACCCGGTCGTGTTCGACAGCGACGAGTTCATCAACAAGAAGACCAACGCCGAGGCGCTGGCCGGCCTGAAACCCGCGTTCGACAAGGCCGGCAGCGTGACGGCGGGCAACGCGAGCGGCATCAACGACGGCGCGGCCGCGGTGGTGGTGATGTCGGCCAAGAAGGCCGCCGCGCTGGGCCTCAAGCCACTGGCGCGCATCGTGTCCTACGGCACCAGCGGCCTCGACCCGGCGACGATGGGCCTCGGTCCGGTGCCGTCGACCAAGAAGGCATTGAAGCGCGCCGGCTGGAGCGTGAGCGACATCGATCTGTTCGAGCTGAACGAAGCCTTTGCCGCGCAGGCCTGCGCGGTCAACAAACTGCTCGAGGTCGATCCGGCCAAGGTCAACGTCAACGGCGGCGCGATCGCGATCGGCCACCCGATCGGCGCGTCCGGCTGCCGCATCCTGGTGACGCTGCTGCACGAGATGCAGCGCCGCAACGCGAAGAAGGGCCTTGCGTCGCTGTGCATCGGCGGCGGCATGGGCGTGGCGCTGGCGGTCGAGCGCTGAGGGCATTCGCCGCGGCCGTGCGCGATTTTTAGCAAAATCGTGCCATAGCCAAGGCAGGTCAATGGGTTGTAGCTACGGTTTCAATAGCAACTGAAAATCAGAGGAGCAAGTCATGAGCAAGAAAGTAGCGTACGTCACCGGCGGCATGGGCGGCATCGGCACCGCGATCTGCCAGCGTCTGCACAAGGAGGGCTTCACGGTGATCGCCGGCTGCGGCCCGACCCGCGACCACGCCAAATGGATCGGCGAGCAGAAGGCACTCGGCTACACGTTCCACGCGTCGGTCGGCAACGTCAGCGACTGGGACTCGACGGTCGCCGCGTTCGAGAAGGTGAAGGCCGAGCACGGCCCGGTGGCGGTGCTGGTCAACAACGCGGGCATCACGCGCGACGGCCAGTTCCGCAAGATGAGCAAGGCCGATTGGGATGCGGTGATGTCGACCAACCTGGACAGCATGTTCAACGTGACCAAGCAGGTGGTCGACGGCATGCTCGAGGCGAACTGGGGCCGCATCGTCAATATCAGCTCGGTGAACGGGCAAAAGGGGCAGTTCGGCCAGGTCAACTACTCGACCGCGAAGGCGGGCATCCACGGCTTCTCGATGGCGCTGGCGCAGGAGCTCGCCGGCAAGGGCGTGACGGTGAACACGGTGAGCCCCGGCTACATCGGCACCGACATGGTCCGGGCGATCCGCCAGGAGGTGCTCGACAAGATCGTCGCGACCATCCCGGTCAAGCGCCTGGGCACGCCCGAGGAGATCGCATCGATCATCGCTTGGCTGGCGTCGGACGAAGGCGGCTACTCGACCGGCGCCGACTTCTCGGTGAACGGCGGCCTGCACATGGGTTGAGGCAGCGCGCCGCGTCTCGTCACTGAAACCCGCTGCGGCGGGTTTCTTCGATTTGGGGCGGCGGACACAGGACAACCGAAGGCAAAGCGATGGAGCCATTCAACGCATACCTGATCGAAAAAGGCAGCGACGGCAAGGTGGCCGGCCGCATGACCCAGCTCACGCGCGAGCAGTTCGACGCGGGCGAAGTGACGCTCAAGGTGCACTACTCGAGCATCAACTACAAGGATGCGCTGGCCGCCACCGGCACCGGCAACATCATCCGCCGCTTTCCCTGCGTCGGCGGCATCGACATGGCGGGCGTAGTGGTCGAAAGCGCCGATCCCCGTTTCAAGCCGGGCGACCCGGTGATCTGCACCAGCTTCGACATCGGCGTGTCGCACCACGGCGGCTATGCCGAGTTCGCGCGGGTGCCGGCGCGCTGGGTGGTGCCGCTGCCCGACGGGCTCGACCTGTTCGAGGCGATGGCGGTCGGCACCGCAGGATTCACGGCCGCACTCGGGATCGTGCGCATGGAGCAGAACGGGCTGGCGCCCGATCGCGGGCCGGTCGTCGTGACCGGCGCGACCGGCGGCGTCGGCACGCTCGCGATCGACATGCTCGCAAGCCTGGGTTATCACGTCGTCGCGCTGACCGGCAAGGCGTCGGAGGCCGATGCGTTGCGCAGTCTCGGCGCGGCGGAGGTTCGGCTGCGCTCGGAAATCGACTTCGACAAGGTCCGAGCGCTGGAGGCCGGCACCTGGGCCGGCGCGGTCGACAACGTGGGCGGCGCGGTGCTGCACTGGCTGCTCGCGACGATGAAGCAGGCCGGCACCGTGGCCAGCATCGGCAATGCGGGAAGCCACAAGCTCGTGTCGACCGTCTACCCGTTCATCCTGCGCGGCGTGAGCCTGCTCGGCATCGACTCGGGCTACATGGGTTTCCCCACGCGCCAGATCGTCTGGGACCGGCTGGCGACCGATCTGAAGCCGCGGCATCTGGCGAGCGTCAGCCACCGCATCGCGTTCGCGCAACTGCCCGCCGCGTTCGACGCCTACATCCAGGGGCGGGCAAAAGGGCGTACCGTGGTCGTGATCGGCGCTTGACGGTTGCGGGTTCTATGCCGGTGCGCCGTGCGAGCGCAGTACCGCGCTTTGCAGCAGTGGCAACCGGTCGTTGCCGAAATACATGTCGTCGCCGAAGAACATTGTCGGCGAGCCGAATCCGCCGCGGCGGATCAGTTCGTCGGTGTTGGCCTTGAGTTGTTGCTTGACCTCGGGCGTCGCGATGCCGGCAAAAAACTTCTGCGGCTCCACGCCCGCCTCGGTGCAGGCCTGCGCCAGCACCGCGTCTTGCGAAATGTCTTCGTCGCGCTGCCAGTAGGCCTCGAACACGGCGGCGGCGAACGCGACCAGCTTGCCCTGCGGTTCGAGCCAGAGGCAGCCGCGCATCGCGCGCACGCTGTTGACCGGAAACACGGTCGGCGGCATCACGATCTTCAGGCCCGCGGTGCGCGCCCAATCCTGCAGATCCTTGAGCATGTATCGGTATTTCGGTGCGTCCTGGTGCTCGCGCAACGCGTAGACGGAAGCATTGACCGCGTTGAACACTCCACCGACCAGGATCGGTCGCCAGGCCACGGCCACGCCGAGTTCGCGCGCGAGCGGCTGGATGTTGTGGAACGCGAGGTAGGTCCAGGGGCTGGAGCAGTCGAAGAAGAATTCGATCATCGCGGGGCTCCTCCTCGAGTCAAACGGTCACGGGTGGTGATGGTGGCTGGCATCGCGCACGCTTTGTGCCGTCTGTCCGAACAGCGCGCGGCGCGCCTCGTCGGTCAGCGCCGGCGCACGCAGGTCCTTGCCCAGGTCCAGACCGCGTTTGACGGCCGGGCGCAGGAACATCGCGTCGTACCAGCGCTTCACCGCGGGAAAGTCGTCCAGCGCGACCTGTTGCGCCTTGTGCGTGCGGATCCACGGAAAGATCGCGATGTCGGCAATCGAGAACGCGCTGCCTGCGACGAAGGCCTGGGTGCGCGCGAGCTGCGCGTCGAGCACGCCGTACAGCCGGTTGACTTCGTTGCCGTAGCGTGCGACCGCATAAGGGATCTTCTCGGGGGCGTACAGCAGGAAATGACCGTTCTGCCCCGCCATCGGCCCGAGGCCGCCCATCTGCCACATCAGCCATTGCAGTACCTGCACGCGCTCACGCGGTTCGCGCGGCAGCAGGCGGCCGGTCTTCTCCGCGAGGTAGATCAGGATTGCGCCGCTTTCGAACACCGACACCGGCGGACCACCGCCGGCCGGCGTGTGATCGACGATGGCCGGCATCCGGTTGTTCGGACTGATTTCGAGGAACTTTGGGTCGAACTGCTCGCCCTTGCCGATGTTGACCGGTACCAGCCGGTACGGCAGCCCACATTCCTCCAGCATGATGGAGATCTTCCAGCCGTTCGGCGTGGGCCAGTAGTACAGGTCGATCATTACAAATTCCGTATCGCGCGCCGCGCTGCGTGCGGGTCAGCGCGCGTCCTGCAGCGCGAGCGTCGGGACCGCCATTACGCGCGTCGTGCTCTTGAGGTCGTCGAGCAGGTGATTCGCGAAATAACTGCTCGGGCTGTCGGGCTCGAGCGCCGCCACCGCGACGCTGCCGAGCGGCTGATCCACCGGGATGTAATAGCTGCCAACAGTCGCGTCGACCGCGCCGCGCACCAGATTCACGGCGACCGCAGGCGCCGGGCCGGCATTCGCGATGCCCGCGCCGCTCGGCGGCGTCTGGCCCGGCCCCGCCGGGCGATAGCTTTCGCCGAGCACGGTGCCGGGCTCGGTCACCTGCATCACCGGCAGGCCCAGCATGCGCAACCGTCCTGCCGCGGTTGCGGATGCCGCCGACAGCAGATAACCGCAAGGGCGGATGCGGCTGCGCAACGCTCGCAACTGCAGCGCGGAGTCCCAGTCCACCGTGACGGCGCGGTCCAGCCCGGTGTTCGGGTCGATCAGCGTCAGGTCGTGCCGCATCGGCGTCGGCGCGGCATCGACGACGGTGTTTTCGGTACAGGCCTGCGCGCTGACCGCGCGTTCGACGTACGAGCGCAGTTGCACCAGATCGTTCGCGCGCCGCACGGTCGCGTTCAGTATTGCGGTAACGGCCGTCACGTCGGTGTGCACGCGGCGCTGGATGTGCAGCCGGCCGAGGCCGACGCCGCGCGTCGCGATCATCAGGCTGACCGCGTTTTCCAGGCCTTCGACGTTGCGTTCGCTGTCGGGCCGGATGCTACCCATCGCGACCCGCAGGTCGGCTGGATCGGTGGAGGTGCTGTAGTACCAGTCGCTGCTGAGCGACGCGGCCTTCAGCGCAGCGACCACCGGGCGATGGAACCATTCCTTTGCAGCCTTCGTCACGAATTCCGGAACATTGGCGGTCGTTGCGTATTGCAGCAGCGCGTCGTCGCCGCGGATCGCGCCGAACTTGCGCAGGAAGCCGCCGTCGACCGGGTATTCCTCGAGATCGACGACCACCATCGGCCGGTACTCGCGCGCGACCCGCGCCAGCGCCTGTGCCTCTGGAGTGCTGAGCAGCAGATGGTCCCGGCGCAGGTCGGTGCCGTCGGCCGTCGCCGGCGTACCGGCGGCCGCGCCGTCCGGATTCGCACGCGGCACAACGATCACGTTGATCTGGTCGAGCGTCGGTCGCAGCAGGCCGCGCAGCAACTCGCGCGCGACGACGAGCAGGGCTTCGCAGCCGGCGGGCGCGTCGCCTTCCTGCTGTGCGATCAGCAGCACCGTCGGCCGCGCGGCGGCAAGCACGGTGGCCGAGTCGGTGCTCGACGCACGTGTGACGAGCAGCGCCTCGATCGGCGCGCCGCGCTGCGATACCCCGAGTGGCAGCACGGCTGCGTTCGGGCCGGCGCCTTGCGCCGACTGGCGCGCAAGCTGGTGCAGCCAGGTCTGCAGTTCCTCGTTCGTCGTGAAGCGCGTTCGCCCCGGTGCCAGCCCCGGCGTGTTGTAGACGATCGCCGGGTCGGCGAACCGCGCGGCAACCGCCGGCCCGTAGGGCGCGGTCACCGGCGCTGCAGCCGCCGTGGTGGACGCGCCGGACGGCGCCGCCGAGATTGGCGTGACTTGCACCGGTGCTCCTTCATTCGGCTGCGCCGGCGCCGGGCTGGACGCGGCCGGCATTGGAGGCGATGCGGCTGCAGGCACCGGGGCCACGGCCGGCCATTCCGGCAATGGGACCGATGCGCTGCACGCTGCCAGCAACAACGGCAGCAGCAGCAGCCAGCGATGTCGGCGCGGCGCTGCGGATGTTTGGTCGGTCGAAGGGCGGGTTCTGTTGTTCATTCTTTCGTCTCCTGCGGCCACATGCCTGATGCCGGTCGGCGGATCGGCGCCGGGCCGGTTCGAATCGGGTGCGGCAAGGTCTCGCTGGATATTACCCTCGGCGGCCGGGCGCGCGATCGGTTGGGATAATCGCCGGATGTCGACGCTGCCGATCGCCCATTGCACCGCCTCCACGCCGGCGCGCTGCGGCGCGAGCGCCTTTGGGCGGCCGGACGACGCTCACGCCCGCAAGCTGTCGGTGGCGCCGATGATGGAATGGACCGACCGGCATTGCCGCTTCTTCCACCGCCAGCTCACCGACCACGCGCTGCTGTACACCGAGATGGTGGCGACCGGCGCGCTGATCCATGGCGACGTCGCGCGGCATCTGGACCATGGGACGGCCGAGCGGCCCCTCGCGTTGCAACTCGGCGGCAGCAACCCGCAGGAGCTCGCGCACTGTGCCCGGCTCGGCGCGCAATGGGGCTATGTTGAAATCAACCTCAACTGCGGTTGCCCCTCGCCACGGGTGCAGCGCGGCGCGTTCGGGGCCTGCCTGATGGCCGAGCCGGGGCTGGTCGCCGACTGCGTGAAGGCGATGCAGGACGTGGTGACGATTCCCGTGACGGTCAAGCACAGGATCGGGATCGATCGGGAAGAAGACTATGGTTTCATGCGCGACTTCGTCGGCACGGTCAGCGAGGCCGGCTGCAAAGTCTTTATCGTGCACGCACGAAATGCATGGCTGCAAGGCTTGTCGCCGAAGGAGAACCGGGAGATTCCGCCGCTGCGCTACGAGCTGGTGCATCGGCTGAAACGCGATTTCCCGACGCTTGTCATCTGCATCAACGGCGGCATCGCGACGAGCGAGCAGGTCGCCGAGCAGTTGCAATGGCTCGATGGCGTGATGGTGGGGCGCGAGGCTTACCACAATCCATGGTGGCTCGCGTGCTGGGATTCGGAGTTCTTCGACGCATCGGCCCGACTCCGGACGCGCGACGAGGTGGAACGGAGTATGGTCGAGTACATGGTGCGCGAGGCGAGCGAGAACGGAACGCCATGGGCGGCGATTGCGCGGCACATGATGGGCCTGCGGCAGGGTCAGCCTGGCGCAAGAAGCTGGCGGCGCGCGTGGAGCGATCACCGACTCAAGTCGTTGCCGGCGCGCGACGTGATGAAGATCGCGCATGACGCGCTGCACAACGCCGCGCCGGCCCGCGCCGCTGCTTGAGTTGTCGATGCCGAGCGCGCCGGCAACGTTTGCCAAATAGTTCCCGCTAGAACTTTTTTCTTTGGTGCTGGTCTATCCATCAGCGTAGTGCGGGTATACATTGAGAAGTAGGCGCCGGGACGGTATCGAGCGTTTTATCTCTACCGGTGATGGCGTCACCCGATCGGCGCCGGTGAAGGAGGTTTCATGGATGTTGTCCAAAATTTTCTGACGCGCTACGAGCACGCACGGGAGGAAGAGTTGTCGCTCGAGGACTACCTCGAGCTTTGCAAGAAGGACCCGCTGGTCTATGCGACAGCGGCCGAGCGGCTGCTGAATGCAATCGGCGAGCCCGAGCTGTTCGACACCCACAGCGATCCGAGGCTGTCGCGCATTTTCGGCAACAAGGTCGTCAAGCTCTATCCGGCGTTTCGCGATTTCTACGGACTGGAAGACCCGATCGAGCAGGTCGTGTCCTACTTCCGGCATGCAGCGCAGGGGCTGGAAGAGAAGAAGCAGATTCTCTATCTGCTGGGCCCGGTTGGCGGCGGCAAATCGTCGATCGCCGAACGTCTGAAGCAGTTGATGGAAAAGGTGCCGTTCTATGCGCTGAAGGGCTCGCCGGTGAACGAGTCGCCGCTCGGCCTGTTCAGCAACTCCGAGGACGTTCCGGTGCTGCAGTCGCAGTACGGCATTGCATCGCGCTACCTGCAGCGCATCATGTCGCCTTGGGCGGTCAAGCGTCTCGACGAATACGGCGGCGACATCCGCAAGTTTCGCGTCGTCAAGCGCTACCCGTCGGTGCTCAAGCAATGCGCGATCGCGAAGACCGAGCCTGGCGATGAAAACAACCAGGACATCTCGTCGCTGACCGGCAAGATCGACATCCGAAAGCTCGAGACCTTCGCGCAGGACGACCCGGATGCGTACAGCTACTCCGGCGGGTTGTGCCTCGCGAACCAGGGTCTGCTCGAGTTCGTCGAGATGTTCAAGGCGCCGATCAAGGTGCTGCATCCGCTGCTGACCGCGACGCAGGAGGGCAATTTCAAGGGCACCGAAGGTTTCGGAGCGATACCGTTCGACGGCATCGTGATGGCGCACTCGAACGAGAGCGAATGGAAGACCTTCAAGAACAATCGCAACAACGAGGCCTTTCTCGACCGCATCTACATCGTCAAGGTTCCGTATTGCCTGCGTGTCTCCGAAGAAGTCAAGATCTACGAGAAGCTGATTCGCGGCTCGTCGCTGGCGCAAGCCGTCTGCGCGCCCGGCACGCTGAAGATGATGGCGCAGTTCTCGGTGCTGACGCGCCTGAAGGAGCCCGAGAATTCGAGTCTGTACTCGAAGATGCAGGTCTACGACGGCGAGAACCTGAAGGACACCGACCCGAAGGCCAAGAGCTACCAGGAGTACCGCGACTACGCCGGCGTGGACGAGGGCATGAGCGGCATCTCGACGCGGTTCTCGTTCAAGATCCTGTCCAAGGTGTTCAACTTCGACTCGCACGAGATCGCGGCGAACCCGGTGCACCTGATGTACGTGCTCGAGCAGCAGATCGAGCGCGAGCAGTTCGCGCCCGAGATCGAGCAGAAGTATCTGGCGTACATCAAGGAACAGCTTGCGGTCCGCTATGCCGAGTTCATCGGCAAGGAGATCCAGACCGCATACCTTGAGTCGTATTCCGAGTACGGACAGAACATCTTCGATCGCTACGTGACCTACGCCGATTTCTGGATCCAGGATCAGGAATACCGAGACACCGACACCGGCGAGTTGTTCGACCGCGCAGCGCTGAACGCCGAGCTCGAGAAGATCGAAAAGCCCGCGGGCATCAGCAACCCGAAGGACTTCCGCAACGAGATCGTGAACTTCGTGCTCCGCGCGCGCGCGAACAACGCCGGCAAGAACCCGGTGTGGACCAGCTACGAGAAGCTGCGCAGCGTGATCGAGAAGAAGATGTTCTCGAACACCGAAGACCTGCTGCCGGTGATCTCGTTCAACGCGAAGGCGAGCGCGGACGAGCAGCAGAAGCACGAGGACTTCGTGAACCGGATGGTGGCCAAGGGCTACACGCCGCGGCAGGTGCGCCTGCTGTGCGACTGGTACCTGCGGGTGCGTAAGAGTTCGTGAGGCCGGCGGCCGGCATGCACGGGTCGGCCGCTCTCGCGAGGTGATCATGCAGTACCAGCTCATCGATCGGCGCCTGTCGGGCAAGAACAAGTCGATCGGCAATCGCGAGCGCTTCCTGCACCGCTACCGGGACCAGATCCGGGATGCCGTGCGACGCGCCGTGAGCGGCCGGTCGATCCGCGACATCGAACAGGGCGAAGACATCACGCTGCCGCGACACGATGTCACCGAACCGGTGTTTGGCCACGGACCGGGCGGCGTGCGCGAGAGCGTCCATCCGGGGAATCGCGAATACGTGCGGGGCGACCGCATCGAGCGGCCGCAGGGCGGTGGCGGGGGAGGTACCGGCAGCGGCAGTGCAAGCCCGGACGGCAGCGGTGAGGACGACTTCGTGTTCCGGATCACGCGCGAAGAGTTCATGCAGTACTTCTTCGACGACCTCGCGCTGCCGCACCTTGTGCGCACGCAACTGCTGCCCGATGCGCCGGAGTGGCAGTCCCGGCGCGCCGGGTACATCTCGGAGGGCACGCCGACCAATCTGCACGTAGTGCGCTCGATGCGCACCGCACTCGGCCGTCGCATCGCGATGGGCGGCGACGTGCGTCATCGTCTACGCGAAGTCGAGGCGCAGCTCGAGGCCGCGCTGCGCGAGCCGGACCCGCCCGAAGCCGAAATCGCGCAATTGAAGGCGCAGATCGAGTTGTTGCGGCGGCGCCTGGGCCAGATACCGTTCCTCGATCCGTTCGATCTGCGCTACCGCAACCACGTGCGCGTTCCGCTGCCCAGCGCGAAGGCGGTGATGTTCTGCCTGATGGACGTCTCCGGCTCGATGGACGAGGCGCGCAAGGACATCGCGAAGCGCTTCTTCATCCTGCTGTATCTGTTCCTGTCGCGCCACTACCAGCGCACCGACGTGATCTTCATCCGGCACCATACCCAAGCGTCCGAGGTTTCGGAGGAGGAGTTCTTCCAGTCGACCGAAAGCGGCGGCACCGTGGTGTCGAGCGCGCTCACCCTGATGTACGAAATCATCCAGCAGCGCTATCCGTCGAACCAGTGGAACATCTACGGCGCGCAGGCCTCGGACGGCGACAACTGGCACCAGGACTCGGCCAAGTGCCGTGAATTGCTGAATGATCGGCTGCTGCCGCTGACCCGCTATTTTGCTTATGTGCAGGTCGCCGAGGAAGACCAGAACCTGTGGCAGGAGTACACGGCGGTGCGCGAGACGCACCCGAACTTTGCGATGCAGAAGATCGCCTCCGCCTCCGAGATCTACCCGGTGTTTCGCGAACTGTTCAAGAAGACGACGGCACCGCTGACATGACGCCCGCACCTTCCTCGCCGTTTTCCGATCATCCTGCGCGGGAGCGTGCCGAGACGGCGCCTGCCAGCGACGCGAAGAGCGGGCATACGCCACTGCCATGTCCATCGGATTGGTCGTTCGAACTGATCGATCTCTACCATGCGCAGATCGAGCGCACCGCGCGGCGCTTTGGACTTGACACCTATCCGTTGCAGATGGAGATCATCACCGCGGAACAGATGATCGACGCCTACGCGTCGGTCGGAATGCCGGTGAACTATCGCCACTGGTCGTTCGGCAAGCAGTTCATCACGACCGAGAAGAGCTACCGGCGCGGCCATATGGGGCTGGCCTACGAGATCGTCATCAATTCCGACCCCTGCATCGCCTACCTGATGGAGGAGAACACCTTGCCGATGCAGGCGCTGGTGATGGCGCATGCCTGTTACGGCCACAACTCGTTCTTCAAGGGCAATTACCTGTTCCGGATGTGGACCGACGCGACCTCGATCATCGACTACCTGGTCTACGCGCGCGGCTACATCGCGGACTGCGAGGAGCGCTACGGGCTCGATGCGGTCGAGGAATTGCTCGATTCCTGCCATGCGCTGTCCAGTCACGGCGTCGATCGTTACCGCAGGTCGCAGAAGCGCTCGCTGGCCGAGGAGGAGAGGCTGCGCAAGGAACGCGAAACCTATCTGCAACAGCAGGTCAATGACCTGTGGCGCACGCTGCCCAAGGTCGCCGGCAAGCAGATCGAGAAGAAGGCGAGGCGCTTCCCGGCCGAGCCGCAGGAGAACATCCTTTACTTCATCGAGAAGAACGCGCCGCTGCTCGAGCCCTGGCAGCGCGAGGTGATCCGCATCGTGCGCAAGATCGCGCAGTACTTCTACCCGCAGCGCCAGACCAAGGTGATGAACGAGGGCTGGGCCACGTTCTGGCACTACACGCTGCTGAACGCGATGTACGACGAGGGGCTGCTGACCGACGGCTTCATGATCGAGGTGCTGCGTTCGCACACGAACGTGATCTACCAGCCGCCGGTCACCCATCCGGGGTACAGCGGCATCAATCCGTATGCGCTTGGCTTCGCGATGTTCAGCGACCTGCGCCGCATCTGCGAGCACCCGACCGACGAAGACCGCGACTGGTTTCCGGACGTCGCGGGTTCGCCGTGGCTGCAGACGCTGGACCATGCGATGCGGCACTTCCGCGACGAGAGTTTCATCGGCCAGTACCTGTCGCCGCACCTGATGCGCGAGATGCGGCTGTTCGCGATCGTCGACGACGCCTCGGAGAACGAACTGGAGGTGTCGGCGATCCACGATGAAGCCGGCTACCGCCATGTGCGCGAGGCGCTGGCGCACCAGCACGACCTGAACTTTGTCGAACCGAACATCCAGGTCTGGAACGTGGATCTGCGCGGCGACCGCTCCCTCACGCTGCGCCACACCCGGCACAACGACCGCCCGCTGAACGAAGAGGCACAGGAGGTCATCAAGCATGTGGCGCGGTTGTGGGGCTTCAAGGTACGCCTGGAGAGCGTCGACAGCCACGGCAAGGTGATGCAGCAGTGGGAACTGACGCCGGCGCTGCCGCCGGTGTCGTGAAGTGAACCACCCCCAGTCTGCGCGCACTTCGTGTCGCTACGCCAACCCCCTCACCGGGGGCGCACCCAGCGGCCTGGCAGAGCCAGATCCGCGGGTGCCCGGGCACGGCCTGCTCCGCGGCCACTGGTCTCATTGAGTTTCATCCGCCGCGGGTGATGTCTGAAAGGCGCCGTGCATCGGCGCCTCGACGGCGTCAAGCCGCCGCTTCGAGCCCGTTGCTGAAATGCTCGCGCACGGCTTTTGCGGCCGCTGCCGCGTCGCGCGCCAGCAGCGCGGCCATGATCGCGCGGTGCTCGCCGAGCGACTCCGCGATGCGGCCCGTCTTGGCCAGCGAGTTGTGGCGATTGAGTTTCATCACCTTGCGCAGGTCGCGCACCACCTGTTCGCGCCAGCGATTGCGCGCCAGCGCCAGCAGTCGCAGGTGAAAGCGCTCGTTGAGCGCGAAGAAGCGTTCGCGATTGCTGCCGTCCGGCTGAGCCGCCGCTTCCAGTTCCTGGTGCAGCGCATCGAGTTCGCGCAGTTGCGCCGGCGTGGCCTCGGCCGCAACCGCGCCGGCGGCGTCGGCTTCGAGCACCGCGAGCAGGTGGTAGACCTCGGCCAGGTCGCGTTCCGACACCTCGGTCACGTAGGCGCCGCGGCGCAGCTTCATCGTCACCAGGCCTTCGGTCGCCAGCACCTTCAGCGCCTCGCGCAGCGGCGTGCGGCTGATGCCGTACTGTTCGGCCAGCCGCAGTTCGTCGATCCACGCCCCTGGTGCCAGTTCGCCGCTGAAGATCCGCTGACGCAGCAACTCGGCCACTTCTTCGTAGAGGGCGCGGGGGGTCAGGGTCACGGTTACGGCAGCCATGAGAGCGTTCGATGCACGATGGAATTGTAGTACAAGCAAAATTTTGCATCAATAATTATGAATGATGTAAACTCTCCGCACCCGATATCACGGGTCGGTGCGGAAGGTTCGGGCCAGACCCGGCCTGCAGCGCGGCCCGGCCCGCCGAAAACTCTGGAACGCGATGAACATGAGCGCCAACCATCCTGAATTTCGCCCTGCCAGCCTCGACGAATGGCGCCGCGCCGCGCAGAAGTCGGCACCGGGCGGCGACGTGGCGGCGCTGGCCTGGCACACGCCCGACGGCATCACGGTCCAACCGTTGTATACGGCCGAGGACACCAGGGATCTGCCGTACGCGAATACGTTGCCCGGCTTCGAGCCCTACCTGCGCGGACCGCAAGCGACGATGTACGCGGTACGCCCGTGGACGATCCGTCAGTACGCCGGGTTCTCGACCGCCGAGGAATCGAATGCGTTCTACCGGCAGGCGCTGGCGGCTGGCGGTCAGGGCGTCAGCGTGGCATTCGACCTGGCCACGCACCGCGGCTACGACAGCGATCATCCGCGCGTCACCGGCGACGTCGGCAAGGCCGGCGTCGCGATCGACAGCGTGGAGGACATGAAGATCCTGTTCGACGGCATCCCGCTCGACCGCGTGTCGGTGTCGATGACGATGAACGGCGCGGTGTTGCCGGTGCTCGCCGGCTACGTGGTCGCGGCCGAGGAGCAGGGCGTTGCGCAGGAAAAGCTCTCGGGAACCATCCAGAACGACATCCTCAAGGAATTTCTGGTCCGCAACACCTACATCTACCCGCCGGGACCGAGCATGCGCATCGTCGGCGACATCATCGAGTACACGAGCCGGCACATGCCGCGCTTCAACTCGATCTCGATCTCGGGCTACCACATGCAGGAGGCCGGCGCGAATCAGGCGCTGGAACTCGCGTTCACGCTGGCCGACGGCAAGGAGTACGTGAAGACCGCGCTCGCCAAGGGCTTGGATGTCGACGCGTTTGCCGGACGCCTGTCGTTCTTCTGGTGCGTGGGCATGAACTTCTACCTGGAGATCGCCAAGATGCGCGCGGCGCGCCTCTTGTGGTGCCGCATCATGAAGGGGTTCGAGCCGAAGAACCCGAAGAGCCTGATGCTGCGCACCCATTGCCAGACTTCGGGCTGGTCGCTCACCGAGCAGGACCCGTACAACAACGTGGTGCGCACCACGATCGAGGCGATGGCCGCGGTGTTCGGCGGCACCCAGAGCCTGCACACCAACAGCTTCGACGAGGCGATCGCGCTGCCGAGCGAAGCCAGCTCGCGCATCGCGCGCAACACGCAGCTGATCCTCCAGGAAGAGACGCACATCACCAGCGTGATCGACCCCTGGGCCGGCAGCTACATGATGGAGAAGCTGACGCAGGACATGGCCGACGCCGCCTGGAAAATCATCGAGGAGGTCGAGACAATGGGCGGCATGACGCAGGCGGTCGCCAGCGGCTGGGCCAAGTTGAAGATCGAAGCGGCGGCGGCCGAAAAGCAGGCGCGCATCGACTCCGGCCGCGACGTGATCGTCGGCGTCAACAAGTACCGGCTCGCGAAGGAGGAGCCGGTCGACATCCTCGAGGTCGACAACCTGCGCGTGCGCGCGCAGCAGATCGCACGGCTCGAAAAGATCAAGCAAAATCGCGATCAAGCCGAGGTGAAACAAGCGCTCGACGCTATTACTTCAATAGCGAATTCGGGGCAAGGCAATCTGTTGGCTGCCAGTATCGAAGCGATGCGCGCGCGCGCCACCGTCGGCGAGGTGTCGGATGCCATGGAAAAAGTGTTCGGACGGCATCGTGCCGAAACCCAGATGGTGAGCGGCGTGTATGCGGCCGCGTACGATTCCGCGGAAGGCTGGGAGCGGCTGAAGGCCGAGATCGATGCGTTCGCCGACAGCCAGGGCCGGCGCCCGCGGGTGATGGTCGCCAAGCTCGGCCAGGACGGGCACGACCGCGGATCGAAAGTCGTCGCGACCGCGTTCGCCGACCTCGGCTTCGATGTCGATATCGGCCCGCTGTTCCAGACGCCCGAGGAATGCGCGCGCCAGGCGATCGAGAACGACGTGCACGCGGTCGGCATCAGCACGCTCGCCGCCGGCCACAAGACACTGGTGCCGGCGATCATCCAGGCGCTGCAGGCCCAAGGCGGCGGCGACATCGTCGTGTTCGTCGGCGGCGTGGTTCCGCAGCAGGACTACGACTTCCTGTACGACGCCGGCGTGAAAGGCATCTATGGCCCCGGCACGCCGATCCCGGCCTGCGCGAAGGACGTGCTCGAGCAGATCAGGAAAGCCGTGGCGGGCTGATGGCGCTCGCGTTGTCAGCGTCGTTGTCTGAAGCGATCCTGCACGGCGGCGCCATGCCGCGGCGCCGCGCGATCGCGAAGGCGATCACGCTGCTCGAATCGACCCGCGCCGACCATCGCGCGCAGGCGGACGAACTGCTGACGGCCCTGCTGCCGCACACCGGCCGGTCGTTTCGCCTCGGCATCAGCGGTGCGCCGGGGGTCGGCAAGAGCACCTTCATCGAGGCGCTCGGCATGCTGCTGATCGGTCACGGGCATCGGGTCGCTGTGCTGGCGGTCGATCCGTCGTCGAGTCTGTCGGGCGGCTCGATCCTGGCTGACAAGACGCGCATGGAAAGGCTGTCGGCCGAGGAGCATGCGTTCATCCGCCCCAGCCCGAGCGGCGGTACGCTGGGCGGCGTTGCCGACAAGACGCGCGAGACGATACTGGTGTGCGAGGCGGCCGGCTTCGACATCGTGATCGTCGAGACCGTCGGCGTCGGCCAGTCCGAGACCGCGGTGGCCGGCATGACCGACCTGTACGTGCTGCTGCAACTGCCCAACGCCGGCGACGACCTGCAGGCGATCAAGAAGGGAACGATGGAACTGGCCGACCTGGTCGTGATCAACAAGGCCGACACCGATCCGGCAGCGGCGACGCGCGCCGAGGCGCAGATCACGAGCGCGCTGCGCCTGTTCGTGCGGCATGGACCGCTGCACGCGGCGCGCGACGCGCAGCTTGCCCACCACCCGCAGGTGCTGCGCCTCTCCGCGTTGACCGGCGACGGTCTGGACCGGTTCTGGAGCATGGTTTCGGAGTTCCGGCGCGTGCGAGAAGCGAGCGGCGCGCTGGCCGAGCGGCGCAGGCAGCAGGCGCTCGCCTGGATGTGGGAGCGCATAGCCGCGGGGCTGAAGGAATCGTTCCGCCACAATCCACAGGTGCGCGCGCTGCTGCCGATGCTCACCGCGGACGTGGTGCAAGGCCGGGTCGCGGCCTCGACCGCGGCAAGAAAACTGATTGAAGCCAATGCTCAGTCCGCATAGTTTGCTATTAATAGTGTAGTCATCCCAAAGAACGACACCATGCAAGAAATCATTCAGCAACTCGAGGACAAGCGCGCCAAGGCGCGTCTGGGCGGCGGCGCCAAGCGCATCGAGGCGCAGCACGCGAAGGGCAAGCTCACCGCGCGCGAGCGCATCGAACTGCTGCTCGACGAGGGCAGCTTCGAAGAGTGGGACATGTTCGTTGAGCACCGCTCGGCAGACTTCGGCATGGCCGAGAGCAAGATCCCCGGTGACGGCGTGGTGACCGGCTACGGCACGATCAACGGGCGCCTCGCGTTCGTGTTCAGCCAGGACTTCACCGTGTTCGGCGGCGCGCTGTCCGAAGCCCACGCCGAGAAGATCTGCAAGGTGATGGACCAGGCGATGAAGGTCGGCGCGCCGGTGATCGGCCTGAACGACTCGGGCGGCGCGCGCATCCAGGAGGGCGTGGCCTCGCTCGGCGGCTATGCCGACGTGTTCCAGCGCAACGTGCTGGCCTCGGGCGTGATTCCGCAGATCAGCCTGATCATGGGTCCATGCGCCGGCGGCGCGGTGTATTCGCCGGCGATGACCGACTTCATCTTCATGGTCGAGGACAGCTCCTACATGTTCGTCACCGGTCCCGAAGTCGCGAAGACCGTGACGCACGAAACGGTCACTGCCGAGGAACTGGGCGGCGCGCTGACCCACACCACGAAGAGCGGCGTGGCCGACCTGGCGTTCGAGAACGATGTCGAGGCGCTGTTGATGCTGCGGCGCCTGTACAGCTACCTGCCTTTGAGCAACCGCGAGAAGCCGCCGGCGCGCAGCTGCGACGACCCGGCGGACCGGCGCGAGCCGAGCCTGGACACGCTGGTGCCGGCGAATCCGAACCAGCCGTACGACATCAAGGAGCTGATCAGGAAGACCGTCGACGACGGCGACTTCTTCGAGCTGCAGCCCGACTATGCAAAAAACATCGTGATCGGCCTCGCGCGCATGGAAGGGCGCACCGTCGGCATCGTCGCGAACCAGCCGCTGGTGCTGGCCGGCTGCCTGGACATCAAGAGCAGCATCAAGGGTGCGCGCTTCGTGCGCTTCTGCGACGCGTTCAACATCCCGGTGATCACCTTCGTCGACGTGCCCGGCTTCATGCCCGGCACCAGCCAGGAGTACGGCGGCATCATCAAGCATGGCGCCAAGCTGCTGTTCGCGTACGCCGAATGCACGGTGGCCAAGGTCACGGTGATCACGCGCAAGGCCTACGGCGGCGCCTACGACGTGATGAGCTCCAAGCACCTGCGCGGCGACGTGAACCTGGCCTGGCCGAGCGCCGAGATCGCGGTGATGGGCGCGAAGGGCGCGGTCGAGATCATCTTCCGCGAGGACAAGAACGATCCCGAGAAACTCGCCGCGCGCGAGGCCGAGTACAAGGAGCGCTTCGCGAACCCGTTCGTCGCGGGCAGTCGCGGCTTCATCGACGACGTGATCCCGCCGCACGACACGAGGAAGCGCATCTGCCGCAGTCTCGCGATGCTCAAGGACAAGAAGCTGGACAACCCGTGGCGCAAGCACGGGAACATTCCGTTGTGATTCTGATGAAGGCACCTATGAGTAAGCCAAATTTCGGCATTGGAAAGACGAGTACTCGAAAGAACATTCGAGGCGCGCCCTTTACTTTTAAAGTGGAAGATGCGGTTGGATTTCAGGTGGGCAAGGAGCACAAAAAGTACATTTGTTTGCAGAGGCTTAAACACCTAACGCCAAAAGAGCGCATTGAGTACCGCTTTGCCTACTACATGGTTGGGGTCAAGGAAGGTGCCAAGGGGCGCTGGGTATTTGGCCAATATGCACTAATGATCGGGCCGAAGCAGCTGCAAAGGCTGTTGCTGATGGCAGTAAAGAAATGGCCTGACTTTTCGGAATTGATTCCGAATTGCGCGTGAGATGTTGCGTATGTTCACCAAGATCCTGATCGCCAACCGCGGCGAAATCGCCTGCCGCGTGATCGCGACCGCGCGCAAGATGGGCATCAAGACCGTCGCGGTCTATTCCGACGCCGACCGCGGCGCGCGCCATGTGCAGCTGGCCGACGAGGCGGTGCACATCGGCGCCGCGCCGAGTCGGGAGTCGTATCTGCTGGCCGACCGGATCATCGAGGCATGCAAGCAGACTGGCGCCCAGGCCGTGCATCCGGGCTACGGCTTCCTGTCGGAGAACGCCGAGTTCGCAAAAAGGGTCGAGGAGGAAGGCATCGTCTTCATCGGCCCGAAGCACCATTCGATCGCGGCGATGGGCGACAAGATCGCGTCCAAGCGGCTGGCAAAGGCCGCCGGCGTGAGCTGCATTCCCGGCGTGAACGAGGCTGTTCCCAGCGCCGAGCAGGCGGTCGAGATCGCGAACAGCGTCGGCTACCCGGTGATGATCAAGGCCAGCGCCGGTGGCGGCGGCAAGGGCCTGCGTGTCGCATACGACGACAAGGAGGCGCGCGAAGGGTTCGATCTGTGCCGCAACGAGGCACGCAACTCGTTCGGCGACGACCGGGTGTTTATCGAGAAGTTCATCGAGCACCCGCGTCACGTCGAGATCCAGGTGCTCGGTGACAGCTTCGGCAACCTGCTCTACCTGAACGAGCGCGAATGCTCGATCCAGCGCCGCAACCAGAAGGTGATCGAGGAGGCGCCGTCGCCGTTCATCAGCGACGCGACGCGCGTGGCGATGGGTGAGCAGGCGGTTGCGCTCGCGCGCGCGGTGCAGTACCAGTCGGCCGGCACGGTCGAGTTCGTGGTCGGCAAGGACCAGGATTTTTACTTTCTCGAGATGAACACCCGGCTGCAGGTCGAGCACCCGGTGACCGAATCGATCACCGGGCTCGATCTGGTCGAGTTGATGATCCGGGTCGCGGCCGGCGAGAAGCTGCCGCTGACCCAGGCCCAGGTTGCACGCGAGGGCTGGGCGATCGAGTGCCGCATCAATGCCGAGGATCCGTTCCGCGACTTCCTGCCTTCGACCGGCCGGCTGGTGCGCTTTGCGCCGCCGGTGCAGACGATGTGGCAGGCGGACACCGGGCATCTGCACGGCGTGCGCGTGGATACCGGCGTGTACGAGGGCGGCGAGATTCCGATGTACTACGACTCGATGATCGCCAAGCTAATCGTGCACGGCAGGGACCGCAGCGACGCTATTCGCGCGATGCGCGAGGCGTTGAATGGCTTCGTGATCCGCGGCATCAGCAGCAATATTCCGTTCCAGGCGGCGCTGCTCGCGCACCCGGACTTCGTCTCGGGCGCGTTCAACACCGGCTTTATCGCCGAGCATTACGGCAAGGGCTTCCATGCGGACGACGTGGCGCACGCCGACCCCGCGTTCCTGGTCGCGCTGGCCGCCTACGCGCACCGCCTGACGCGCGAGCGCGCGGCGTCGATCGAAGGCCAGCTGCACGGGCGGCGCGTGGCGGTCGGCAAACGCTTCGTGGTGGTCGCGCTTAGTCAGGACGGACGCCATGTGCAGCACCCGGTGCAGGTCACGGATTTCTATGGAAAATCGGGCGCATGTGCAGTAACGGTGGGGGCGAGTAGCTATCAAATAGAGAGCAACTGGCGCCTCGGCGAGATCCGGTTGCACGGCAGCGTGAACGGCAAGGCGTTCACCGCCCAGGTCGATCGCGGCACCGCGGGCAGTCCGCTGGTGCTGCGCATCGCGCATGACGGCGCCACGCTCGACGCGCTGGTGCTGTCGCCACGCGCCGCCGAGCTGTTCAAGCTGATGCCGTTCAAGGCGCCGCCGGACATGGCCCGCTACCTGCTGTCGCCGATGCCGGGCCTGCTGGTCGAGGTCGCGGTGCAGGCGGGCCAGGCGGTGCAGACCGGCGACAAGCTCGCGGTGATCGAGGCGATGAAGATGCAGAACGTGCTGGTGGCGGCGCGCGACGGCGTGGTCGGCAAGATCGTCGCGGGGCAGGGCGAGTCGCTCGCGGTCGACCAGGTGATCCTGGAGTACCAGTGATGAGCCGGCCGTTCAAGGTGCTGGGCGTGCAGCAGATCGCGATCGGCGGGCCCGACAAGGCCCGGCTGCAGAGGCTCTGGGTCGAGATGCTGGGGCTGCAAACCACCGGCAGTTTCAGGAGCGAGCGCGAGAATGTCGACGAGGACATCTGCGCGATCGGCGATGGCCCGCACCGGGTCGAGGTGGACCTGATGCAGCCGCTGGACGCCGCGAAGAAGCCCGCGGTCCACCTGCCGCCGCTGAACCATGTCGGGCTGTGGATCGACGACCTGCCGAAGGCGGTCGAATGGCTGAGCGCGCAGGGCGTGCGCTTCGCGCCGGGCGGCATCCGCAAGGGGGCGGCGGGTTACGACATCTGCTTTCTGCACCCACGGGCCAGCGATGAATTCCCGATCGCCGGCGAGGGCGTATTGATCGAACTGGTGCAGGCGCCGCCCGAGGTCGTCGCCGCGCTCGGCTGAACGCACGGGCAGCGGCCGGCCGCGCCGATGGCGGACCGACGGGCCGCTCGGGCGCTGCGCCAGGGCCCCGACTCCCGTTGACGCGAAAAGACCACGTTGGGGATACACCCAGCGCGGTTCGGCGCGGCGAGGCTTAGACTGTCAGCGCCCGCCGCGCGTCTCGCGGTGCCGCGCAAGGAGTTCCTCTTGCAGCCTACCGATAGCGCCGATCCGTCGTACTTTCACAAGGTCGTCGATTGCCAGTGGGCCTGCCCGGCTCATACGCCGGTTCCCGAGTACATCCGTCTGATCGCGCAGGGTCGCTACACCGACGCGTACATGGTCAACTGGGTGTCCAACGTGTTTCCGGGCATCCTGGGCCGCACCTGCGACCGTCCCTGCGAGCCGGCTTGCCGACGCGGCAGGGTGGAAGAGGCGAACGCCGCCAAGCCGGAACCGGTCGCGATCTGCCGACTGAAACGGGTCGCCGCGGACCTGAAGGACCCGGTGCGCGACCGCATGCCGCTGCCGGTGCCGCCGGACAAGCGCCGCGCGGGCAAGCGCATCGCCTGCGTCGGTGCCGGCCCGGCGTCGCTGACGGTGGCGCGCGATCTGGCGCCGCTCGGCTACCAGGTCACGGTGTTCGACGAGGAGGCGAAGGCCGGCGGCTTCATGCGCACGCAGATTCCGCATTTCCGGCTGCCGGAATCGGTGATCGACGAGGAATGCGGCTACGTGCTGAACCTCGGCGCCGAATTTGTCGCCGGCCACCGCGTCGATTCGATGCAGGCGCTGCTCGCGCAGGGCTTCGACGCGGTATTCGTCGGCTGCGGCGCGCCGCGCGGGCGCGACCTGCAGTTGCCCGGACGCAGCGAGGCCGCCGCGCACATCCACATCGGCATCGACTGGCTGGCCTCGGTATCGTTCGGCCATGTCACCGGCGTGGCCAAGCGCGTGATCGTGCTCGGCGGCGGCAACACCGCGATGGACTGCTGCCGTTCGGCGCGCCGACTCGGAGCCGAAGAGGTCAAGGTGGTCGTGCGCAGCGGCTTCGACGAGATGAAGGCCTCACCGTGGGAGAAGGAGGACGCGATGCACGAAGGCATCCCGATCATCAACTTCCACGTGCCGAAGGCGTTCGTGCACGAAGGGGGCCGCCTCACCGGCATGCGATTCGAGATCGTGCGCGCCGAGCGCGACGCGCAGGGGCGGCGCCGGCTCGTCCCCACCGGCGAGCCCGAGGTGCTGATCGAATGCGACGAGGTGCTGATCGCGGTCGGGCAGGAGAACGCGTTTCCCTGGATCGAGCGCGGCTGCGGCATCGTGTTCGACGAGGGCGGGTTGCCGGTGCTCGACCCTCGGACGTTCCAGTCCAGCGTGCCGCATGTGTTCTTCGGCGGCGACGCCGCGCTGGGGCCGAAGAACATCATCACCGCGGTCGCGCACGGCCATGAGGCCGCGGTTTCGATCGATCGCCTGCTGCACAAGGAAGACCCGCGCCAGCGGCCGGCGCCACACGTCAATCTGCTGTCGCAGAAGATGGGCATCCACGAATGGAGCTACGACAACGCGGTGTCGGGCGACGCGCGTTACAAGGTGCCGTGGACCAAGGCCGAGAAGGCGCTCGCCAGCATCCGGGTCGAGGTGGAACTGGGGTTCGACGCGGCCACCGCGCTCAAGGAGGCGGAGCGCTGCCTGAACTGCGACGTGCAGACCGTGTTCAGCGCGCCGGCCTGCATCGAATGCGATGCCTGCGTCGACATCTGCCCGATGGACTGCATCACCTTCACCGCGAACGGCGAAGAGTCCGACCTGCGCGGCCGGCTGAAGGCGCCGGCGCGCAACGCCGAGCAGGATCTGTACGTCTCGCCCCCTTTGGCAACCGGCATGGTGATGGTAAAGGACGAGGACGTCTGCCTGCACTGCGGCCTGTGCGCCGAGCGCTGCCCGACCGGCGCCTGGGACATGCAGAAGTACTTGTTCATGGAGACCTACGCCGGCGAGGGCGCGCGCGACAGAAAGCCGAGAAGAACGGGCCGCAGGCGCACGGAGGCGCGGACATGAAGCGCATCGAATCGGTGAACGATTTCGTCGTCAAGTTTGCCAACGTCAACGGGTCCGGCTCGGCGTCGGCGAACGAGCTGTTCGCGAAGGCCATCCTGCGCATGGGCGTGCCGGTCAGTCCGCGCAATATCTTCCCGAGCAACATCCAGGGGCTGCCGACCTGGTACGAGGTGCGCGTCAGCGAGGAAGGCCACCTGGGCCGGCGCGGCGGGGTCGACCTGATGGTCGCGATGAACCCGCAGACCTGGGACGCGGACGTCGCCGAAGTCGAGCCTGGTGGCTACCTGTTCTACGACAGCACGCGGCCGCTGCCGCCGGAGAAGTTCCGTGACGACCTGACCGTGATCGGCATGCCGCTGACCGCGATCTGCAACGCGACCTATGAAGACGCACGGCAGCGCCAGCTGTTCAAGAACATCCTGTACGTCGGTGCGCTGTCGATGCTGCTCGGCATCGACCCGCAGGTGATCGAGGCGCTGTTCTCCGAGCAGTACCGCGGCAAGGAGCGGCTGCTCGAATCGAACGTGCGGGCCTTGAACGCGGGGCGCGAGTTCGCGCGCGACCACCTGGACCCGGTCGGGCTGCAGGTGCGCCGCTCGGACCGCGTCGGGAACCGCATCTTCGTCGACGGCAACAGTGCGGCCGCGCTCGGTTGCGTGTATGGCGGCGCGACGGTCGCGGCCTGGTACCCGATCACGCCTTCGTCGTCGCTGGCCGAGGCGTTCCAGAAATACTGCGGCAAGCTGCGCGTCGAGCCCGATACCGGCATGCACCGATTCGCGATCGTGCAGGCCGAAGACGAGATCGCCGCGATCGGCATGGTGGTCGGCGCCGGCTGGAACGGCGCACGCGCGTTCACCGCGACCTCAGGGCCCGGCGTGTCGCTGATGACCGAATTCATCGGCCTGGCCTACTTCGCCGAGATCCCGGTCACGATCATCGACGTGCAGCGTGGCGGCCCGTCCACCGGCATGCCGACACGCACCCAGCAGGCCGATCTGCTGTGCTGCGCCTACGCGTCGCACGGCGACACCAAGCATGTGCTGCTGTTTCCCGAGGATCCGCACGAATGCTTCGAGCATGCCGCCGCCGCGCTCGATCTTGCCGATCGGCTGCAGACGCCGGTATTCCTGATGACCGATCTGGACATCGGGATGAATCAGCGGCTGTGCCAACCGTTCGCATGGGACGATGCGCGCGACTATGACCGCGGCAAGGTGATGAGCGCCGAGCAGCTGGAGGCAGGGCGCGATTTCGGGCGCTACAAGGATGTCGATGGCGACGGCATTCCGTGGCGCACGCTGCCCGGCACCCATCCGACCCGCGGCAGCTTCTTCACCCGCGGCACGACGCGAGACCCGTACGCCCGCTATTCCGAGCGCGGCGCCGATTACGTCTACAACGTGCAGCGGTTGCTGCGCAAATTCGAGACCGCCGCCGCGCTGGTGCCTCAGCCGGTGCTGCGTCCGAGTGCACGCGGCACGCGGCTCGGCGTGATCTACTTCGGCTCGACCGCGCCTGCGATGGACGAGGCGCTGGCTGCGCTGGCGCAGGCCGGCATCCATCTGGACGCGATGCGGCTGCGCGCATTTCCATTCGCGGGCGGCGTGGCCGAGTTCATCGCCGCGCATGAGGTGGTGTTCGTGGTCGAGCAGAACCGCGATGCGCAGATGCGCACGCTGCTGGTGAACGAGCTTGACGTGAGTCCGGCGCAACTCGAGCCGGTGCTGCATTACGACGGCACGCCGATCACCGCGCGCTTCATCACGCAGGCGATCACCGAGCATGTGCACGCCGAGGCCAGCGCGCCGCGACGCCGCACCCGTCAGATGGCCAGGGAGCCCAGCGCATGACCTATCTCGCGAAACCGCGTCTGCATCATCCGTCGCTCGCGACCAACCAGGTCGGCTACACGCGGCGCGACTACGAGGGCAAGATTTCGACGCTGTGCGCCGGCTGCGGCCACGACTCGATCTCGGCGGCGATTGTCCAGGCCTGCTGGGAGCTCGACATCGAGCCGCACCGCGTCGCCAAGCTGTCGGGCATAGGCTGCAGCTCGAAGACGCCGGATTATTTCCTCGGCGCATCGCACGGCTTCAACTCGGTGCACGGGCGCATGCCGTCGGTGCTGACCGGGGCGAATCTGGCGAACCGCGGCCTGCTGTACCTCGGTGTGTCCGGCGACGGCGACTCCGCGTCGATCGGCCTGGGCCAGTTCGCGCACGCGCTGCGCCGCGGCGTGAACATGGTCTACATCGTCGAGAACAACGGGGTCTACGGCCTGACCAAGGGGCAGTTCTCCGCCACCGCTGACCGCGGGTCGAAGAGCAAGAAGGGCGCGATCAACCGCGATGCTCCGGTGGATCTGGTCGGCCTGGCGCTGCAGCTCGGCGCGAGCTACGTCGCGCGCAGTTTTTCGGGCGACAAGGCGCAGCTGGTGCCGCTGATCAAGGGCGCGATCGGCCATGCGGGTGCGGCGTTCCTGGACGTGATCAGCCCCTGCGTCACGTTCAACAACCATGCCGGCAGCACCAAGAGCTACGACTACGTGCGCGAGCACAACGACGCGGTGAGCCGGATCGACTTCATCTCGCAAAAGCGCGAGATCACGACCGACTATGCGCCGGGCGAGGTGGTCGACGTCGCGCAGCACGACGGTACGGTGCTGCGCCTGAGGAAGCTCCACGAAGGCTACGACCCGACCGATCGGGCGGCCGCGATGAACCACGTGCATCTGCACCAGGCGCGCGGCGAGGTGCTGACCGGGCTGCTCTATGTCGATGCCGAAACCGGCGATTTGCACGAGGCACTGAACACCACGGCGACGCCACTGAACGCGCTGGGACGCGCCGAACTGTGTCCCGGTGCTGCGGAACTCGCGCGCTTGAACGACGCGCTGCGCTAGCCCGGATATTTCATCAGCAAGCCGATGGCTGTTGACCGGGCGTGCTGGCGGGCATTGAGCGCGGCCCTTTGGGCCGATGCGAGCTACTGGATGGGGTTGTTGGCTGTTTCGGGGCGCAGCACCCCCTTTCCCCCGTTGTTTGTCAGTGTGCCGGGGACAGCACTGGATGAGGTTCAGGGGGCCAGGGCCTGTGCGGCGCTGAGGAAGATGCTGCGCATCGGGTGGTGCGAAGCCAGCAACACGCGCACACGGCGTGTGTTGCGCACGATGGCCGCGCCGATCTTGAGCAGTCGCACGCGGATCGTGGCCGCGGCGGCGCGCTCCAACTCGGTGTTCTTGAGCGCCAGATCGCGCAGCCGCTGCATCAGCGTGTAGGCCAGCGCCGCCAGCAACAAGCGAAGCTGGTTGGCCGCGAAGCGCTGGCAACTGGCCCGGGTGCCGAACAGGTCGAGCTGGGCCTCCTTGATGCGGTTCTCCGCCTCGCCGCGCTGGCAGTACAGCCGCTCTGCGCTGCCCCCGGGGATTCGTAGCAGGTAGTTCTAGAGTCCGATCACCCGAATTGGAGATCGGACCGATGAAGAAGCGATACACCGAGGAGCAGATCATTGGCTTTCTGCGCGAGGCCGATGCCGGATTGCCGGTCAAGGAGCTGTGCAGGAAGCATGGTTTCAGCGAGCCGAGCTACTACGCCTGGAAGGCCAAGTTCGGCGGCATGAACGTGTCGGACGCGCAGCGCTTGAAGGCGCTCGAGGCCGAGAACACGAAGCTCAAGAAGTTGCTGGCCAACTCGATGCTCGAGATCGACGCGATGCGCGAGGTGCTCAAGGGAAAATAGTGGCCGTGGCGGCGCGTCGCGAGGTCGTGCGGCAGTTGCAGGAACGAGGCTTGAGCGAGCGCCAGGCCTTGAGGCTGGTAAGCATGAGCGCCAGCACCCTGCGCTACCAACCCCGCGACGACGGCAACGGCCGGCTGCGCGAGCGCCTGACGGAGCTCGCCGGCCAGCATCGCCGCCACGGCTACCGGATGCTGCACAGCCGCCTGCGAATCGACGGCTGGGCGATCAACGTCAAGCGCACGTACCGGGTCTACCGTGAGGAAGGCCTGATGGTGCGCAAGCGGCGACGCAAGAAGCTGCCGGTGCCCGAACGGCAACCGCTCGTGCGCCCCATCCAACCCAACGAGGTGTGGAGCATGGACTTCGTGTTCGACGAACTTGCCAACGGCCGGCGGGTCAAGACGCTGACGGTCGTGGACGACTGCAGCAAGGAGGCGGTGCAGATCGCCGTGGACACATCGATCCCGGCGCTGTACGTCACGCGGGTGCTCGACCAGGTCAAGGCCGAACGCGGGCTGCCCAAGGTGATCCGAACCGACAACGGGCCGGAGTTCGCCGGCAGGACGATGCAGACCTGGGCGGCCAGCAACGGCGTCGAGCTACGCTTCATCCAGCCCGGCAAGCCGGTTCAGAACGCCTACATCGAGAGCTTCAATAGCCGCTTCCGCGACGAGTGCCTGTCGCAGCACTGGTTCGCCAGCCTGAGCCACATGCGCAGCGTCGTCGACAACTGGCGCGAGGACTACAACCACCACCGGCCGCACAGCACCCTCGGGTACGTGCCGCCGGCCGTGTTCGCCGCGCGTTGCCGCCAGCATGCTGGCGGCAACGCGCAACCACCCGCATCAGCTACGATGCAAACCCCTGGGCTCTAGATCGAAGTGCTACGAAACCTGGGGGCAGCGCAGCTCATACAGCTGGACGGCGTCGCCTTGGAGGTTGGTCACCACGAAGCGCGGGTTGTTGCCTTGGGCACCGTACTCCAGCCGCGTGATCACGCGCCGCTCGATGTCCCAGCTATCGGCTGCGTAGACGAACTCGCCGATCAGGCGCTGCTTGGCGCCCGTGCGTTCGTATTCGTCGGCCAGCATCGCCTCGGCGTACTGCACGATGGCCTGCAGCCGCGCGTTGCGCGCCAGACCTACGATGTAGCTCACGCCCGAGCGCTCGCACCAGCGCAACAGGCGCTGGCGGCAGAACCCCGAGTCACCGCGCACGATGATGCGCACCTGGGGCCACGCGCGGCGAAGTCGCGCAACGATCAGCTTGATGACGGCCGCGGCGTTCTTCGCCCCGTCGATGCGGCTGCGCCGCAAGACGCAAGCGAGCATGGCCTGGCCGCAGAACACGTACAGCGGCAGATAGCAGTGGTGGTCGTAGTAGGCGTGGAACTCGCAACTCTCCTGGCTGCCGTGCAAGGGCACATCCGAGGCGTCGATGTCCAGCACCAGTTCCGCGGGCGCGCTCCGGTGGCTGGCGATGAACTGCTCGATCAGTACGCCATGCAGGGCCAGCGCCTGCGCGCGTGTGGCCCGGCTCTCCAGGCGGCACAGTGTGGGCGAGGAGGCCAGTGCATCGACCCGGCCTACGGCGGTCTGCATCAGCAGGTCCGAGCGCAGCATGTCGTGGTCGTTGAGGTCTTCGTAGCCGCAGCACAACCCGTAGACGCGCTGCGCCAGCAGCTCGCGCAGGCCATGCGTGATGCGCCCCGGATCGCGTGGGTCGCTGAGCACGGCTGCGGCAGATCGGCTCAAACCAATGCGCTCATCGACGCGTCGCAGCAGCAAAACTCCACCGTCCGAGCCAATGTCACCGCCTTCGAAGTTGGCCTCGATGATGCGCCGGCCCACGCGCCCCAAATCCATCGTCCCATCGGTACACTTTGGCATCGGCAGTCCTCGGTTGAAATTGGCGTCAGATACCAATGTCAACGCGCTCACGCACGAGGCTGCCGACCCACTATTGGTGAAATATCCGGGCTAAGCTGTACGTGGTGGCGCAGAGCGGAGACCTCGCCCCAGGCGGCCCGCTGATTGCGCAATCTCACTGAATCGACGGTTCGATCGACGCACGCCTGCGCCCGGCGCGCGCCGCCGCTAGATCACACCGTCGAACATCATCACCTCGACCTCGTCGCCGACCGCGACGTCGCCGCCCTCGTGCGGCAGCACGATGAGGCCGTTGGCCTGCACCATCGAGCTGAGCACGCCCGAGCCCTGGTTGCCGGTGCTGCGCACCGACAGGCGCCCGTTCGCGTCGGTGCTGACGATGCCGCGCTGGTATTCGGTGCGGCCCGCCTTCTTGCGGATCGCTTGCTGGCTGCGGGCCCTTAGCAGCGGCAGCGGCTCGGCCGACGCGCCCATCATGCGCAGCAGCGCCGGGCGCACGAATGCGAGAAAGGTCACCATCACAGCGACCGGATTGCCGGGCAATCCAAATAGCACCGAATCGCCGATGCGTCCGACCGCCATCGGCCGGCCGGGCCGCATCGCGATGCGCCAGAACGCGACGTCGCCGAGCTGCTTCATCATCGTGCGGGTGTGATCGGCCTCGCCGACGCTGACGCCGCCGCTGGTGATGATTGCGTCGGCCCGGCGCGCCGCGTCGACGAACGCGGCTTCGAGCCGCGCCAGTTCGTCGGGCACCACGCCGAGATCGATCACTTCGCAACCGAGGCGACGCAGCAGGCCGAACACGGTGTAGCGGTTGCTGTCGTACACCGCGCCCTCGCGCGGCGGCTCGCCCAGGGAGAGGATTTCGTCGCCGGTCGAAAAGTACGCGACGCGCAGCCGGCGCAGCACCGGCACGGTCGGCAGGCCCAAGCTGGCGACGAGCCCGAGCGCGGCCGGCATAAGCAGCCGACCCTGCCGCAGCGCGGGCTGGCCGCGGCGCAGGTCTTCACCGGCGAGGCGCCGGTTGTCGCCCTGCCTCAGCAGTCCTGCGGCGATCACCACCTGTTCGCCGTCGATCTGCGCAAGCTCCTGCGGCAGCACGGTGTCGAGCCCGGCCGGCAGCACCGCGCCGGTCATGATCTTCAGGCATTCGCCGGGCCCGACCTGCCCGCGCCAGGCACGACCGGCGTATGCGGTGCCGGCCACGCGCAGTTTGAGCGGCACAGCGCCGTGCAGCGCCGCGCCGCCGAACGCGTAGCCGTCCATCGCCGAGTTGTCGTGCGGCGGCACGTCGACGGGCGAAATCACGTCGCGCGCCACCACGCGGCCCAGCGCGTCGAAGATACCGACCTGCTCGGACTCGGTAACCGGTTCGACCAGCCGCGCGAGGAAGCGGTTGACGTCGTCCGAGCGCAGCGCCTTCGGGTCATAGCCCTCGAGTTCGGCGGCGATCTGGTCCAGCGTCTTCATCGCGGTTCGAGCGCGCGCAGCTCGTCTTCGGTGTTCGCGTTGAGGAAGGCGCGGGTGTCGCCCGGCGCGTCGAACGCAACGATCACGGTGCGATGCTGCGCGGTCCACGCGTCGATCTTGCGGCCGCCGGCCGCGGTGAAACGCTCCAGGCTCGCGCGGAGCGTCTGGTGCAGCAGACAGAACACCGGCTGGGTGCGCGGTTCGGTCGCGCCAGGGCGATCGAAGCCGGCGGCCATCGCAAGCTCGGCTCCGTCACGCTTCAGCGCAGCGGCCAGCCGCGCGACCAGATCGGTCGGGAACAGCGGGCTGTCGCAGGGCACGGTGACCAGGTACGGCGTCTCGCAGTGAGCGAGCCCGGTCATGAAGCCGGCGAGCGGCCCAGCAAAGTCGGGCAGCAGGTCCGGCCAGACCGGCGCGCCGAACGATTCGTAGACGGCGGCATTGCGGTTCGCATTGATCAGCACCGGCCCGACCTGCGGCTGCAGGCGTCGCAGCGCGTGCTGCGCCAGTGGCACCCCGCCGAACGCCTGCAGCCCCTTGTCGACGCCGCCCATGCGCGAACCGCGCCCGCCCGCGAGCACGAGGCCGGTGATGTCCGAGGACGCGATCATGTGGATCGATCCGCCGCGGACCGCCGGCTTGCCCCCATCCCAGCCTTCCCCCAGCGGGGGAAGGAGCCATTCAGCGACACGCAGTGCGGGAAGCCTGGGCGCCGCTCCATCCTAGCCTCCGATGTAACTCATCTCGACATGCGGCTCGCTGCCGGCGGCGGCCTGCGTGCCGCGCAGTTCTGAGTAGCGGTCGCTGCGGCCGCCCCAGATGCGCGCGATTGCGTCGCCGATCGCCTCGTCCGGCGCGCCGCCGCGCAGCATCGCGCGCAGGTCGTAGCCGTGCCCGGCGAACAGGCACAGGAACAGCTTGCCCTCGGTCGACAGCCGCGCGCGATTGCAGCTTGCGCAGAACGCGCGCGTGACGCTGCTGATGAGACCGATCTCGCCGGCTGCCGCATCGTGCCGGCCGCTTGCGTCGGCATAACCCCAGCGCTCGGCGGTCTCGCCCGGCGCGGTCGGCGCGAGCGGCACCAGCGGCAGCTCGGCGCGCAGGAGCGCCAGCAGTTCGCGCGACGGCAGCACCTCGTCCATGCGCCAACCGTTGGTGCTGCCGACATCCATGTATTCGATGAAGCGCAGCGCAATGCCGGTGCCGCGAAAGTGCCGCGCCATCGGCAGGATTTCCTGGTCGTTCGTGCCGCGCTTGACCACCATGTTGACCTTGATCGGCCCGAGCCCGGCGTCCCGCGCGGCGTCGATGCCGTCCAGCACCGCCGCCACCGGAAAGTCGACGTCGTTCATGCGCCGGAACACCGCATCGTCCAGCCCGTCGAGGCTGACCGTGACACGGTTCAGGCCCGCGGCCTTCAGCGCACGCGCCTTGCGCGCCAGCGCCGAGCCATTCGTCGTCAGCGTCAGGTCGAGCGGCGCGCCATCCGGCGTGCGCAGCGCCGCCAGCTGCGCGACCAGCACCTCGAGGTTGCGCCGCAGCA
The DNA here is from genome assembly GCA_030123545.1 of Burkholderiaceae bacterium. NCBI lineage: Bacteria > Pseudomonadati > Pseudomonadota > Betaproteobacteria > Burkholderiales > Burkholderiaceae > Burkholderiaceae bacterium. The sequence continues at coordinate 2,498,057 of CP126124.1, read as the reverse complement.
GCGGCTCGCCGCCGGTCAGGCGGACCTTGTGCACGCCCTGCGCGACGAACAGCCGTGCCAGCCGCGTGATTTCCTCGAAGCTCAACAGCGCCGCATGCGGCAGGAACGGATGGTCCTTGCCGAAGATTTCCTTCGGCATGCAGTAGGTGCAGCGGAAGTTGCAGCGGTCGGTGACGCTGATGCGCAGGTCGCGCAGCGGCCGGCCGAGTTGGTCGTTTAGCGTGCCACGGGCCGGAGTCGGTATTGGCGCACTCAGCGCTGCGCTGCGCTGGTCGATCACAGGGATAACGCGTTCGGTCATCGCCCGATTGTGCATGGCCTGCAAAGCCCCGCTTGTCCGAGGCCCTTCAGAAGGCCGCGGAGCAGGCCGTGCGCGGGCACCCGCGGAGCGGGCTACGCCCGGCCGCTGGGTGGCCTTGCAGGCCGCGGCGGCGCCGGAGGCACCGCCTCTTCGGGCCGTCCAAGCCTGCGCAGGCAGGCTCGGAGCCGCGGCCCTTAGCCCCTTCGGGAACCAGAAGGGGGAGGGCGGAGCGCAAAGCGCGTAGCCTGGGGGTTTCAAACACACCGCGCGCCGTCGACCTCGATGCAGACGCCGCTGATGAACGCGGCTTCGTCGCTGGCGAGGTAGAGCGCGGCGTTCGCCACGTCGACCGAGGTGCAAAAGCGCCCGAGCGGAATCGTCGCGAGGAACTTCGCGCGCCGCTCCTCGGTCAGCGGCCCGCCGGCGAACTCGGTCGACAGCGCGGTGTCCGGGTTGAACACCGGGTTGATGCAGTTCACGCGGATGTTGTCGGGCCCGAGTTCGGCCGCGAGCGACTTGCTGGTCGTGATCACCGCGCCCTTCGAGCCGTTGTACCAGGTCAGGCCCGGGCGCGGGCGCACGCCTGCGGTCGACGCAATGTTGATGAAGCTGCCGCCGCCGTTCGCACGGAACGCCGGCACCGCATGGATCGTCGCGAGATAAATGCTTTTGACGTTGACCGCATAGACCCGGTCGAATTCGTCCTCGCCGACTTCGAGCGCCGGGCGGTTGCGGTGCGTCCAGCCGGCGTTGTTGACCATCACGTCGAGCCGGTCATGGCGCTCGAGCGCCGCGTGCACCAGTGCCTTCATGTCGGCGGACTTCGTGACGTCGGCGGCGAAGAACGACGCCTGGCCGCCGGCAGCGACGATGCTCGCCACCACGCGCTCGCCGTGCGCGACGTCGATGTCGTTCACGATCACGCGCGCGCCTTCCTCGGCCAGGCGGATCGCGATGCCGCGACCGATGCCGCTGCCGGCGCCGGTGACGATGACGGACTTGTCTTTCACGCGCATGGTGGCGATCTCCATTTACTATTAAAGAGATAGCGTACTATGTAGAACGGTTATCGGCTCTGGCCATTATTCGCTTGAGGAATTGTCAACCGTGCCGCACCGCGACCGTCTTCAGCGTGGTGAAGCCGTACAGCGCCTCGAAGCCCTTTTCGCGCCCGTAGCCCGACGACTTGACGCCGCCGAACGGCAGCTCGACGCCGCCGCCGGCGCCGTAGTTGTTGATGAACACCTGGCCGCTCTTGAGCCCCCGGGCGACGCGGAACTGGCGCGCGCCGTCGCGCGTCCAGACGCCGGCGACGAGCCCGAAGTGCGTCGCGTTGGCGAGTTCCAGCGCCTGCTCCTCGTCGCGGAAGCTCATTGCGGCGAGCACCGGGCCGAACACCTCCTCCTGCGCGAGCCGGTGCTGCACCGGCACGTCGCGCAACAGCGTCGGCGCCTGGTAGTAGCCCGTCTCGGGCGCCTCGTCGACGATCTGGCCCTGCGCCATCATCGGGATGCCGGCGACCTGCGCGTCCGACAGAAAGTCCCACACCCGCTGCAGCTGGCTCTGGCGGATCAGCGGACCGACATCGAGGTCCATCGTCGCCGGCCCCACGCGCAGATTCGCGAAGGTCTTCGCGAGGCGTTCGAGCAGCGGCTCGTAGATCGCTTGCTCGACCAGCAGCCGCGAACCGGCGGAGCAGGTCTGGCCGGCGTTCTGCACGATCGCATTGATCACGACCGGCAGCGCCGCGTCCAGGTCGGCGTCGGCGAAGATGATCTGCGGGCTCTTGCCGCCGAGCTCGAGCGTGACCGGACAATGGCGCTCGGCCGCGGCCTGCTGGATCAGCGTGCCGACGCGCGGGCTGCCGGTGAAGCTGATGTGATCGACGCCCGGATGCCGCGCCAGCGCGTCGCCGACCTCGTGGCCGTAGCCGGTCACGATATTGATGGCACCGGCCGGAAAGCCGACCTCGGCCGCCAGCTCCGCGACCTTCAGCAACGACAGGCAGGCGTCTTCCGACGGCTTGACCACGCAGCAGTTGCCCGCGGCGAGCGCGCCGCCGACGCTGCGGCCGAAGATCTGCATCGGGTAGTTCCACGGAATGATGTGGCCGGTCACGCCGTGCGGTTCGCGCCAGGTGAACACGCTGTAGCCGCTCTGGTAGGGCAGGGTCTCGCCGTGCAGCTTGTCGCAGGCGCCGGCGTAGAACTCGAAGTAGCGCACCAGCGCCAGCGCGTCGGCGCGCGCCTGCGGCGTCGGCTTGCCGCAGTCGCGCTGCTCGATGCGCGCCAGCTCCTCCGCATGCTCGGCGACCTTGGCCGAGAGTTTTATCAGCAGCCGGCCGCGCTCGGCCGCGCTGAAGCGGCTCCACACGGTGTCGTAACAGTGGCGCGCGGCCTGCACCGCCGCCGCGATGTCCTGCGCATTGCTGCGCTGCAATTCGTCGAAGGTCTGGCCGTCGGACGGGTCGATCACCGGCAGCGTGCGGCCGGACGCCGACGGGACGGGGGCATTGGCGATGTAGTTCAGTTGCATGCCGCGGATTTTGCGCCAGTCGGTTGCCCGCGTTCACCTGGCGCCCGCACCATGCATCGGAAAGCCGACGGCAACTACACCGCGCTCATGGCCTCCTTGACCCGCGCAGGCCGGAACGGTCTCTGCCGCAGGCGTACACCGACCGCGTCGTAGACGGCGTTGCTGACGACCGCGGCCGTCGGGCAGGTCGACGGTTCGCCGCCGCCGGTCGAAATGAACTTCGGATCGTTGTTCACCAGCACGATCTCGATGCTGTCCGGGATCTCGTGGAAACGCAGGATCGGGTAGCTTGCCCAGTCGCGACTGGTGACGTGGGCGTGGTCGAAGGCCACCTCTTCGTGCAGCGTGCGGCTGATCGACTGCACGATGTTGCCCTCGATCTGGTTGCGCATGCCGTCCGGGCTGATGACGAGGCCGTTGTCGTGCGCGACGACGACCCGCACGACGCGAATCTCGCCCGTCTGTTGATCGACCTCGACGTCCGCGATCGTTGCCACCCGGCTGTCGTCGCGGTTGACCCACGCGATGCCACGACCCGTGGCCTTGCGGCCGCTCTGTTTGCCGGCGCTGAACGCCACGCGCGGCTGCCACCCATAGAGCTTGGCGGCGGCCTTGAGCACGCCGACGGTACGCGGCTCCTTGAGATACTTCAGGCGGAATTCCAGCGGGTCTTGCTTCGCCGCCGCCGCCAGTTCGTCGATGAAGGCTTCCATCGCGAAGGTGGTCTCGAACTGGCCCGGCGCGCGCATCCACGCCGTGATCACGCCGACACGGCTCTCGTTGTGGGACGACACATCCGCGTTGTCGAACGTGTACTCGTAACCGATCGCGGCGTTGCCGAGGTTCTCCGTGCCGACCGGCTTGCCGATCAATTCCGAAGCCAGCAGGCGGGTGTTCGAGAACGTCGGCACCCACATGTGGTGGCGCCACGCCGTCACGTTGCCCTGCGCGTCGAGCCCGCCCTCGAGGTCCTGGACGATCGGCGGTTCCTTCGGGTCCCAGCCATGCGAATCCCAGCGCATCCACTGCACGCGCACCGGCCGACCCACGGCGCGCGACATGATGGCGGCGTCCGCCATCACGTGTTCCAGGCCATTGCGCCCGTATTGACCGGAAGCCTCGACCCAACGCACTTCGACCTTGTCGACCGGAAAGCCCAACAACTCGGCCAGATCGCGCTGCGCCTGATGCGGCATCTGCGTGCCGCCCCAGACGATGGCCCTGCCGTTGTCGACGTCGGCAATGGCGCACTCCGGGCCGATCGAGCCATGGGTCTCGAATGGCGTCAGATACGTTGCCTTGAGCGTGTGCGCGGCGGCTTTGAGCGCTTTGTCGACATCGCCGTGCTTGGCGACGGACTGTGCCTTGCCGGGCGCCTTGCGGACCGCGTCCCAGACCTCGTTGGTCGCAGCCAGGCCATTCCAGTTCGACCACTTCGCCAGACCATCGTCCGGGCCCTTGCGATGGAGCTTGGAGCCCAGCTTCTCAGCCGCCTGGATCGCGCCCCACTCGGTCTGCGCCACCACGCCGAGGAAGTTGCCCTCGCGCACGATCTGCACGAACCCGGGAATATCCTTGAGGCCGGCTTCATCGACCTTCAGCAATTTCGCGCCGACGCCGTACGGACGCACCACGCGGCCATGCAGCATGCCGGGCACCTTCACGTCCTGCATGTACGTGAACTGGCCCGTCGTCTTGCCCGGAATGTCCTTGCGCGGCACCGAGGTGCCGATCACGGTGTACTTCGACGGGTCCTTGAGTTTGGCGTCGGGCGCCACCTTCATGCCGAACGTCTTGCCGCTGGCGCCGATGGTCACGTCGAGGCGCTTGCCGCCCACGAGCTTTCCGTAGGTGATGGACTTGCCCGGTGTGCCAGCGACGGTGATGACACCCGCGGCCGCCGTCAGCTTCTGCACCGGCACACCGAATTGCTTGCTGGCCATCGTCAGCAGCACCTGGCGGCCTGCCGCTGCCGCATGCTGGATCTGCGGCCCCGCGTAACGCACCGCCATGCTGCCGTAGGTCGGTCCCTGGTCGACCGTCTCCGTGGTCGAACCCATCACCAGGTAAAAGCGGTCGTACGGGAAATCCAGTTCCTCGGCGGCCATCTGCAGCAGCGCGTTCGGCGAACCATTGCCCTGTTCCACCTTGCCCGTGAACAGCGTGGCGGTGTTGTCCGGATGGATCGCGATCCACGCATCCAGCTTGGCCGGATCCACCGCCGGGAACGGGCCGGCGCCGCTCATCGCGGCAACACTCGTATCCAACGGCAATTCACGCGTCGCCGCCATGGCCGCCGCCGGTCCGAACAGGCTGAAGCCCAGCACCAGGCCCCCCGAAGTCTTGAGGAATGCGCGGCGGCTGGCGCCGAGATCAGGCAGTTCCATCGTGTCAATCACGTCCCGGCGTCGCGTATTCATGCTGTTGCTCCCGCCTTGGCGGCCCGCTCGATGGCGCGGACGATGCGCATATGCGTGCCGCAACGGCACAGGTTGCCGTCCAGTGCCTGCTTGATGTCGTCCCGCGTCGGGTGCGGGTTCGTCTTCAGCAGCGCCTTGGCCGTCATGATCATGCCGTTGATGCAGTAACCGCACTGCACGGCCTGCTCGTCGATGAACGCCTTCTGCAGCGGATCGGGATGGTCGATCGTGCCGAGTCCTTCGAGCGTGGTGATCTCGTGGCCTGCGGCCGCTTCCACCGGCAACACGCACGAGTGGGTCGCCTGCCCGTCCAGGTGGATCGTGCACGCGCCGCACTCCGACAAGCCGCAGCCGAACTTCGGCCCGTGCAGCCCGAGGTTGTCCCGCAACACGTAGAGCAACATGGTGCCGGGCTCGACCGAGACGTCGTGCGCTTGGCCGTTGACTTTCAGGTGGACTGTCGTGGACATGAAGGACCTCCGGTGGCGAGCGCGTCAGCAGCGGTCCATCATGCTACGGCTCACCAGGGCTGGCTGGCCGGCCCCACGGTGAACGCGTTGATCGTGGTGTCATCGGGTTGACGGATCGCGAAGGGTCAGCCAAATAGCAGCGTAGTGGACTGGCCGAGGGAGTGCGGGTAAAACCCGCCGAACTCAGATCGGACCGCGATCAGGATGCGCGTCCAGCCATCGGCGCCCGGTGGTCGTCAGGCGGTAGCGTTGCTTGCTGCTGCGTGGTTTGTCGGGCAGCGTCATTTCCACCAGCCCAGACGCAAGGGCTGGCAGCAGGTACGCCTTACGGAAATGCTCGTCGTCCTTCAGGCCCAAGACGTCCTGCAGCTCCTGCCTGGACAGCGCAGCCGGCAATGCGCGAGCCACCTTGTCAACTTCCGGGGTGACTTCCGGGGTGACTTCCGGGGTGACTTCCGGGGTGACTTCCGGGGCGCTGGTCACCGGCCTCGGGATCACCGCCCTGAACTCGTTGCCCGCTACGTCATCCACCAGCCGGGTCTGCGGCCAGTCTTCCAGCACACGCGGGATGCCGGTGCCGATGCCTCGGTACGGCAGGATGCTGACCGCGTGATCGGTCAAGGTCGGGTTGCGCCGGTTCGACTTGCCCTGCCGGATTTGCTCCGTGTTCAGGCTGTCGGGCAGATGGCCCGGGCTGATGATCTCGATGCGGTCGGCGAAGATCAGCAAGCGAATCGAGGCGCTGGTGAAGTAGTCGCGGTGAATCAGCGCGTTGACCAGCAATTCGATGATGGCCTGTTCCGGCACTTCCAGCAGGCCCAGGGAGTTGAAATTCTGGTCGCGCTGGACATGGTGCAGGTTGCGCTTGATGAAGCCCAAGCTGCGCTGGTACTGCTCCAACAGCGTGCCGTCGATGTCCTCGCTGTCCAGATAGTGGTGGCTGGCCAGTGATGTGCCGGGAAAGGCCACGGCCTTGACCATGAACGCGGGTCGGTAACGCTGCGGGCGCTTGCCGAACAGCAGCAGGCCCGCGAGGTTCAGCTCCTGCCCGTCACCCAATCCAATGTTCTGCAAGGCCTGCGGCAAAGGCTGGTCGGGCAACTGGCCGTAGCGCCGATTGAAGTAGTCGTTGAACGCCTTTTCGTCGATGTCGGCGTCGGAGCTGCCTTCCACCGGAATCACATCGGCATAGATCAACCCGGAGCGCTGGAACAGGCGCTGGATTTCCTCCCGCGCCGTGACGTGGCGCTTGTCCGAACCACTCTTGACCCAGATGCGCCCCTGGCTGTCCAGATAAGGCTTGCTCAGGCCATTGGGCACGGTGACGGCGATCACCACGCCTTGCGCCGTCTGGATGTTCTCGGTGATCGGGTGAAGCGGCGGGCGAACGTTCTGTGATGCGGCATTCGAGATCAACTGGTTCAAACGGCGCACGTTGGCCGCATCCAACCCGGTCACCTTGCCGTTGTCGTCCGCGCCCAGCAGCAACAGGCCGCCGCCGCTATTGGCGAACGCAGCCAGTTCCGCCGCGATGCTGTCGGCGTTGGTCTCGTCGCGCTTGAGCTGGTGGCGACTGTCTTCGCCGCGCGCGAGGATCGACTGAAATTCAGCCTCGTTCATACGAGATCATCTCTTGGTGCTTGCGTCCTCGATTGCCTTCGTCAGCGCGGTGTGCTCCCATTTCACAGCCTTGCAACCGTTCTGCTGGAAGGCTGAGGGAACATTGGTTGGGGCCTTGTCGCCCTTGTAAACGCCGATGACGCCCTTGCCACGCTTGATGCTTTCCTCGACTTCCCAGTTCACCCACTTACTGGAAGCAGTCTTGTCGGAGAGGTACACCACCGTTACCGAGCAGCGGTCGATCTTCTCGCGTATTTGCCGCTTGATGTAGTCGGCGTTGGTGCTGTCGAATGGCTCCTTCACAGAATGGTCGTCGAACTGCAAATCGACCTTGTCATTCTTCGCTTGCCCACGAAGCAGATTCACCTCATTCAAGTCTTCGTGGTCGAAGCTGATGAAAACATGCCTGCTGACGTCGCTTTTGGCGTCCGAAAGCTTCTGCTTTACCTTCTCCGAAAGGCTTTGGATATCCAGGTTGCCCAAGCCACCGCCGTAACTTCCGCCCATGTCATTTCTCCTCGTCGAATTGAAATTCCAAGCAGGCGATGCACCGTCCGCAAGGTTCCGAGTTTCCTGTGTGGCACGAGTAGGTACCGGTGATGCCTTTAGCTTGTGCGAGCCGGACAACATCCGCCTTCCCGAACTCGATCAGAGGCGTCAGCACCTTGATCTGTCGCCCCATCGCGGTAGCGATATTGGCTTCAGCCTGCATCACGAACTGTAGTTTTTGATCAGGAAACTGGCTGAATTCCTCGGCCAACAGGCCGATGGCCACCGCCGAAGCTCCCTGCTGATAGGCATACGCGCTGCCCATCAACAAGAACATCAGGTTACGGCCCGGCGTGAAGGCATCGGCCTTGATGTCCAATTCTTCGCGGGTCAGGCCAGATGCAATGACACGCCCGAACCCTGACAAGTCCATACGCACCGGCACAGGAAGCCCCAAAGCTTCGTGGACGAGCTTGCAGGTTTCCCATTCCTTGCGAGCAGCCCGCTGCCCATAGTCAATGAACAACGGGAAGTGCGTGACTCCTTCTTCCTTCGCCATTACACCGATGAGCGTCGAATCAAGGCCACCGGAAACCAAGCTCACGAAACTCATAAGAACGCCTCCTTCTTGGCCACGCGCATGGTCAGCCACGTTGCCAGATCGACGCAGCCGACCGAATGGCCGAACTCGGCTGCAATCTCCCGAAAGGTGTCCTCTATCTCCTCGTAGAACGACAGATGTCCAAGCTTGCTGGAAGACAGCGACAAACCACGCGCCAGTTGCAAGTAGTCCAGCACATGAACGTCCAGCACGGCAAGGTCGGCGCAATAGCTCACACGCCGCAGGAATAGACTAGCCTGTTTGGGGCCGAAGCCCCAAACGTGCTGTGTCAGGGTTTCTCGGGCTTCCCTTGCGCTTTCGGCATCGAACAAGAATCCACGGATCGTTCGGGACTGTCCATAAATCTCGACGATAGTCGTGGCAAGGAGGGATGCCAGTCGGTTCTTGAAACGTGGCCGCGCCCACCGCTGCGTTCCATCGCCTTTGGGCATGAGCAATGGATCGGACAGAGCTTCAACCACCTTCCGCTCGATGACTTCCACGCTCCTGCCGCGTGGCGCTGGCTGGAGCAACTTCCGCTCGCGCAGCCGATCCGCCGTTGCTACAGCCATCTCGAACACCATCTGACTGCCGAAAATACAAATCGCCGCTTCGTACAGCAATTCTTCTTCCGTCATCAATCGCCAGTTCTGCATGGCCGACGCATGGGACTTGACCTCAAGGCACATCTCACGAATGGTCTGGTTGATGATGGCAACAGTCATGGCTGGCTCCAGCCTGCAACATCGGCGATGTATCGAAACGCACGAGGAGAAAGATTGGAACGGCAGAATTCGTTCAGTCGGCCTTGGCCTGCCGCGCCACGTAGTCTTCGCATCCAGTCGGCGAAAAACTCAAGGTTGTGGGCAAGCGTGCGTGCTTGGAATGACAAGCTGGCATCGTCGCCCCATGCCGTTTGTCCGGCAAAAAAATCGGCTTGTGAAAGGTGATAGAGTAAGCCTGTTTCATGATCAACCACTGTTTGGCACCACTCCAGCCCGTCGAAGCTGTCGGCGCCCATTACCGAATACAGCGCGATGGAGATGGGGTTGCCTGTGCCCAGCAGATGTAGAACGACGTAGCGCCCGAGTTCGTTCAACGCTGCCCGGATGGCCTGCACAGCACGGGCGCGATCAAGAATTCCGTCACCGAGTCGGCGTTCTGGAACAGCCACCATCGTGACACCGGTTTCAGCGGCGACCGCCGCACACAGCGCGGGCAATTCATTCGCCGATGCGTGGACGATTGGGACGATCTGGCAGGAGCCTGCTGCGGCTTGATCCGCTCGCCAGCGTTCCACGATCAAAGCAACGTGCTCGTCCACATTCGCTGGTGGCTGTTGCTCATCGAAGCCGAAGGCCAGGTCACAGGGGAATTCGCCCAACATCTTGTGAAAGTCGGCCTGCTTCCAGTCCGACTGCGCATCCTTCCAGAAGCTTTCGTAGTTGCCGGAATCCATCAAGGTAACGATCCCTGCCTGACGGGCAGATATCAAAGCATCGCGCGCCGACTGTAGCTGCTCGATGCCAGCCAGATCGAAGGCCGACACAAGAAACTGTCCTTTCAATCCACCCAGCGATGACAAGAGTTGCAAATACTCCTGCGGGCGCAGTGCCGTCTTGACGGAGGAGATGGAAGGAAAATACACGGGCAACGGCAGAACCCGTGTTCCGACGGTCAACCCAGTGGGACGCGCAACGGTCATCACGCGCCCTCCGACCTCTGTGCCGTGGCAATACGCCTAGTGTCATTGAACCAGTTGGCGTGCTCAGTCGAGACGTGTTCCTCGACCCTTTCCGCCAGTGCGACCAACCGCTCCGGTTCGGCCAAGCCCTTGTAGGGGCCAGCGCCGGAGAGGAACAGATATTTTTCGTGCTTGAGCCGTTCGGCAGTAGCGCGGTACATCACCCACAGCGTTGAATACTGATTCATCTGCTGCACAGCCTCCAGCACAGCGATCAGCGCCCCCGCGATGGAAGCCGTCCATTTGGCACATTCCGCAGGTAGCAGGCTGGTCACTGGAATCAGGACAGCCAGCGCGATTTGGGTGAACTTCAGGTTCTTGAACCACCGTTGGCAATACCGGCTCTTGCCGTCATACCAGTTCAACTGATCGATGAGACGAAACCAGGCGGGATGCGCCCGCACTGATTCCGGGATGGGTGGTTCCTGCGGCGTTGTTTTCTTGTCGTTGCTCACGGTTCCACCTCTACGGGAGTGGTGATGAAAACACCCGCTCCAGCGTGGCGGGGAGTAAAGCGGCATTGGCGGCGCGGATGGCGGCGCGCTTGGCCTTGAGCGCAGCTAGACGGGAGAAGACTTCAACGGCGCGCAGCTGCTTCTCGAGCGTAGGCATTGGCAGACGCACGTTTAGAAACTGCTCCGGACGAGTGCGTTCGCGCCGAGCGCCTACGCCGCGCGTGGCTTCCTGCAGGAGCGACCAGAACCACGGCGTCTTGCAGATTTCGCCGATGTAGCTCGGAACAGCCTGCCCGGGCCGGCAACGGAAAGTGCGGTACTCGGGCGAGGCGAACATGCCAACGAGTTCAGGGGGCGTCAGCGCGATAGCACCTTCCCAGCCTTTGACCTGACTCAGCACAACGGCGTCCGCGTAGAGCCTATTGAAGGTGCGATACGTCGTCTCGTGGCCGGCAATACTGGCTTTGGCGAACAGCCCGGCGCCGAAGCTGCGGACACCGACCTGAGGGTAACTCTCGTCGAGGACCACGGGCACCGAGTCTTCGTGCAGTTCAACAAGGTCCGACAGCGCGACCTCGCGACCATCCGCCAACTGGTTGTGGAGCGCGAGAATGGCTTGCGTAGCGTCGCGCTCGGCGGCTTCCAGATGCGCTTCGAGTTGACGGGTTTTCTCGGCCAGTGCGTCGAGGCGGGCGACGAGGGCTTGTTGTTCGGCGAGGGGTGGCAGCGCAATCTGCTTGGCGAGGAACCGATCTTCCTTGATGCGGACTCGGTTGGTCGTTCCCTCGCTGGCTGCTTTGCAAAGCGCCACGAATGGCGTTGAGCGGACGAGCCAGCCCATGAATGCCGGATCACAGCGGCGCGCATCACGGAAATCGAAGGATGGGAAATCGTTGCTGACGATGGCTCCATCCAGTTCTGACGGAACCAAGCCAATTGCGCCGTTGCGCGCGTCGATCTTCGAGAGAATCAACTGATTGGCGCGCACGGCACGGCGCACGGACACCACATCGCTGCCACGGACTTTCCCGCGACTAACAACGCCTTTGCCCCAGAGTTTGATGGTGACCTCGTGATACTCCGCATCGGGCGCAAGCACAGCAGCTTCAGTCGATCGATTCAGCAAGTCGCCCAAGGCCACGGTCGGCCACGCTTTCACACCTGCACCTCATTCACCAAGGTTTCAATCTCGCCCAATAAGCGCATCACCTCGGCCTCGTGCCCGCGCATCGAGGCGATCAGGTCTTTCGGGTCGGCGTGTTCCAGCCCCGCTTTGGCGTTGGGGTTCTTGATGTCGAGGTTGCAGCCCTTGGCGATGACCTCCTCGGCGCTGACGTTCCACGCCTGCGGGCCTTCCTCTCGCGCGTTCCACCACGCCAGCACGAGCGCGAATTCCTCGAACTGCAAGGGCGCAGTCTTGCTGTATTTCTTGCGCCCTTCGGGCAGCGGCAATTCGTAGTACCAGATGCTTTCGGTCGGCCCGCCGCGCTCGAAGAACAGCAGGTTGGCGGGAATGTCGGTGTAGGGCGCGAACACGCCTTGCGGCAGGCGCACGATGGTGTGCAGGTTGAATTCCTTGAGCAGATCAGCCTTGATGGCGGCGGCCACGCCGTCGCCGAACAGAGTGCCGTTGGGCACGACGACCGCCGCGCGGCCGCCACGTTCTGCCGCCTTCTTGCCGGACACGGGTGCACCGGCCACGCGCAGCTTGCGCATGATGTATTGCAGGAACAGCAGCGCGGTCTCGCTGGTCTGCATATTGGGCGGGAAGTTGGCCTTGATGCCTGCTTCTTCCTCGCCGCCGAAGGGCGGGTTGGTGAGGATCACGTCCACGCGCTCGGCGTGGCCGATTTCGTTGATGCGCCGCTCCAGCGTGTTGCCGTACGCGATCTGCGGCGCTTCCAGCCCGTGCAGCAGCAGGTTCATCTGCGCCAGCATGTAGGGCAGCGGCTTGGCTTCCTGGCCGATCAGCGTGTCGCGTTGCAGGATGCGGCGCTGCTCGGTGGTCTTGACCTGTGCGTTGATGTGATCGAAGGTTTCGACCAGAAAGCCGCCGGTGCCGCAGGCGGGGTCGAGCACGGCGTCACCCAACTGCGGATGGGTCACCTGCACCATGAAGCGCACCACCGGGCGCGGCGTGTAGAACTCGCCGCTGTCGCCCGCTGCGTCGCGCATTTCGCGCAGCATGGATTCGTAGAGGTGCGAGAGGGTGTGGATTTCCTCGCTGGCGCTGAAGTGGATGCCGTTGATCTTGTTGACGATGTCGCGCAGCAGGTAGCCGCTGACCATGCGGTTCTGCACGCCCTTGAACACGTTGGCGATGACTTCGCGCTGGCTGCCTTTCTCGCCTTCGCCCGCCAGCGCGCGCAGATAGGCGAACAGGCCTTGCCCCAGGCTGCCGTCCGCGCGGTGCGTGTGCTCCTGGCCGATGAAGACCAGCAGTTCGTCGCCGGTGATGCCGTCTTCGCGTGCCGCCCAGTCGCGCCAGCGGTACGGCGGCTCGATGATGGGGTGGTAGGGTTTGCCGTCGAGTTCGGCTTCCTGCTCGTGCTTGAATTCGAGGTCGTCGAGGAACTTGAGGAACATCACCCAGGTGAGCAGAGGCAGGCGATCCACGTCGCCGTTGAGGCCCTTGTCCTTGCGCAAAATCTTGCGCGCGCTGCCGATCAGTGCGGAGAGGTTGTCACGGGTGGTGAGTGCAGTCTTGCTTTTCGCTTTGGCCATCAGATCGGGTGCTTTTTATTGGTAGAGCGCAGTCTGCAGTCGGGTGACGGCTTCGCGCATTGCTGGCACGCCGCCGAAATGGCGGGTGGCGATTTCGGCCGGCGTGCCGTAGCGGTCGAAGGGCTGCACCTTCATCAGCTCGGAAAGCGCATTGAATTGGATGATGCCGCGCTCGACATACCGGTCGAGCAGCAGCGTCAGGATTTCGCGCGCGGTGTCGCCGTACTGCGCGAACAGATCCTGGGTTTGGCGCTTGGCCGCTTCGGCGCGCTGGCGGCGCGTGCGCAGTGGCGCATTCCACGCCAGATGGCACAGCAGGTCGAAAGGGTCGGCGTCGGGCTGTTCGCTGCTGGAGGCCAGTTCCTCGAAGCTGATGCCGCGTTCGGTCAGCTCGCGCAGCACCTCGGCGCGCGTGTCCGGGTTGGCCCACTTGGATTGCAGCGCTTCCCGCATGGGGTACAGCGTGCGCAGGGCGCGGCCGGAATATTCGGTGTACTTGACGACCTGGAGCTTTTTGCCGTCGGTGTCGAGGTCGTAAACCAGATGGCCGATGACTTCGACCTCGCCGCCGTCGATGTAGAACTTGCGTGGTTCCATAGGCTCACCCTCGATCGGAAGAGCACCGCCTTCCGCCACGCCGTAGTCATTGATTGACTCGGCATGTTGCCCGTCCTCCACCACATCGGCCACGGCAACTTGCACGCCATCCTCGTTGATGACGACCTCCTCAATGCGCACGGGGTCACCATCAAAATCCGGGTCGGCGAAGTGCCGCGTGGCTGTGCCGGTGAAGTCGACGATATTGAAGTATTCCTTGCCGTAATCGACCTTGAGCCGGGTGCCGCGCCCGATGATCTGCTTGAACTCGGAGCGCGAGCCGACCACGCGGGCCAGCACCACGTTCTTGACCATTTCGGCATCGACGCCGGTAGTCAACAGCTGCGAGGTGGTGAGGATGACCGGCGCCGGCTCGTCGACATCCTGGAAATCCGCCAGATGTGTGAGGCCAATGTCGCCTTCGTCGGCAGTGACGCGGCAGACGTAGTTCGGGTACTGCTTGACCAGATCGCTGTTGAGGTTGACGAGTTCCTGCCGCATCTCGGCGGCGTGCTCCTGATCGACGCAGAACACCAGCGTCTTGGCGAAGCGGTCGGTGCCCTTCAGCAAATCGGTCAGGTGACGGGCCATCGCCCGCGTGCGGGCGCGCAGTGCAACGACGCGCTCGAAATCCTTGGTCTGGTATTCGTCGTCGGGCACCTCGCGGCCAAAGCGGTCGAGTTCGTCCTTGCTGGGCCGCCAGCCTGCCGCGTCCACCGTGGTGATGACGCGGTGCACGCGGTAGGGCGCTAGGAAGCCGTCCTCGATGCCCTGGCGCAGGCTGTAGGTGTAGACGGGATTGCCGAAGTATTCGTAGCTGTCGCGCGACTCCTCGCGAAGCGGCGTGGCGGTCATGCCGAACTGCACGGCCGGCGCGAAGTAGTCGAGCACCACACGCCATGCGCTGTCTAAGCGGCTGGAGCCGCGATGGCATTCGTCGATGATGATGAGGTCGAAGAAATCCGGGCGGTACTGGCGGAACACGTCGGCGTTGGCGGTGGTCAGCGCCTGATAGATGCCGAAATACATGTCCCGGCTCTGGCTGGTGTTACCGCCACTGATCTTGTGCCGGGCGTCGCCGAAAGGCGCGAACATCTTGGCCATCGGGTCGTCGACCAGGATGTTGCGGTCGGCGAGGAACAGGATTTTCGGGCGGCGGTATTCGCCGGTGCGGTTCCAGCGGCTGTTCCACAGCTTCCAGCAGATCTGGAAGGCCACGTCGGTCTTGCCGGTGCCGGTGGCCAGCGTGGCGAGGATGCGCTTTTGCCCCAGCAGGATGGCCTCGATCACGCGCTGGATAGCGATCTGCTGGTAGTAGCGCGGCACCTTGCCGGAGACCAGATTAAAGGGTTCCAACAGATGCCTTGCTCCATCCTGCGGCAGGTGTGCAGCGCTGGTGAGGCGGGCAAACAGCTCATCCGGCGTGGCGTAGCGATCTACCTCTCGCTCTGTACCTGTCGTGTAGTCGATCTCGATGATGCGGTGGCCGTTGGTGGCGTAGGCGAACTTGAGGCCGAGGACTTCGGCGTACTCGCGCGCTTGCTGCACGCCGGTTTCAGCAGGTAACCCCACCTCCTTGGCTTCGACCACGGCCAGCGGGTAGTCGCGGCGGAAATACAGCAGGTAGTCGGCACGCTTTTGCTGGCCGCGCCGCACCTTGCCGCCCGCAACGATGATGCGGCCGTTGGTGAAGCTGCGCTGCTCGCCGATGGCGTAGGGTGCCGCGCCCCATCCCGCCTCGACGAGCCGGGGCGTGACGAACTCGCGGCAGGTATCTGCTTCGGTGATAACGCCATCGCGCATTGCCTGCCCCTTCATCGTCGCCTTTCAGTTGATCAAGACCTTGAAGCAGGTCGCTAGCGCGATGGGCTCGATCTCGCGCACGGTCTTCTTCAATGTCACCAATCCGTAGCCCTCCATCGTCCGCAACGTGCGCGACAGGTTCGGCACCTGGCGCCCGGTCAGATCGGCCAATTCGGTCAACGACTTGGGCCGCTGAGCTCGGATGAGACGCAATAGGGCCTGGTTGTCCTCCGACAGGACCGCCGCCATCGTAGCCATCGAGGGGAACCAGACGGTCGGAGTGCCTTTGCCCGGTGTTGGCCCAGGCTCCCCGGGTCGGCGAATACCGACGACGCAGCGCTTCATCTTGGACGTCCTGGTTGGCACTGAAGACGCCATCTTATCAATGTGTCACAACTGCAGCCAGCATCGGATAAACCTGATTGGCTTCCGGGCAGGACAGCGCGCTATGCGGGAGATTTCAGTGCCAGAAAAAAACCCGCGCAAGGCGGGTTTTCCGTTTGGGAAGGCGCTCGGCCTCGCGCTTACTTCAGCGTCACCTCCACGCGCCGCGCCTCGGGGCCGGTGCCGGCCTGGATGTCCTCGGGCTTCTTCAGCTCGATGCTGTCCTCGGCCACGCCGGCCGCGACCAGCAGGCCGCGCACCGCCTGCGCGCGTTCCTTGGCCAGTTCCGCGTTCCGCGCGGCGTCGCCGGTCGCGTCGACGAAGCCGCTGACCACCGCGTGCTTGCCGGCCTTCACGCCGGCGACGATGTCGGCGAGCGCCTGCGCGCCGCCGGCGGCCGGTTCGGTCTTGCCGGTGGCGAAGTAGAAGATCACCACGCCGTTCTCGACCTTGACGCTGGCGGCATCGGCCGCAGCTTCCGCCGAAGCATCGGCCACCTTGCCGGTCGCCATCGCGGCACCGGTGGTGGCTGCCGCGGCCGGCGCCGGCGCGGCGCCATGGAAGTGCACCACCAGCGGCACGATCAGCAGCGCGACGATGTTGATGATCTTGATCAGCGGGTTCACCGCCGGGCCGGCCGTGTCCTTGTACGGGTCGCCGACGGTGTCGCCGGTCACGGCCGCCTTGTGCGCTTCCGAGCCCTTGCCGCCGAAGTTGCCGTCCTCGATGTACTTCTTCGCGTTGTCCCAGGCACCGCCGCCGGTGCACATCGAGATCGCGACGAACAGGCCGGTCACGATGGTGCCCATCAAGAGGCCGCCCAGCGCCTTCGGGCCGAGCACGAGGCCGACCAGGATCGGCACCACCACCGGCAGCAGGCTAGGGATCATCATTTCCTTGATCGCCGCGCCGGTCAGCATGTCGACCGCGGTGTCGTACTCGGGCTTGCCCTCGCCGGTCATGATGCCCTTGATGTCGCGGAACTGGCGCCGCACTTCAACGACGACGCTGCCCGCGGCGCGACCGACGGCTTCCATCGCCATCGCGCCGAACAGGTACGGGATCAGGCCGCCGATAATCAGGCCGATGATCACCATCGGGTCCGACAGGTTGAAGCTGATCGACTGGCCGAACGATTCGAGTTTGTGCGTGTAGTCGGCGAACAGCACCAGCGCGGCCAGGCCGGCGGAGCCGATCGCATAGCCCTTGGTCACCGCCTTGGTGGTGTTGCCGACCGCGTCCAGCGGGTCGGTGATGTCGCGCACGCTGCTCGGAAGCTCGCTCATCTCGGCAATGCCGCCGGCGTTGTCGGTGATCGGACCGTACGCGTCGAGCGCAACCACGATGCCGGCCATCGACAGCATCGAGGTGGCGGCGACCGCGATGCCGTACAGGCCGGCGAGTTGGTACGAAACGCCGATCGCGATGCAGACGCTGACCACGGGCCAGGCGGTCGAGCGCATCGACACGCCCAGGCCGGCGATGATGTTGGTGCCGTGGCCGGTGGTCGAGGCCTGGGCGATATGGCGCACCGGCGAATACTGCGTGCCGGTGTAGTACTCGGTGATCCAGACCAGCGCGCCGGTCAGCACCAGGCCGACGATGCACGCGCCGAACAGGCGCAGCTGGCTGCCGCTGGCGGCGATGGCATCGTCCGGCATCAGCCAGTTCGTGACGAAGTAGAACGCAATCAGCGACAGCACGCCGGCCACGCCCAGGCCCCGGTACAGCGCCGGCATCACGTTCTTCATCTCGGGTGATGCCTTGACGAAGAAGCAGCCGATGATGGACGCGATGATCGACACCGCGCCGAGCGCGAGCGGGTAGATCGCCGCGTGCACGCCGGCGTTCGCGACCAGCAGCACGCCGAGCACGATGGTGGCGATCAGCGTCACCGCATAGGTTTCGAACAGGTCGGCCGCCATGCCGGCGCAGTCGCCGACGTTGTCGCCGACGTTGTCGGCAATCACTGCCGGGTTGCGCGGATCGTCTTCCGGGATGCCGGCCTCGACCTTGCCGACCAGGTCGGCGCCGACGTCGGCGCCCTTGGTGAAGATGCCACCGCCGAGACGCGCGAAGATCGAGATCAGCGACGCGCCGAACGCGAAGCCGATCAGCGGTGTGAGTTCCGTGGCCAGAGCCTCGCCTGCCACAGCTCCTGCGGTCAGGTACCAGTAGAAACAGGTGACGCCGAGCAGCCCGAGGCCGACCACCAGCATGCCGGTGATCGCGCCGCCGCGGAACGCGACATCCAGCGCCGGGCCGATGCCCCTGGTCGCGGCCTGCGCGGTGCGCACGTTCGCGCGCACCGACACGTTCATGCCGATGAAGCCGCAGGCACCCGACAGCACCGCGCCGGCGATGAAGCCGACCGCGGTCTTCACGTCGAGGAAGATGCCGATCAGGATCGCCAGCACGACGCCGACGATCGCAATGGTGCGGTATTGCCGTGCCAGGTAGGCGGCGGCGCCGGTCTGGATCGCCGAGGCGATCTCCTGCATCCGCGTATTGCCGGCGTCCTGCGAAAGAATCCAGCTGCGCGCCCAGAAGCCGTAGATCACGGCAATCAGGCCGCAGACAAGCGCCAGGATCAGCGCTGGGTTGCCCGTCATGTTTTTCTCCTGCTCGATGTGTTCGCGTGGAAGGGGCGGCACGCAAGCGGCGCCCCCGCTGCGTTGCTTCCTCGATCCCTCCGAAACCGGCGAACACGCGGCGGAGACGATTGGCCAACCCCGAAACTATAAGGCAAGCGGCTGTCGCCCAGGCGACATTCGCCCCGGCGCGGGGTCGGCGTCGGTAAAATTCGCCATCAAGCCGGCTTCGCAGCCATCGATTTCCAACCGCAGGAACACGACATGTCGCTACACAAGGTCAGCGCCGGGGAGAATGCCCCCGACGCATTCAACGTGATCATCGAGATTCCGATGAACGCGGATCCGATCAAGTACGAGGTGGACAAGGCGTCCGGCGAGATATTCGTCGACCGCTTCATGAGCACCTCGATGAACTATCCGACGAACTACGGCTACGTGCCGCGCACGCTGAGCGGTGACGGCGACCCGGTCGATGTGCTGGTGATCACGCCGGTGCCGCTGATCCCGGGCGTGGTCGTGACCTGCCGTCCGCTGGGCATCCTGAAGATGCAGGACGAAGCCGGCGAGGACGGCAAGGTGCTCGCGGTGCCGATCGACAAGATCCTGTCGATCTACACGCATTGGCGCACGTACCAGAACCTGAATCCGGCGCGGCTGCACACGATTGCCCACTTCTTCGAGCACTACAAGGATCTGGAGCCCGGCAAGTGGGTGAAGGTCGTGGGCTGGGAGGGGGTCGACGCAGCGAAGAAGGAAATCAGCGACGGCATCGCCAGTTACGCAAAGGCCCGGCCGGTAGCTGACTGACTAGGTTGCGCCGATGCGCGAGCGGCGCAGGCGGGTCCATTGGGAGAGCAGGGCGGCCGCGACCAGCAGGAGTCCCACGGTGTCGGCGATCGGGTGGGGATAGACCAGCAGCAGGCCGGCCAGCACCAGTGCGATCCGCTCCCACAGTCGGCAGCGCACCAGCGCCCAGTTCTGCGCACCACCGGCCAGCGCGGCGATGCCGATCGAGGCGGTGAAGATGATCCAGGCCACCTGGCTCCAGGCGACGCCGGGCGGGGGCTTGAGCAGCAGGCCGGCGCCGGCCGGGTCGAGCACGAAGACGAACGGCAGCAGGAACGCGGGCAGCGTGTACTTCCAGGACTGCAGCGTGGTCTTGTACGGGTCGCCGCCGGTGATCGCTGCTGCGGCGAACGGTGACAGCGCCGTCGGCGGCGATACCTCGGACAGCACCGCGTAGTAGAAGATGAACATGTGCGCGGCAAAGTCGGGCACGCCCAGCTTGGTCAGCGCGGGCGCCGCGATCACCGCGCAGATGATGTAGCTGGCCGTCACCGGAACCGCGAGGCCGATGACCCAGACGATCAGCGCGGTGTAGACGGCGGTGAGCAGCAGGCTGCCGCCCGCGTAGGCAATGACGATCGAGCTGAATTTGAGGCCCAGCCCGGTCTTGCCGACCACGCCGACGATGATGCCCGCCGCCGCGCAGGTGGCCGCGACGTTGAGCGCCTGGCGCGAGCCGTTGGAAAGGGCGGCGACCAGCTTGGGCGGCCACATCGCGGTCTCGCGGTCGAGGAAGCTGACGGCGAACGCGATCAGCGTGGCCCAGAACACCGACATCAGCGGCGAGAAGCCGAACACCATCAGCGCGACGATCGCCACCAGCGACAGGAAGTGAAACCAGAACCGCACGGCCAGTCGCAAAGCCGTCGGCCCCTGCACCTTCACCGGCGCCGCGCCGCCGAACTTGCGCGCGTCGATCTCCACCATCAGGAACAGCGACAGGTAGTACAGGCAGGTCGGGATGACGGCCATCAGCAGCACGTCGAGGTACGACATCTTCAGGAACTCGGCGATCAAAAACGCTGCCGCGCCCAGCACCGGCGGCGAGATGATCGCGCCCAGGCCGCCCGCGGCCAGCAGGCCGCCGGCCGTGTTGGCGTCGTAGTGGGCTTTTTTCAGCATCGGCCATGCCACCGAGCCGATGGTGACGGTGGTCGCCACGCCGGAGCCCGACGGCCCGCCCAGCAGGAACGAGGAGAGCACCACCGTGCGCCCGGCGCCGGAGCGCTTGCCGCCGAGCAGCGCGAAGCTGAAGTCGAGAAAGAACTTGCCGGCGCCCGAATGCTGCAGGAACGCGCCGAAGATGGTGAACATGATGATCAGCGTGGCCGACACGTCGATCGCGGTGCCGAAGATGCCCTCCAGCGTCATGTACATCACGCCGACCATGCTGGTCAGGTCGTAGCCGCGGTGCGTCCATTGCCCGGGCAGGTAAGGGCCCAGGAACGCGTAGCTGGCGAAGAGCAGCACCACGATCGGCATGATCCAGCCGGTGGTGCGGCGGCAGGCTTCCAGCACCAGCACGATGAAGGCCGAGCCGAAGAACAGATCCCAGTGGTCGGGCAGGGTGCTGCGGTCCCAGAAGTCGTCGCCGCCGGCCAGCAGATAGACGATGGTCGCTAGCCCAAGCAGCGCGAGGATCAAGTCGTACCACATCAAGCGGTTGCGCAGCCGGGGCGCGGCCGGGTAGATGAGGAACACCAGCAGCAGCATGAAGCCGACGTGCACCGGCCGCAGCACCTGCGTCGGCACGATCCACGCGGCAGCGTACAGATGAAACAGCGACATCACCACCAGCAGCGTGGTGATGACGAGGTCGAGGTTGCCGCCGAAGTGGCTGACGGCCCCCTCTTCTTCTTCGATGTAGCGCTCGGCCGCCTTCAGTCGCTCGTCGGCGGCGTGCGCCACGGTCTCGGCCACCGGTGTCGCCCCTGGACGCTCGGCCAGATCCCGTCTACTGCTTGAACTTCACGCCGTGCTCTTCGAAGTACCTGCGCGCGCCGGGGTGGAATGGGATCGGCGAGCCGCTGGCCTGCGCTTCGAGCGTGATGTTCTGCGCTTCGCGGTGCACCGCCACCAGGTCGGCCTTGTGCTCCATCAGCGTCTTGACGATGGTGTAGGCCATGTCGTCGCTCATGGCCGAGTCGGCGACCAGCAGGTTCCACACGTCCAGGTTCAGCACGTCGTCGGTCTGGCCCTTGTACGTCTCCTTCGGGATCACGCCCTTCACGTAGAGCGGGCCCCATTTCTTGTTGAGTTCGTCGGTGTACTGGGCCGTCGGGATCAGCTTGACGGTGATGCCGGGCGTGGCAGCGAGGTCGGTGATGGCGGCGGTGGGCAGGCCGCCGACCCAGATCAGGCCGTCGATCTTGCGGTCCTTGATCGCGTTCACGCCCTCGGCCACCGACAGGCGCTCGCGGCTCACGTCCTTGTCGATGCCGGCCGCTTCCAGCAGCCGCAGGGCCAGCACCTCGGTGCCGCTGTTGGGCTCGCCGGTGGACATGCGCTTGCCCTTGAAGTCGGCCAGCTTGTGGATGCCCGAGGCGTCGGTCGTCACGACCTGCACCTTGTTCGGGTACAGCACCATCAGCGTGCGGGCCTTGACCTTGCGGCTCTTGAACTTGCCCAGGCCGTTCTCCGCGTCCCAGGCGGCGTCGGCCATCGCAAAGCCGAAGTCCTGCTTGCCCTGGCCGATCAGTTGCAGGTTCGCGACCGAGGCACCGGTCACTTCCGCCGTGGCCTTCCAGCCCGGAACGTACTTGGACAGGATGGCGGCCATGCCGCCCCCCAGCGGGTAGTAGACGCCGCCGGTTCCGCCGGTGCCGATCGACAGCAGCTTCGCGTCCTGCGCGGCCGCGCCGCTGCAAAAGCCCATGAAGACAATAGCCAGAACGGCCGTCACCCATTTCTTCATTGCCATCTCCTTTTGTCTGCGCGCTGGTTGCGAACTTGCCGGCAGGCCGGCCTACCGGGTGCGATGTACCCGATGAAAGACGACTGAAAGGCAGTTTTCGATCGTAGCAGTGCAGCTCGATCGGCAGATGGTGGATAACCCGATGCAGGTCAGCGGACCTTGGCCCTTGTCCCGCCGTCACTTGCTTTCATCGGATTGCGGCCGGCGAGATCATCGAGGTAGTGCTCCACGCCTTCTCCCTCGCGCGCCAGGAAGCGTTCCACCGCATCGGCGAACGCCGGATGCGCCAGCCAGTGCGCGCTGCTGGTGCGGGCCGGCAGCAGCGCGCGTGCCATCTTGTGCTCGCCCTGCGCGCCGCCCTCGAAGCGGGCGATGCCATGTGCGATACACCAGGCCAGCGGCTGGTAGTAGCAGGCCTCGAAGTGCAGACAGTCGACTCGCTCCAGCGCGCCCCAATAGCGGCCGTAGGCCACGCGCTCGGGCGCCGCCGCCGCGGGCGGTCGCGATAAATTTGAATCGAATCGGCCTGCGGCCGAATCAGGTTCTACATTGACAGCTATCAAACTGGTAGCAATCGGCCGGCCGCCGCGCTCGGCGACGAACAGCAGCCAATGCTCGGGCAGGGTGTCGGCGATGCGGCGGAAAAAGTCGCGGTGCAGATAAGGCGCGTTGCCGTGTTCGAGGTAGGTGCGCTCGTAGCAACGGTAGAAGAAGTCCCAGTCGCGCTCGGCGATGCCGCGCCCCTGCGACCAGCGAAAACTGACGCTGGCCGCGGCCACCTTGCGCCGCTCCTGGCGGATTTTCTTGCGCTTGTCGTGGCTCAGGTTGGCCAGGAAATCGTCGAAATCGGCGTAGGGAGCGGCGTTTGGTGGCGCCCCGGGGCCGTCGCCCCGGTTATGCCAGTGGAACTGCACCTGATGCCGAAGCATCATGCCGGCGTCGGCGCAGGCGGCCAGGTCGTCGCTGCTGCCGAACAGCAGGTGCAGCGACGAGAGCCGCTGCTCGCGGCACCAATCGATCAGCGCGCGCGCCAACGCCTGGCGCGCCGCGGCGTCCTCGGCCAGCAGCCGCGCGCCGGGCACCGGGGTGAACGGCGACGCGACCAGCGCCTTCGGGTAGTAGGCCAGGCCGAAGCGCTGGTAGGCGTCGGCCCAGGCCCAGTCGAACACGTATTCGCCGTAGGAGTGGTCCTTCAGGTACAGCGCGCAGGCGGCCGCCAGCCTTCGCCCTTGCCACAGCGTGAAGAAGCGCGGCGTCCAGCCGGTGCGCGGCACCGCGCTGCCGCTCTGGTGCAGCGCCGCCAGGTATTCGTGCCGCATGAACGGCGTCGCCTCGCGCTCGCCGGCGAGCAGCGCGTTCCAGTCCGGCGCCGGCACCTCGAGCGGGCTGGTCAGCACCCGGATGACATAATCGTTTGCTCTTTTTTCGGCCATCGGCATGACGCTCAAGATCCGTGTCGCGCAGTTCGATTTCGTCGTCGGCGACATGGCCGGCAATGCGCAGAGAATCATCGACGCCGCGCGCGCATCGCATGCCGACGGCGCGCGGCTGCTGCTGACGCCGGAACTGTCGATCTGCGGCTACGCGGCCGAGGATCTGTTCCTGCGCCCGGCCTTCATCGCCGCCTGCGATGATGCCGTGAAAACCGTGGCCCGCGAACTGGCCGGGTTAAAGGGCATGGTGGTCGTGGTCGGCCACCCCGCCGGCGGCGACGAGCGCACGCGGAGCAGGGCGGTGCAGCACCGCGCCAACGCGGCCAGCGTGCTGTGCGAGGGCCGCGTGCTGGCGACCTACGCCAAGCGCGAACTGCCGAACTACCAGGTGTTCGACGAGCGCCGCTACTTCACGCCGGGCCGCGGCGTCTGCGTGTTCCCGGTCGGCGGAGGCAGAGATCGCCTGAACGTCGGCCTGCTGATCTGCGAGGACGCCTGGTTCGACGAGCCGGCGCGGCTCGCGAAGGCGGCCGGCGCCGAGCTGCTGGCGGTGATCAACGCGTCGCCGTTCCATGTCGGCAAGGGCGTGGAACGCGAGGCGATGATGCGCCAGCGTGCAGAGGCCTGCGCGCTGCCGCTGGTCTATGCGCACCTGGTCGGTGGGCAGGACGAGGTGGTGTTCGAGGGCTGCTCGTTCGCGCTGCAGGCCGACGGGCGGCTCGCCGGGCGCGCTCCGGTTTTTCAGGAAGATCTGTTCGAAGTCCAGGTGGATCGTGCACAGTCTGCTATCAACCTGGTAGCAAACACCGCGCCGGCGCCATCCCCCGAGGCCGAGTTGTGGGACGCGCTGGTGCTGGGCGTGCGCGACTACGTCGGCAAGAACGGCTTTCCCGGCGCGATCATCGGCCTCTCGGGCGGCATCGACTCGGCGCTGGTGCTCGCGGTGGCGGTCGATGCGCTCGGCCCGGATCGGGTGCGCACGGTGATGATGCCGTCGCCGTACACCGCCGACATCAGCTGGATCGACGCGCGCGAGATGGCCGAGCGCCTAGGCGTGCGCTACGACGAGATCTCGATCGTGCCCGAGTTCGAGGCGTTCCTGGTCAGTCTCGCGCCGCAGTTCGAGGGACGGGCGCCGGACACGGCCGAGGAGAACATCCAGGCGCGCATCCGCGGCACGATGCTGATGGCGCTGTCGAACAAGTTCGGCGCGATCGTGCTGACCACCGGCAACAAGAGCGAACTGGCGACCGGCTACTGTACGCTGTACGGCGATATGGCGGGCGGCTTCGCGGTGATCAAGGATTTGTTCAAGACCACGGTGTACCGGCTCGCGCGCTGGCGCAATGCGAACGACCCGTACCGGCGCGGCGCGAATCCGATTCCGGAACGCATCATCACCCGCGCGCCGAGCGCCGAATTGCGGCCGGAGCAGACCGACCAGGATTCGCTGCCGCCGTACGAGGTGCTGGACGCGATCCTCGAGCGCTACATGGAGAACGACCAGGGGGTCGAGGAGATCGCCCGCGCCGGCTTCGAGCGCGCCGTGGTCGAGCGCGTCGCGCGCCTCGTGCGGATCAACGAATACAAGCGGCGCCAGGCGCCGGTTGGAATCCGCGTCACGCACCGCAGCTTCGGCAAGGATTGGCGCTATCCTATAACCAGCCGCTTTCGTGCTTGAGGTTCCTGCTGCAGTTGCCTTAAGCTCGCCGACTCGAACCGCAATCCATCGCCCAATCCATCGCCGTCCGCCATGAAACAGATCACCGCCGTCGTCAAACCGTTCAAGCTCGAAGAAGTCCGCGAGGCGCTGGCCGAATGCGGCGTCACCGGCCTGACGGTCACCGAAGTCAAGGGCTTCGGCCGTCAGAAGGGCCATACCGAGCTGTACCGCGGCGCCGAATACGTGGTCGATTTCCTGCCGAAGGTGAAGATCGAGGTGGTCGTCAAGGGCGACGACGTCGAGCGCTGCGTCGAGGCGATCGTGAAGGCGGCGCGCACCGGCAAGATCGGCGACGGCAAAATCTTCGTCACCAGCGTCGAGCAGGTGGTGCGCATCCGCACCGGCGAGCAGGACGAGGCGGCGGTCTGATCGTCCTGCCCCGGCTTCAAGCCGGGGCAGGACGATCGCTCACATCGCGTCGAGGCGCGGTTGCGGGCTCAGGCCCGCGCTCTGGATCAGGTCGCGCAGCAGCGCCGCCGGGTCGTTGTCCTCGCGGATCAGCGTCATCTGCCATGGGTCCATGAACTGCTGGTGCACGCTCACGCTGAGGAAGTCGATCAAGCGGTCGTAGTAGCCGCCGATATTGAGCAGGCCGACCGGCTTGTCGTGGTAGCCGAGCTGGCGCCAGGTCCATGCTTCGAAGAATTCCTCGAAGGTGCCGATGCCGCCCGGCAGCGCGAGGAATGCGTCGGATCGCTCGGCCATCAGGCGCTTGCGCTCGTGCATCGTGCCGACCACGTGCAACTCGCTGCAGGCGAGCTGTGCCTGTTCCTTGTCGATCAGCGCCTGCGGGATGATGCCGACGACCCGGGCGCCGGCGGCAAGGGCCGCCCCCGCCAACGCGCCCATCAGGCCGCGCGCGCCGCCGCCATAGACCAGCTGGCCGTGGTGCTCGCCGATCCAGCGCCCGACCGTGGCCGCGGCCGCCCCATATTCGGCGCTCGCGCCGGGGCGCGAGCCGCAATACACGCAGATCGAGAACGCCGGCGTCATGCAATAAACCTCTCGTAGATCGCTGCGGCCCAGATGCCACCGCACAGCAACAGGCCGAGCAGCACGGCAGCGCTGCCCAGATCCTTCGCGCGCTTGGACAGGTCGTGCCATTCAGGCCCGATGCGGTCGATCGCAGCCTCGATGCCCGTGTTCAGCAGTTCCACGATCAGCACCAGCAGCACCGAGCCGGCCAGCAGCGCGATCTCGACCCAGCTGCGACCGAGCCAGAACGCGGCCGGCACCATCAGCACCGCCAACACGGTTTCCTGCCGGAACGCCGGTTCGAGCCAGCCGGCGCGCAACCCGGCCAGCGAATGGCAGGCGGCCGGGCCGATGCGGCTCAGCCCGTAGCGCCGCCGGGGAGGAGAGTTGCCGGTGTGGGATGCGGCGTCGCGTTCCGATGCAGACATGGCGCGATTGTCGCCGAGCCGGGTGCGCCAGCCGGGCAGCGCAGGAACGCGGATCAACGGATGGCCGGGACCGTCACCAGCCGCGTTCCGGCCAGCGCGTCGTGCCAGAACTGCCGCTGCGGATGCAGCCGGCTGGCCAGCGCCCAGAGCACGACCCAGGCCAGGGTCAGCAGCGCCGATTCGCCGCCCGACAACCGCAGCGCCGCCTCCAGCGCCAGCGGCGGCAGGAACCACAACCAGCAGAGCAGGTAGCGCAGCAGCGCGCGCGCCTGGGTCAGCGGCAAGCCCTGCCGGTCGACGATTCGGATGTCCCAGGTCTTCATCGCCAGCGTCTGGCCCTTGGTCCAGAGCCAGGTGAAATAGGCACCGAACACGACGAACAGGAACCCCTGCAGCCAGTGGCGGTGCTCCAGCGGGTTGCGCATCTGCGTGAGCGCGCTGAACAGATAGCCGGCGATGAACACCACGCCGAACAGCAGCACGCCTTCGTAGACCCAGCACGCCATGCGTCGGGCGAGCGGCGGCGCCCGCAGGTCGACGGCTAGCATCGCGGCCGGCCCGGGCACGGCAGGCGATCGTCGAGGATCATGCAGCGGGCCGCGCTCAATGCTGCGAAGCCGGCTCGATCGGCGTCGGGGCAGCAGGCACGCTGCGCAGCGCAGCCGGCAACAAGGTGTTCGGGTTGACCGGCTGTGGCGCAGCTGCGGCAGCGGGGGCCGGAGCGGGGCTTGCGCGCGCGCTGATGGCTGCGGGCGTGCCGGCGCCGCGGCCTTCTTCCGCCTTGGCTGTCGCTTCGCGGCGCGGTGCGGGCCTTGCCCGTTCCGGCCGTATCGGCCGTATCGTGGGGTGCGGAAGCGGCCGCAGCGAAGGGGCGGCACTGTGGATGCGCGGCGGTGCTTTCGCCGCCAGCTCCTCGCGCTGCTCCGGGCTCAACGCCTGGTACGCCTCCCATTTGGCGAGTTTCTCTTCGCCGGTCAGCTGCTTGGTCTCGGCAAAGTTGAACCGGGCTTCGGCGCGCTGCTGCTCGGTCAGCGACGCCCATTCGATCATCCGGCTGTACAGCTGGGCCTGTTCGTCGATCGTCATATCGGCGAAGTTTCTCGAGATCACCACCCATTTCTGGCGCTGCGCGGGGCTCATCGTGGCCCAGTGATCGGCGAGCGGCCGCAGCGCATGCTGTTGCTTGGCGGTCAAGGCGTCCCAGGCGCTGCGAGGCGCGGCATGACCGTTGCCGCGGCGCGCGACGCGCGGCTTGGCCTCCGGCCGCTTGACGGCCGTGGCGACCGAAGGTCCGGTCGGCCGGCTGGCGGTCGCCGCCGGAGACACCGCCGCGGTGGTGACTGCGGACGTGGCCGGCGCAATCACCAGCGGCGCCGGGGTGCGCGCGTCAGGCACGATGCGCACCAGACCGAACGCCAGCAGCGCGAGCGCCGCAAAAACAGCTACGCCCGTCGCGAGCGCTGGAAGCTTGCCTACGGGCGCTTGGGGCGAGGCATTCATCCGGATTTACTGGGTCTGCGTCTTGCCTGATTTCAGGAATTGCAGAAAGCCCGGGTCGGTATAGGCGTCCGGCGGCAGCTTGTCGGTCAGCAACGCCGTGTCGACGGCGGCGACCTCGACCGTGCGGTTGTCGGTTTCGACGACGTTGATCGCGACCAGGCCGATCACCAGCGCGACCAGCGGCAACGCGGCCGCCAGCCGGCTCCAGAACCCCAGTCGTTCCTCGCCGAAGCTGAGCGCGGCGGCGGAGCCCACGGCGACCACGGTCGCCGCCGTCTGCGGCTTGGCGACCCTGCGCAGTGCAACCGCACGCACGCGCGCGGCGCGTAGCCGCTCGGCGACCTCGTGCGGCAGCTCGAGCGCGCCGTCGGACAGCCGCGCCGCGATCTGCCGCCCGAACCGGTCCTGCAGGCCATCGGCGTCGGTAGGAAGTGAACTGGTCATAGATGTATTCCCTTTGTCCTAAGCGCCTTGCTCAGGGCCTGGATCGCGCGCGAGCAATGCGTCTTGACGCTGCCCTCGGAGCAACCCATGGCCGCCGCCGTCTCGGCGACGTCCATATCTTCCCAGTAACGCATCAGAAACGCCTGGCGTTGACGCAATGGCAACTCCTGGATCTGGGCTTCGATCTGGCGCAGCATCTGCGCCCTTCCGGTCGCGTCCTCGGCACTTTCCGTGCGCTGGGAGTCATCGTCGACCTGCAAAGTTTCCAGGATGTCGAAACTTCCGTCCTCGTCCAGCCCATCGAAGTCGCCCAGGTTCGAAAACAGCGCGTTGCGCGTCTTCTGGCGCCGGAACCAGTCCAGCGTGCAGTTCGACAGGATGCGCTGGAACAGCATCGGCAACTCGGCGATCGGCTTGTCGCCGTAATGCTCGGCCAGCTTCATCATGCTGTCCTGCACGATGTCGAGCGCAGCCTCCTCGTTGCGGACGTGGTAGACCGAACGTTTGAAGGCCCGCTTCTCGACGCTCTTGAGGAAGTCTGAGAGTTCGTGTTCGGAGGCCAAGAGGGTCAGGGCTGGGACGGCGGAGGCGACAGGGACGTCAAATCGGCCCAGCGCCGCGCGCGACCGGGCTTTTTGGTGCTTGCGCGGGGCGGATTATGGCATTGCGTGACGATTTTTTTGCCGCCGCGCCGCTTCCGGCTTGGTGCGGTGCAATAATGTTCGTCTTGTCCAGTACGGAAGGTAAACGGATCAGGGTCCGGTGACGCGAACAGGTCGCCCATGGCTTTGGTCTCAAGTCCCGGCTCGGCTTCACGAGAGCGCGCTGCCCGGGGCACCGAAGGTTTTTCGTCAGAGAAATTCTCAAAGGTTGATCATGGAAATCTCCAAGGAAGAAATGGCCTCGGCCGCCGCCGCGGCGCAGGCGCCCGCCCGGCCCGCGCCGGCCGCCCCGCAGGAACTGATGGGCGCGGAAATCGTCGTGAAGGCGCTGCAGGCGGAGAACGTGCGCTATGTCTGGGGCTACCCCGGCGGGGCGGTGCTCTACATCTACGACGCGTTCTACAAGCAGGACACGATCCAGCACATCTTGGTGCGGCACGAGCAGGCGGCGGTGCACGCGGCCGACGGCTACGCGCGCGCGACCGGCGACGTTGGCGTGGCGTTGGTCACATCGGGGCCCGGGGCCACGAATGCGGTGACCGGCATCGCGACCGCGTACATGGACAGCATCCCGATGGTGATCATCACCGGCCAGGTGCCGACCCATGCGATCGGGCTCGACGCATTCCAGGAATGCGACACGGTCGGCATCACGCGCCCGGTGGTCAAGCACAACTTCCTGGTGAAGGACGTGCGGCAACTGGCCGGCGTGATCAAGCAGGCGTTCCATATCGCGCGTACCGGCCGCCCCGGACCGGTGGTGATCGACATCCCGAAGGACGTGTCGTTCAAGAAGGCCACCTACACCGGCTATCCGGAAACGATTTCGATGCGCTCGTACAACCCGGTGAAGAAGGGCCACGCCGGGCAGATCCGCAAGGCGGTGCAACTGCTGCTCGGCGCGAAGCGCCCGTACGTCTACAGCGGCGGCGGCGTGGTGCTGGGCAACGCATCCGAGCAGCTGCGTACCCTGGTCGGCCTGCTCGGCTGTCCGGTCACGAACACGCTGATGGGCCTGGGTGCCTATCCGGCGAGCGACCGCAAGTTCCTCGGCATGCTGGGCATGCATGGCACGATCGAGGCCAACAACGCGATGCAGCATTGCGACGTGCTGCTCGCGGTGGGGGCGCGCTTCGATGACCGGGTCATCGGCAACACCAAGCATTTCGCGCAGAACGAACGCAAGATCATCCACATCGACATTGACCCGTCGAGCATCTCGAAGCGGGTGAAGGTCGACATCCCGATCGTCGGCGACGTGCGCGAGGTGCTGGGCGACCTGATCGAGGC
Organism: Burkholderiaceae bacterium; assembly: GCA_030123545.1. Classification (NCBI taxonomy): domain Bacteria; kingdom Pseudomonadati; phylum Pseudomonadota; class Betaproteobacteria; order Burkholderiales; family Burkholderiaceae; species Burkholderiaceae bacterium. Next base: position 2,467,105 of record CP126124.1, on the reverse strand, counting down.
GCTGCGCGAGTCCGGGCAGCAGCCCGACGCGAAGGCGCTGGCCGGCTGGTGGGACACGATCGAAGGCTGGCGCCGGCGCGACTGCCTCAAGTACAGCCGCGGCACCGGCGACGTGATCAAGCCACAGCATGTGGTCGAGACGTTGTGGAACCTGACGAAGGACGCCGACGCCTACATCACCGCGGACGTCGGACAGCACCAGATGTGGGCGGCGCAGTACTACCGGTTCGACGAGCCGCGACGCTGGATCAACTCGGGCGGCCTGGGCACGATGGGCGTCGGCATTCCGTACGCGATGGGCATCAAGATGGCGCGCCCCGACAGCGAGGTGTACTGCATCACCGGGGAGGGCTCGGTGCAAATGTGCATCCAGGAACTGTCGACCTGCCTGCAGTACAACACGCCGATCAAGATCGTGTCGCTGAACAATCGCTACCTCGGCATGGTGCGGCAGTGGCAGGAGGTCGAGTACGCGGGCCGCTACAGCAGCAGCTACATGGACGCGCTGCCGAACTTCGTGAAGCTGGCCGAGGCCTACGGCCATGTGGGCATGCTGATCGAGAGTCCACAGGATGTCGAACCGGCGTTGCGCGAGGCGCGCAAGCTCAAGGACCGGACCGTGTTCATGGACTTTCGCACCGATCCGACCGAGAACGTGTTCCCGATGGTGCAGGCCGGCAAGGGCATCACCGAGATGCTGCTCGGGTCCGAGGATCTTTGAGCTGAATCGGCTCGGAGTCCTTGGCTTCCGGGCGTAGGTAGCTATTCTTTGAATAGCATTTTTTGACGAATCTATTGTCCGTCGAGCCCGGCGCTTACCGGCACCGGGGGAGGGCGGCGAAAAGAGGAATCTCAGATGAAGCACATCATTGCGGTGCTGCTGGAGAACGAGCCGGGCGCGTTGTCACGTGTCGTCGCGCTGTTTTCCGCGCGCGGCTACAACATCGAATCGCTGACCGTCGCGCCGACCGAGGACCCGAGCCTGTCGCGCATGACGATACAGACGACCGGCTCCGACGACGTGATCGAGCAGATCACCAAGCACCTGAACCGGCTGATCGAGGTGGTCAAGGTGGTCGATCTGACCGAGGGCAGCTACACCGAGCGCGAGCTGATGATGGTCAAGGTGCGCGCGGTCGGCAAGGAGCGCGAGGAGATGAAGCGCATGGCCGACATCTTCCGCGGCCGCATCATCGACGTGACCGACAAGAGCTACACCATCGAACTGACCGGTGACCAGTCGAAGAACGACGCGTTCCTGGTCGCGATCGAGCGCGGCGCGATCCTGGAGACGGTGCGCACCGGCGCCAGCGGCATCGGCCGCGGCGAGCGAATCCTCAGGCTGTGACCCACCCCCGAAGTTTTTTCTGGAGAGACCCATGAAGGTTTATTACGACAAGGACTGCGACCTGAGCCTGATCAAGGGCAAGACGGTGGCGATCATCGGCTACGGCAGCCAGGGCCATGCGCACGCGCAGAACCTGAACGACAGCGGCGTGAAGGTCGTCGTCGGATTGCGCAAGGGCGGCGCCTCATGGGGCAAGGCCGAGAAGGCCGGGCTCAAGGTCGCCGAGGTCGCCGAGGCGGTCAAGAGCGCCGACGTGGTGATGATTCTGCTGCCCGACGAGCAGATCGCCACCGTGTACCGCAACGACGTGGCGCCGCACATCCGGCAGGGCGCGTCGCTGGTGTTCGCGCATGGCTTCAACGTGCATTACGGCTTCGTGCAGCCACGCGCCGACCTGGACGTGTGGATGGTCGCGCCCAAGGCGCCGGGCCACACCGTGCGCAGCACCTACGTGCAGGGCGGCGGCGTGCCGCAGCTGGTCGCGGTGCACCAGGACCAGTCGGGCAAGGCGCGCGACCTGGCGCTGTCCTACGCGATGGCGAATGGCGGCGGCAAGGCCGGCATCATCGAGACCAGTTTCCGCGAAGAGACCGAGACCGACCTGTTCGGCGAGCAGGCGGTGCTGTGCGGCGGCACGGTGGAACTGATCAAGGCCGGCTTCGAGACGCTGGTCGAGGCCGGCTACGCGCCCGAGATGGCCTACTTCGAATGCCTGCACGAACTCAAACTGATCGTCGACCTGATCTACGAGGGCGGCATCGCGAACATGAACTACTCGATCTCGAACAACGCGGAGTACGGTGAATACACCACCGGCCCGAAGATCGTGACCGACGAGACCCGGGCCGCGATGAAGAAGGCGCTGCACGACATCCAGAACGGCGAGTACGCGAAGAGCTTCGTCTCGGAGAACATCGCCGGCGCGCCGACGCTGCTGAGCCGGCGCCGCCTGATGGCCGAGCATCCGATCGAGGTCGTCGGCGCCAAGCTGCGCGACATGATGCCCTGGATCAAGAAGAACAAGCTGGTGGACCAGACGCGCAACTGAACGCCGTTCCACCCGCCGTGCCGAGGCCACCACCGGGTGGCCTTTTCATTGGCCGCGGCTGGCTTACACTTTGCCGGCGCGGTCGTGCCTTATTTGCTATATAGTTTATAGCTGCAAGTCAAATACCGACGCGGACTTCGAGCACTATTTATGCATGACGGTTCCGATTCCGATACAGAGGCAGTGCGTGACGAAGGCGTGCTGGTGCGCCGCCGCCGCAAGGGCATCTATGTGCTGCCCAACCTGTTCACGCTCGCCGCGCTATTCGGTGGCTTCTACGCGATCGTGATGGCGATGAACGCGCAGTTCGGCATGGCGGTGATCGGCATTTTCGCGGCGATGGTGCTCGACAGCCTGGACGGCCGCGTCGCGCGCATGACGAACACGCAGAGCGCGTTCGGCGAGCAGATGGATTCGCTGGCCGACATGGTTTCGTTCGGAGCCGCGCCGGCGCTGATCAGCTACGAATGGACGCTGAAGGAACTGGGCCGCTGGGGCTGGATCGCGGCCTTCGTCTACTGCGCCTGCGCGGCGCTGCGGCTCGCGCGCTTCAACGTGAACACCGGTGTCGTCGACAAGCGCTATTTCCAGGGCTTGCCGTCGCCCGCGGCCGCGGCGCTGGTCATCGGCTTCATCTGGGTCGTGACCGATCTGGGCCTGGAGCGCAGCGAGATGGCGTGGCCGATGTTCGCAATCGCCTTGTATGCCGGCCTCACGATGGTGACGAACGTGCCGTTCTACAGCTTCAAGGACGTCCACATGAAGAAGAGCGTGCCGTTCGTCGTGATCGTCGCGATCGCGCTCGGCATCGCGGTCATCAACATTCATCCGCCGACCGTGCTGTTCTGCCTGTTCCTGGGCTATGGCGTCAGCGGCTACGTGGTCTACGGCTGGCGCAAATCGAAGGGCATACAGACCAGCGTGATCAGCACCTCGACCGACGAGCCGGAAGAGCGCGACCTGCACCGATGACGCGGCCGCTCGATGAGACTGCAACAGCCTGTGCTATAGTTGCCCGCATGAATCGCATCGCGCTCGCGCTACTGCTATCCCCCCACGGGCGGAGACGGTAGCGCACGCGCGAATCCCGACTCGACGGCCCGTCCTGCACCAGCAGCGGGCCGTAATCTTTTGCGCTGCTGGTTTTTCACCCGGAGATCCAGCATGCTCAAAGTCCCCTCGACCAAGTACCGCGCGTTCGCTCCGGTCGGCCTGACCGATCGGACCTGGCCGGACGCGGTGCTGGCGCGCGCGCCGATCTGGCTCAGCACCGATCTGCGCGACGGCAACCAGGCGCTGATCGAGCCGATGGACGTGGCGCGCAAACTCGCAATGTTCGAACTGCTGGTGAAGATCGGCTTCAAGGAAATCGAGGTCGGCTTTCCCTCGGCGTCGCAGGTCGAGTTCGACTTCGTGCGCAAGCTGATCGACGAAGACCTGATTCCTGACGACGTGACGATCCAGGTGCTGACCCAGGCGCGCGAGCCGCTGGTCGCGCGCACCTTCGAGTCGCTGCGCGGGGCCCGACGCGCGATCGTCCACCTGTACAACGCGGTCGCACCGGTGATGCGCCGCGTCGTGCTGGGTCTGGACGAGGGCGGGATCGTCGATTTGGCGGTGACCCATGCGCGATTGTTCCGCGAGCTGGCCGCCCGGCAACCGGAGACGCACTGGACCTTCCAGTATTCGCCCGAGATGTTTTCGGGCACCGAGCTGGCATTCTCCAGGCGCGTTGTCGACGCGGTGACTCAAGAATGGGCTCCGACGCCGCGGCACAAGTGCATCGTCAACCTGCCGTCCACGGTCGAGCATTCAACGCCGAACGTGTTTGCCGACATGATCGAATGGATGCACCGAAATCTCGCGCGACGCGACGCCATCGTGCTGTCGGTGCATCCGCACAACGACCGCGGCACCGGCACCGCCGCGGCCGAGCTCGCGTTGATGGCCGGCGCCGATCGCATCGAAGGCTGCCTGTTCGGCAACGGCGAGCGTACCGGCAACCTCGACCTCGTCAACGTCGCGCTCAATCTGTATACGCAAGGGGTGGCTCCGGGCCTCGACTTCTCGGACATCGACGAGATCCGGCGAGTGGTCGAGCACTGCAACCGGCTGCCGGTGCACCCGCGCCACCCGTACGCTGGCGATCTGGTCTACACCTCGTTCTCGGGGTCGCACCAGGACGCGATCAGAAAAGCGTTTGCCGCACGCCGCGAAGGCGAGCCGTGGCAAATCCCGTACCTGCCGATCGATCCGAAGGACCTGGGGCGCAGCTACGAGGCGGTGATCCGGGTCAACAGCCAGTCGGGCAAGGGCGGTATCGCCTACCTGCTCGAGACCGAGTACGGGGTGCAGTTGCCGCGCCGGCTGCAGATCGAGTTCAGCCAGGCGGTGCAGGCGGTGATGGATGCGCAGGGCACCGAGCTCACCGCGGCCGACCTGTGGCGGTTGTTCGCGGGCGAATACCGGATCGAGACGCTGGCTGCGCCGCGCTACCGGCTCTCACGGCCCGAGGACGAAGCGCTGGCCGGTGAAGTCGAACTGAGCGCCGATCTGCCGCTGGGCGCCGATCTGCGACTGGGCGCCGGCACGGCCCGCATCCGCGGCCGCGGCAACGGACCGATCGATGCGTTCGTCGATGGCCTTTGCCGTGTCACCGGGCAGCCGCTGCGCGTGCTGGGCTTCAGCCAGCATGCGCTGGGCGAGGGCGCTGACGCGCGTTCGGCGGCCTACGTCGAACTGCGCGTCGCCGATCGCATCACCCGGTTCGGCGTCGCGGTCGACGCGAACATCGTCACTGCGTCGTTGAAGGCGGTGGTTTCGGCCTTGCTGCGCGCAGGCGTCGCGATTCCGTCCGGTCGGCAGGATGCCGCCACGACCCCCGTGCGCGAAGCAGCGGCTGCCGATGCCTGCGCGGCCGGCGCTGAATAAAATACCGTCTTCGAGGAGCCGACCATGGCCGACAAGCTCATCATCTTCGACACCACCCTCCGCGACGGCGAGCAGTCGCCCGGCGCCAGCATGACGCGCGACGAGAAGCTGCGCATCGCGCGCCAGCTCGAGCGGCTGAAGGTGGATGTGATAGAAGCCGGTTTCGCGGCCAGTTCCAACGGCGACTTCGAATGCGTGCGCGCGATTGCCGAAGTGATTCGCGACTCCACCGTGTGCTCGCTGGCGCGCGCCAACGACCGCGACATCGCGCGCGCCGCCGATGCACTGCAGGGGGTCGCGCGCGGACGCATCCACACCTTCATCGCGACCAGTGCGCTGCACATGGAAAAGAAACTGCGCATGACGCCCGACGAGGTGTTCGAGCAGGCGCGGCTCGCGGTGCGCTATGCACGCAGCCGGATCGACGACGTCGAATTCAGCCCCGAGGACGGCTACCGCAGCGATATCGACTTTCTGTGCCGGGTGATCGAGGCGGTGATCAAGGAGGGCGCCACCACGATCAACGTCCCCGACACCGTCGGCTACGCGATTCCGGAACTGTATGGCAACTTCATCAAGACCTTGCGCGAGAAGATCCCGAACAGCGACCGCGCGGTCTGGAGCGTGCACTGCCACAACGACCTGGGCATGGCGGTGGCGAACAGCCTGGCCGGGGTCAAGATCGGCGGCGCGCGCCAGGTCGAGTGCACGATCAACGGCTTGGGCGAACGCGCCGGCAACTGCTCGCTTGAAGAGGTGGTGATGGCGGTGAAGACCCGCAGAGACTACTTCGGACTCGACGTCGGCATAGACACCGCCCACATCGTGCCGGCGAGCCGCATGGTCAGCCAGACCACCGGCTTCGTGGTGCAGCCGAACAAGGCGGTGGTCGGCGCGAATGCCTTCGCGCACGCCAGCGGCATCCACCAGGACGGCGTGCTGAAGGCGCGCGACACCTACGAGATCATGCGCGCCGAGGACGTGGGCTGGAGCGCGAACAAGATCGTGCTCGGTAAGCTCTCCGGCCGCAATGCATTCAAGCAGCGCTTGCACGAACTCGGCGTGATGCTTGAATCGGAAACCGAGGTCATGGCCGCGTTCGCGAAGTTCAAGGAACTGGCGGATCGCAAGAGCGAAATCTTCGACGAGGACATCCTCGCGCTGGTCAGTGACGAGAGCATCGCCGCGACCAAGGAGCAGTACGGCTTCGTGTCGCTGTCGCAGGCGAGCGAGACCGGCGAGCGCCCGCATGCGGAGATCGTGTTCACGATCGCCGGCAAGGAGGTGCGGGGCCGCGCCGATGGCAACGGACCGGTCGATGCGTCGTTGAAGGCGATCGAGTCGCATGTGCACAGCGGCGCCGAGATGGTGCTGTACTCGGTGAACGCGATCAGCGGCTCGACCGAGAGTCAGGGCGAAGTCACGGTGCGGCTGCAAAATAGCGGCCGCGTGGTCAACGGTGTCGGCGCCGACCCCGACATCATCGTTGCATCGGCCAAGGCCTATCTGAGCGCACTCAACAAGTTGCACAGCAAAGTTGAAACTGTGGCCGCGCAAGGCTAGGGTTATTACTTAGAACCTGGAAAAAATATTAGGAAAATCATGCAACTGATTGATGTTGCATGATTTTTTCTTTTTGATACACTCGACAACGTGTTTGGGGATCGGGTAGGGAAACAAGAAATGCCGCTTCATCCAGTCGTCGAAGCGCGCCGGGCGTTCAACCGGTTGCTGCAGATCGTTCTTCTGCTTGCGTTCGCGGGCCTGATGGCTGCGCCGGCTGCGCAGGCGGCGGGAACCCACAAGAAGACTGCAAAGAAGGCGGTGCACCACAGCACCCATGCCACCAGGCATTCGGTCGCCAAGTCGACCACCCATGCGCGCGGCAAACGTGTCCGGGTGGTGGTGCAAGGCAAGCGCCGGTCCGTCGTGCATGTGGCCTACGTGCCGGCGCCACCGTCGGTCGGGCAGTTGGATGGCCTGCACGCAACCGAGGACCCGCTCGACCTGAAGTCGGGCGCGGCGCTTGTGATGGATCAGGACACGCACGAGGTGCTGTTCAGCAAGAACGACCAGACGGTGCTTCCGATCGCCTCGCTCAGCAAGCTGATGACCGGCCTGCTGATCAGTGAATCCGGCCTGCCGATGGATCAGCCGATCACCATCACCGAGGACGACGTCGACACGATCAAGCACAGCCGCTCGCGGCTGCGCGTGGGCACGGTGCTGACCCGCGGCGAACTGTTGCACTTGGCGCTGATGGCCAGCGAAAACCGCGCGGCCCATGCGCTCGCGCGCACCTATCCGGGCGGCGAGGCGACGTTCGTCGCGCTGATGAATGCGAAGGCCAAGGAACTCGGCATGACGGAAACCCACTATGTCGAGCCGACCGGACTGTCGAGCGAGAACCGGTCCAGCGCGCTCGACCTGGCCAAGCTCGTCAATGTCGCTTACCGCAACCCGATGCTGCGCGAACTGACCACGTCGCACAGTTTCGACGTCGACATGGGCCGTCGCACGGTTCAGTTCAACAACACGAACCGGCTCGTCAAGAATCCAACCTGGGACATCGGCCTGCAAAAGACCGGCTTCATCAACGAGGCCGGCCATTGCCTGCTGATGCAGGTCAAGGTTGCCGGACGCAAGCTGATCATGGTGTTTCTCGATTCGGCCGGCTCGCTGAGCCGCTTCGCCGACGCGGAAAGGGTACGGCGCTGGGTCGAAACGCGTCCGGTCAATCCGATCCAGGTGTCGGTGTCGGACAAGGAAACCCCGAACGGCTGAACGTTCAGGTCGCCACCCGCGGTACCGAAGCCTTGTAGCCCAGCGCCGCTGAAATCCGTTCCACGGTGGCCTGCAGCTTGGGCAGCCAGCCTTCATCCAGCCGGTCTGCCGGCGCCGAGATCGACAGCCCTGCCACGAGCTTGCTCTGGTCGTCGTAGATGCCGGCGGCCATGCAGCGCACGCCCAGTTCCAGTTCTTCGTTGTCGCGCGCGGTTCCCGACTGCCTGGCTTTGGCGAGCTCGCGCTCGAGCGCCGGCAGCTGGGTGATGCTGTTCTTCGTGTGACCGGCCAGGCCGGTACGGACTGCGTAGGCGCGCACCCGCTGCGGATCGTCGTGGGCGAGGAACAGCTTGCCGACCGACGTCAGGTGCAACGGTGCGTGTCCGCCGATCGCGCGCACCACCTGCATGCCGGAACGCTCGCCATAGGAGCGCTCGATATACACGATCTCGTCGCCCTGGCGCATGCTCAGGTTCACCGGCTGCTGGATCAGACGGTGCAGTTCGCGCATCGGCGCAAGCGCGGCGTCGCGCACGTTCAGCCGCCCCTTCACCAGGTTGCCGAGTTCGAGCAGCCGCATGCCGAGCCGGTAGCTGCCCGCTTCCGGCCGGTCGACGAAGCGTCCGATCGCCAGATCGTTGAGGATGCGGTGAGTGGTCGACGGATGTAGCCCCGTGAGCGCGCTGATCTCCTTCAGCGATACCGGCTCATCATGCGACGCCAATACCTCGATCAGCGCAAACATGCGCTCGATCACCTGGATTGTCGGCGTCGCCGCCGTATTGGGGTCGGAATGCTTCATCGCGAGCCGCAGGACGTCATCACCGGATTTTATCTGGTGAAACGCGGGCTCGCCAGCCGGCCGGGGATCAGGTGTGATCGTCCCCGACGGTTACCCAGCGGCCGCCCTTGAGGATCTGGTGCGGCATGAACCGGGCCTTGTAGGTCATCTTCGGGCTGCGGGCGATCCAGTAGCCCAGGTAGACATGCGGCAGCCCGAGCTCGCGCGCCTGCTCGATCTGCCACAGGATGCTGTAGGTGCCGTAGCTGGTACCGGGATCGGGTTCGTAGAAGGTGTAGACCGCCGACAGCCCGTCGTTCAGCACGTCCAGGATGGACACCATCTTCAGCACGCCGGGGGAGCCGTCTGGGCCGGGTGCACGAAACTCGACGAGCCGCGAGTTGACCCGGCTTTGCAGCAGGAACTGCGTGTACTGGTCCACGCTGTCGTGGTCCATGCCGCCGCCCGCGTGGCGACCGTTCTGATAGCGCAGGTATAGGTGGTAGTGCTCGGGCACGAAGCACAGCTTCAGCACCCGCGCCTGCAGCGCGCGGTGCTGCTGCCACGCTCTGCGCTGGCTGCGGTCGGGCGCGAACCCATCGACCAGCACCCGCAACGGCTGACAGGCGTTGCAGCCGTCGCAGTAGGGCCGGTAGGTGAACATCCCACTGCGCCGAAAGCCGCGCGTGACCAGGTCCGAGTAGGTGTCGTTGTGGATCAGGTGGCTCGGCGTCGCCACCTGCGAGCGTGCCTGATTTCCCGGCAGGTAGCTGCAAGGGTAGGGCGCCGTCGCATAGAACTGCAGCGTCTGAAGCGGAAGGTCCTTGAGGTGCGTCACGCTGCCGAACTCCCTGCTGGCAGGAGATGTTGCCAGTATACGTGCTCGAACTGCCAGCGCGGCGGCGCGAGCCTGGAGCGTCGCGCGACCTCGGCAACGAAGATCTTGCGCCGGATTTCGCGTGCACCCAGCGATGCGAGATGCGCGGTGTTCTGCTGGCAATCGATCAGGCCGATGCCATGCTGCCGCGCCATGCCCACCAGCGCGGCAAGCGCGATCTTCGAGGCGTCCGGCATCCGGGTGAACATCGACTCGCCGAACACCGCCTGGCCGAGCGCGACGAAATACAGGCCTCCCACGAGCCGTCCGGCGATCCAGGTCTCGACGCTGTGCGCGAAGCCGGCCTCATGCAGCGCGTCGTAGGCCTGCACCATCGCGGGCACGATCCAGGTGCCCGACTGCCCCAGGCGCGGACTGGCGGCACAGGCACGGATGACCTGCGCGAACGAACGATCGACCGCGATCTCGCAGCGCGGATCGGCGGCAAAACGGCGCAGCGTCTTGCGCAACGAACGGTGCAGCCTGAACTCGTCGGTGTGCAGCACCATCCGCGGGTCCGGGCTCCACCACAGAATCGGCTGATCCTCGCTGAACCACGGAAAGATGCCGAGCGCGTATGCGCGCGTCAGGCTGTCGACGTCCAGCGTGCCGCCGCCGGCCAGCAGTCCCGGCGCCGGGTCCAGCATGCCCCAGGCGCGCTCCGGCCTCGGAAACGGCGCGCCCGGCGCCAGCCAGGGCAGCAAGGGACGGACAGACTGCATGACTTGCGACGAAACGAGCGCTGGTTTCGCTATTGTCGCCGCCCATGCGATGTCCGCGGCGGCAGCGCAATCAACGTCGCGTCGCCGGCCTGCGCGACCCGCTCGCAAGGACCGATCGATAACTCGTACACTGACTGCAGCGCGCGAACGGTTCACCTCCGGCCGGCGACGTTGCGAACCGACCGAGCCCGCGCAACCGCTGGCGTGAACGAGGAAACTGCCATGAACACATCGCTGGTTCTGACGGTGCTGGGCCCGGACCGACCGGGTCTGGTGCGCAGCCTGGCCGAACAGATCGCGGCCGCCGGCGGCAACTGGCTCGAAGGCCGGATGGCGACGCTGGCCGGCCAGTTCGCAGGCGTGGTGTTGGTCGAACTGCCCGCGGAACGGGCAAGTGGTCTGGCTACGAGCCTGCGCGCGCTCGAGTCGCAGGGGCTGCGCGTGACGGTCGACAGCGGCGCCAGCACCGCGCTGCTGTCCACAGGCCGCGTGGTGCAACTAGAACTGGTTGGTCAGGACCGGCCCGGCATCGTGCGCGACGTCTCGCGGGTACTGGCCGATCGCGGCGTCAGCGTTGAACAGCTCGACACCGGCACTGCCAGCGCACCGTTTTCCGGCGAGGCGCTGTTCGAGGCGCGGGCCCGGCTGCGCCTGCCAGCACCGCTTGCGACCGAATCGCTGCGCGCGGCGCTGCACGCACTCGCGAACGAACTGATGGTCGACATCAAGGTCGACGAGGCAAATGACTAGCTCGCAGCGGACGTTAGGGTTGTATCCGATTGCATCCGGGGGCCAATTCATTCGACGATACGCGCCGTCCCGCGGCTAATGTTCCAGCGCCTGCCGCGCCCGTACAACCAACAAAGGAGCATGTTCCATGAAGCGTCGTGATTTCGACAAGGCTCTCGCCGCCACCGCCCTCGGCGCGCTCGCCCCGTTCCAGGTTGCGCGAGCGCAAGCGAAGAAGCTCCGCGTCGGCGTGCTGTTGCCGCTCTCGGGTTACGAGGGCTTCATCGGCCAGTCGTGCAAGAAGGGCTCGGACCTTGCTCCCGGCGTGATCAAGGAACTGACGGGCGTCGACATCGAGCTGATGAACGCCGACACCGAATCGAACGTGCAGACCGCGCGCAGCCGCGCCGAGCGGTTGATCGACGAAGGGGCGAACGTGCTGGTCGGTGCGTTCGACTCGGGCGCGACAGCGGCGATCGCGCAGGTGGCCGAGCAGCGCGGCGTGCCGTTCGTCGTCAACATCGCGGCGGCGCCGCAGATCACCGAGCAGGGCTACAAGTTCGTGTTCCGCAACTTCCCGACCGCGGTCGAACTGCTGCGCAACGGCTTGTCGCTGATCGGCGACCTGTTCCAGGCCACGAACGAGACGCCGCGCACCGCAGTGTACATGCACGTGAACGACACGTTCGGCCAGGCGATGACCAAGGGCATTAACGCGATGCTGCCCAAGATCACGCGGCTGCCGTTCAAGATCGTCGAGGAGGTCGCCTACGACCCTGCCACGAAGGATCTGTCGGTCGAGGTCGCGAAGGCCAAGGCGTCGAACGCGGAGTTCGTGCTGCTGGTGTGCCGGCTGAACGACGCGATCCTGCTGCGGCGCGAGATCGTCAAGCAGCGCTGGAACATCATGGGCATCGTCAGCCCCGGCTCGCCCGGCATGTACGAGGAACAGTTCTACCGTTCGCTCGGCAAGCTGTCCGACTACTGCATCTCCAACGTGCCCTGGTACAACCCGAAGGCCGAGTTGACGAAGACCGTCGATCACGCATTCAGCAAGATGTTCCCGAAGGACAAGCTGATGTACAACGCGCTCAACGTCGGCTACACGTTCGAGGCGCTGCTGGTCGCGGCCGATGCGTTCAAGCGCGCCGGCAGTGCGGCAGCGCAGCCGTTGACCGCGGCGATCCGATCGACCGACATCACGAATCGCATGATGCTCGGCGGCCCGATCAAGTTCGACGCGAAAGGCCAGTGCGAGGGCAACCTGTCCGCCTGCGTGGAGAATCTGCACGAGCAGCCGATGGTCGTGTTGCCGCAGGCCGCCGCCGAGGCGAAGCCGGTGTTCCCCTGGCCGACGTACAAGAGGACCTGAGCATTGACGCGCGCTTGCAGGGGTCGGGATCACCGGCCCCTTTTGTCGTAGCAAGGTAGACGCGCGTGTCAGCCGGCCTCGTCGCCAACGTGCTGATCTCCGGTGTGCTGACCGGGCTGGTCTACGGCCTGATGGCGCTCGGTCTGTCGGTGATTTTCGGCGTCGTGCGCGTCGTCAATTTCGCGCACGGCGAAATGATGGCGGTTGCGATGTACGCCGCCGTCTGGCTGTTCACGTCGGCGCAGGTCGACCCGATCGTCGCGATCGTTCCGGTCGGGGTCGCATTCTTCGTGTTCGGTTACGCGTTGCAAGCCTCGCTGATCAATCCGATGATCACCCGGCCCGAGCATTCGCAGTTCATCCTGCTGGTCGCGATCGCGACCATCATCAGCAATCTGCTGCTGATGGAGTTCGGCCCAAACGCCTTGAGCGTACAGACCAGCTACCAGCTCGACTCCTACGAGATCGGTCCGCTGCTGTTCGACAAGGCGCGCGTGTTTGCCGGCATCGCCGCCGTCGTCTGCAGCGCGGCGCTGTTCGCGTTCTTCCGCTTCGCGCGCACCGGCAAGGCGATCCGTGCCTGCGCCGACAATTACCTCGGCGCGCGTGTCGTCGGGCTGCAGGTCAAGCGCCTGTATGCGCTGACCTTCGGGCTCGGCGCCGCCTGCGTCGCCGCCGCCGGTTGCATGATGGTGCTGCTGGTCGACGTCACGCCGGTGGTCGGTCCCAGCTACACACTGCTGGCGTTCGTGATCGTGATCGTCGGCGGGCTCGGCTCGATGGGTGGCGCGCTGCTCGGCGGCGTGCTGATCGGCGTGTCCGAAGCGCTGGCTGGCCTGCTGTTCGATCCGGCGATGAAGAGCATGTTCAGCTTTGCACTGCTGATCCTGGTGCTGGTGTTTCGGCCGCAGGGCCTGCTGGGGCGCAAGCCTTGAACACGCTGCGCGAACTGCTCGCGTCGCTCCGGGGGCGCAGCCGCCTGCTGCTGGCGTTGCTGCTGCTGGGGCTGCTGGTCGTCCCCTGGTTCCTGAACGCCTATCTGCTGACGCTCGCGATCATGATCCTCTACCTCGCCTACACCGGCCAGGCGTGGAACGTGATGATGGGCTTTTGCGGCCAGCTCTCGCTCGGTCACGCGCTGTTCGTCGGGCTCGGCGCGTACACGGCGGCCGCGCTGTTCGTCCACTTCCAGATCGCGCCGTGGGCGGGCCTGTGGGCTGCGATCGCGATCTGCGTGCTCGCCGGCGCGGTGATCGGCGCGCTCGCATTCCGGTTCGGCATCTCCGGCGTCTATTTCGCGCTGCTGACCATCGCGTTCGCCGAGTTCACGCGCATCGGCTTCGAAAATTTCCAATGGGTCGGCGCCACCGGCGGCCTGTTCCTCAAGGTGGGGCAGCGCGAGCATATCGATCTTCTCGGCCTGCGCGGTCCGCCGCTGATGTTCTATTACGTGATCCTCGCGCTCGCCGTTGCAGGCTTCGTGTTTTCGGGCTGGCTGCTGCGCAGCCGGGTCGGCTATTACTGGCAGGCGATCCGCGAGAACGAGGACGCCGCGCAGGCGCTGGGCATCAATACTTTCCTGTGGAAGATGGCCGCGATCACCGTCAGCGCCGCGATGACCGGCGTCGCCGGCGTGTTCTATGCGTTCTACTACAACAACCTGTTCCCCGATCAGGTGTTCCACATCAGCAGTTCGATCGAGATCATTCTCGCGCCGATCATCGGGGGCTTGGGCTCGCTGTTCGGGCCGATCTTCGGCGCCGCAGTCATCACCGTGCTCGGCGAAGGCATCACGAATCTCGTGAACGCGCTCGGCTTCGATATTCCAGGGGTTAAGCAGGTGTTCTACGGCATCGTGCTGATGATCGTGATCCTGTTCCTGCCCGAAGGCATCTGGCCGCCGCTCGCGCGCCGCCTCAAACTCGGACCGAGGAGCGGCCGGTGACACTGCTCTCGGTCGAATCGGTGTCGAAGTCGTTCCGCGGCCTCCGCGCGGTCGCCGACGCTTCGTTCGACGTCGAGGAGGGCGGCATCGTCGCGCTGATCGGCCCGAACGGCGCCGGCAAGACGACGATCTTCAACGTCGTCGCCGGCGTCTATGCGCCCGACAGCGGCAGCATCCGACTCGGCAGCCGGCGCATCGACGGATTGCGCCCGTACCAGGTCTGCGCGGCCGGCATCGGCCGCACGTTTCAGGTCGTCAAACCGTTTGCCGGCCTGACCGTGCTCGACAACGTGATCGTCGGCGCGCTCAAGCGCGAGCCACGTGTCGAACACGCGCGCCGCGACGCTCTCGGTATCCTCGAGCGCATCGGTCTGGCGTCGCGCAGCGACCAGCCGGCCGCGTCGCTGACGCTGCCGGATCGCAAGCGGCTCGAAGTGGCGCGGGCGCTAGCCACCCGCCCGCGCCTGCTGCTGCTCGACGAGGTGATGGCCGGCATGCGTCCGACCGAGTGCGACCGCATGGTCGAGGTGTTCCAGACGCTGAACCGGGGCGGCCTGACCATACTGCTGATCGAGCACGTGATGCGCGCGGTGATGGCGCTGGCGCAGCGCGTGGTCGTGCTCAATCACGGGCAGATCATCGCGAACGGCGCGCCCGCCGAGGTGGTGCGCAACCCCGCGGTGCTCGAGTGCTATCTCGGCGAAGAGGCAGAGGTGTGAACGCGGTGACCTCGGTGCGCGCCGAATGGGCAAAGGGCGGCGGCGATCCGTTGCTGTCGGTGCGCGCGATCGACCTGTATTACGGCGACGCGCAGGCGCTGGATCAGGTGTCGCTCGACGTGCCGCGCGGCGAGATCGTCGCAATCGTCGGCGCGAACGGTGCCGGCAAGTCGTCGCTGATCCGGACCATCGCCGGCATCGAGAAGCCGCGCTCAGGAAGCGTCCGTTTCGATGGCCATGAGATCGCTGGGCTCGAGTCGCACGAAGTCTGCAATCTCGGCGTCGGCCAGGTCGCTGAAGGGCGGCAGGTGTTCCCAACGCTCACCGTCGCCGAGAACCTCGAGATGGGCGCGATGCTGCCGCGCGCACGCGCGCTGGCGAGGCAGACCCAGGCCGAGGTGTACGAGCTGTTCCCACGCCTCGCGGAACGGCGCGGGCAACTGGCCGGCACGATGTCCGGCGGCGAGCAGCAGATGCTCGCGATCGGCCGCTGCCTGATGGGCCAACCCGAGCTCATCATGTTCGACGAGCCGTCGCTTGGCCTCGCGCCGGCGATCGTGCAGGAGGTGTTCCGCATCATCCGCGCGCTCAACGCCAAGGGGTTGACCGTGCTGCTGGTCGAGCAGAACGTCGCGGTATCGCTGCGGATTTCCGCGCACGCCTACGTGCTCGAGAACGGCCGCGTCGTGATGACCGGCTCGGGCGAAGAACTGCTGCACGACGATCGGGTGCGGCAGGCGTATCTGGGGCTGTAGCCGGCCGCCGCCAATTGCGCCGGCCTCGCCAAGAGTCGCGTCCATGATCCGCCTTTCAAGTCATGGTGCCGCCAAGCAGGTCACCGGTTCCTGCCACCTGGTCGAAACCGATCGGGCGCGTGTGCTCGTCGACTGCGGATTGTTCCAGGGCGGGCGCGAGATCGCCGAGGAGAACGCCGCGGATTTCGACTTCGACCCGGCCGGCATCGACGTGCTGCTGCTGACCCACGCGCACCTGGATCACTGCGGGCGCATCCCGCTCCTAGTCAGGCACGGCTTTCACGGGCGCATCGTGTCGACCGCGCCGACGCGGGAACTCGCGCATCTCGTCCTCGCCGATGCTGCGGGCCTGCAGCAAGAGGATGCCAGGCGCGCGGCGCGTCACAGGCGCAGCCGTGGCGACGATTCGAAAGCGACGACGCCCTTGTACACCACCGTCGACGCATCCGTGGCCATGACCCGGTTCGACAGTGACGCCGTGTACGGTCAGCCGATGACGGTGGCCCAGGGGGTGCGGGCGACCTTCATGAATGCCGGTCACATCCTCGGATCCGCGTCGATTCTGCTGGAACTGGAGGACGGCAGATCGACGCGCACGGTGTACTTCTCGGGTGACATCGGCAATCCGGGGCGCCCGCTGCTCGACGACCCGCAGGCGCCCCCGACGCCACCCGACTATGTGGTGATGGAGACCACGTACGGCGATCGTGACCACCGCGGCTGGGACGAGTCGATCGACGAACTCATCGCCGCAGTCGCGGCAACCCTTGCACGGGGCGGCAATGTGATCATTCCGACCTTCGCGCTCGAACGCGCGCAAGAGGTGCTCTACGGCCTGGCCGAGGGCATCGCGCGCGGCAGGCTGCCGGCCCACCTGGCGGTGTTTCTCGATTCACCGATGGCGGTTTCTGCGACCGAGATCTTCGAGCGCCACGAGGACAGCCTGCGCAAAGACTTCCGCAGCCGGTTGCGCATGGCCAGCCCGTTCGATCTGCCCGGCCTGCGCATGACCCGCGATGCGTCCGAATCGATGGCCATCAACAGCATTCGCGGCGGTGCCGTCATCATGGCCGGCTCCGGCATGGCGACCGGCGGACGCGTTCGCCATCATTTGCTGCATAACCTCGGTCACGCCGACAACGCAGTGATCTTCGTCGGCTTTGCGGCGCCAGGCACGTTGGCTCGGCAGATCATCGACGGGGCCAAAAGCGTACGCCTGTTCGACGAAATTGTTCCGGTGCGGGCGAGCATCCACACCATCAACGGCTTCTCCGCCCATGCGGGGCGCAGCCAGCTTCTGCGGTGGCTGGCCCGCTGCGGGCAGCCCAGGCAAGTGATCCTGGTGCATGGCGATCCGGACCGCGGCATGCAGGCCTTCGCCGATGCGCTCGAAGTCGAGCATCGGCCGTGGCGGATTGCGGGTATGGGGGAAGCGATCTTGCTTCGCTGACCCGTGGCAGGACCGGATTGCGCAGGAGGACGGCGAAGGCGCCGGTCAGATCAAGCTCGCCGCGGCGTGTGCCGAGGCCGCGCGCATCAGCGCGATCGCGCGAGAAGAGATCGACTGGCCCGCGCAGGAGGAAGCGCGCGTGACGAAGGCCTTCGCGGAGGCGAAGTCGGCGCAGCGCCTGAAGGGTTTGACCTTGGCGCAGGCGGTGCGCGAATACGTCGACTAGAAGCGCCGAGCCAAGGGCGCTCTGCCTTTGCAAGCTCGCACGCGAGCCGATTACCTGGCGATGATCGAGCCAGGTTGCGTGTCGAGCGTCGGACGGAAGTTCGCGGACGGCGAACGCTACCCTCTGGCACACAAGGTGCTTGGTGCCATCACCGGCAACGACACCCGGGCGCTGTACACAAGCCGTGTTGAAGCGATCCGAGCGCCAGGCAGCCTACGCGATGCAGGTGGTGCGGGCCGTGACGCGCTGGCACGGTGTCGCCCTTGCCGACAACCCCCTGGCCAGCGACACCGCAGGCCGTGGCCGCATCATCATCGTCACGAGTGCGGGTAACCCGGCTCCCGTCCCGCCCGAGAAACTGGGTGCGTGGTGGTGAGCGGCGGCGGTAGTGCCCTCGCGCGTGGCGGCCGACTACTACCGCTTCCAACTGTTGACCGGTTGTCGAAGCATCGAGATCCACGGCCACAAGACGCATGAGTATCCGGCGATCAAGGTCGGTTACCTGAATGTCGACGCTCCTGGCTGCGAGCGGCCAGGGTGTATCGGTGTCGACGCACGCCGAGTCTGCAGCCGAGTCACGCGATCGTTGATCATTCCGGACACTTCCGGTCATGCAGGGCCCGACGCGCGTGCCGAGCCGAGGTGATGCCGTGTCAGGCTGCGTCGGCGCGGACGCGATCGAAGCCGAGGTGATGCATGCACTCGCGAAGAATGATGAGCGCGGCGGCAAGCTCCCTGCCCTGAGGCGATCCGGCCGCTGAAGCGGGCATGCCCAGCGCCCTCGAAGCCAGGCTCTGGAACAAGGCTTCGACGTCGTGGCGCGTGAGGGATGCATCCGTCGTGTCGAGCCCCGGCAGCCCGAGCAGCGCGGGGTCCGAGGTGACGAGTTCGCCACGCGCGCCGTGCGCGAGGCGCGAGCGTGTCAATGCCTCCTCCACAAAGTCGATAGCTCGCTCCAGTTCGGCCGGCGTCGGCGGGTCATGACGGAGCGCATTCCGCGCCAGCCCGGCCGGGCCGACCGGCAGCGTGACGTTGTAGCCGCCGTCGAAGCGGAGCGCCGTCGCATCTTCATGGAAGTGCAATCGCGTCGACGATGGGTTCATACCGCTGCCCCTGCGAGGTGTTCGCTCACGCGTCGTATGACGCGAGAGTCGACGCCGTGCCCGAGCCCCGGGAAGAGGTCCAGGGTCGCCTGGCCGCCGAGCGCATGCCAATGTGCCAGTGCGTCGGTGGCGAGGGCCGGCAGCATCACACGATCCGCCTCGCCGTGCAGCAGGTGCAGCGCGACCTGCGGCCGAGCGACCCGAGGCGCCTGTGCAAACCGGCCAGCCAGCGAGATGACGCGGCCGGCGATCAGTTCGGACTGCTGCGTCGATTCCAGCGCCATGATCGCGCCTTGCGAGAAGCCGATCAGCGTCGTGGAGTCCGGACTCACGCCGCTCTCGCGCTGCCAGGCGCGTATGGCCTCGACGTAGCGCGGCATGGTTGCAGCGACGCGCGCCGGCCGATCGGCCTCGGTCACGCCGCGTACCGAGAACCACTGCCAGCCCTGCCCGAGGTCGGACCGGTCGGGCGAGCGCACGCTGACCACGCAGGCCTGTGGCCGCTGCACAGCGAGCGCCTCGCCCAGCGGGCGCAGGTCCTCGGCACTCGACCCCACGCCATGGAAGAGGAGCAGCAGTTGCCGCGTCGCAGCCGCGTCGGGCCGCTGGATGAGAAGGTCGTTGCGCATGTCCATGGGGATCTCACGCCTCAGCAGCGCCGAAGATGAAGGCATCCATGGCCAGCACGCCATGGACGATGCCGCCGTCGAGCACCTTGCAGCCCCTCTGCGCCGGCGCAGCCCCCGCGGCCACCAGCAGCGGCCAGAAGTGCTCGGTGGTCGGGTGCGCGCGTGCGGCATGCGGCGCCTCGGCCAGCGCGCGGCGCAGGCGCGCGTCGTCCCCGGTGGTCACGGCCTCACGCACCCAGGCGGCGAACTCCGCGGCGTACGCCTCGTCCGCGCCGAGGTGACCGCGGAACTCGGCCAGGTTGTGCGTCAGGCTGCCCGAGCCGACGATCAGCACGCCGTCGTCGGCCAGCGGCGCGAGCGCTTCGCCGAAGGCCCACGCGGACGCTGCATCCAGGCGCGATGGCAACGAGACCTGGAACAGCGGCACGTCGGCCTGCGGGAACAGATGCAGCATCGGCACCCAGGCGCCGTGGTCCAGACCTCGGCGCTCGTCGGCGTGCGCAGTCCAGCCGGCCGCGTTGAGCATCTCGACGGCCTTGCGCGCCAGGCGCGGATGCCCCGGCGCCGGGTAGTCAATGCGGTACAGCGCCGGATCGAAGCCGCCGAAGTCGTGGATGGTCTGCGGTCGCGCCGCAAGGCCGACCCGCGGGCTCAGCGTCATCCAGTGCGGCGAGACGACGAGCACCGCCTGGGGTCGCTGCAGCGCGCCGCCCAGCGCCGTCAACTGCGGCCCGGCCAGGCCGGGCTCGAGCGCGAAGGTCGGCGCGCCGTGCGAGACGAACAGGCTGGGCAGGCGAGACATCACCGGCCTCCGTCGGCGCGCGCGGCCAGCGCAGCATCTGCCGAGGAGCGACCGCCCCCGGTGAACAGAAGCGACAACGACGCCGCGAACAGCGCGAGCGCGTATTCGTAGCCCCCCTTGTCGAGGAAGAAACCCTTGCTGAAGTGAACAGCGAAGATGGCGATCAGCATCGCGAAGGCAAGCGCCGCCGCGGCTGGGCGCACCAGTACGCCGAACACGAGGGCCAGGCCGCCGAAGAACTCGGCCGCGCCAGCCAGCAGGGCCATCAGGTAGCCCGGCTCCAGGCCGACCGAGCCGAAAAACTGGCCGGTGCCGTCGAGGCCGTAGCCGCCGAACCAGCCGAACAGTTTCTGCGCACCATGGGCGATGAAGATGACGCCCACCGGCACGCGCAGTGCGAGGGCGCCATGGCCGGCATCAGTGGCCAGCAGGCGGGTAAGGACCGAGTTGCTCATCGAAGTCTCTGGAAGTTGTGTGGACGTGATTGCGTGGATGGGCTCAGGCCTTGCGGATCCACACCGGCGCGATGCCCGTGCCGAGCCCCGCGCCGTAGCCGAGGTAGATGTTCAGACCAGCCACCGGCTCGAGGTAGCGCGCGTTCTTCAGCGGCCCGGCGTCGACCACTGCGAAACCGATGCTCTCGGCGATCGTTCGGGCGGTCTGCTTGGCGCGTTCGCTGTCGCTGGCGACGAACACCTCGACCTTGCGGCCGTTGCCGAAGTCGGCGCCTTCGCCCAGCACCTGCGCGAACACGGTGTTGAAGGCCTTCACGACCTCGGCGCCAGGCACGGCCTTGGCAATCTCTTCCGCGGCCGACGTGCTGTGGCCGACGGTCAGGTCCATGTAGTCGGCCGTCAGCGGGTTGGTGATGTCGATCACGATCTTGCCGGCCACGTTGCCGACACTGCGCAGCGCGGCGACTGCGTCGCCATAGCCGGTGGCCAGCACGACGGCGTCGGCGCCTTCGGCAGCGCCGGCGGTGGGCACGGCCTTGGCGCCCGGATTCGCGGCTGCAACCTGTGCTGCCTTGGCGGCATCGCGCGCGGTCACGCCGACCTGGTGGCCGGCGCGACTGAGTTGCTTGACGAATGCTGCGCCCATGTTGCCGGCGCCGATGACGATGATCTTCATGAGGAATCTCCTGGTGGGTGATGCAGCACTGCGGCCGCGATGACTGAACTATAGGTATCCCGGTTCAGGAGATAAACATGTCTATCATGATCAGTTTATCCCGATATCTAGGATAATTGACCATGGATCGATTCGAGGAGATGCGCACCTTCGCCGCTGTGGTCGACGCGGGGAGCTTCGTGCGCGCGGCCGAGGCGTTGCAGGTGTCGAAGACCGCGGTGTCGAGGCTGGTAGGTGAGCTCGAAGCGCGACTGGGCGTGCGCCTTCTGCATCGCACGACTCGCAAGCTCTCGCTGACGGTCGAAGGCGAGGTCTTCCACGCTCGCTGCCAGGAACTGCTGATGGGCGTCGAGGAAGCCGAGGCGGAAGTGACGACGCGCGCCGACGAGGCGGTCGGCGTGCTCCGCGTGAACGTGCCGGTGAGCTTCGGGCTGCTGCATCTGGCGCCGCTGTGGCCGGCGTTCCTTCAACTGCATCCCACAGTCACGCTCGACGTCACGCTGGCCGATCGCATTGTCGATCTGGTAGACGAGGGCTACGACCTGGCCGTCCGCATCGCGCGTCTGCCCACTTCGTCGCTGGTCAGCCGCAAGCTCACCGTCACCCGGCTCGTGCTCTGCGCTTCACCCGAGTACCTGCGCCACCACGGTACGCCGGGCCACCCAGACGACATTGCGCGGCATGCGGTGTTCAGCTACACGCTGCTGGCCTCGGGCGACACATGGAACTTCGAGGGGCCGCAGGGACCGGTCAGCATCAAGGTTGCTCCGCGCATGCGCAGCAACAGCGGCGACACCTGTTGCGCCGCCGCGCTGCAGCACCAGGGCATCGTGCTGCAGCCATCATTCATGGTCGGCGAGCATCTGCGCTCGGGCGCACTGGTCCAGGTGCTGCCGGACTACCAATCGATCGAACTGGGCGTGTACGCGGTCTACGCCAGTCGCAAGCACCTCCCGCCCAAGGTGCGGGTACTGATCGATTTCCTGGCGGAGGCGTTCCGCGTCCGTACCTGGGCAGCCCATCGCGGTGGTCGGTGACGCGCGACCCAGCCGGACGTCTCACATCGACGACAGGAGAATCAACGCGACGACAACGCTGATCCCGTACGAGCGCTCGTTGCAAAGGCCTTGCTCAATCATCGGCGCGATGTCCACCGGAGGGCAGCGTTAGCGGACGGGAACAGTTCGACAATTGCTGACTCACGCTTCTAGGCGGCGACCAGCCGAGCCCCAAGTGGAGTAAGGCGGAGCACCAGCTTCTCGAGTTCTGCGACGCAGAAGACCATCAGCCTGGCGCCGAGAACCTTGAGCCACTCGATCGCCTCGAGGTCGGTCGAGCCGAAGATGCTCTGCATCAGCGGCAGGTGCGTGAAGGCCGGCTGCATCGGCACGCAGGCCGCGATGGCCCAGAGCGCCACGCGGTTGCCCGTCAGCCCGCCTTCCTGGGCCAGCTTCCGAACCCCGCCCGGTGGCATGACGCCGACGCTCAGCGATGGGCCAACCAACCGCGCGTGAGCTGCGTCGTCCTGACCACAGGATCCCCAGAAAGCGGCAAAAAAGCACCTAAGCTTTTACGCTTAAGTGCTTGATTCGTCCGGAGTTTATTGGCTCCCCGACCTGGGCTCGAACCAGGGACCTGCGGATTAACAGTCCGTCGCTCTACCGACTGAGCTATCGAGGAATGAGCCTCGAATTATAGTGGCGATTCAGCCCGCCGCTGGCGGCCAGGGCAGCCTGCTGGTGGGCTTGGATCGGCCGGCCTGAGCCGGGATGCCGATGCTGTTTGCGCAGGTGCGGCAACCACGTGACCGGCCCGGTCGCAGACGAAGGTGCTATATAAATAATAGCTTCAATCGAAGACCACGCCTTGGCTTGCGCCGGGTTTTGTCCAAAAATTCCGACGATCTTCACTGTCAGAGCGCTAAAAAGACCGTAGCGCGCCTTGTCCGCAGCGTCCCAATCCGATGCCTGTGCTACGACGCGGTCTGGGGCAACGCGAGGTCGCCGATCGCTGCCATCATCCGCCGCGCCGCGGCCTCGGGCGCTTCGGCCGCGACGATCGCGCGCACCACCGCGACCGAGCCGACGCCGCTGGCCGCTACCTGCGGCAGGCGCGCCTCGTCGATGCCGCCGATCGCGACCTGCGGAACGTGGCGCATCAGCCGCGCGTAAGCGGCGAGCCGGCTCGGACCCTGCGGCGCGGTCGGCATCTGCTTGAGGTTGGTCGCGTACACCGCGCCCATCGCGATGTAGCTCGGGCTGTGCCGGTCGGCTCGCAGCATCTCGGCGTAGCCGTGGCTGGAGAGGCCCAGGCGCAGGCCGGCGGCGCGGATCGCGGCCAAGTCGGCCGTGGCCATGTCTTCCTGGCCCAGGTGCACGCCGTAGGCGCCGGCGGCGATCGCTGCCTGCCAATGGTCGTTGACGAACAGCATCGCGCCGGTGTCGCGCACCGCATCGACCGCCGCGCGCACTTCGCGTGCGACCGCGGCCGCGTCGTCCGACTTGAAGCGCAGCTGCAGCGCCGGCACGCCGGCGCGGGCCATGCGCGCGATCCAGGCGGCGTCGGGCAGCACCGCGTACAGGCCGAGCCGCCTGGGGCAGGGCGCAAAGGCGTTGGCGCGTGGCCAGGGCCGCATGTCGAAATCGACCGGGTCCGACGGCCAGTCGGTCGGGTCAAAACGGCCCTTGCGCAGGACCATCGCCTGCCAGGCTTGCCCCAGGCATTCGGCGTCAATTTCGATGAAGCCGAGCTGCAGGCAGGCCTGTTTCGCGGCGCGGTAGATCGGTGCGTCGCTGGTGAGTGGTCGGGTTTGCGGCTGTGGAGGTTCGAGGCGCAGTGTCTGGTGCGCGGCGACGATGCGCCGCACCATGTCGTCATGCGCGCCCGCGTTCATTGCCGCGTTCATGCCGAGGCGCCTTGCTGGTGCCAGAACGGGGTGCCGAGCACCGGCGTGCTCGGCTGCGCCGCATCCTGCGGGTCGACGGCGCCGGCGAGGTGCGCGCTGCGGCCGGCTTGCATTGCGTCGGCGAACGCGCCGGCCATCGCGACCGGGTCTTGCGCGAGCGCGACCGCGGTGTTCAGCAGCACGCCGTCGTAGCCCCATTCCATCACCTGGCAGGCGTGCGACGGCAGGCCGAGCCCAGCGTCGACGATCATCGGCACCTCGAGCCGCTCGCGCAGCAGCCGCATCGCGTAGGGGTTCATCGGACCTCGTCCCGTGCCGATCGGCGCGGCCCAGGGCATCACCGCCTCGCAGCCGGCGTCGACCAGGCGCCGGCACAGCACCAGGTCTTCGGTGCAGTACGGCAGCACCTTGAAGCCGTCCTTGATCAGCCGGCTCGCGGCGTCGACCAGATTCAGCGTGTCGGGCTGCAGCGTGTAGTCGTCGCCGATCAGTTCGAGCTTGATCCACGGCGTGTCGAACAGCTCGCGTGCCATCTGCGCGGTGGTGATCGCCTCCTGCACGCTGTGGCAGCCGGCGGTGTTCGGCAGCACCGGCACCTCGAGGCGCCGCAGCAGATCCCAGAAGCCGCTGCCGGCCGCGACGCCGGCGGCCTGCTGACGCCGCAGCGATGCGGTCAGCATCGCGGGCCGGGCGCGCCGCGCCGCGGCCTCGAGCACGGCCGGCGACGGGTAGCGCGCGGTGCCGAGCATCAGCCGGCTCTGGAAGCTCTGGCCGTACAAAACGAGCGGGTCGGAAGTGAGCAAGGAGGCGTTC
The DNA here is from genome assembly GCA_030123545.1 of Burkholderiaceae bacterium. NCBI lineage: Bacteria > Pseudomonadati > Pseudomonadota > Betaproteobacteria > Burkholderiales > Burkholderiaceae > Burkholderiaceae bacterium. The sequence continues at coordinate 2,442,035 of CP126124.1, read as the reverse complement.
ATCGTTGGATGGTTGATGGAGGAGGGAGCGTCAGCCGCCGGTGACCGGGACGATGACTTCGACGCGGTCACCCGGCTGCAGCAGCGTCTGCGCGTGCTGGGGGCGAGGAATGAACTGCAGATTGACCGCCGCGGCGAACGGCGGATGCACATTCAACAAGGCGATCGCGTCGGCGAGCGTCGCGCCGTCGGCCAGCTCGCGTTCGTTCTGGTTGATGAAGACGTTCATGCGGTCAGCGCCTGCGCGTCTTCAATGTCGAGGCCGAGGCGCTCGGCAAGCGGCGACGCGCCGCCTTCGACCAGCTCCAGCACGATGTCGAGCAGCGCCGGTGCGATCATGAAGCCGTGCCGGTGCAGACCGTTGATGGACAGCGTGCGCGGTGCGATGCGGCGGATCGCCGGCAGGTTGTCGGGCAGCGCGGGACGGCATCGCGCGGCGGTCTCGACGATGCGCGCTTCGGCAAAGCCGGTGTGCACCGAATAGAGCGCGCTCAGCAGTTCCAGCGCGGAGCGCACGCTGACGGGTGACGCGTCGTCGGATTCGATCTCGGTCGCGCCGACCACGTACAGGTGATCCTGTTTGGGCACGATGTACAGCGGGTAGCGCGGGTGGATCAGCCGCGTCGGGCGCGTGAGTTTCACCTCCGGCGCATGCACGCGGATCACCTCGCCGCGCACGCCGCGCAGCCCGGGCCAGTCGCCCCTCGCGCCGAGGCCGCGGCAGTCGAACACCCAGTCCGGCTCGCCCGGCCGGCCCGGCGCAAAGTCGCTCGCGGAGCGCGGGCTGTGCCAATGCATCGTGACGTCCAGCGTCTGCAGTTCGTGCAGCAGCGCCGCGAGCAGCTGGCGGTTGTCGAGCTGGCCTTCGCCGGGCAGGAACAGGCCTTGCGCGAAGCGCGAGCCGGCGAGTTCCGGCTCGAGCTTCGCCACACCCTCTGCATCGAGCGCCTGCAGTTCGGGGAGCGTGGGCACACGCAGCTGCATCGCGGCGAGCAGCGCGCCGAAGCGTGCCGCCTCGGCCGCGTCCTGCCGATGCCACAGCACCAGCGAGCCCTGGCGCTGGAAGAACACCGGTTGCGCGAGTCGGGCCAGCAGCGTCGGCCAGCGTTCGAGCGAATGCAGGCCCAGCCGCACCACGGCCGGTTCGCTGACCGCGGCTTCGGCCAGCGGCGCGAGCATCGCCGCGGCGACCCACGCGGCGGCGCCGTCGGCCTCTGGCCCCGCCGCGTCGTGCATTTCGACGCGATGACCGCTGCGCGCGAGTTGCAGCGCGAGCAGCCGGCCGATCAGGCCGGCGCCGAGCACCACGGAGCGGGGAGGGTTCGAGGCAGCGCGCACGGTCGTCGATTCGTCAGCTTGAGTGGAAGCTGGACAAAACGAGGCGGCCTCGTCGGCAGAAACTCCCCACGCCAGCATGACCTGGATCGGGTGCTAGGGTTTTTCTCAGTCCGGCCTGGCCAGACACCCCTGTTTCGTCCTGAAGGTCGATTACAGCACAACGCGCGGCGCGCGCGGCGGCTCGCGGATAATTTTGGGATGAGTTCGAATGAATCCCTGGCCGCGGGCGACGGCCGCTATCCGCGCGTACTGTCGATCGCCGGTTCCGACAGCGGCGGCGGCGCCGGCATCCAGGCCGATCTGAAGACCTTCAGCGCGCTCGGCTGCTACGGCATGACGGCGATCACCGCGATCACCGCGCAGAACACGGTGGGCGTGGTCGCGGTCGACGGCATCGCGCCCAAGATGGTGCTGGCGCAGATCCAGGCCGTGGTCGAAGACATCGGCGTCGACGCGGTGAAGATCGGCATGCTGCATTCGCCGGCGCTGGTCGAGGCGGTCGCGCAGGCGATCGACCGGTTCGCGCTGCCGCGGGTCGTGCTCGATCCGGTGATGGTCGCGACCAGCGGCGACCGGCTGCTCGAACCCGAGGCGGTGCGGCTGCTGGTCGCGCAGTTGTTCCCGCGCGCGGTCGTCGTCACGCCGAACCTGGACGAGGCGGCGCTGCTGCTCGGGCGCGAGATCACCGGCATCAATGACCTCGATGCGGCGGCCGACGATCTGCTGGCGCTCGGCGCGTCGGCAGTGCTTGTGAAGGGCGGTCATCTGCCAGGCGAGCGAGTGGTGGACGTGCTGGCGCAGGCGGGCGGCGGCGCGCACAGGCGCTTCGAATCGCCGCGCATCGCGAGCCGCAACGTGCACGGCACCGGCTGCACGCTGTCGTCGGCGATTGCCGCGTATCTGGCACTCGGTGCGACGCTGCCGGATGCGGTCGAGCAGGCGCGCGGCTATGTGCTCGCCGCGATCGCCGCCGGCGCCAGCGTCCAGATCGGACATGGCCACGGCCCGCTGAACCACGGCCATGCGCCGATCCCCGCGCGCGTGCTGAGGTAGGCCGAGGCGTCAGAGCCGGCGGATCGGGCGCTTGCGCCAGACCGCGCGGTAGTAGCCGGTCTGCAGCAGCAGCATCGCGATGAACGCCGCCGGGTAGCCGATCCAGACTCCGTCCAGGCCGATCAGGTGGCTCATGCCCCAGGCGACCGGGACCTCGACCGCGAGAATGCAGAAGATCGAGATGCCGGTCGGCACCAGCACGGTGCCGCTGGCGCGCATCAGGCCCGACAGCACGGCCGCCATGCCGTAGACGATCAGGCTCCACAGCATGATGTGAAGCAGCGTCTGCGTGACGTCGACCACCGGCGCGCTGGTGATGAACAGGCCGATCAGCGTGCGCGAGAACAGGTAGGCCAGCAGCACCAGGCCGCCGGTCAGCACCAGGTTCATCAGGATGCCGGTGCGCGCGATCGCACCCAGCATGGCGGTGCGGCCCGCGCCGATCGCCTGCGCGCCGAGGATCGACGCGGTGATCGCGATCGACATCGCCGGAAACTGCACGTACGACATGACCTGGTTCACCGCGCCGTAGGCGGCGGTTGCATGAGAGCCGAAGCGGTTCACCAGGAACAGCACCGCGACTTCCGCCAGCGACATCGTGATCACCTGCATCGCGGTCGGCAGGCCGATGCGCAGCACGCGCGCCAGGATCGCGCGGTCGATCTTCATGTGGCGCAGGAACACCGCGTCGGGCGCGAGCGGGTGGCCGCGCCGCAGCATGTGCCAGGCGAGCCAGGCCAGGCCCACCGCATACGAGGCGACCGCGGCCCAGGCGCCGCTGGCCACGCCCATTTGCGGCAGCCCGCCCCAGCCGCGGATCAGCGCCGGCGTCAGCACGAGCCCGATCGCGGTCGCGACCGCGAGTGTGATCAGCGGGCTCACGGTGTCGCTGACGCCGCGCAGCATCGAGGTGACGAGCAGGAACACGAAGATGCCCGGCGCCGCGATCAGCATGATGCGCGCGTACGCGGTGGTCTGCGGCAGGATGTCGGACGGCGTGTGCAAGAGGCGCAGCATCGGCCCGGTCAGCGCGCCGCCGAAAACCGCCACCAGCAGCCCGACGAGGATACCCACGGTGAGCGTCGTGCCTGCAATCGCTTTCACGCGCTCCGTTTCGCGCGCCCCCCAGGCCTGGCCGATCAGCACCGACGCGCCGGAGCCGAGGCCGATCATGAACGAGATGAAGAAGAACAGGATCGGAAAGAACGCCGACACCGCCGCCATCGCGCGCACGCCGAGCATCTGGCCGAGATAGACGTTGTTGATCGTGCCCGACAGTGCCTGCAGGATGTTGCTCGCCATCATCGGCAGCAGGAACGCGAGGAACGCCCGCCACAGATGCGGCTTCGGCTGGGGCGCCGGCGCGTCGGTGGGAGATTCAGTGGACGGGGCGACTCGCTGTACGGTGCGTTCAGCGGCGACGCCGGCTTCGGGCAGGGTGTCGCCGCTCATGGTGCAGATTTGCCACTCGTCGGCGCAAACGCGGCCGCGCTCGGGATCAGCGTACGAGTTCGGCCAGCTTGCCGGTCTTGTCTTTCCACTCGTCGGCGTCGTCCAGCGCCGACTTGCGCTTGGTGATGCTCGTCCAGCCCGCCGCCTGGCTCAGCTCGGCGTTGATCCGGATGAACTCCTGCTGATCGTTGGGCAGGTCTTCCTCGGCGTAGATCGCGTTGACCGGGCATTCGGGAATGCAGACCGCGCAGTCTATGCATTCGTCCGGGTCGATCACGAGCATGTTCGGGCCTTCGCGAAAGCAGTCCACCGGGCAGACGTCGACGCAGTCGGTGTATTTGCAGCGGATGCAGGATTCGGTGACGACGTGGGTCATGTTGTGGCAGGCGAGACCGCTCGGGTCCGGGAAATGCGAGGGGAATCGGGAGATGCGCAGAAGACGCAGCCGGTGCGGCTAAGCGCAGATTCTATGCGCGGCGCCGCGCGGGCGCAGGCGATGCACCGAGGGGCGCCGGGCTCGCGCGGCGCGCCCGGCTAACGCACCAGCAGCGCGCCTGCGGTGCGGTTCGATGCGGTGTCGACCAGCACCAGCGAGCCCATGCTGCGCGACTGCGCATAGGGGCGCGCGGCCAGCGGCTGCTGCAGCGCGAGTTCGATACGGCCGATCGCGTTCGGCGCGAGCTCGTCGGCCTCTTCCTCGGCCAGCGTGTTCACGTCGAGCCGGTGCACGATGCGCCGCACCCGGGCCTTGACCCAGCGGTGGCCGTGCAGCGCCCAGTAGACGCGGCCCGCGACCAGCGGTTCGTCGTCCATCCAGGCGACGGTGCCGTGCAGCGTGGTCCGGCTCGGGTCGGCCGTTGTGAAGCCGTCGTCGCCCGATTCGTGCGCGAGCAGCCAGTCGCCGCGCGAGACGTCGATCTCGCGATCGAGCACGACGCCGGCGCTGCGCCCGGCCAGGATCGCGCGCGGCCGGCGCGCGTGGTCCAGCACCTGCGCGACGCGGGCGGTCTGGCCGCCCGGCATCACCATCACCTGCTGCCCCGGCTGCACGCCGCCGGCCGCGACCCGGCCCCAGAACACGCGGCGTCCCTGCGCGGTGTCTGCGCTGACGGGCTGCTTCTCGGCGAGTCTCTCGACCCACTGCACGGCCAGCGCGAACGGCTGCGTGGCGTCGGCGTCTGCGCTCGGCAACTGCTCGAGGATTTTCAGCAGGCTCGCGCCTTCGTAGCCGCACCAGGCGGAACCAAGCGTCGATCCGGCGCCGCGTTCGACCACGTTCCAGCCTTCGAGTGCCGAGATCGGAACGACGGCCTGCAACGCGATCCGCGCCGAACCGGCGAAGTCGCGCAGCGCCGCTGCGATGTGGTCGAACGCGAGCTTGGGGTCGGCAACGGCGTCGAGCTTGTTGACCGCGAACACCACCGACGGCACGCGCAGCAGACTGACCAGCAGCGCATGGCGCCGGGTCTGCGGCAGCAATTGCAGTCGGGGAGAGCGCCAGTCGAGCTTGGTCGCGTCGACCAGCACCACGGCCGCGTCGGCGCTGGAGGCGGCGGTCACCATGTTGCGCGTGTACTGCTCGTGGCCGGGCGCGTCGCCGATGATGAACTTGCGCCGCGCGGTCGCGAAATAGCGGTACGCGACATCGATCGTGATGCCCTGTTCGCGCTCGGCGATCAGGCCGTCGGTCAGCAGCGCGAGATCGACGGCGGCGCCGCCGGGTCCGTTGCGCTGCACGCCGGCCAGCTGATCCTGCAGCACCGCGCGGCTGTCCACCAGCAGCCGGCCGATCAGCGTGCTCTTGCCGTCGTCGACCGAGCCGCAGGTAATGAAGCGCAGCGCGGTTTTGTGGTCATTTAGGCCAGACGCCAAGGCACCGCCTACGTCTTTAGCTATGGTTTCAGTAGTCATCGTGTTCTCGATCTGCACCTAGAAATATCCGTCTTTCTTGCGCTTCTCCATCGATGCGTCCGAAGTTTTGTCGTCCATCCTTGTTGCGCCGCGTTCGCTCACATCGACTGCCAGCGTTTCGATCACGACCTCGGCCGCGGTCGATGCACTGCTCGCGACCGGGCAGGTGCAGGTGATGTCGCCGACGGTGCGAAAGCGCACCTCGCGCACCGTGGCCGTCTCGCCGTCGCACGGCGGGGTCAGCGGCGTGACCGGCACCAGCAGACCGCGGCGCTCGACCACCTCGCGCCGGTGTGCATAGTAGATGCGCGGCAGCTCGATGCGCTCGCGCGCGATGTACTGCCAGACGTCGAGCTCGGTCCAGTTCGAGATCGGGAACACGCGGAAATGCTCGCCCGGCGCGAGCCGCGTGTTGAACAAGGTCCACAGCTCGGGGCGCTGCGCCTTCGGCTGCCATTGGCCGAAGCCGTCGCGGTGCGAGAAGATGCGCTCCTTCGCGCGCGCCTTCTCTTCGTCGCGGCGCGCACCGCCGATCAGCGCGTCGAAGCGGAACTCGTCGATCGCTTCCAGCAGCGTGACCGACTGGTGCGGGTTGCGGCTCTCGCCCGGGTGCGCGAGGCGGATCGTGCCGCGCGCGATCGAATCATCGAGGCGGCGCACGATCAGTTCGGCGCCGAGCTCGTGCGCGCGCCGGTCGCGAAAGTCGGTGACCTCGGGGTAGTTGTGGCCGGTGTCGATCATCAGCAGCGGATAGGGGATGCGCCCGCGGCCGAACGCCTTCTCGGCGCAGTGCAGCATCACCGCCGAGTCCTTGCCGCCGGAAAACAGCAGGGCAGGGCGCTCGAACGCGGCGGCGACCTCGCGCAGGATGAAGATCGCTTCCTCCTCGAGCGCATCGAGATGCTGGTCGCCGAGCGAGCGGTGGAGTTCGGCATCGATCGGAAATTCGGTGCGTGCGTTCATGCGGTTCTTTCAATCAGTGCGGGTCTTGCTCCCTCGCCCCTTGGGGAGAGGGCGGGGGTGAGGGGGCTCTGGCGCGGCGCCGATGCGGACATCCACCCTCACCCCAACCCTCTCCCGCCAGCGGGAGAGGGGGTTTTCACGTGCAGGCCACATTCCTTGGCCGACTCGTCTTCCCACCACCAGCGCCCGGAACGGAAATCCTCGCCCAGCGTGACCGCGCGGGTACAGGGCGCGCAGCCGATACTGGGGTAGAAGCGGTCGTGCAGCGGGTTGTACGGCACGCGATGCTCGGCGATGTAGTGCCAGACATCGCCCCAGGTCCAGTCGGCCAGCGGGCTGTATTTGACGAGGCCGCGCGTCGGCTGCTCGGACCGGTCGATAGTCAGCACCTCGGCGCGCGCGCTCGACTGCTCGCGCCGCAGGCCGGTGACCCAGCCGGCCTGGCCGGCCAGCGCGCGTGCGAGCGGCTCCATCTTGCGGATGCCGCAGCAGGCCTTGCGCAGCTCGATGCTGCGGTACATCGCGTCTTGCCCTTCGCGCAGGACGAACTGCTGCGCCGCTTCGCTCACAGGGTGGTAGATCTCGACCGGCGCATGCGGATGTGCCTGCTGCTGCGCCTGGAACTGTTCGAGCAGCGTCAGCGTCTCGGCGTGCAGCAGGCCGGTGTCGAGCACGAAGATGGTGATGGGGAGCGCATGGCGGTTGATCAGGTGCGTGATCACCATGTCCTCTGCGCCCAGGCTGCTCGCCTGCTTGACCGGGCCCGCCGCTGCGGCCGCGCGCAGCGTTGCCACCGCGCTTTGCAGCTTCGCGTCGAAGTCGGCGGACGCGCGCGCGTACAGATCCACGGCCGAGGCGGACGGGGAGACCGCCTCGGTCGCGCCGCGCAGCAGGCTGACCGCAGCAGCGGTCATGCCGCCTCCAGCGCACGATGGCTGTTCGGCGCCTGGTCGCGCGCGAAATGCGGGCGCGGCTCCAGCACGTCGCCCTGGTAGAACGCGGCGTAGCGGGCGAACTGGCGTTCGGCGGCTTCGGGGTTCACGCCCTCGGCCAGCACGGCGCTGGTGAAGCCGCTGCGCTGCATGTGCACCAGCAGGTCGATCAGCACGTCGCCGGTGGCGCGCAGGTCGCCGCCGAACTTGTAGCGGCGCCGCAGCAGCACGGCCTGGCTGTAGGCGCGGCCGTCGGTGAACTTCGGGAACGACAGATCGATGCGCGTCACGCCGTCGAAGGCGCCGCTCTGCGCGAGCTCGGCGATGTCGGCGTCGTTTGCGATTTGCAGCACTTTTTCGTCTCTGGCCGGCTCAGGTACTGCGTTGGCTGCAATGATTTTCATAGCAATCCTGTCTTTGAGGAGGTCAGGCGACGGCTTCGGCCTTCTGACCATGGCGTGCGCCGTTCGCCGCAGCCTTGAACGGGTCGTGCCCGACGCGGCGCAGCGTGTCGATGAAGTGCTCGGCCGGACTCAGGCGCAGCGCGCGGTAGGCGCCGAGCACGGCCTCGACCACGCCGGGCACCTCGGCCGCCGAGAACGACGGGCCAACCACCTTGCCGCCGATCGCCGGGCCGGACAGGTCGGAGCCGTCGGCGCCGCCGAGCGTGACCTGGTACCACTCCTTGCCGTCCTTGTCGACCCCCAGGATGCCGATGTGGCCGCTGTGGTGATGGCCGCACGAGTTGATGCAGCCGCTCATGTGCAGGTCGATCGGGCCCAGGTCGAACACCTCGTCCAGATCCTGGTAGCGCTCGGTGATGGCGGCGGCGATCGGCAGCGAGCGCGCATTCGCCAGCGAGCAGAAGTCGCCGCCGGGGCAGACGATCATGTCGCTGATGAGGCCGATGTTGGGTTGCGCCAGGCCGAGCTTGCGCGCGGCCTCGTACAGCGCCGGCAGGTCGCTCTCGAACACCCAGGGCAGCATCGCGTTCTGTTCGTGCGTCAGGCGCGCTTCGCCGGCACTGAACTGATCGGCGAGCTGGGCCAGGCCGTCCATGGTGGCGGCCTCGACGTCGCCCGGCGCCAGGCCCACGCGCTTGAGCGACAGCGAGACGGCCTTCATGCCCGGCAGTCGATGGCCGCGCACGTTCTGCTGGAGCCAGCGCTGATAGAGCTGGCCCTGCGTGTTGACCGAAGAGGGCAGGCCGGCGGCCTTCAGCTCCGGCACGACGAAGAACGACCGCACCCGGTCGAGTTCGGCCTGGGTGATGGTGTGTGGTGCGCCGTCCTGCTCGACGATGGCCTTGTATTCGGCCTCGACGTCGTCGATGAATTTCTGGCCCTCGGCCTTCACCAGAATCTTGATACGCGCTTTCCACTTGTTGTCGCGCCGCCCGTAGCGGTTGTAGACGCGCACGATCGCTTCGATGTAGTTCAGCAGTTGGTCCCACGGCAGGAACTCGCGCACCACGCTGCCGATCACGGGCGTTCTGCCCATGCCGCCCCCGACCTTGACGGTGAAGCCCACGTCGCCGGCCTCGTTCTTCAGCGCCTGCACGCCGATGTCGTACCAGCCGATCGCGGCGCGGTCTTCCCTGGCCCCGTTGAACGCAATCTTGAACTTGCGCGGCAGGAACGAGAACTCGGGGTGCAGCGAACTCCACTGACGCGTGATCTCGGCGAACGGCCGGGTGTCGACGATGCCGTCCTCGGCGATGCCCTCATACGCGTCGCAGGTGATGTTGCGAATGTCGTTGCCGCTGGTCTGGATGCCGTGCATGCAGACACTGGCCAGCAGTTCCATCACCTCGGCGGCCTTCGACAGCGGAATCCAGTTGAACTGGCAGTTGGTGCGCGTGGTGAAGTGGCCGTAGCCGTAGCGCAGCGGCGGCGCGGCCAGCGTGAGGCCGGGTTGCGCAGCCTGCAGCGCGTCCTGCGTGGCCTGGGCGTGGGCCAGCAGTTCGGGCTCGGGCTTGTCGTAGTCGCGGGCGATGCGCGCCAGCATGCGCAGCTGCGTGCTGCTGATCTCGCCGTAGGGCACGGCGATGCGCGCCATCGGCGCGTAGCGCTGGATGTACCAGCCGTTCTGCAGGCGCAGCGGAAGCAACTGGTCGTCGGTCAGTTCGCCGCGCTGCCAGCGCTCGAGCTGGTCGCGGAACTGCTGCGCGCGCAGCTTGACGAATTGGCGGTCGAAGTCGGTGTACTGGTACATGGTGATGACTGTCTCGTTTCGAGAGCGGCCGGTCTAAAGTGCGATCAATTTGGCGCCGGCGTACGCGAGCAGCAGCGACAGCAGCGAGCGCACCAGGCGCTCCGGCGTGCGCCGGGTAAGAGCTGAGCCGAGCCAGATGCCCGGCAGCGAGCCGGCCAGCAGCAATGCGAGCAGCGCCCAGTCGACCGAGCCGAGCGACGCATGGCCGAGTCCGGCAACCAGCGTCAGCGGTACCGCATGCGCGATGTCGGCTGCGACCAGGCGCGCCAGCGGCAGCGTCGGGTACAGCAGGATCAGCACCACCATGCCGATCGCGCCGGCGCCGACCGAAGTCAGCGTGACCAGCGTGCCGATCACGACACCGAACAGCACGGTCAGCGTGCGCTGGCGCGGGGTTGTCAACAACACAGCGGCGCCCGCATCGGGCCGGCGCTGCGCGCCGCGGCCGGCGAGCGCCTTGTACAGCGTCGCGGCGGCGGTCAGCAGCAGCGCGCCGCCGAGCGTGGTCGTCATCGCCTGCTGCACGGCGGCGTTCGCCGGCCCCAGATGCCGCAGCACCGCGAGCGTCAGCAGCGCGGCCGGAATGCTGCCCAACGCGGTCCAGCCGACGACCGGCCACGCGATGGTGCGTGCGCGCGCCAGCGCGATCGATCCGCCGAACTTGGTGATCGCGGCGAACAGCAGGTCGGTGCCGATCGCCAGATGCGGCTTGAGGCGAAAGAAGAAGATCAACAGCGGCGTCATCAGCGAGCCGCCGCCGACCCCGGTTAGTCCGACCACGAGTCCGACGAAGAAGCCTGCGGCGATGAACGCGAATTCATGCATGGACGCGACTTTAGAGGCGCGGCGCCCAATCGCGAACGACTGATTTGTTCTGCTCTTATGCGCATAAGCTTATGCGCGAGCGGCGAGATCGGTGCGCCGGTGTGCCTTGGTATTTGCTCCCTCTCCCTCTGGGAGAGGGTTGGGGTGAGGGCATGGGGCGCATCCGAGCGCGCGGCGCTGGCGAAGCGCCGCTGCCCCTCACCCCTCCCTCTCCCCAAAGGGGCGAGCGTGATCGGCGCGCTCGAACCGCGTGGCGTCGAGGCGACGCGCGAGGCGCGCTTCGATCGGCAGCGGCTCTGCGTGAAGCTCAGCTGCCAGCAGCTCGCCGCACAGCGGAGCCAGCGTGAGTCCGCGCGAACCCATTGCAGTGCACAGCCACAGGCCGGGCAGCGAACTGCGGCCGACCAGTGGCAGCCGGTCCGGCGTGGCGCAGCGCACGCCGGCCCAGGATCGCACCGCGTCGGCGTCGAAGTCCGGGGCAAGCCGCGCTGCCAAGTGGGGCGCCAGCTCGTTCAGCCGCTGCAGATTCGCGTGGTCGTCGACAGCCATGCAACGCGTGTCGGTCCTGCCGCGCTGGTAGGTCGCGCCCAGCAGCCACCCTGGGCCTTCGTCCAGCGGCAGCTCGGGTATTAGATGGCCGTGGCCGTTCACCGGGAACGGCGGCCACGCCGGTGCCGGCCCTTGATTCGCCGCATCGGGGTGCAGGCCCGCGCCGGTCGCGTCGTTGCGATGGACGCCATAGCTCACCTGTCCGCGAATCGCGGTGAGCGGCAGTTCAGCGTCTTTCGCAGCCGGGTCGCCGTTCGAACGCGCTGAGCGCAGCAACTCCCGCGTCGCGAACCCCGCGGCCAGCACGACCAGATCGGCTGTGGCCAGCTGTCGTCCTTGCGCGTCGCGCAGCTCCCACGCGCCGCCGGTGCGCTCCAGCGCTGCGACCGGCGCGTCGCCGCGCCAGACGATGCCCGGCTGCGCGAGCAGCGCCTGCACGAGACGGGCAGGGCGGATCCAGCCGCCGTGCCGATGCCAGCAGGCCGCGCTCGTCGGCGCCAGTCCGCACAGCCCGAACTGTTCGCTGCTGGCCGCAACCGCCCAGTCCTGACCGGCGAGCGGCCAGTCGCGCGGCAGCGCCGGTCGGCCCGGCGGGCGCAACTGCAGCACGCCGCCATCGCGCCAGTCGAAGCCGTCGCGCAGCAGGCTGCGTGCGAGCCACATCGTCAGCCGCACGCCGGCACGGGTGAGCCGGGGCAGTGGGCCGTCGTCTGCCGATAGCTGCGGCGCGAGCAGCCCCGCCGGCAGGCCCGAGGCGCCGGCCGCCGGGCGCGGCGCGGCATCGAGCACCTCGACCTGCCAGCCGCGCCGCGCGAGGCTGGCCGCGACGCTCGCGCCGGCCAGGCCGCCGCCGACCACCGCGCAGCGGCCGGTGGCTGCCGGATCGCGCTGGCCCGCCTCCCATCGGCGGCGCGGCTGCCAGTGCGGGTCGAACCATCCGCGCAGCAGGGCCTGCGCATCGGCAAGGTCTGTGGTGTTGCGCGCTGTTGCGGGGCACGGCAACGGCGCGGCCTCGTCGGCGAAACGAAAGCCCTGCTGCGCCAGCCAAGTGCGAAGCCGCGGTCCCGCGTTCTGCGCGACCAGCGTCGTGCCGCGCCGGCAGCAGCGTGCCACGGCTTTGCAGGTCTGCCGATCCCAGGTCGTCTCGGCTCGCCCGGTTGTCTGCGCCCCCTGCGGTCCGAGGTGGATCGCGTCGGCCTCGAACTGCTGCACGCGCAGCATAGGCACCAGATCTCCGATGCACAAGGTCAACAACACCCGGCCGTCGTCGAACACCATGCGGTGCAGGCCCGGCAGCAGGCCGAAGCATTGCGCGCGCAAGGCTTCGGCCAGTTCCGTCAGTTCGGGCGACGCCGGCTCGATGTCTCGAGCGTTGATCTCGGTGGCAATCGCGACGAAGTGCAGCAGCCGCGGCCGCTGCGGGTCGCGGCGCCATGCGTTCCAGACGGCGATGAAGTCGCGGCCGCGCTCGAACCCGGTCGCCAGCATGCGCCACTGCGGCCGGCCGGCCCATGCGACGGCCAGCCCCAGGCTGTGCGGCAGCGAGTCGGAGTCGAGCGGCACCGAAGGCCGGGGTTACCGCGCGCGGACGCGGGCGATCAGGACGACGGCGGCACGTAGCCCCGCGCCTTCTCTGCGCCGCCGCCGAAGAAATGGGCTTCCATCTGCTGCGCCAGATACTGCCTCGCCCGCTGGTCCGCCAGGTTCAGCCGGTTCTCGTTGACCAGCATGGTCTGGTGCTTCAGCCAATCGGCCCAGGCCTGCTTGCTGACGTTCTCCCACAGGCGCTTGCCGAGCTCGCCCGGGTACGGCGGAAAGTCGAGGCCTTCCGCCTCGCGTCCGAGTTTGATGCAGTGGATCATGCGGGCCATCGAAGCCACCTCTGAAGAACGATTGCATCGCACTCTACCAAGGTTCGAGCGCGGGGATCGGCGCCGGCCGTGAATTCCCGTACCGGGCGAGCAAGTGAACGCATTGCGGCGGCGCGGTGGGCGCGAACGACACGTGCCGCAGAAGGATCGCGGCACGATAGGACGGAACTCTGCCGCGATGGCAGGGTCCAACCGGTCTGGAGACAGCAACGTTCCAATCGTGTAGGGGCCATCTTGGGCTTCGTCGAGTGGAGCCGGGTGCTGCGTCGACGACCCGTGGGCCGCCGGGGTGGCCTGTTGCGGTCATTTTTCGTTGATGCATTGACCTTGGAGGGACTCGACATGAAGAAGCGATTGGCTGTCTTCGGCGTTGCATTGGGGGCGTTTGCCTGTGCTCCCGCATTCGCGGCCTGCACGACCACGGTCGGCGCGGTGATGTCGCTGACCGGCTCGCTGGGCGTGCTCGGTCAGAAGATCGCGCAGGGCTCGGAACTCGCGATCGCGGACTTGAACAGCGCGGGCGGAGTGAACGGCTGCGAGATGAAGCTGTCGCTGCTCGATGATCAGACCAGCCCGTCGGTCGGGGTCGACGCCGCGAAGAAGCTGGTCGACGTGCAGCAGGTGCCCGCGATCATCGGCGCGTTGTCCAGCGGCGTCAGCGCGGCAATCCTGACCTCGGTGACTGCGCCGAGCAAGGTCGTGCAGATCTCGCCGGCGTCGACCTCACCGACCTTCACCGAACTGGCCGAGCAGGGCAAGACTGGCGGCTACTGGTTCCGCACCTGCCCTTCGGACGCATTGCAAGGCGTGGCGATGGCCAAGGTCGCGCATGACGCCGGCCTTAAAAAAGTCGCGGTGATGTACCTGAACAATCCGTATGGCCAGGGCCTGAGCAAGGAATTCACGGCAGCATTCACGCAGCTCGGCGGCACGGTGACGCAGAACGTGGTCTACAACCCGAGCCAGCCCTCGTACCGGGCCGAGGTCAGCAAGGCAACGAGCCCGACGCCGGACGCGCTGTTCCTGATCGGCTATCCGGGCGATGGCACGACGATCACCCGCGAATGGATCGCCGCCGGCGGGCCGCAGAAGTTCCTGTTCCCGGACGGGCTGGAATCGCAGGACTTCGTCAACGACGTCGGCGCCCAGTACCTGAAGGACGTGCATGGCACCGCGCCGGGGTCCGACAAGACCCCGTCGCTGGCGACCTTCCAGTCCGAATACCAGGCCAAGTTCGGTTCGCTGCCGACCCAGGCTTACATCCCGAACGCGTACGACGCGACGGTGCTGATCGGCCTGGCGATGGAGCAGGCCAAGAGCAGCAAGGGTCCCGCGATCCGCGATGCGATCCGCAAGGTCACCGACCCGAAGGGCGAAAAGATCTACGCCGGCGTCGCGGAACTGAAGAAGGCCGCGCATTTGCTGGCCGAGGGCAAGGCGATCCAGTACGTTGGCGCGACCGGGCCGTTGCAATTCGACAAGTACGGCGACATCGCGACGCCGATGCAGGTCTGGGACGTGACGGCGCAGGGCAAGGTCGCGCCGACCGGCATGGTGACGGTCGCGCAGATCGACGCGCTGCGCAACGCGAAGAAATAGCAACGAAAGCGCCCGAGCGGGTTGAAACAAAGAATGGCCCCGGTGGGGCCGTGGCGGGCGGCACGCGAGCGGCCGCTCGCCGCCGGAGGCAGGAGGCGACGATGCTCGAGGTCCGGGATCTGGTCAAGGAGTTCGGCGGCTTGCACGCGGTGGATGGTGTGTCGTTCACGCTGCACGCACACACGATCACCGGGCTGATCGGTCCGAACGGCGCCGGCAAGACCACCTTGTTTAACACCATCGCCGGGGCGCACCGGCCGACCTCCGGCACGATCTCGTTCCTCGGGCGGCAGATCGGCGGCCTGCCGCCGCACCGAATCTTCGGCGCGGGCTTGGTGCGTACGTTCCAGATCCCGCGCCCGTTCGCCGGCATGACCGCGCTCGAGAACGTGATGCTGGTGCCGGCCGGCCAGCGGGGCGAGCAGTTCTGGAACAACTGGTTCGTGCGCGCCCAGGTGCGCGCCCAGGAGAAGAGCGTGCGCGAGCGGGCGCGCGAGGTGCTGCAGTTCGTCGGGCTCGAGCGGCTGTCGGGTGAGTTCGCGAAGAACCTGTCGGGCGGTCAACAGAAACTGCTCGAGCTTGCGCGGGTGCTGATGGCCGAGCCGCAGCTGATCCTGCTCGACGAACCCGGCGCCGGCGTCAATCCGACGCTGCTCGCAACCATCATGGACAAACTGCAGGAGCTGCATGCGCGCGGCATCACGTTCCTGATCATCGAGCACAACATGGACCTGATCATGCAGTTGTGCAATCCGGTGCTGGTGCTGGCGCAGGGACAGCTGTTGCTGGAAGGCCCGCCCGAGGTGGTGCGCAACGACCCGCGCGTGCTCGAGGCTTACCTTGGCGGGGCGCTGACATGAACGTGGCGCAGCAGCTCGCGCAGGCGGCGCCGCGCGCCGAGTCGGCGTTGGCGGTGCGCGACCTGGTCGCCGGCTACACGCCCGAGGTCGACATCCTGCGCGGCGCGAGCCTGGAGGTGTGGCGCGGCGAGATCGTGACCGTGCTCGGGCCGAACGGCGCCGGTAAATCGACGCTGATCAAGACCATTGCCGGGCTGGTGCCGGTGCGGCGCGGCGAGGTGCTGCTGTTCGGCCAGAGCCTGGTCGGCGAGGCGGCGCACCGCATGGTGGGCCGCGGCCTGGCCTACGTGCCGCAGACGAACAACGTGTTTGCACGGCTGTCGATCCAGGAGAATCTGGAGCTCGGCGCCTGCGCCCGGGGCGATCGCACCGGCATCGCCGAGGACCTGGCCCGGATGTACGCGCTGTTTCCGCGGCTGCACGAGCGGCGCACGCAGGCGGCGGGCACGCTGTCGGGCGGCGAGCGGCAGATGGTCGCGGTCGCGCGTGCGCTGATGGCGCGCCCGACGATGCTGATGCTCGACGAACCTTCGGCCGGCCTGTCGCCGAAGCTGGTCGGCGTGGTGTTCGCGAAGGTGCGCGAGGTGCGTGACCTCGGTGTCACGCTGTTGATCGTCGAGCAGAACGCGAAGGCGGCGCTGGCGATCTCGGATCGCGGCTACGTGCTCGCGCAGGGGCGCGAGCAGGTCTCGGGCGAAGCGGCGGCGCTGCTCGCGAACCCCGAGGTCGGCGCGCTGTACCTCGGGTCCCGACGGGGGTTGACATGATCGCGCAATACCTGGCCGACGGCATCGTGCTCGGCGCGACGCTCGCTTTAGGCGCGATCGGTCTGACGCTGACCTACAACATCCTGCGCTTTGCCAACTTCGCGCATGGCGAGTTCCTGACCTTCGGCTCCTATTTCGCGCTGGTGTTCGTCGGCTTCTTCACCGGGGGCGCGACGCTGGGCCCGTTCACCTTTGGTTGGAGCCTGATCGGCGCGCTGGTGGTCGCTCTGGTGCTGACCGCGGTGCTGGCGCTGGTGCTCGACTGGCTGCTGTACCGGCCGCTGCGCAAGAGCGACGTCGCGGTCGCGCTGGTGATCGCGTCGTTCGGCGCGTCGCTGATGCTGCGCAACGTGGTCGTGTTCTTCTGGGGATCGCAGCCCCGCTACTACACGCGCAGCATCGCGATCGCGCACGAGGTGCTTCCGGGCGTGCGCCTGAATGCGAACGAGGTGTTCGTGGTGCTGCTGACGGCCGTGCTGATGATCGCGCTGCACCTGTTCCTGACCCGCACGCGCCTGGGCCAGCAGATGCGCGCGGTCTCCGACAATCCTTCGCTGGCGATGGTCACCGGCATCGACGTGCGGCGCATCGTGCGCTGGGTCTGGATCATCGGCGGGGGCCTCGCGGCGATCGGCGGCGTGATGTTCGGCCTGACGGTGCAGGTGTCGCCCGAGATGGGGTTCACATTGATCTTGCCGATGTTCGCCGCGGCGATTCTCGGCGGCATCGGCAGCGTCTACGGCGCGGTGCTCGGCGGGCTGGTCATCGGCATCGCGCAGTCGCTGTCGGTGCCGTTCATCGGTCCGGAATACAAGCCGGCGGTCGCGTTCGTCCTGATGTTCCTGATCCTGCTGTTCCACCCGACCGGCATCTTGGGAGAGCGGACATGAACGCAGTACGGCTGCTCCGAAGGCGCTCGCTCCCTCTCGTAGGGCCGGCCCGAAGGGCCAAGGGGGCGACATGACGGGCGTCATCTCTTACCTGGTGTTCTTCCTGATCCAGGCGCTGGTATTCGCGGTCGTCTGCCTCGGCCTGAACCTGCAATGGGGCTACACCGGGCTGTTCAACATCGGCGTGTCGGGCTTCTACCTGGTCGGCGCCTACGCGTTTGCGCTGCTGTGCGGGCCGGCGCACGCGGGCATCGTCGGCGGCTGGAATCTGCCATTCATCATTGGGCTGATCGGTGCCATGCTGGCCGCCGGCGTGGTGGCCTTCATCGTCGGCATCCCGACGCTGCGGCTGCGCGAGGACTACCTGGCGATCGTCACCATCGGCATCGGCATCACGCTGCAACTGGTCGCCCTCAACACCGCCTGGCTGACCGGCGGCAGCCGAGGCATCACCGACATTCCACGGCCGCTGCCCCATCTGGTCGAAGGGGTGTTCGGACGCAATCTGCTGCTGCTCGGCCTGATGATCGTGATCACCGTCGTGCTGTATGCGGCGCTCGAGGCCATGGTGCGATCGCCTTGGGGTCGGGTGCTCAAGGCCATCCGCGAGGACGAGCCGGCGGCTGAGTCGCTCGGCAAGAACGCGTTCGCCTACCGGCTGCAGTCGTTCGTGATCGGCTCGGCGGTGATGGGCCTGGGCGGCGCGCTCAACGCCAGCTTCATCGGCTACATCAGCCCGGAGGACTTCATGCCGATCCTGACGTTCCAGATCTGGAGCATGCTGATCGTCGGCGGCAGCGGCAACAACAAAGGCGCGGTTCTGGGCGCGGTGCTGATGTGGGCGGTCTGGACGCTGAGCGGCAGCGCGGCTCAGGTTCTGCTGCCGGCCACGATGCAGATCAAGGGCGGCGCCGCGCAGATCATCCTGATCGGGCTGGTGCTGATGGTGGTGCTGGTGCTGCGCCCGCGCGGACTGATCGGCGAGGAGGCCGTGGTATCGCAAGGGGCGCGCATAGAAGCACCCGGCCCCACGCCATAGCTGCACGAGCCTTGCTTGCGTTGCGATCGATGCAGCCGAATCGTCGGCGCCGGATAATGGCGCGCGATCGCTTTGATCGTCCCGAAAGTTTGGAGAAACCATGGCTCGATACAACATTGCCGTCATCGTCGGCAGTCTGCGCAAGGATTCGAACAACAAGAAGCTGGCCAACGCGCTGATGCGCATGGCACCGAAGGAATTCAGCTTCGCGATTTCGCGCATCGACGATTTGCCACCGTACAACCAGGACGACGACGCGAACCAGGCGGCCAGCGTCAAGCGCCTGAAATCCGAGATCCAGGCTGCGCAGGGCGTTCTGTTCTTCACACCCGAGTACAACCGCGGGATCCCGGGCGTGCTGAAGAACGCGATCGACCACGCGTCGCGCCCGTACGGACAAAGTGCCTGGGCCGGCAAGCCGGCTGGCGTGATCGGGATCTCGGTCGGCGCGATCGGCACCGCGATGGCACAGCAGCATCTGCGCAACGTGCTGGCCTACCTTGATGTGCCGACGTTGGGCCAGCCCGAGGCGTTCGTGCAGGCCAAGGACGGCCTGTTCAACGCTGACGGGGGCATCGGCATCGAGTCGACGCGCAAGTTCCTCGAGGGCTGGATGGAGAAATACGAGAACTGGGTGAAGATCCACAACGCCTGAGGCGGCGCGCGGCGCGGGCGGATGTCCGCGGATTCGCGCTGCTCGGCGCCGTTTGCGCGCCGTAACAATCTCGCCGGCAGCTTTACAGGACTTCATGCGGGCGCGGTGCGCGCGTGGACTACTCGAGGCGTTGAACGCGCATCTGCCATCGAGGAGTTCACGATGAAAGCCCTGCTGTCACTCGTCCTGCTTGCCGTGCTGTCGGGTTGCGCCATCGTTCCGGCGGGGCCGGCAGCGGGTGTCTATGTCGCGCCGGCGGCCGTAGTGGTTCAGCCGACCTTCTACTACCGGTACCACCGCGGCTACTGGCGCTAGCGTTCGCGTCTCGCGCCTGGGCGGCGTGCGGCTGCGCCGCCGGGCGCGTGATTGACCTGTCTCGGCGTGATTCGCTCGCGCGTCGTTTCGCGCCGACACGTCGAGGGGGCACTACACTCGGCTGCCCGTGCATTGACCGTCTTCGAGTGACTCAGCGAGCCGCCATCGCGTTCCACCATCCCGCCGCGTTCTGGCTTGGCTGCCTCGCGGTCGCCGCCGGTGTCTGCCTGCATCTGCCGATGTACGTGATGGCAGCGCCGATGCAGTTTCAGATGGTCGGGATGGCGATGGATGCGGCGATGATGATCGGCATGGTCCTGATCCCCGCCGGCGTGGTGCTGGCGGCCTGGGGCTTGATGCCGCGCCTTGCGCAGGTGCGGCTGACGCTGCGCGGCGGCGAGCATCTGCATTTTCACGTCGCCGACCGCGTGCCGCTGAACCGCGAGCACTGGAAGCTGGTCGCCGTGCTGGCGGCCGCGCTCGCGATCGACGTGATGAAACCGGCGTCGATCGCATTCGTGATGCCGGGCATGGCGCGCGAATACGGCATCGGTATGTCCACCGCGGGTTACCTCGCGTTGTCGGCGCTGGTCGGCACGGTGGTCGGCTCCGTCGTCTGGGGACGCCTTGCCGACGTGTTCGGGCGGCGCGCGGCGATCCTGCTGTCGGCGCTGCTGTTCATGGGCACCGCGATCTGCGGAACCATGCCGTCGTTCCACTGGAACCTGGTGATGTGCTTCATGATGGGCGCGGCCGCCGGCGGCATGCTCCCGATCGCGTTCACGCTGATGGCCGAGACCGTGCCCGCGCGGCACCGCGGCTGGCTGCTGGTGGCGCTCGGCGGCGTCGGCACGTCGGCCGGGTATCTGGCGGCGTCGGCAGCGGCGGCCCTGCTGGAGCCGAGCTTCAGCTGGCGTGCGCTGTGGCTGCTGAACCTTCCGACCGGCGCGTTGATCGTGCTGCTCAACCGCTACATCCCGGAATCGCCGCGCTATCTCGCCAACGCGGGTCTGCACGAGCGGGCGCGCGCCGTGCTGGCGCGCTTCGCCGGTTCGCCGGCGGGGCTGGTCGAAAGCGACACGGCCGAGGATGCGCCGGTGGTGGAAATCCACCAGCCGCGCGCGGGGCTGCGCGAGATGCTGCGTGGCCACCATGCCCGCATCACGGTCGCGCTGATGGTGTGCGGGCTCGCGTGGGGGATGGCGAACTTCGGCTTCGTGCTGTGGCTGCCCGCCAACCTGCACAAGCTCGGGCTGGATGCGCGCGCGGCCAGCGTGCTGATGGCGCAGTCGGCGCTGCTGGCGATTCCCGGCATCGCGCTGGTGGTGTGGCTGTACCAGCGCTGGAGCAGCTTCAAGTCGCTGGTGCTGTTCGTTGCGTTAACGGTGCTGGCGCTGCTCGCATTCGCCGCGATCGAGATCGGCGGCATCCGTGCGCAGGGGGTGACGGTCGCCGCGACCGTCCTGCTGCTCGTCGCGATCAGCGGCGTGATCGCGACCATGATTCCGTACGCCGCCGAAATCTATCCGGTGCACCTGCGCGGCACCGGCTCAGGGTTGATCGCTGCCGGCTCGAAGGCCGGCGGCATTCTTGGCGCACTGTTTGGCGTGGCGGGCCTGTTCGACAGCTTCCAGTGGTCCGCGCTGGCGATCGCGGTGCCGATGATCGTCTCCGGCGTGCTGCTGTGGCGCGGCGGCGTCGAGACCAGCGGACACGACCTGGAGGCGATCCAGCGGCGGATGGAAAGTCCGTGACGGATGGGTGGCGCCGTCGTCATTCGCCTTATAAAAACCCTATCTTTTGAATTTCCAGAAATGCTCTCCACAATATAAGGCTCACCTATCGACAAAGGAGCTTCCATGGCGACTCTCAGACTCGGCGACAAGGCCCCCGACTTCGAACAGCAATCTTCCGCAGGCCCGATCTCGTTCCATAAATGGGCGGGTAACTCGTGGGTGGTGCTGTTTTCGCATCCGGCGGACTTCACACCGGTGTGCACCACTGAACTGGGCAAGACGGCGGCGCTGTCGGGCGAATTCGCCAAGCGCGGCGCGAAGGCGATCGCGGTCAGCGTCGACCCGGTGGACTCGCACCAGAAGTGGATCGGCGACATCAACGAAACGCAGAACACCACGGTCAACTTCCCGATCCTCGCCGATCCGGACCGCAAGGTGGCCGGCCTGTACGACATGATCCACCCGAACTCGCTGGAGAACGCGACGGTGCGCAGCGTGTTCATCATCGATCCGAACAAGACGATTCGCGCGACCATCACGTATCCGGCCAGCACCGGGCGCAACTTCGACGAGATCCTGCGCGTGATCGACTCGCTGCAGCTCACCGACAACTACAAGGTCGCGACCCCGGTCAACTGGAAGGACGGCGACGACGTGGTGATCTCTCCGAGCATCCAGGACCCGGCCGAACTGGCCAAGCGGTTCCCGAAGGGCTTCAAGGCGCTGCGCCCCTATCTGCGCATGACGCCGCAGCCGAACAAGTAGGCGCGGGAAACCCCGAAGCGATGCCGGCGCGCTCGCCCACGGGTGCGCCGGCATCGCCGTCTCTCGCTCCGGATACACGAGTGCAGAAACCCGGAACACCCAGCCCTTAGAATCGGCGGCGCGGTTGCAATCGCATCGCGCCGTGCCGGCACCGCCGGCGTTAGGGCCAAGGGACGAGGATGTTGTTGAACTGGTTCGATGCGGCGCCGCGCCGCGTGCTGGCTGCGATCTGCGTTGTCTGCATCGCGCTGCTGGCGTTCGCGGTGTACCTGCAGCAGGTCGGCGGGCTGGAGCCGTGCCCGATGTGCATCGTGCAGCGCTATGCTTTCATTTTGATAGCAATCATCGCAGGTGTGACGGCGGCTTCCAAGCGAAAAGGCTTGCAAATCGGCGGCGCGGTGCTGCTGCTCGTGGCCGCCGGCGCCGGCGCGTTCGTCGCGGCGCGGCAGAGCTGGCTGCAATGGCACCCGCCGGAGTACGTGTCGTGTGGGCGCGACCTGTACGGCATGATCGCGAACTTCCCCTTGAGCCGCGCGGTGCCGATGATCTTCCGCGGCAGCGGCGACTGCTCCAAGGTCGACTGGACCTTCCTCGGCGGCTCGGTCGCGAACTGGTCGTTCCTCTGGCTCTGCGCGATCGCGCTCGCCAGCCTGACGCTGATCGTGCGGCGCGTTCGCTCGCGCGCCTGACGTTCCCGCGCCAGTGCTCAGCGGCTGAGCTTGCGCATGCGCTGCGCGCGGATTGCGCCGCCGCCGCAGCGCCGGCTACCGCGTGAAGTCAAGCACGCTGTTCGCGCTCAAGCGTCGCCGCGATGCGCTCGCGCAGTTCGCGGCGCAAAATCTTCCCGGCGGGGCTGACCGGGAAACGCTCGACCACCTCGATCCGTTCGGGCAGCTTGAACTTGGCGATCCGCTGCGCGAGCAGGAACTCGCGCAGCCCGGCCAGATCGACGGTGCGGCCCGCGTGGAGGACGACGAAGGCACAGGCCTTCTCGCCATAGTGCGGATCGGGCATTGCCACCACGCAGCAGCCCTCGATCGCCGGGTGCATCAGGATCAGGTTCTCGACCTCGTCGCTGCTGATCTTCTCGCCGCCGCGATTGATGAGATCCTTCTTGCGCCCGTCGGTGAAGAGATTGCGCCCGATCTTGCGCACCACGTCGCCCATGCGGTAGAAGCCATCCGCGGTGAATGCCGCCGCGTTGATCCCGGGCGCGTTGTAGTAGCCGCGAATGGTGTAGGGCCCGCGCGCGAGCAGTTCGCCGGGTTCGCCATCGGGCACTTCGTTGCCATCGACGTCGACGACCTTGATTTCGTCCTGCTCGCACGCCGGGCTGCCCGAACTCTCCAGCAGCAGGTCTTCCGGCGCGTCGAGCCGCACCAGATTGATCAAACCTTCCGCGGTGCCGTACACCTCCTGCGGCATGCAGCCCCATTGCGCGCGCACGCGCCGGCGCAGCTCGGGCGCCAGGCGCGCGCCGCCGTTCTGAATCACTTTGAGCGACGAGATGTCATGGCGTGCCGGCACGTCCGAGTTCAACCAGCGCGTGACCAGCGGCACCGCGGCTGCGACCAGCGTGACGCGGTGGCGTTCGATCAGCGGGAACACCACGTCGGCCGAATGTCCGGGAGCCAGCACCACCGTCGCACCGCGGGCGAAGCAGGCCAGCATGCCCGGGCTGGCAAGGCTGTAGTTGTGGCCCAGCGGCAGCACCGCGAGGAACACCGTCGATTCGTCGACCTGCGCGACGCGGCCGGTGGCCTTGGCGTTGAGGACGTAGTCGTTGTGGGTGCGCGGGATCAGCTTCGGCAGTCCGGTGGTGCCCCCCGAGAGCAGCATCAGCGCCACTTCGTCGGCGGCAAGCTCGGGCAGCGCGGCGCGGGCTGGCTCGCCGGGCAACCCCGCCAGCGGCAACTGGCCGGCCAGCGGCGCTCCGGCGACGAACACCTGCTCGAGCGTCGGACATTCGGCGCGCAGTTCGTCGGCCATCGCGCGATAGTCGAAATCGCCGACCCTCTCGGGCACGAACAGCGCGCGCGCCCCGGCGTGGCGGAGGAAGTGGCCGACTTCGGTGTGACGGTGCGCCGGCAGCGCCATCACCGGGATGACGCCGATGCGCAGCAGCGCGAAAAAGGTGAAGACGAATTCCGGCACATTGGGCAGTTGCATCACCACCCGATCCAGCGGGCGCAGGCCGGTCGCGGCGAGTTGGCGCGCCAGTGACTCGCTGCGCTCGAGCAGGTCGCGATAGGCAATGCGCTGTTCGCCGTGCACCAGAGCAGGCTTGTCGGCAAGCCGGCGCGCCGTCTGTTCGAGCATCTGCCACAGCGTGATGTCTTGCCACAGGCCGAGGCTGCGCCAGCGTGCCGCGTCTTCGGCGGACCAGGGAGTGCATCCGGTCAGCATGTCGTCACCTCGTTCTCGTGCTCGCTCGGTCATGATACGCGGCGGCCTTGTCCGCAGGGGCCGGCGCAATCGACCGGCTGGACGGTCTGCGACGAGCATGCTGCCGTCGCCGCAGCGTGACGATAGCCGCGGATCGGCGTAGTCTTCGTCTCGCGTTTCAGACGGACCGTCCGGCAGCCGCCGCGCGGCCGGGCAGGAGCGACAGAGCGGAAGGGAAGCGATGAATGTGCTGATCGTGGGCGCCGGACCGGCGGGCCTGTACCTTGCCTACCTGCTCAAGCGGCAGAACCCTCAAAGCTCGATCCGCATCGTCGAGCAGAACCCACCGGACTCAACCTTCGGGTTTGGCGTCGTGTTCTCGGACCGCGCGCTGGAGTTTCTGCGCGGGGACGACCCGGCGACCTGCGAACTGGTCACGCCGGCGATGCAGCAATGGAATGATCTTGTGCTGCACCATCGCGGGCAGGCGATCGCGATCGACGGCATAGGCTTCGCCGCGATCGGGCGCCTGCAGCTATTGCAGCTGCTCCAGCAGCGGCTCGCCGCGGCCGGCGTCGTGCCCGAATATCGCTGCCTGCTGACGGACGCGCGCGATCTGCAAGGCTACGACCTCGTGGTGGGCGCCGACGGCGTGAATTCTTTCGTGCGCAAGGGCCGCGAGAATGAATTCGGCACCCGCATTGAATACCTGGCGAACCGCTTCGTCTGGTATGGCACGACACGCCCGTTCGCCGCGCTCAGCCAGACCTTCGTGCAGACCGAGGCGGGCACTTTCAACGCGCACCATTACCGCTATGCCCCCGACATGAGCACGTTCATCGTCGAGTGCGATCCGGCAACCTGGGAGCGCGCCGGCTTTGCGGCGCTGGATGAGTCGGCGACGAAGGCGTATTGCGAAAGGGTCTTCGCCGCGACGCTGGACGGCCATCCGCTGGTCACGAATCGCTCGCTCTGGCGCCGCTTCCCCAAGGTCTGGAGCGAGCACTGGTTCGCAGGCAACACGGCGCTGATCGGGGACGCGCTGCGCACCGCGCATTTCTCGATCGGCTCGGGCACGCGCCTGGCGTTCGAAGACGCGATCGCGCTTGCATCGAGCCTGCGCGACTATCCGCACGCGCTCGCCGATGCGCTCGCCGCGTTCGAGGCCGCGCGCAAGCCGGTCGCGCGCAAGCTGGTCGCGGCCGCCAATGCGAGCGCGGACTGGTACGAGCATTTTCCCGAGCAAATGCGGCTGGATCCCTGGGACTTCGCCTGGGGATACGTCCAGCGCAGCGGGCGCATCGACATCGAACGGCTGCGCCGGGTGTCACCGCGTTTCGTGGCTGGTTACGAGGCTTACGCAGGAGGACGCACCGCAGCGCCGCGCTGACGCGGATCGCGCCGCCCCTTGATCAATGTCCGAATCTCGGTGCGGCCTCGCGACATGCGTCTGACGCCACGTTGCTCTGGGTGTAGCGCTGCGAGATCACCCACGCCGCAGGCGCTTGCGGGGTGTTTTGTCCTATCCCAGCTTCTTCACCAGCACCTGGCTCTTGCGGTCCCAGTTGTACTTGCGCTTGCGCGCCTCGGGCAGCCAGTCGGGGTCGACCGCCTGAAAGCCGCGCTTCAGGAACCAGTGCATGGTGCGGGTGGTGAGCACGAAGATGCTCTCCAGGCCGATCGCGCGGGCGCGCCGCTCGATGCGGCGCAGCACCTTCTCGCCGTCGCCCTGGCCCTGGCTTTGCGGCGACACGGTAAGCGCCGCCATCTCGCCGGTGCGCGCCTCGGGGTACGGGTACAGCGCGGCGCAGGCGAAGATCACGCCATCGTGCTCCAGCACCGTGTAGTGGTCGGCGTCGCGCTCGATCTCGGTGCGGCTGCGGCGCACCAGCGTGCCGTCCTTCTCGAACGGTTCGATCAGCTGCAGGATGCCGCCAACGTCGTCGCTGGTGGCTTCGCGCAGGTTCTCCAGCTTCTCGTCGATCACCATCGTGCCGATGCCGTCGTGCACGTAGATTTCGAGCAGCAGCGAGCCGTCGACCGCGAACGGGATGATGTGGCTGCGCTCGACGCCGCCGCGGCACGCCTTCACGCAATGCTGCAGGTAGAACGCGGTGTCGGTGGGGTTCTTGTACGACGGTGACTGCGCGAGGATGCGCTCGGCTTCCGCGAGCGAGATCTCGGTGTCGACCGGATTGTCGTCGCTCTCGGGCTCGTTCGGCTTCGCGCGGATGCCGGCGATTTCGGTGACGAAGATCAGCTTGTCGGCCTGCAGCGCGACCGCGACCGAGGTCGCGACCTCTTCCATCGTCAGGTTGAATGCTTCGCCGGTCGGCGAGAAGCCGAACGGCGAGATCAGCA
The DNA here is from genome assembly GCA_030123545.1 of Burkholderiaceae bacterium. NCBI lineage: Bacteria > Pseudomonadati > Pseudomonadota > Betaproteobacteria > Burkholderiales > Burkholderiaceae > Burkholderiaceae bacterium. The sequence continues at coordinate 2,415,556 of CP126124.1, read as the reverse complement.
CCATCGCGCCGAATTCGAGCATGCGGGTGATGCCGGCGGCGTCGACCTTGCGCACCACGCCCGAATGCTGGAAGTCGACCCCGTCGACGATGCCGATCGGCCGCGCAGTGATGAAGTTGCCGGAGACGATTCGCACCGTCGAGCCGGCCATCGGCGTGTTCGGCAGCCCCTGGCTGAACGCGGCCTCGATCTCGTACAGCAGCTGGCCCGCGGCCTCCTGCGCGCAGTCGAGCGCGACCTCGTCGGTAATGCGGATGCCGTGCGAATACTTCGCCGCATGGCCCTTGGCCTTCAGCTGCTCGCTGACCTGCGGCCGGAACCCGTGCACCAGCACCACCTTGACGCCCATGCTGCGGATCAGCGCCACGTCCTGCACCAGGCTGTGCAGCTTGCCGGCGGCGAACGCCTCGCCGCAGATCGCGACCACGAAGGTCTTGCCGCGGTGCATGTGGATGTACGGCGCCACCGAACGGAACCAGGGAACGAAGGTGAAGTTGAAGACGGCGGACATGGCGAACGGCGGATCGGAACGGCGGGTCAGGGCGGTCGCGACGGGCGTGGGATGGCTGTGCGGCGGCTGGGGGCGGGTGGTCCGCCAGTGTAGCGGCTGGCGGTGCGCCGCCGCCCTGGGTGCGCACGTCGCCGCACCGCGCCGGCCACACAAGCCACACAATATTCGGCCGGCTGATACGTCATCAACGACATGCAGGTCGGCATCAATCCTCTGACCGCGATGGCCGATCGTGAACGCAGCCTGGTCGACGTGGTCCGGCGCGAGAGCGGCCGGCTGGCGGGTTTCGTGCGCGGGCGCGTCCGCGATCCGGGCGACGCGGAAGACATCGTGCAGGATGTGCTGGCCGAATTCGTCGCGGCGTACCGCCTGCCCGAGCCGATCGAGCAGGCCGGCGCCTGGCTGCTGCGGGTCGCGCGCAACCGCATCGTCGACCGCTTTCGGAAAGCGCGCGAGCTGCCACTGGCGGAGATCGACCCGGACGACGACGAGTCGCCGTGGCTAGAGCGCGCGCTGCCCGATCGGGGCGGCGGCCCGGACGCGGCTTACGCGCGCCGGCGCATGCTCGAAGCGGTCGAGCAGGCGCTGGCCGAACTGCCCGCCGAGCAGCGCGACGTCTTCATCGCGCACGAGCTCGACGGTGTGAGTTTCAACGAGCTCGCGCGCCGCAGCGGCGTGCCGCTGAATACGCTGCTGGCGCGCAAGCACTATGCGGTGCTGCATCTGCGCCGGCGGCTGCAGGGTTTTCATGATGACCTGGAGCGATCCTGAAAGGAGAGTCCCGATGAGATTCGGACGTTTTCGGTTCCTGAAATTCGTGGCGTTGGCGCTGCTTGCAATTGCGGTGCTGTCCGCGGTCGTGATGCTGCTGTGGAACTGGCTGGTGCCGGCGCTGTTCGCCGGCGCGCATGCGATCAGCTTCGCGCAGGCGGTCGGCCTGCTGGTGCTGAGCCGCATCCTGTTCGGCGGATTCCGTGGCCGACCTGGCTGGCACCGGCATGGCCCCGGCGCGCGCTGGGCCGCGCTCAGCGACGAGGAGCGCGAGCGTCTGCGCGAAGGCCGCTGCGGGGCGCGGCGGCAGCAGACCTGAAACCGCGCACCGGGTTTCGCAGTGCGGCGACCGGTGCCGCCGCACTTCGGGTCGTGTGGCGCGGCGCGGCGCGCGGCGCAAGACGGCAGCCGATAATGCCGGCCTCGTTTACTGACAGACCCGCCTTGACCGCCGCACTGAAGATCGACTTCCCGGATTCGCTGCCGGTCTCAATGCGGCGCGACGAGATCATGGATGCCATCCGCGCTACCCAAGTCGTCGTCGTCTGCGGCGAGACCGGCTCGGGCAAAACCACGCAGCTGCCGAAGATCGCGCTCGCCATGGGCCGCGGGAGATGCAATGCCGCACCGGGTCAGAAAGGCCGGCTGATCGGCCACACCCAGCCGCGCCGCATCGCCGCCAGTTCGGTCGCAAAGCGCATTGCGCAGGAGCTGAACACGCCGCTCGGCGAGGTCGTCGGCTACAAGGTGCGGTTCCAGGACCGGCTCTCGCCCGGCGCGTCGGTCAAATTGATGACCGACGGCATCCTGCTCGCCGAAACCCAGTCCGACTCGCTGCTCGAAGCCTACGACACGCTGATCATCGACGAGGCGCACGAGCGCAGCCTGAACATCGATTTCCTGCTCGGGTACTTGCGCCAGATCCTCCCCAAGCGGCCCGACCTGAAGGTCATCGTCACCTCGGCAACGATCGATGCCGAGCGCTTCGCGCGGCACTTTGCCGATGGCAAGGAGCAACCCGCGCCGGTGATCCAGGTGTCGGGGCGCATGTTTCCGGTCGAGCAGCGTTGGCGGCCGTTCGAGGAGAGCCGCGATTACGGGCTGAACGAAGCGATCGCCGACGCGGTGGACGAGCTCTGGCGCGATGCTCACCAAGGCGGCGACATTCTGGTGTTCCTGCCCGGCGAGCGCGAAATCCGCGAGGCGGCCGACCATCTGCGCCGGCACCTCGCGCACAGCCCGGTGCTGCGCAGCGCCGAGGTGCTGCCGCTGTTCGCGCGGCTGTCGCAGCCCGAGCAGGACCGGATCTTCGACCCCCACGGCGCGCGCCGCATCGTGCTCGCGACCAACGTGGCCGAGACCTCGCTCACCGTTCCCGGCATCAAATACGTAATAGACGCAGGCACGGCGCGGGTCAAGCGCTACAGCTTCAAGAGCAAAGTGGAGCAGTTGCTGGTCGAGCCGATTGCCCAAGCGGCGGCGAACCAGCGCGCCGGCCGCTGCGGCCGGGTCGCCGACGGCATCTGCATCCGGCTCTATGGCGAAGACGATTTCGCCGGCCGGCCGCGCTTCACCGACCCGGAAATCCTGCGATCGTCGCTCGCCAGCGTGATCCTGCGGATGAAGTCGCTGCACCTCGCCGACATCGCGCGCTTCCCGTTCCTGGAGGCGCCGTCTAGCCGCGCGATCGCCGACGGCATGCAGTTGCTCGGCGAACTCGGCGCGGTCGACGACGCGGGCGAACTGACGGCGATCGGGAAGGAACTCGCGAAGCTGCCGCTGGACCCGCGCGTGGGCCGGATGATCGTCGAGGCGCGCGAGCGCGGCGCGCTGGCCGAGGTGCTGGTGATTGCCGCCGCGCTGTCGGTGCAGGACGTGCGCGATCGGCCGCTCGACGCGCAGGCGCAGGCCGATCAGGCGCATGCGAAGTTCGACGACGACAAGAGCGAGTTCAGCGGCTATCTGCGGCTGTGGCAGTGGCTGCACGACGCGCGCGGCGGCGGCCCGATCGCGCAGACGCGGCGCGAGATGCAGGCGGCTGCGCAGGGGCCGAAGAAGGCGAATGCGGCGGTGCTGCCGGTGGTGCAGCGGATGGCGCAAGCACCCTCACCCCAACCCTCTCCCGCGAGCGGGAGAGGGGGCCAGACACTCCCTCTCCCGCTCGCGGGAGAGGGCGGGGGTGAGGGCAACCACCCCCATCACAAGCTCAGCAACCGCCAATACGAGCAACTGCTGCGCCAGAACTTCATCAGCGTGCGCCGCGTGCGCGAGTGGCGCGACATCCATTCGCAACTGCTGACCGTCGTGACGGAGCACAAATGGAAGCTCAACACGGCACCAGCCGGTTATGAAGCGCTGCACAAGTCGATGCTGGCCGGCCTGCTCGGCAACGTCGGCTGCAAGATGGACGAGGAGGCCGGGTCTGCCTCGGGCGAGTACCTGGGCGCCAGGGGCATCAAGTTCCACCGCCACCCGGGCGCGCATCTGCGCAAGAAGCCGGGGCGCTGGATCGTCTGTGCGGAGTTGGTGGAAACGACAAGGCTGTTCGGCCGCGGCATTGCGTCGATCGAACCGACATGGATCGAGGAGGTCGCCGGCCATCTGCTGAACAAGCAACTGCTCGACCCGCACTGGGAGAAGAAGGAGGCGCGCGTTGCCGCATTCGAGCGCGCGACGCTGTACGGCCTCGTGGTCTACAGCGGCCGGCGCGTCGACTATGCGCGCGTCGATCCGGCGGGAGCGCGCGAGATCTTCCTGCGCGAGGCGCTGGTCGCCGGGCAGTGGGACACGAAGCTGCCGTTCCTCGCGGCGAACCGAAAGCTGCTGCGCGAGGTGGAGTCGCTCGAACACAAGTCGCGCCGGCAGGACGTGCTGGTCGACGAGGCGCTGATCTACGCCTTCTACGACGCGCAGGTGCCCGCCGACGTGGCGAGCGGGCAGGCGTTCGAGCGCTGGTGGCGCGAGGCGGCCAAGGCGAATCCGCGCCTGCTGCTTTTAGCCAAAGAAGAGCTGATGCGGCATCAGGCGGCCGGCATCACCACGCAGGCCTTTCCGCCGACGGTGAAGCTCGGCGGCGTCGATTGCGCTGCGAGCTACCTGCACGAGCCCAGCGATGCGAAGGACGGCCTCACCGTCACCGTGCCGCTGTTCGTGCTGAACCAGGTCAGCGAGGAGCGCTGCGAGTGGCTGGTGCCGGGCATGCTCAAAGACAAGATCCAGGCGCTGCTGAAAAGCCTGCCGCAAAAGCCGCGCGCGCGTTTCGTGCCGCTGCCGCAGGCGGCCGCGCGGCTGGCCGAGGTCCTGTCAGCGCCCGAGGCGTACGGCCACGGCTCGCTGACCGATGCGCTGCAGAGGCGCGTGCGCGACGAGACCGGCCTCGACGTGAAGCGCACGGACTTCAAGCTCGACATGGTTCCCGCCCACCTGTTCATAAACCTGCGCGTGGTGGGCGACGACGGGCGCCAGCTCGGCATGGGGCGCAATCTGGCGGCGCTGAAGGCCGAGCTCGGCGGCCAGGCGCGCGGCGCGTTCCAGGCGCTGGCGGGGCTCAAGCGTGTGGGCGAGCGCAAGATTTCAGAACAAAATGCGGCGCAAGCCCAAGCGGGTGGCTCACAGGTAGCTATCAAAAGCGAAGCAACACGCGTCGCAGCCGCTGCTCCTGCCGCGATGCCGGATAGCCAGCGCTACACCGACTGGACCTTCGGCGAGCTGCCCGAACTGATGGAGATCAAGAAGGGCGGCCAGGCGTTGATCGGCTTTCCGGCGCTGATCGACCGCGGCGACGCGGTGACGATCGAGCTGTTCGACGAGCCCGAGGCCGCCGCCGTGCGGCACCGCGCCGGGCTGCGCCGCCTGTTCGCGCTGCAGATGAAGGACGCGCTGAAGCACCTGGAGAAGAACATCCCCGATCTGCAGAGGATGGCGGTGGCCTACATGCAGGTCGGGCGCGCGCCCGACGGGTCGGGCGGCGGCACGCTGGAGGAACTGCGTGCGCAGATCGTCGAGGTGGCGCTGGACCGCGCGTTCCTGCAGCCGCCGCTGCCGGTCGATCAGCCCGCGTTCGAGCGCCGCGTGGACGAAGGGCGAGGGCGGCTCGTGCTGATTGCGAACGAGGTTGCGCGGCTCGCGGGAGCGATCCTCGCCGAGCACGCGGCGGCCGCGCGCAAGCTAAAGGACACGAAGAACGCGCCCGAGGCGACGCAGGACGCGCAGCGGCAGTTGCAACGGCTGATGCCGAAGAACTTCATCGCGGCCGTGCCCTGGGCGCAGCTTGCGCACCTGCCGCGCTACCTGAAGGCGATCACGCTGCGGCTCGACAAGGTCCGCGCCGATCCGGCGCGCGACGCCGCGCGTCTCGCCGAGCTGCGCCCGCTAGAGCAGCGCTGCTGGCGTCTCGTCGCCGAGCGCCGCGGCGTGCTCGACGCGCGGCTCGCGGAGTTCCGCTGGCTGCTCGAGGAACTGCGGGTGAGCCTGTTCGCGCAGGAGCTGCGCACGCCGCAGCCGGTGAGCGTCAAGCGGCTGGAGAAGGCGTGGGGGCAGTTGCAGGGGTAGCCACTGTGATATCTTGCCCGCAACGGAGGGATGACGAATGCCACAACTCGGAATAGCCGCTCGTATCGGTTTGATAGTCGCAACCATTCTACTGGGGATCGGTTTCAGTTCATCAGCGCTTTCACAAGTAACCTGTGCAGCAACCGGTCCGTCACCCAATCTCATTTCTCCCGCTCTTGCCCCAAAAATAATTACTTGGGTAATTCAAGTTGAAGAAGCCAATGGCTTGAGCGCCGCAAATTGGCATGGACAACCCGCTCAAGCGAAGACACCCGCAATAGCCGCCGCCCTCGAGCTACAGGCCCTTACGGCGACTTGGGCTTCAGCCGCGCCGCCTGGAACGGTCGAGGCCACCTTCCGGGCCGCAGTACAGCACGGCGTTAACGTTCAATATGAAACACTGATGATTTCTGAAGACTCGATCAACGCGAAAACACATCGATTTTGGGCTGACACCGAAGCTGCACGTGCAGCGGCCTGTCTCGAGTTGATTCAGCCAGCAATGGGTAACTCACATTAGGAGTAAGTTTTGGCAAAATTAATCAAGCGCAATCGGTTGCTCATCCATTGTCTATCTCCTTCGCTGGCGACGTTTGGGAGAGGATTCGGCGCGGCACTGTGCATGTGCCTATCAACTCTTGTTTTTGCAGCGGATTATGATCCAATTCCGACGGGTTGGAACATAAAGATCGGGTTACCGGGTATGCTTTCGGTGGGTGCTGAATACTGCACAGAATCCGGTCAATGCAAATTTGTCGGAGGGAATATCACAGGTTTTGCGATTGGGCATACTCCGGTGGGGGGAATTCAAGGTTGTCACGCGATGCCTGACGCCGAGCCGTGTTTGAAGGCAAGGATTCCTGTCGATGTTCTCGCCGCGAGTCCCGCTGGAAGCGTCATCGTGCGTCTCAACGGGAGAAATTATGCGGTGAGTGGGACTCAATGGTACAAAAGGGAACCTGATGGATCATTTATAGGTGGTCCAGTCTCTGTTATTTATCACGGCACGGTCATACCATTACAAATGTATCCACCTTCTTCGAGATAAAAATTTTAAACGACCCTCAAGTAAGGCATTGAGTTATAGTTATAAAAAGCAAGCGATTGCTTGAATAATAAAACTGAAACATAGAAATGCAAATCCGATTTTTTGTCGACGAAGGCGATGCAGATTATCAAGTTGAATTCGATTGTTCTGCTCAGTTAAAAACTCGCTCCCCAAAACACTTCCTTCCAAGGGTTGGAGCGCGTAGCTACTGAAGAACAGAATTGTTGTACCGATTGCACCAAAGACCGCCGAACTCAGCCCAGCGTATTGCGTCACAATCATTCGATAACTCCTTTAGATTTACCGGTAGCGTAACCGTCAAGACTGACAATCATAAATTTCGACATACACTTACAACGTTCTGCATTTCCGATCGAGTGTGTCGGCCGTTTGGGTTGTGCTGCGAAATGAATCAATGGCCCGGGCTTGTTTGAAACCTAGTGATTAGGCCCGAATCGAATATTATCCCGATGACGCCATCGGTTTCTCCTATGGCACGCCCCGGAATACGGTCGCGGGTGAAGTGGTTGTGCGCCCGGCCGCGCGACAAGGCTTCAGGCGTAGCAGAAGTTGCTTGTCAAAGCCGCGCCAGCCGCTCGATCGCCCGGTGCAGCGTCTCGTCCTTCTTCGCGTAGCAAAAGCGCACCACGCGCTGGTCGAAGCCGTCGCCGTAGAACGCGGAAAGCGGGATCGCGGCGACGCCGATCTCGGTGGTCAGCCATTTGCAGAACTCGGCTTCGCCCAGGTCGCTGACCTCGGAGATGTCGGCGCACTGGAAGTAGCTGCCTTCGCTCGGCAGCAGGCGCAGCCGGGTGCGCGCGAGGCCGTCCCGGAACAGGTCGCGCTTGCCCTGGTAGAACGCGGCGAGGTCGAGGTAGGGGCGCGGATCGGCCATGTACGCGGCCAGCCCGTGCTGCATCGGCGTGTTGACCGTGAACACGTTGAACTGGTGCACCTTGCGGAACTCGGTGGTGAGTGCTGCAGGCGCAGCGACGGTGCCGACCTTCCAGCCGGTCACGTGGTAGGTCTTGCCGAAGCTCGAGACTACGAACGCGCGCTCGGCCAGCCTGGGAAAGCGCACGGCGCTCTGGTGCTCGGCCGGCGCGTAGACCATGTGCTCGTATACCTCGTCGCTGATCAAGAGCACGTCGGTCGGCGCGAGCAAGCGTTCCAGCGCGCGCATGTCGTCCGCGGTCCAGACCGTGGCGCTCGGGTTGTGCGGCGAGTTGATCAGGATCGCGCGTGTCTTAGTGCCGAGCGCGGCGGCGATGCGGCCGAAGTCGGGGCGGAAGGTGCCCGGGGTCAGCGGCACCCGGACCACGGTGCCGCCGGCCAGTTCGATGTTCGGCACGTAGCTGTCGTAGCAGGGTTCGAGCACGATCACCTCGTCGCCCGGGTGCACCACCGCGAGGATCGCGGTGATGATCGCCTGCGTCGCGCCGGCGGTGATGGTGATTTCGCTGCCGGGGTCGTACGAGCGGCCGCCGTGCGCGCCGTGCAGCGCATCGATCTTCTTTGCGACCGCCTCGCGCAGCGGCGCAACACCCGGCATCGGCGGGTACTGGTTCAGGCCGCCCCGCATCGCATCGGCGACCGCCTGCACCAGCGCCGGGTCGCAGTCGAAGTCCGGAAAGCCCTGGCCCAGATTCACGGCGCCGCTGGCTGCGGCCAGGTTCGACATCACGGTGAAGATCGTGGTGCCGACCGAGGGCAGGCGGCTCGCGATCGCTGGGGTGTGTTCGGTCATGGTCGGTTCAAGGCAGATGCGGAATTCGGTCACGCCTTCTCAGTATCCATAGCGCTAAGCGCCACCCGCGCCGTATGAAACGGCTTCGAGTGGCCGCGGAGCAGGCCGTTCCAGCGACCGCCGTGGAGCTGGCTTAGCCCGGCCGCTGGCGGTGCCCCCTTGCAGGGGGTTGGCGAAGCGACACGCAGTGCGCGCAGCCTGGGGGTGGTGCATTTCACAGCTCGTGGTCGATCGCCTCGCCGCTCATCGCGCGAGCGATCAGGCGCCGGTCCAGCCGGTCACTCATCAGTTCGGCGAACTTGAAAACGAAGTTGCGCAGGTAGGCGCCGCGCTTGAAAGCGACTCGTGCGACGTTCTGCCCGAACAACTGGCCGGCCGGGCGCGCGACCAGATCGGCGTCGGCATTGGCACCGGCCTGTGCGCCGTCCTGCAGCGCCATCTCGGCCAGGATGCCGACGCCCAAGCCGAGCCGAACGTAGGTCTTGATTACATCGGAGTCGATCGCTTCCAGCGCGATTCGGGGCGCGAGCTTGCGCTGCGCGAACGCGTGGTCGATCCGCGTGCGTCCGGTGAACGACGGGTGGTAGGTGATGATCGGTTCGGCCGCGAGATCCTCCAGCGTCAGCCGTTCCTTCTGCGCGAGCGGATGGACCTTCGGCACCACGACCACATGCTGCCATTCGTAGCAGGGCATGGTGATCAGGTCCGGGTAGTCCGACAGCGATTCGGTCGCGATGCCGATCTCGGCCACCTCGTCGATCACCATCTTCGCGACCTCGGCCGGCGTGCCCTGGTGCAGGCTGATGTTGACCTTGGGGTACGCGTCGCGCAGCTTCGCCACCGGGACCGGCAACACGTAGCGCGCCTGCGTGTGGGTGGTGGCGATCGACAGCGTGCCGCTGTCCTGCGCGCTGAACTGTTCGCCGATGCGCTTCAGGTTGCCGACCTCGCGCATGATCAGTTCGATGCTGCGCAGCACATGCTGGCCGGGCTCGGTGATGCGGCGCAGCCGCTTGCCGTGGCGCGCGAAGATTTCGACGCCGAGTTCCTCCTCGAGCTCGATGATTGCCTTCGAGACCCCGGGCTGCGATGTGTGCAGCGCCTTGGCCGCTTCGGTCAGGTTCAGGTTTCGGCGCGCGGCTTCCTGGATGAACCGGAATTGGTGCAGATTCATAACAAAGTTAGCTAACAACGCGCTTTATTATGCCTCGGTCGTCTATCGCTGAGCGCTTGCTCCGGGCGTCCGCTCATTCGCCGAGTGCGATCGCCGCGATCAGTTCGACGAGTCTCTGATCTTCCCCGACCGCAGGGCGCAGCCGCAGCAGCACATCGGGGCAGGCGGCCTGCGCGTCCGCCACGACCCGGGGCAGGTCTTCGCGCGCATGGCGCCCGACGCCGAGCAGCATAGGCACCACGTCGATTTCGCGCGCACCGTCAAGCACCAATCGCCGCACCGCCGAGGAAAGATCGGGTGGTGTCAGTTCCAGGTACGCGCAGGCCACCTGCGCTTGCGCGTCGCGGCGGCGCATGGCCTGGGCGATGCGCTCGATCGGCTCGCGCCACAGCGGATCGCGCGAGCCGTGCGCCAGCAGCACGACGTTTCTGGACTCGGCCATGAACGACCCCGCTACCTGCGCAGTACCAGCCAGCCGAACGCGGCCAGCGAGAACACCGAATAGATCAGGCCCGGCGCCGCCGCGGCGAGCCAGGGTCGCCAGTTCTGCAGGTTGCCGAAATGGCCGAACAGGTTGTTCAGCAGGAAGAAGCTGATCCCGGTCATCACGCCGATGAAGACGTAGGTCGAGATGCCGCCGGCGCGGAAATGCAGGTAGCCGAACGGCAGCGCGAGCACCACCATGACCAGGCAACTCAAGGGGTAGAAAACCTTCTTCCAGAACTGGATCTCGTAGCGCTGCGACGACTGTCCGTTCGCCTCCAGGTGGCGGATGTACTGGAACAGATCCCAGGTCGGCATGCGCTCGGGCTGCAGCAGCGCGACCGACACCATCTCGGACGTGATCGTGCTCGGCCAGTCCAGCACCTTCTCGCTCGTGCGCACGATGCGCGGCGCCTGCGCGGACGCGAGCGGGGCGCCGCTCGCGGTTTCCAACTCCGTCTTCGAGACGCCGGTGAGCAGCCAGCTTCCGTCTCTCTGAAACTTTCCCGAATCGGCCTGGATCGTCGCCGCCATGCGGCCCTGGTCGTCGAACTCGATGATGCGGATGCCGCGCATGCTGCCGTCGGGCAGCAGCGAGCCGACATTGACCGCGTACGAGTCGCCGGCGCGCCGCTCCTTCAGCCACGCGCCGGTCTGCCCGACCGTGACCTGGCCCAGATAGCGCGAGCGCAGCAGCTGGCTTGCCCGGTCCGCGGCCGGCGCCAGATAGTCGCCGACCGCGAAGGTCAGCAGCACGAACACCAGGCCCAGCGTGACCAGCACCTGCAGCGCGCGCCAGGGGCCAAGGCCGCTGGTGCGCAGGATCGTGAACTCGGAACTCTGCGCCATGCGCGCCATCACGAAGATGGTTCCGATCAGCACGGTGATCGGCAGCAGGTCGTACAGCCGCGCGGGCGACTCGAGCAGCACGACCAGCACCGCGTATCGCAGCGGGTAGCCGCCGGCGGCATTGACCGAACGCAGTTCGTCGACGAAATCGAAGAAGAAGAACAGCGCGAGGAACGCGAGCGTGACGAAGCCGACCGAGGCCAGCACGTCGGCGTGGATCATGCGCCGCACCGTCTTCATCGCTGCGCCGTTCCTTGCGCCTCGGCGCGGCGCCGCCGCAGCGCGGCCCGCAGCGTCCAGTTGTTGTGGCGTTTCACCAGCCAGACCCAGGCGAGCACGAATGCGCCGCCGTGCGCGGCCAGCATCATCGGGCCGAATGCGGCCTTGCCGTCGCTGATCCAGCTCTGCCCCAGGTTCAGCAGGTTGTAGTAGGCCACGAACGCGAAGAACGCGAACGCCAGACTGCCGTTGCGCCCGATGCGCGGGTTCGCGCGCGACACGGCCAGGCCGACCAGCACCAGATTGGCCGCCGCCAGCGCAAGTCCGAAGCGGAACGAGAGCTCGCCCAGACCGTCGGCCGTGGGCCTCTGCATCAGCGCGAGCGTGGACAGGGTCTTCGGCGGCGGCGCCTCGGACGCGGCGGCCGCCTTCTCGCCGATGCGCAGCCCGTACTGCTCGAACTGGGCGACCGTGAGGTCCGGCTTCGCGCTGTCGGTCTCGAGCCGCTGGCCGTTGTCCAGGATCAGGAAGCGGTCGTCGCCGATGTTGTCGACGCGGCCGCTGCGCGCCGAGGTGACGATGCGCTTGTCGCCCTGGTTAGCGAAAATGAAGACGTTGCTGCCGGTCTTGCCGGTGCCGGTGTTCTTGTCGACGAAGAACACCCGCTGGCCGCCGGCCGACTCCTGGAACTGCCCGGGCACGACACGCTCCAGGTCGCCTCGCGTCTCGTAGTGCTCGCGCATGTCCTGGACCTGCCGGTTCGCCCAGGGCCAGACGAACAGCGCGAGCAGCGTGATCACGAGCAGGATCGGCCAGGCGAATCGCAGCAGCGGCGACAGGAACGACGCGAGCCCGCGGCCCGCGGTGAACCAGATCGCCATCTCGCTGTCGCGGTACATGCGCGAGAGCGTGCTGACGATCGCGATGAACAGGCTCAGCGTCAGGATCGTCGTCAGATGCCCGAGCACGGTGTAGCCCATCACCAGCAGCACATCGGCCGGCGCGACGCTGCCGCTCGACGCCTGGCCCAGCGTGCGGATCAGCATCATGGTCACGACGACGGTGGCCAGCACCACCAGCGTCGCGCCAAAGCTGCGCGCCAGCTCTTTGCGTATCGACGAATGGAATAACATCGGCGCCAAGCGGAAACTGCAATTATGAACTTCGAACTCAAGACGCTGGGGCTGGCCGATGCGGCCACCGAGAAATGCGATGCGCTGATCGTGCTGGTGCCGCAGGGCTTCGTCGCCGGGCGTGATGCGCTGTCGCAATGGATCGCCGATGCGTTGAAGACGGGCGACCTGGAGCCAGGGCCCGGCAAGCTGCTGACGCATTACCGCTGCGCTGCCGCGACTGCGACGCGGCTGGTGCTGGCCGGCGTCGGCGACGGTTCGGCGCGCGAGGTGCGCAAGGCGGTCGAGGCGGCGATGGGCGCGCTCAAGGATGGACCGACGCGACGCCTGTGCCTGTGCTTTGCTGCAAAGCCCGAGGCCGTGTGCGGCCCCGCCGTGCGTGCGGCGCTGCTGGCCACGGCCGATGCGAGCTACCGGTATACGACGACGAAATCGAAGGCCGAAGGCCGCAAGCTCGCGCGCGTGACGCTCGGTATGCCTGAGGTCGGTGCTGGTGCCGGCGTCGCGTTGAAGAAGGCGTTCGACCAGGGGGTTGCGACGATCGCGGGGATCGAACTGGCGAAGGAATGGGGCAATCGACCGGCGAATCACGCGACGCCTTCGATGCTCGCCGACGCGGCCCGCGCGCTGGCCAAGCTGCCGCGGATCCGCTGCGAGGTGCTCGGGCCGCGCGAGGTCGAGCGGCTCGGCATGGGCGCGTTGCTGGCCGTGGCGCAGGGCTCGCGCGAGCCGTTGCGCTTCATCGTGCTGAAGTACCAGGGGGCCGCCAAGGCGACGCCGCCGGTGGTGCTGGTCGGCAAGGGCATCACGTTCGACAGCGGCGGCATCTCGATCAAGCCGGCGCCCGAGATGGACGAGATGAAGTTCGACATGTGCGGCGCTGCCAGCGTGCTCGGGGCGTTTCGCGCGCTCGGCGAACTGCAGCCCGCGCTGAACGTCGTCGGCCTGATCCCCAGCAGCGAGAACCTGCCGGGCGGCAGTGCGGTCAAGCCGGGCGACGTGGTGACCAGCCTCAGCGGGCAGACCATCGAAATCCTGAACACCGACGCCGAAGGGCGCTTGATCCTGTGCGATGCGCTGGCCTACGCCGAGCGCTTCAAGCCGCGCGCGGTGATCGACATCGCGACCCTGACCGGCGCCTGCATCATCGCGCTCGGCCACCTGCGCAGCGCGCTGTACGCGACCGACGAGGACTTGGCGCAGGCGCTGCAGGCGTCGGGCGAAGCGGCGCTGGACCCCTGCTGGCGCATGCCGCTGGATGACGACTACGCGGAAGGCCTGAAGACCCATTTCGCCGACGTCGCCAACGTCGCCGGCCGTCCTGGAGGCTCGATCACCGCGGCCAAGTTTCTGCAGCGCTTCGCCACCGCCTACCCCTGGGCCCATCTGGACATTGCCGGTATCGCATGGAAGAGCGGGGCGGCCAAGGGCGCGACCGGCCGCCCGGTCGGCCTGCTGCTCGACTACCTGCTGAATCAAGAAGAAAAAGTGGCGAAAGCCAAGTCCCTGCCTTCGAAGGTTGCTTCAAAAAGAATAGCAATCCGCAGCTGATCACGCGCCACCCGCATGACCGAGATCGCATTCCATTTCAATGCGCCGGACAAGCTGGCGTATGCCTGCCGGCTGCTGCGCAAGGCGGTCGGCCGCGGCGCCCCGGTGATGGTGACCGGGGACGCCGGGTCACTGCGCGCGCTCGACGAGATGCTGTGGACCTTCTCGGCGCTGGATTTTCTGCCGCACTGCCAGGCATCGGCCGGGCCGTCGCTGCGCGCCGCCTCGCCGATCGTGCTCGGCGACGACGTGAGCGCGCTGCCGCGCGCCGAGACGCTGCTGAACCTCGGCAGCGAGGTGCCGGCCGGCTTCGAGCGCTTCGAGCGGCTGATCGAGCTGGTCGGCGCCGATGATGCGGACCGCGGCATCGGCCGGCGCCGCTGGCAGCACTATGCGGCGCGCGGCTATGCGATCATTTCGCACGACGTTGCCTCGACGAAGCCGAACTGATGCCCGACGCTCCCCGATCCCCGCCGCGCTATGTCCCGACGCTGACCGAGGTCGTGCCGTCGTCGCCTATCGTCCCCGATCTGGACCTGGACCTGGCCGCGCAGCCCGACGTGCCGCTGCCCGAGGCGTCCGGCTCGATCCAGGCGCATGTGATCCGCCAGGTGATGGAGCGGGTCGACGCGCTGATCGAGCAGCGGCTGATCGACGCGGTGTCGGCGCTGGTGCAGGAGCATTTCAAGGCGCTCGAACCGCGGCTGCGCGAGGAAATCGAAACCGTGGTGCGGCAGGCGGTGTCGGATGCGGTGGTGGAGGAACTCGCGCTCGGCGGCGCTTCCGATTTGTGAGCGCGCTGCCAGCGTTGCGCTCGCCGAACAGTCTGTATTGGGGTAAACCCGCACCCTGCCGGCCAGTTCCCGAAACCTAGCAAGTCCCCTCTGTTCCGGGTCCGGGATTTGCGCTATCGTTCGCGCCCGTTGAGTCATAAACAGAATCTCAACTTTCATCAACCTGGAGTTTTTTATGCAGATGAAGCTGAAAGTGACCGTTGCCGCTGCGGTCGCGATGCTGGCAGGCGTCGCGTTCGCGCAGGACGTGCAGACCGTGACCATCGGTTCTGTCGCGCCCATGTCGGGCCCACAGGCCCACTACGGCAAGGACAACGCCAACGGTGTTCTGATGGCGGTGGAGGACCTGAACAAGGAAGGCCTGACGATAGGCGGCAAGAAGGTCAAGTTCGTCGCCGACGTCGAGGACGATGCAGCCGATCCGAAGCAGGGCACGGCGGTCGCGCAGAAGATTTGCGACAGCAAGGACAACGGCGTGGTCGGCCACCTGAACTCCGGCACCAGCATCCCCGCGTCCAAGATCTACAACGGCTGCGGCATCCCGATGATCACCGGCTCGTCGACGAATCCGGACCTGATGAAGCCGGGCTACAAGAACGTGTTCCGCCTGATCGCGAACGACAACGCGCTCGGCGCCGGACTGGCGTTCTACGCGGCCGACGCGCTGCACCTGAAGACGTTCGCCGTGGTCGACGACCGCACCGCGTACGGCCAGGGCGTGGCCG